>NZ_CP029190.1:4185470-4853440 GCF_008642295.1 Streptomyces venezuelae | reverse complement strand
CGGGATCACCTGGGGGTCCCCGTCCGAGGTGGCGGCCGGGTGCCAGCCGGCGCGGCGGACGGCAGCGGCCAGGGCCGCCACCATGGCCGGATCGAACTGGGCTCCGGCGCACCGCTCCAGCTCGGCGAGGGCCGCCGGGACCGGCCGGGCCCGGCTGTAGGAGCGGGTGGAGGTCATGGCGTCGAAGGCGTCGGCGACCGCCACCACCCGGGCCGCCACCGGGATCTGGTCACCGGTCAGGCCATAGGGGTAGCCGGAGCCGTCGACCCGTTCGTGGTGGTGCAGGATCGCTGCCCGCGCCTCGCCGAGGAAGCCGATCCCGCGGACCATCTCGTGCCCGTACTCGGGATGGAGCTCGATGATCCGGCGTTCCTCGGGGGTGAGGGGTCCGTCCTTGCGCAACAGCCGGGTGGGGACGCCGAGTTTGCCGACGTCGTGGAGGGTTCCGGCGATCCGGATCACTTCCAGCCGGTCCTCGGCCATGCCGAGCTCGCGGGCGATCATCGCGGAGGCCTGGCCGACCCGCTCGCTGTGGCCCCGGGTGTAGCGGTCCTTGATGTCGACCGCCTGGACGAGGGCGCGGATGGTGGCCCGGTGCGCGGCCCGTTCGAGGTGGTACTGGGTGAAGACCCGGCAGGAGATCCAGACCGGCAGCAGCACGGCGAGCGCGGCCGGCGGACCGTACGGGCTGCGCCACATGACGGCCATCATCAGGCCCACCAGGCCGTGCACCAGGTACGGGGTGAGGGAGACGGCGGGCAGACCGCGCCAGGCGGTCGCGGCCGGCCGCCGCTCGGCGGTGGCCAGGATGCCCCCGTCGAGGGCGGTGAGCACCAGGCAGAAGACGAGGGCCGCGGCGGCGGCCGGGAGCATCACCCGGGGGAAGTCGGGCAGGTGGGCGGCCGGTCCGGAACCGGCGAGCGCCTCCGGGCCGCCGAGCAGCACATGGGTGTGGCCGGCGGCCCAGGCGGCCACCGCCTGCTGCGCCGCGTGCCACACCCTGCGTATGCCGGCCGGTGGTTGCCCGACCCGTCCGGCGAGCGCTCCCGGGACGGCGACCAGTGCGGCGGCGGAGGGCGGCAGCAGGAAGACGGCGGCGAAGACGACGGGGAAGAAGGATCCGACGCCCTCGGGAACCCGGCCGCCGGGCAGCCGGCCGGCCCTGACCAGTTCACAGCCGAGGTAGAGCGCGCCGAGCAGGGCCGCGGTCCGCCAGGGCACCGGGCCGGAACCGGAACCGGCGAGGGCGGGCAGGAGGCAGGCGATCGCCCCGGCGACGGCACAGAGGAGGTAGACCCGTGCCCCCGGCGGAAGTACCCGCATCGGCGTTCTCCTCCCCCGGTGAATCACTCCGGTACCGAAGGGGGAGAATAAGTCGGCCCCCGCAGCAGGGGGGCCGGATTGTCGTATTGCGCCGCACGGTGACCCCCGGATTAGCACCTTCGAGTGAACGAAGCGGCATCCAGGGGCGGTTGTCGGCCAGGGGCGATGGTCAGCCGGGGGCGGGTCCCGGCGCGGCCGGACCGGCGGTGATGTCCTCGTCCGGCACGGCCTGGCCGGAGCGGATCAGCTCGATCCGCCCCATGACCTTGGAGCGCAGATCGGACGGCACGTCGTCCGAACCGCAGCAGCGCTTCACGAGCTTCTTCACGGCCTGTTCCAGGCCGTACTTCTCCAGACAGGGGTTGCACTCGCCGAAGTGCGTTTCGAACTTCGTGCAGTCACTGTCGGGCATCTCATGGTCAAGGAACTCATAAAGGTGGTCCAGGACCTCAGAGCACTCCGTCTCGTGCGGCTCTCCGCAGCTCATGAGCCCGAGCCTTTCCGATCGTTCGACTCTCCCGCGCCGGCGGGGACCAGCCCGCGCTCACGGGCATAGTCCTCCAGCATTCCGCGGAGTTGGCGGCGGCCACGGTGCAGTCGCGACATGACTGTACCGATGGGTGTACCCATGATGTCCGCGATCTCCTTGTACGCAAAGCCCTCTACATCGGCAAGATAGACGGCGATGCGGAACTCTTCCGGAATGGCCTGCAGCGCTTCCTTCACGTCCGAATCGGGCAGGTGGTCGAGCGCCTGCGATTCGGCGGAGCGCAGCCCGGTCGACATGTGCGACTCGGCGCGCGCCAGCTGCCAGTCCTCGATCTCCTCCGCGGCACTGCGCTGCGGCTCGCGCTGCTTCTTGCGGTAGGAGTTGATGAAGGTGTTGGTCAGAATGCGGTACAGCCACGCCTTGAGGTTGGTGCCCTCGCGGAACTGGTGAAAGGACGCGTACGCCTTTGCGTACGTCTCCTGGACCAGGTCCTCGGCATCGGCCGGGTTGCGCGTCATGCGCAGCGCGGCGGAGTACATCTGGTCGAGGTAGCCGAGGGCGTCGCGTTCGAAGCGCGCATTGCGCTCCGCGGTCGTCTCCTCCGTCTGGCCTTCGTCGGTCCCGGTAACAGGACCCACCTCCTCCGACAGCGTGGCGGACCCGAATGCGGACCCACTCGAATCGGAGAATAGTCGACCATCCCGGCCATCCGCCGCCCGAACGGAGGCGTGCTTGGCCGCGGGCAGGACCGTCCGGCCCCAGCTTCCGCCGGCAGGTGCCCCCACCAGGTCAGCGGCCTGCGGGCGGTTCTGGCTGATGACCTGGGTCATGCGCGCTCCCTGTTCCTCCGGCGGTGACGTACGTTCGACACCCCGCACAACCAAGCGGCCGGTCGGCACATTCCCGGGGGCCCGGGGCCCGGCTCGAAAATCTCCGCTTCGGGCGAAACTCTTCCGGCGCCCGTATGTCAGGTCGGCCGCCGGTCGGGCGGCTGCCACAGCCGGTCCGGGCGGCACTACAGCCGGTCCAGCCACTCCGCAACCGCCCCGGTGACCCCCTCCAGAGCCTCTGCCTGCGTCTGTGCCGCCCTCTTGGGCACGGCCAGGCCGTGGTCCCCGTCCGCCACCTCCACCAGCTCGTACGCACCCTCCGGGAACTCCTCGGGGCGGCCGAAGGGGTCCCGGCCGCCCTGGACCACCAGGACGGGGATCCCGGCGGCCACGGCCCCGGTGAGCTCCTCGGCCCGGGACTTCTCCGGCCGGCCGGGCGGGTGCAGCGGGAAGGCCAGGGCGAGCACCCCGGCCGCGCCCAGTTCGGCCGCGGTCCGGCAGGCCACCCGGGCCCCCGCGCTGCGCCCGCCGGCCACCACCGGCAGTCCGGGCTCCGTCAGGGCCGGCCAGAGCCCCCGCCAGCCCTCGTCGAGCACCTTGGGGGCGGCGGCGACCTTCTTGCCGGTCACCCGCCAGGGCTGCTCCACCAGGGCCACCGTGACGCCCCGGGCGGGCAGCGCGGCGGCCAGTGCCTGCAGGTCCCGGGCTTCGATGCCGCCGCCGGCGCCATGGCTCACGGCAAGCACCAGGCGGGCCCGCGGCGCGGGGTGCCAGGTGATCCGGGCCTCGCCGGCCGGGGTCTCGACGATCTGGGAGGTCGCGGTGCGCATGCTCATCAGAACAGGGTGCCCTCCTCGGGAGCCTCCAGCTCGGCAAGCAGCTCCGGCCCGTTGTTGCGGACGTTGCTGACGGCGGTGGACACCGGGTACGCGCGCATCAGCCCGCCCGGTGGCGGCGCCAGCAGGTCCCGCAGCGAGCCGTCGATGTCGGTGTTCGCCGGGTCCAGCCAGGGGTCCCAGCGGTCCGGGGTGAGCATCAGCGGCATCCGGGGGTGGATGTCGGCGAGCGAGGCCGGCCCCTCGGCGGGGGCCACCGCCAGCGGGCCGGCCTCCGCCTCGGTGGTGATTACGGAGCAGGTCACCCACCAGGCCAGCGGGTGCTCGTCGGGGAGGGTCCGGTCGCGCCAGAACTCGTAGATCCCGGCCATGGCGAAGACCGAGCCGTCCGCGGGCTGCACGAAGTAGGGCTGCTTCCGGGGCCGCTTCTTCTTCCCTTCGACCTCCAGCTGCCGCTCCTCGGTGCCGGTGACCCACTCGTAGTAGCCGTCGGCGGGGATGATGCAGCGGCGCTGGGCGAAGGGCCTGCGGAAGGAGGGCTTCTCGTGCAGGGTCTCGGACCGGGCGTTGATCATCCGGGCGGCGCCCTCGGGGTTTTTGGCCCAGGAGGGCACCAGCCCCCACTTGAGGATCCGCAGCTGGCGAACCGGACGCGGGTCCGGTGCGTCTTTCAGAGGACGGTCGAGTACGACGTAGACCTCCTTGGTCGGGGCCACGTTGTAGTCGGGGGCAAGGGTCTCTTCGGGCTCCCACTTCTCGACCCCGAACAGTCCCACCAGGTCCTCGGGCCTACGACTGGATGCATAGCGTCCGCACATGACTGCCACACTGCCATGGCACCCGACCACCACCGCAAGGAGCCCGAGAACCATCGTGGACACGGACATAACGAGCGCGGCCGATCTGTGGGACCGGCTCACCGGCCTGCAGGAGGCGCCCGCGCAGTGGCTGGTGCTGGCCACCTTGGCGGCTGCCCTGGTCTTCGTCCTGCCCCGCGGCCTGTGGCGGCTGTCCCGGAACGCCATCACCATCGCGCACGAGGGCGGGCACGGGCTGATCGCGGTGCTGACCGGCCGCCGGCTGGACGGCATCCGGCTGCATTCGGACACCAGCGGGCTGACGGTGAGCCGGGGCCGGCCGGACGGCATCGGCATGATCCTGACGGCCGCGGCCGGCTACACCGCACCCTCGCTGCTGGGACTGGGCGGCGCCTGGCTGCTGTCCGCGCACCGGATCACCCTGCTGCTGTGGGCCGCCACCGCGCTGCTGCTGGCCATGCTGGCGATGATCCGGAACGCATACGGAGCGGTGACCGTGGTGCTGACCGGCGGGACCTTCCTGCTGGTGTCCTGGCTGGCCGAGGCCGAGGTGCAGGCGGGGTTCGCGTACGCGGCGGTGTGGTTCCTGCTGCTGGGCGGGGTCCGGCCGGTGTTCGAGCTCCAGGGCAAGCGGCGTCACGGTGGCGCACCGGACTCCGACGCGGACCAGCTCGCCCGGCTGACGAACGTGCCGCCCGCCCTGTGGCTGTTCCTGTTCCACACGGTCTCGCTGTGCTCCCTGATCGGCGGCGGACGCTGGCTGCTCGGCCTCTCCTGAAACCGGTCAAGGGCCGTCCCCGACCTCGGAGAGTAGGGTCGGGCAGCGCGAGGCGGCCGGCTCCGAACAACTAAAGTGAGGGCCATGACCGAGACCCCCGCGCTTCCCGCCCTCTGGCCCGCCCCGCTCGCCGACGGTGCCGTCCGCGCCACCGTCACCGTGCCGGGCTCGAAGTCGGTGACCAACCGTGCGCTGGTGCTGGCGGCCCTCGCCGCCGAGCCGGGCTGGGTGCGCCGCCCGCTGCGCTCGCGCGACTCGCAGCTGATGTCGGACGCCCTGCGGGCGCTGGGTGTGGGCATCGAGGAGACCGTCTCCTCCAGCTCGGACGGCGGGACCGGGTCCGGCGAGGCCTGGCGGATCATCCCGGCCGCGCTGCACGGCCCGGCGACCGTGGACGTCGGCAACGCCGGCACCGTGATGCGCTTCCTGCCGCCGGTCGCCACCCTCGCCGCGGGCGACATCCGCTTCGACGGCGACCCGCGGTCCTACGAACGGCCGCTGGGCCAGGTCATCACCGCACTGCGCACCCTGGGCGCCCGGATCGACGACGACGGCCGGGGTGCGCTGCCCCTGACCGTGCACGGCGGCGGGGCCCTGGAGGGCGGCACGGTCGAGATCGACGCCACCAACTCCTCCCAGTTCGTCTCCGCACTGCTGCTCTCCGCACCCCGGTTCAACCAGGGCGTCGAGGTCCGGCACGTGGGCACCAACCTGCCCTCCATGCCGCACATCCGGATGACGGTGGAGATGCTGCGCGCCGCGGGCGCCCAGGTGGACACCCCCGAGGCGGGCGGCGAGAAGGACGTGTGGCGGGTGGCGCCCGGTGCGCTGCTGGGCCGCGACATGGTGGTGGAGCCGGACCTGTCGAACGCGCAGCCGTTCCTGGCCGCCGCGATGATCACCGGCGGTACGGTCACCATCCCCGACTGGCCGCGCCGGACCACGCAGCCCGGCGACGCGCTGCGGCAGATCTTCACGGAGATGGGCGGTTCCTGCGAACTGACGGATGCGGGCCTGGTCTTCACCGGAACCGGCCGGATCCACGGCATCGACGTGGATCTGGGCGAGGTCGGCGAGCTGACCCCCGGCATCGCCGCGGTGGCCGCGCTGGCCGACTCCCCGTCGACCCTGCGCGGGGTGCAGCACCTGCGGCTGCACGAGACGGACCGGCTGGCGGCGCTCACCAAGGAGATCAACGAGCTCGGCGGCGATGTCACCGAGACCGCGGACGGTCTGCACATCCGCCCGCGCCGTATGCACGGCGGCGTCTTCCACACCTACGACGACCACCGGATGGCCACCGCGGGTGCGGTGATCGGCCTGGCCGTGGAGGGCGTACAGATCGAGAACGTGGCGACCACCGCGAAGACCCTGCCGGACTTCCCCAGGATGTGGACGGACATGCTCTCGGGAGCTGGAGAGTAGCGCGATGCGCCGGTACGGGAAGCACACCGACGAGGACGACATCCGGGCCCGCCCCAACCGCAAGGGCAACCGGCCCCGGACCAACATCCGGCCGAAGCACGAGGACGCGGCCGAGGGGTTCGTCCTCACCGTGGACCGGGGCCGGCTCACCTGTCTGGTGGAGGACCGCAAGGTCATCGCGATGAAGGCACGGGAGCTGGGCCGGAAGGCCGCGGTGGTCGGCGACCGGGTGTCGCTGGTCGGCGACCTCTCGGGCAAGAAGGACACCCTGGCGCGGATCGTCCGGATCGAGGAGCGGTCCTCGGTGCTGCGCCGCACCGCCGACGACGACGATCCGTACGAGCGGGTGGTCGTGGCCAATGCCGACCAGCTGGCGATCGTGACGGCGCTCGCCGATCCGGAACCGCGCCCGCGGATGATCGACCGCTGCCTGGTCGCGGCGTATGACGCGGGGCTGGAACCGCTGCTGGTGCTGACCAAGTCCGACCTGGCCCCGGCCGACAAGCTGCTCGAGACGTACGCCACGCTGGGCGTCGATTACGTGGTGACCAACCGCGAGGAGCTGGAGGGCGGGGACGCGGCCGAGCGGGTGCGGGAGCGCCTGGCGGGCCGGATCACCGCCTTCGTGGGGCACTCGGGCGTGGGCAAGACCACCTTGGTGAACTCGCTGGTCGCGGCGGACCGGCGGCGGGCGACCGGGCACGTCAACGCGGTCACCGGGCGCGGCCGGCACACCACCACCTCGGCGCTGGCCCTGCCGCTGCCGGGGGTGGCGGGCTGGGTGATCGACACCCCGGGCGTACGGTCCTTCGGCCTGCACCATGTGGATCCGTCGCGGGTGATCCTGGCCTTCCCGGACCTGGTGGAGGGTACGGAGGGCTGCCCGCGGGCATGCAGCCACGACGAGCAGGACTGCGCGCTGGACGAGTGGGTGGCGGCGGGCCACGCCGATCCGGCCCGGCTGTATTCGCTGCGGCGGCTGCTGGCGACGCGGGAGCGGCGCGAAGGCGACTGAGGCTCCGGCGCACGTTTGGCGACCGCCATGTCTGGTAAATGCATAATCGCACCAAGTGGCGCGAGGCCGAGGCCTGACCGTGTCACATGACGCGGGGAGGCATTCGACATGGCGTGGCTGCTTGTCGTGGTCGCGGGAATCCTGGAGACCGGATTCGCGGTCTGCCTGAAGCTGTCCCACGGGTTCACCCGGCTGTGGCCCACGATCGCCTTCGCGTGCTTCGCCCTCGGCAGCTTCGGGCTGCTGACGCTGGCGCTGAAGAAGCTGGACGTCGGGCCGGCGTATGCGGTGTGGACGGGCATCGGCGCGGCCGGGACGGCCATTTACGGCATGGTCTTCCTCGGTGACCTGGTCTCCACCCTGAAGATCGTCTCGATCACCCTGGTGATCGTCGGGGTGATCGGCCTCCAGCTCTCCGGATCGGCCCACTGACCGCCCGGCTCCTCGCCCGGGACGATGAGGTAGGAGAGGGCCAGCCGGACCACCAGTTCGCAGTGGAGCGGGCCGGCTCCGCCCGGGGCCGGCGCCGCCGCGGCGCGCTCGCACACCGCGCGGACCAGCTCCCCGGGCCGGGTCCGCGGCACCGGGGCCGGCAGTCCCGGGGGCCAGCAGCCGGTCAGGAGTGCACGCAGCAGGGGGTGGCCGCGGGCCGCGCCGACGGTCCAGTCGGCCAGGGCCAGCAGCCGCTCGGCGGGGCCCGCGGGACCGGCCAGCGCCCGCTCGACTCCCGCCAGATACCACTCGGTCTCACGCTGGACCATGGCCCGCCCCAGGCCCGCCTTGTCGCCGAACTCGTTGTAGAGGGTCTGCCGGGACACCCCGGCGGCAGCCGCCACCTCGACCATCCGGACGGCCGGCCAGGGCCGCGCCGCCAGCGCCGCTCCGGCCGCCTCCAGCAAGGACTCCCGTGCTGCCGGCATCTCGCCTCCCGCTGGCTGTTCAGGCCAGAGTTGACGGACCGCCATGCACTGTCAAGAGAGCCCGTGTGGTCCGGCCGGAACCCTGCCGATACTGTTCGGCCATGCCCGAGTACGACGAAGACCTGCGCCTCGCCCACGCTCTCGCCGACGCCGCCGATGCGGTCACCATGGACCGTTTCCAGGCTCTGGACCTCAAGGTGGAGACCAAGCCGGACATGACTCCGGTGAGCGAGGCCGACACCGCCACGGAGGCCGTGATCCGGCGCCTGATCGAGGAGGCGCGGCCCGCGGACGCGATCCTCGGCGAGGAGTACGGCCTCGTCGGCACCGGCCCGCGGCGCTGGGTGGTCGACCCGATCGACGGCACCAAGAACTACGTCCGCGGCGTGCCGGTCTGGGCGACGCTGATCTCCCTGATGGAGGCCGACGAGAACGGCCGGTTCCGGCCGGTGGTCGGCGTGGTCTCCGCGCCCGCCCTGGGCCGCCGCTGGTGGGCCTCCGAGGGTGCGGGCGCATTCGCCGGGGGCAGTCTGGCCCGGGAGACCCCGATCGGGGTGTCGAAGGTGTCGACGATGTCCGACGCCTCGTTCGCGTACTCCTCGCTGAGCGGCTGGGAGGAGCAGGGCCGGCTGCCCGGCTTCCTGGACCTGACCCGGGCGTGCTGGCGGACCCGCGGCTACGGGGATTTCTGGCCGTACATGATGGTGGCCGAGGGCTCGCTGGACCTGTGCGCGGAGCCTGAGCTGAACCTGTGGGACATGGCCGCGATCGCGGTGGTGGTCCAGGAAGCCGGCGGGCGCTTCACCAGCCTGGACGGGGTGGACGGGGTGGACGGCGGCAATGCCGCGGCCTCCAACGGGCTGCTGCACGAGGAGATGCTGGGGTACGTCCGCCCGCGCGGCTGAGCGCGACCGCGCGCGTTTTCACCGAGCGTGCCCCCTTGTTGGCCCCGGGTGGGCATGGGAATCTGAGAATCCTCCGCTTGTGCGCTTGTGAATCGATTCTCTAAGCGCTCCGCCGAAGCGGGGGGTCTCACCCCAGGAGGTGGCACTCTTGCTCGTCCGCGACGCCATGAGCACCGTGATCCTCACCCTCGGCCCCGCCCACACCCTCCGGCAGGCCGCCGGACTCATGTCCGGCCGGCGCATCGGCGCAGCCGTCGTCCTCGATCCCGACCACAGCGGCATCGGCATCCTGACCGAGCGCGACATCCTCAACTCGATCGGTGCGGGGCAGGACCCCGACCGGGAGACCGTCGGTGCGCACACCACGAACAACGTGGTGTTCTGCACCCCCGAGGCCACGCTCCAGGAGGCAGCCGAGGCCATGGCCCACGGCGGCTTCCGGCACCTGATCGTGCTGGAGCACGGCGGGCCGGTCGGAATCGTCTCGGTCCGCGACATCATCCGCTGCTGGGTGCCGGCGCGGCGCTCGGTCGCCGCCTAGATGACCGCAGGGCCGGACCCCGATCGGGTCCGGCCCTGTGGCTCTCGGCGAGCGGGCGTCAGCCGCGCAGGGCCTGGACCGCGGCTTCCAGCCGCTTGCCGAAGTCTCCGTCCGCCTGGCGGAAGTTGCCGATCGCACGCTCGGCGAGGTCGTCACGGGAGACCTTGGCGATGAAGCCGGCCAGGTTCTCGATCAGACGGCCCTTCTCGTCCTCGGACATCAGGCGGTAGAGGTTGCCCGCCTGGACGAAGTCGTTGTCCTCGGAGTGGACCGGGGCCGCGTGGTTGCCGGTACCGCCGGTGACCGCGGTGGACTGCCACAGCGGGCGGTCGGTCTGGTGCGGACCGCCGAAGGAGTTCGGCTCGTAGTTCTTCGCGCCCTTGTGGCGGCCGTCGTACAGGAAGCCGTCACGGGAGTTGGTGCGCGCCTCGGTGGCGTGCGGGCGGTTCACCGGCAGGTGGTCGGCGTTGATGCCGACGCGGTAGCGGTGGGCGTCGCCGTACGCGAAGAGGCGACCCTGGAGCATCTTGTCCGGGGACGGACCGATGCCGGGGACGAAGTGCGCCGGGCTGAAGATGCTCTGCTCGACCTCGGCGAAGACATTCTCCGGGTTGCGGTTGAGCTCCAGCTTGCCTATCTCGATCGGCGGGTAGTCCTCGTGCGGCCACACCTTGGTGAGGTCGAACGGGTTGAAGCGGTACTGCGCCGCGTCGGCCGCCGGCATGATCTGGACCTGCACGGTCCAGGTCGGGAACTCGCCGCGCTCGATGGACTCGCGCAGGTCGCGCTGGTGGGAGTCGGGGTCCTCGCCGGCGAGCTTGTTGGCCTCGGCCTGGGTGAGGTTCTTGATGCCCTGGTCGGTCTTGAAGTGGTACTTGACCCAGAAGACGTCCCCGGCCTCGTTGTTCCACTGGAACGTGTGCGAGCCGTAGCCGTTCATGTGACGGTAGGACGCCGGGATGCCGCGGTCGCCGAACAGCCAGGTCACCTGATGGGTGGACTCGGGGCTCAGGCCCCAGAAGTCCCACACGTTGTCGGCTTCCTGCGAGCCGGTGTACGGGTCGCGCTTCTGGGTGTGGATGAAGTCCGGGAACTTGATGGCGTCCTTGATGAAGAACACCGGGGTGTTGTTGCCGACGAGGTCGTAGTTGCCCTCTTCGGTGTAGAACTTCAGCGCCCAGCCGCGGGGGTCGCGCACCGCGTCGGCCGCACCGAGGTTGCCCGCGACGGTGGAGAAGCGCAGGAAGGTCTCGGTCTGCTTGCCGACCTCGGAGAGGAACGCGGCCCGGGTGTACTGCGTGACGTCCGCGGTCACCGTGAAGGTGCCGTACGCGCCGGCGCCGCGGGCGTGCACCACGCGCTCCGGAATGCGCTCACGGTTGAAGTGGGCGAGCTTCTCGAGCAGCAGCTGGTCCTGCACCAGGACCGGACCGCCGACGCCCGCCGTCTCGCTGTTCTGGTTGTCGGCGACCGGAGCCCCGGCCTCCGTGGTGAGCGGTCCCTGCGTCACGTGCGCCTCCTGCGTCTTTCCTGCCAGTCCTGTCCATGGCGTTTGCCATACCCGATCCTACGATGGACTTTGTCTAAGTCAAGTAAGCATCCAAGTCCGTAATGGTTCGTGATCTTTATGCGTATCGAATCCGGATCTCCTCGCTGTTAGGCTGGCCTCTATGAGTGACCTGCTGGAACGACTGCGCGGACGCGGCTGGCGCATGACCGCGCAGCGGCGTGTCGTGGCCGAGGTGCTGGACGGTGACCACGTCCACCTGACGGCCGACGAGGTGCACGCCCGCGCCGTGGCGAAGCTGCCGGAGATCTCCCGCGCGACCGTCTACAACACGCTGGGCGAACTGGTGAGCCTAGGCGAGGTCCTGGAGGTTTCCACGGACCGCCGCGCCAAGCGGTACGACCCCAATGCGCACCGGCCCCACCAGCACCTGGTCTGCGCCCGCTGCGGCGCGATCCGCGATGTCCACCCCGCGGGCAACCCGCTGGCCGACCTGCCCGACTCGGAGCGCTTCGGCTTCACGGTCGAGGGCGTGGAGGTCACCTACCGGGGCATCTGCCCGAACTGCGCCGGAGCCTAGTCCGGGCGGGCTCCCGCCCGGCCCGGAAGGCCCGCACGGCTCCACCGGGGACCCGAAAACGACTCAAGGCCCGGATCCATGGGATCCGGGCCTTGAGCACGTGGTAGCGGGGACAGGATTTGAACCTGCGACCTCTGGGTTATGAGCCCAGCGAGCTACCGAGCTGCTCCACCCCGCGTCGGTAAACCCAACGTTACGTGAAGCCACCCGGCCAGAGCAAATCGATGGGAAGGCAGAGCGTCGCGCCCGGCTACGCGGAGAGCTCTTCCGCCAGAGCCTCGCGGAGCTTCGCCGCCCGCTGGGACACCTCCGCGGGTCCGAGCTCCATGGCCCGGGCGCACCACTTCTGGCCCTCCGCGAGGTCCCCGTGCCGGGCCGCCAGCAGGCCCAGCCGGAGCGCGGCCCGGCCGTGGCCGGCCACGGCCGCACGGGTCCACCACAGGGCGGCCTCCGGCTCGGCGCCCTCCCGGGCCAGCAGCAGCCCCAGGTTGAAGGCACCGTTGCGGGAGCCCGCCTCGGCCGCCTCCCGGTACCAGCGGGCGGCCGTGCCGAGATCACCGCGGCCCGCCGCCAGCATGCCGACCCGTACCTGGGCGCGCCGGTGCCCCTGCTCGGCGGCCCGCTCGTACCACTCCTCGCTCTCGCTGCGCGGCGCCGCCACCGGCTCGCCCAGCGCGGGCGGCTCCGGCGGCGGGGCCAGCGACTCCAGCAGGGAGGCCAGCCGGAAGGCCGCCTCCGCGCTGCCGCCGCCCGCCGCGCAGCGCAGGTGGCGCTCGGCGGCCCGCTCCTCCCCGTCGCGGACCAGCGCGATGCCGACCTGGAGCGCCGCATCGGTGTGGCCGGCCGAGGCCGCCCGCTCGTACCACTTGAGCGCGGTGCGGTCCTCGTCCCGGCTGGCGAACAGGATGCCCAGGTTGAAGGCGGCGTCCACGCTGCCCGCCTCGGCCGCCTTGGAGAACCACGGCTCGGCACCGGCCGCGTCCCCGCCCTGGAGCAGCAGGATGGCCAGCGCGTTGGCGGCCTCCCGGTGGCCGGCGTAGGCGGCCCGCCGGTAGAACTGCTCCGCCTGGGCGGTCCGCTCCTGCGCGGCACACAGCAGGGCGAGGTTGTAGGCCCCGTTGTGGTCGCCGGCGTCCATGGCGGCCCGGTACCACTTCTCGGCCGTCTGGGTCTCGCCGCGTGCCGCGTGCAGGGCGCCGAGCGCATTGGCGGCGTTGCCGTCGCCGTCCTGGGCGGCCCGGTGCCACCAGGCGGCGGCGCTGTCCTCGTCCCCGGCGTCGCGCAGCAGGAAGCCCAGGGCGCAGGCGGCCCGGGCCTCGCCCTGTTTGGCGGAGGTCAGGTACCAGCGCCCGGCCTCCTTGAGCTCGCCGCGGGCCTCCAGCAGGGTGCCCAGGTGCAGGGCCGCCCGGCGGTGGCCGCGCGCCGCCGCCTGCCGGTACCAGGCCTCGGCCTCGGCGGGTTCGCGGCGGCGCAGGATCCGGGCCAGCCGGTAGGCGGCCTCCCGGTGGCCCTGCTCGGCGGCGGCCCGCAGCCAGCGCTCGGCACCCTCGTCCCCGCGGTGTTCCAGCAGGTCGGCCAGTCCGTACGCACCGAGCGCGTGCCCGGACTCGGCGGCCTGCCGCAGCCAGTACTCGGCGGCGGGCTCGTCACCGCGCTCGCGGTAGTACCGGCCCAGCGCGTGTGCGGCGGGGGCGGATCCGGCGACGGCGGCGACCCGCCACCAGCCGGCGGCCTCCTCCGGGTACCCGCGCTGGTGCAGCAGGACCCCCAGGTTGTTGGCGGCGGCCCGGTCACCCTCACCGGTGGCCCCCCGCAGGTAGGGCTCGGCGCCGTCCAGGTCTCCGCGGCGCAGCAGCAGCGCGCCGAGCACGCTCATGGCACCCGGGTCGCCCTTGTCGGCGGGCCCCCGGTGCCTGGCCTCGAGCTCTGCGTCGCCGGCCGGCTCCGCATCGGCCTCGGGGAACACCTCGGCCACGGCCACCGCATCGGTCAGTGCGGTCTCCGTGTCCTCGGCCCTGGCCGGCTGCGCCACCCCGGTGCCTTCCGTGCCCTCTTCGGTCTCCGTCCGCACAAACCGCCCTGTCTCCAGCAGAGTTGACCTGTCCCCCATAAATCCCATCGTCGCATCACCTGCTACCCGCGTACACCTGGTATGTCGCAGCCAGTGAGGTCACTTCAGCGTTTTGTCGACATGCCCACAGAGTGACAAGTCAAACACGCGCCACCGACAACTCACCCGTACGGACACGCGAGTAGACATGCCGAAGGCCCGGATCCATGGGATCCGGGCCTTCGTTTTCAGTAGCGGGGACAGGATTTGAACCTGCGACCTCTGGGTTATGAGCCCAGCGAGCTACCGAGCTGCTCCACCCCGCGTCGGTGAAACCACAGTATCACGACGCGGAACTTCTCCTGTCCCCGTTGTTTCCGGCTAGCCGGAGGGCTTGGGTGCCTGCCCCTTCGCCTCCGCCTCGATGGCCCGCTTCAGCGCCGCCTCGAGGTCGTCCTGAGCCTTTCCGTAGGCCGTCCAGTCGCCGGCCTTCATGGCCTTGTCGGCCTCCTCGATCGCCTTCTGGGCGTCGGCGAGCGCCTGCTTGACCGTCGGGTCCTGCGGCGGCGGCTGCGCGGTGCCGTCGCCGGGCGGGGTGGTGGTCGGCGGGGGTGGCGCGGTCGGCGCCTCGGCCTCGAAGACCACGTTCAGCGCTTTCTCCAGCGTGTTCTCGAAGGCGGTCCGCTCCCCGTAGGTCACGAGGACCTTCTTCAGCAGCGGGTACTTGAGGCCGCCACCGCGCACGTACACCGGCTCGACGTAGAGCATCCCCTTGTCGAGCGGGACGGTGAGCAGGTTGCCGTACTCCACCTGAGAGTCACCGCGGCTCAGGATGTTGATCTCCTGGGCGATCTCCGGCTTGGAGTTGAACTTGGCCTGCACCAGCTTCGGTCCGTCCACCGGGTTCGCGGTGGGCAGCTTCAGCACGCTGATCTTGCCGTAGTCGGGGGTGCCCGGATCGGCGTTGACCGCCATGAAGGCGCTCAGGTTGTCCCGCCCGTTCGGTGTGAACGTCGTGGTGAGCGAGAAGACCTGGTCCTTCTCCTTCTGCCCCGGCATCTTCAGGGAGAGGTAGTACGGCGGAACCGCGTTCCCCTCCTTGTTGGTCGGGTCGTCGGGCACGGCCCAGACCTCGCTGCCGCTGAGGAAGGTCTGCGGGTCGGTGACGTGGTACCGGGTCAGGAGCTCACGCTGGACCTTGAACAGGTCCTGGGGGTACCGCAGGTGGTCCATCAGTGCCTGCGGGATCTCCTTCTTGTCCTTGACCGTGCCGGGGAAGGCCTTCATCCAGGTCTTGAGGACCGGGTCCTGGCCGTCCCACTGGTACAGCTTCACGGTGCCGTCGTAGGCGTCGACCGTGGCCTTCACGGAGTTCCGGATGTAGTTGACCTGGTTCTCCTGCGCGACGACCGCGCGCTGGGAGTTGGTCAGCGAGTCCGCCGTGGTGTCCCCGAGCGTCGTACGGGAGGCGTACGGGTAGCCGTTGCTGGTGGTGTAGGCGTCCACGATCCACTGGATCCGGCCGTCGATCACCGCCGGGTAGGCGGCGCCGTCGATCGTCAGCCAGGGGGCGACCGCCTCGACCCGCTCCTTGGGCGTGCGGTGGTAGAGGATCTTCGAACCCTCGCCGATCGCTCCGGAGTACAGGATCTGCGGCTCGCTGAAGGCCAGGGCGTAGGCGGCCCGGTTGATCGGGTTGCCCAGGCTCACCCCGCTGTCGCCCTTGTAGGTGGTCTCCTTCTCGCCCTTGTCGTCGGCGTAGTCGAGTTCCTTCTGCGGACCGCCGACGATGGAGTACTGCTTCGTCTGCTCGCCGTAGTAGATCCGCTGCTCGTACGTCCCGAGGTCGCCGGTGGACGGCAGACCGGACTCGGTGAACACGGGCGTGCCGTCGGCGGTGACCTCGGTGCCCTTGGCCGCCACGACACCGAAACCGTGCGTGTAGCGGAAGTGGTCGTTGATCCAGTTGTTCTTCGGGATGCCCGCGAGGTTGAGCTCGCGGAGACCGATGACGGTGTCCTGGTCCTTGTACCGGTCGACCGCCAGCGTGGACGGGAAGCCGTAGTAGCCCTTGTTCTGCTGGAGCTGCTGGAAGGCCGGGGAGACGATGTTCGGGTCGAGCAGCCGGATGCTGGCCGTGGTGTTGGCGTCCTGGCGGAGCTTGTTCTTGTCCGCCTTCGGATCCGGTGCGCCCGCGTAGTCCGTGACCTCGGTCTTGTCGATGCCGTAGGCGTCACGCGTCGCCTTGATGTTCTTCTCGACGTACGGCGACTCCTTCGCCTGCTCGTTCGGCTGGACCTGGAACTTCTGCACGATGGCCGGGTACAGCCCGCCGATCAGGATCGCCGAGAGCACCATCAGGCCGAAGCCGATCACCGGCAGCTGCCAGGTGCGGCGCCACAGCGTGGCGAAGAACAGCGCGGCGCAGATCGCGGCGATGCAGAAGAGGATGGTCTTGGCCGGCAGGTAGGCGTTGGCGTCGACGTACCGCAGGCCGGTCCAGTTGTCCGAGGCCTTGAAGTCGCTGGACTTCACGGCGAGGCCGTACCGGTCCAGCCAGTAGGCGATGGCCTTGAGGCTGACGAAGAGGCCGAGCAGCACCGACAGGTGGCCGGTGGCCGCGGCGGTGGCCCGGGCGCCCGGGCTGGTCACGCGCAGCCCGCCGTACAGGTAGTGGACGACGGCGGCGGCGATCAGCGAGAGCACGATGGCCGCGAAGCCGAAGCCCAGCAGGAAGCGGTACCAGGGCAGGTTGAAGGCGTAGAACGACACGTCCAGGTGGAACTGGGGGTCCTTCTGCCCGAAGGGCACCCCGTTGACCCACATCAGCCAGGTCTTCCACTGGCCCGCCGCCGAGGCTCCGGCGATCAGGCCGACCAGCAGCGAGATTCCGAGGAGCAGCCACTTCTTGTACGGGGCGATGCTCATCCGGTAGCGGTCGAGGCTCTGCTGCTCCATCGACATCGCGGCCAGCGGCGGCCTCAGCCGGTGGGCCAGCCAGATGTTGAACCCGACCGCGCCGGCCATCAGCAGGCCGAAGACGGCGAACAGGCCGATCTTGGTCCACAGGGTGGTCGTGAACACGGTCGAGTAGTTGACCGAGCGGTACCAGAGCCAGTCGGTCCAGAAGCCCGCGAACATGATGAAAAGCATGGCCAGGACGGCCAGTACGCCCAGGGTCATGAGGAGAGTGCGGGCTCGCCGGGACGGGCGGCCGACTCTGATCCGTGGCCCGGAAGGGCCTCCGCCGCGGTCCGGCATCTGGAAAGCCAAGGTGCGCACCTCGAAGTCGCTGTTGTCTGGTCGGGGCCCCCGATCGTAGAGCCCACTCATTGAACTTACTGAGGCTTTAGTCAGTTCCCGTTATCGGGTGGAAAGGAGGCAGGATGTTGTCCATGTCCAACGTTTCCTCCTCCGGCACCCCCATGGCGGCCAGCCCCCTGACCCGTGCCTGCCTCGAAATCGACGAGTACGCCGCCGGCCTCGGCTGGAACCGGCCCGCCCGTCTCTTCGCCCTCGTCGACACCGCCCGGCTGCGCAAGCAGGAGCCGCGGCTGGCCTCCCAGCTGGGCCTGGACCAGGACGATGCGGGCAAGGCCCAGTACACCCCCATCGAGCAGGACGAGCTGCCGGCCGGAACCCCGCTGGACAAGTTCCTCGGCACGATCGCCTGGCCCGACTCGGTCGTCGGCTGCGCGCTGACCGTGGAGCGGCTGATGCTGCCGCCGTCCGCGGAGGCCGCCGTACCGACCGGTATGAACGAGAAGCAGCTGGCCAAGTGGGTGGCCGCGCATCCGGAGCGGCAGGAGGTCCGGCTCACCGTGGCGGTGCTGCGGGACGGCTCGCGCGAGTCGGCCGTACGGCTGCGGGACAAGGACGCGGCGAGCGAGGTGCTGACCGGGGCGGGCCTGGTGCCCGGCCTGGCCGATGCGCTGGCCGCGACCTTCGCCTAGCCGACGGCGGGGGCGGGGCCCCGGGGGCCCGGCCGCGGCGCGCGGCCGGGTCGGGGGGCCGGGTCGGGCGGTCACTTCGCGGTGCACTGCGGCAGCGCGGCCGTGTCCCCCTTGCTGATCTTCTCCAGGGACTTGGTGGCGTCGTCGATGGTGTCCACCTTGACCAGGGTGAGGCCGTCGGGGACGTTCTTGACGGCGGAGGCGCAGTTGTCGGCCGGGGTCAGGAAGTACCGGGCGCCGGCCTTCCGGGCGCCGATGGTCTTCATCTGGATGCCGCCGATGGGGCCGACCTTGCCGGTGTCGTCGATGGTGCCGGTGCCCGCGACGAACTTTCCGCCGGTGAGGTCCTGCGGGGTGAGCTTGTCGACGATGCCGAGGGCGAACATCAGGCCCGCGCTCGGCCCGCCGACGTCGGTGAGCTTGATGTCGATGCCGAACGGGAAGGTGTGGTCGGTCTCCGCCCGGATGCCGACGATGGCGTGCCCGTCGCCGTCGGCGGGGGCGGTGGTGATGACCACCTTCTCGCTGCCCTCGGGCTCCTTGCCAGCCTTCTCGGCGGCAGCGGCCTCCTTGGCCGGGACGATCGTGAACTCCACGTTCTCGCCGGCCTTGTGCCGGGTGACGAGCTTGGCCACGTCCTCGGGGGCCTTCACCGGGGTGCCGTCCACGGCCTTGATCACGTATCCGGCGTGCAGCTTGCCCTCGGCGGGGCTGCCCTTGACCACCGTGAAGACCGCGACGCGCGCGGTGACCGGGATGCCGAGCTGCCTGAGGGCCGCCACCTTGGCGCTCTCCTGCGACTGGCTGAATTCCTCGGCGTTCTCCTGCGTGGATTGCTCGTCCGTCTTGCCGTGCGGGTAGAGGTTCTCGTGCGGGACGACGATGTTGTCGGTGGCCAGCCAGCCGTAGACCGCTTCCAGCAGGTTCATCTCGTATTCCGCGCTGGTGACCCGCACGGTCGTCATGTTGAGGTGCCCGGTGGTGGCGTAGGTCTTGCGGCCGTTGATCTGCAGGACGGCCTCCCCGTCGGCCTCGCCCAGCGTGTTGAACGTCGGGCCCGGGCTCATCTCCGAGTACGGGACCTTGATGAACACCCCTGCGCAGAGCAGCGCGAACAGCATGAGCGTGGAGGCGAGCATCGTCGCGGTGCGGCGTGGCATGGAACGACAGTACGGGAAGCACCTGTGCGGCGGCCCCCGGGGCCGGTCCGTACGGTCAGGTGATCAGAGGTGGTCGGAGCCGGAGTGCGCCGCGGAGGGCGATCCGGACGGCGCGGCGGACTGGCCGGAACGATCGGCCTTGTCCATCACCTCGCGGAATCTCGCGTAGCCCGCGAGCTCGGATATGTCACCGGAGGTGCGGTCACGAGCCGCCCAGCCGCCCCATATGGCAGCACCTATTGCGGCGAAAAGCGGAATCAGCAGCCACGCCAGCGACGCCATTCCGTGCCTCCCTACCCCGAGTACGAGCTGTTGGTGTCCACAACGCTCGTGCCCGGGGCGGGGTTACGCAAATCGAGGGCGTGTTGTGCGGCCGAACGGGCGATTTCGGCGGCTTTTCAGCAGGCGCCGACCCATTCCTCGGTGCCGTCGGAGAAGGTCTGGTGCTTCCAGATCGGGACCTCGTGCTTGAGGTCGTCGATCAGCATCCGGCAGGCCTCGAAGGCCTCGCCGCGGTGCGGGCAGGAGACGGCGACCACGACCGCGAGATCGCCGACGGCCAGGTCGCCGATGCGGTGTACGGCGGCCAGGGCGCGCACCGGGTACTTGGCGACGACCCGCTCTGCCACGCGGCGCATCTCGGCCTCGGCCGTCGGATGGCAGGAGTAGCCGAGCGCATCGACGTCCGCCCCGCCGTCGTGGTTGCGCACCGTTCCGACAAACAGGGTCGTACCGCCCGTGGAGTCGTCGCCGACGGCCCGGAAGACCTCGTCGAGCGAGAGCGGGGTGTCACGGATCTCGAGCAGCCGGATCGGGTCGGATGCGGCCTGCTCGCCGGGGTGGTCGAAGTGCGGTGCCATGTGTTCATCGTGCACCACGCCTCCGAAGCGGCGGAATACCCGGATCGCCCGTCCCGGCCCCGCTGCCTTGGGAGCCTCCTACAGGCCGCCGCCCGGCCCGGTCGGCGCTCGGGGTGCGGGGCGGGGCGGGTGGCCGGGCCCTGGCGGGGCTCCGGGGCGGGCGGAGCCGGCCCGGGGCGGGCGGGTCCGCCGAACCGGGCCGGCGTACCGGACCGGAGGTCAGAGGCCGCGCCGGCGGCGGGCCCGGCGGACCACCGCCGCCGCGCCCAGCAGGGCCACGGTCGCCCCCGCCGCGCCCGCGGCCGTCGCGTCCTTGCGGCCCAGCCGGCGGCCGGCGACGGTGTGCCGGCCCGCGGCCTCCTGGAGGAGCTCGGCCAGCACCTCCTCGTTGGTCCAGCGGGGCCGCCAGCCCGCCGCGTGCAGCCGGCTCACGCTGACCACCCACGGATGCATGGTGTAGGCGAGGTCGCCGGCCGGGGACGGGGTGAGGCCGATCCGGTGCAGCCGGGCGGCGGCGCCCAGCGCCACGGCGGACGGCAGCTCCATCCGCCGGATCCCGCTCAGCTCCTCGACCTCCTCCTGCTCCAGCCACCCCTCGCAGCCGACCGCCAGTTCCCCGTCGACCTTCTCCAGTGCCGCGTACTCCAGCGCCGACACCAGGTCCTCGACATGGCAGAACTGCCAGGTCGGGCGGGAGCCCGCGACCACCAGCAGGCGCGGGGACTCGAAGTAGCGGGTCAGTGCGGTGTCGGTGCCGCCGACCAGGACGGCCGGCCGCACCACGGTCACGTTCAGTCCGGGGTGCGCACGCGGCGCCCGGCGGCCCAGCCGCTCGATCTCCAGCAGGTCGCCGACGCCGGTCGCCTCGGCGGTGGCGCGCAGCTCGGAGTCCTCCGAGAGCGGAATGTCGTTGTCGGGCAGGGCGCCGTAGACCATCGCCGAGGTGCACAGCACCACGCGCCGCACTCCGGCCGCCGCGGCGGCGGTCAGCACGGTCTGGGTGCCCCGTACGTTGTACGCGGTACGGGCGGCGGAATCCGTCTCCAGATCCAGGTCCAGCGCCAGGTGGACCACCACGTCCGCGCCCCGCAGCTTGTCGGCGATCGCCGGGTCCCGGACGTCCAGGACGTGCCACTGCGCGGTCGCGCAGTCACCGCGGCGCTCGTCGATGGCCACGACCTGCTTGATCTCATCGGATGCCGCGAGCCGGGCCACCAGCGCCGCCCCGACCCCGCCGGCGGCACCGGTCACGGCCACGACGGGGCCTCGCACGGCCGGGTTTCGCGGCCGGCGAACGCCGTCGGCGACTTCGCCGGCGTCGGCCCGTTCGGGCCGGCTTTCGCCGTCGTGCGGCGCTCGAACCTGCGGATCTGGGGAACTCACCGGGCGTCTCCAGCGGTTGTCTTCAGTAGGAACGCGTCCTGACGCGTACCTACCAGGTGACGTCCATCCTGCCGCAGCCCAGGAGCCGGCGGAGCACCGAGCCCGGAAGCGGGTGGGGTGTCTACGCTGGGTGGTGTTGTCGGACCATTGCCCGCCGGCCCGAGCCGGCGGCCCTACGAGCCGAGGAAACCCGTGAGTGACACCCCATTCGGATTCGGCCTTCCGCCGGAGGAGCCGGAGAACGGCGACGAGGGCAAGAAGAAGGGCAATCAGGGCGGCCAGGCCGGTGGCCAGGGCGGTCCGGCGAATCCGTTCGGGTTCGGCGGGGCCGGCCTGCCCGGCGGTGCGGACAACCCGTTCGCCGCGATGTTCGGCGCCATGAATCCCAACGATCTCGGCGCCGCGTTCCAGCAGCTCGGGCAGATGCTGAGCTACGAGGGCGGCCCGGTGAACTGGGACATGGCCAAGGACGTGGCCCGCCAGACCGTGGCCCAGGGCACGGCGGACGGGGTCAAGGACAGCAGCGTCGGCGTGGCCGAGAAGGCGGCCGTCGAGGAAGCGGTGCGGCTGGCCGACCTGTGGCTGGACAGCGTGACCTCGCTGCCGTCCGGCGCCGGCACGGCGGTGGCGTGGAGCCGCGCCGAGTGGGTCGAGGCGACCCTGCCGGTGTGGAAGGAGCTCGTCGACCCGGTCGCCGAGCGGGTCGGCGCGGCCATGGGCCAGGTGCTGCCCGAGGAGATGCAGGCCATGGCGGGCCCGCTGCTCGGGATGATGCGCTCCATGGGCGGGGCCATGTTCGGGCAGCAGATCGGCCAGGCCGTGGGGGTGCTCGCGGGTGAGGTCGTCGGCTCGACCGATGTGGGGCTGCCGCTGGGCCCGGTCGGCAAGGCCGCGCTGCTGCCGCTGAACATCGAGTCCTTCGGCAAGGACCTGGGCGTTCCGTCGGACGAGGTCCGGCTGTACCTGGCGCTGCGCGAGGCCGCGCACGCCCGCCTGTTCGCCCATGTGCCGTGGCTGCGCTCGCACCTGTTCGGCGCGGTCGAGGGGTATGCCCGCGGTATCAAGGTGGACACCTCGAAGCTGGAGGACGTGGTCGGACAGCTCGACCCCTCCAACCCGGAGCAGCTGCAGGAAGCCCTGCAGGGCGGCATGTTCCAGCCGCAGGACACCCCGGAGCAGAAGGCGGCGCTGGCCCGGCTGGAGACGGCGCTGGCGCTGGTCGAGGGCTGGGTGGACGCGGTGGTCCACGAGGCCGCCAAGCCGCGGCTGACCTCGGCGGACGCGCTCCGCGAGACCCTGCGCCGGCGGCGTGCCACGGGTGGTCCGGCGGAGCAGACCTTCGCCACGCTGATCGGGCTGGAGCTGCGTCCGCGCCGGCTGCGGGACGCCTCGCGGCTGTGGGCCTCGCTTACCGACGCGCGCGGGGTGGACGGCCGCGACGGGCTGTGGGAGCACCCGGACATGCTGCCGACCGCCTCGGACCTGGACGACCCGGACGGGTTCGTCCACCGCGAGCAGCTGGACTTCTCGGAGATCGACAAGATGCTCGGCGAGGCGGCGCAGAAACGTGACGACCAGGGCGGCGCCGAAGACAAGGGCGACGAGGGCAAGGGCGACGAGAAGAAGTGACCCTGCACGAGGACGCGGTCCTGGTACTGAAGGCGTACGAGGACCAGCCCGAGCTCCGGGACGTCTACCTGGAGCACCTGGCGGCCCACCCGGACGGGGTCTACAAGGCATGCTCTGCCGGGCACGTCACGGCCAGCGCGCTGGTGATCGACCCGTCCCGCGGGCGGGTGCTGCTGACCCTGCACAAGAAGCTGGGCATGTGGCTCCAGATGGGCGGGCACTGCGAGCCCGGTGACGCGACGCTGGCGGAAGCGGCGCTGCGTGAGGCCCGGGAGGAGTCGGGGATCGTGTCCGGACTGGCCCTGCTGCCGGGCGGCCCGGTGCGGCTGGACCGGCATCCGATCCCGTCGCCGTGCAACTGGCACCTGGACGTGCAGTACGCGGCGCTGGCTCCGGCCGAGGCGGTGGCGGCGATCAGCGATGAGTCCCTGGACCTGCGCTGGTTCGGGTACGAGGAGGTGGCCGGGGTGGCCGACGAGTCGGTGGTCCGGCTGCTGGAGGCCACCCGCGCACGGCTCTGACGCAGGCGCGGCCCGTGTGGGCGGCCGGGGCAGGGTTCCTGCCCCGACCGCCCGCATCCGTTTCACGCCGCTCCAGGGACGCCAGGGGTGTCCCTAGTGCTGTGACCGGAAAGGTTCACCGGCCCGCGGCGTCCGGCACGGCACCTCGTCCCCCAGCTACCGCTGGGAGGTGCCCCCAGCGTTGTCGGGCCACGCAAGTACGTCCAGTACGAGCCGTTGCCCTCCGCCTTGCGATGCACCGCACCGGACGCCGCGGGCCCACCGGCAAACCTTCCCGGTCACAGCACTAGGCGCGGCTGCCGCCGAGCGAGTTGCCGCGCATGCCGAAGCCGAGCAGGCCGCCGCGCAGGTGGGTGGGCGGCAGCAGTTCGCTGGGCTGGACCAGGACGTGGCCCTCGCCCTGGAACTGCATCTCCCAGCCCTCGCCGGTTGCCCCGCGGCGGCGCCAGACCCCGGAGGTGGAGGTCGGGGCCTGGAGCTGGGTGCGCAGCGAGGTGGACCAGGCGATGACGGCGTCGGCGTCCGCGCACACGTTCTTGCCGGGTCCGACCTCCAGGACCAGCGGCTCCCCGGAGGTGAGCAGGGCGACCTGGCCGCTGCCGCTCAGCTCGAGGTTGTAGGCGCCGGCCCCGGCGATCTCGACGGCACTGTCGATGGCGACGATGCCGACGCCCAGGGTGGAGTCGAAGGCGAGGACGGACTTGCTGTCGACGGTGATGCCGCGGCCGACCTCCATGACATGGATGTGCTGGGCGAAGTTGGCCAGGTAGACATGGCCGGTGCCCTTGCACTTCATGAGTTCCAGGCCTTCGCCGGTCATCTGGCGGACATTGCGCCAGCTGTTGTTCCGGTACTGGCTCTGGAAGTCGATCTGCCCTTCGAAGGCGACCATGGCGCCCTGGCGGGCCAGGACGGAACCGCTGCCCTGGGCGACCTCGGCCTTGAGCAGCTGGGAGTTCTGGAGGGTGTAGCGCCCGGTGGACGGGACCGGGACGTGCGCGAAAAGGGTGCTGTGCATGGTGGCTCGGTGCTCCTCTCAGCCCCGGATCTTGAAACGGTCGCCGGTGTCCTCGCTGGGCTGGACGATCACGAAGCCCTGGCCCTTGAAGCCGATCTGCAGGGCTTCGCCGCTGCCGCGGCCGATCAGGGCGCTCGCCTTGACCGTGCGCTTGGCCTTCAGGTCGAGGCCGGTGGTCCAGCCGATCAGGGCGTCGGGGTCGACGTAGGTCTCCCGCTCGGCGCAGTCGAGGACGGTGGGGACGCCGCGGCTGACCAGGGCGACCCAGCCGGTGCCCCGGATGACGAGGTTGGTGAGGCCGGAGCCGGAGAGCTTGGCCAGGCCCTTGACCGGCTCGATGGCCAGCTGGAGGGTGGCGTCGCAGGCCAGCAGGGTGGCGCCGTTGACCGAGAGCGCCTCGTCGGCCAGGTGTACGACGAGGACGTCGGCGCCGTAGTCGGCGAGGAACAGGTCGCCGTCGCCCCGGCAGAGCATCAGTTTGCCGCCCTCGCCGGTGACCATTTCCTCGGCGGAGCGGCGCAGGCTTGCGGGTGCTGCGTCGAACTGGACGTAACCGTCGTAGGCGATCATCGAGCCGGCCTTGGCGATCAGGTCCTGCCCGGTGGCCATCGCGACCTTGAGGGTCTTGGCGTTGTGGACGGCCATCCGGACGCCGGTGGCGGCGACGCGGTGGGCTCCGAGTGTCTGGGTGTCCATGGCTGCCTCACACCTCGAAGGGCTGTACGACGACGAAGTTGCCGGGGGCTCCCCGGAACTGGAGGTTCACGGCCTCCCCGGTGCGGCTTGCGTATCCGGAGCGGCGAAGGCGCAGTGCCGTGGTGGTGACGGCCTGGGCGCCGGCCGACCAGGCGATGACGGCGTTGCCGTCGACGTAGGTGGCGGGTCCGACGGGCAGGACCACCGGGGTGCCGCGGGTCTTGACGACCACGGCTCCGGTGCCGGAGAAGAGCATGGAGAACAGGCCGCCGCCGGGAAGGCCGGCGCCCTCGATGCGGCGGACCTCGGTGGACAGCGATTCGTCGAAGGCGAGGACGCCCTGGGCGCTGGTGTACAGCTGGTCGGTGCCTTCGAGGCGGATGACGAAGAGCCGGCTGGCCTCGTCGGCGAGGAAGACCTCGCCGTCACCGGAGCAGCGCATCAGGGACATGCCCTGGCCGGTGAGCTGACCGGTCAGCTTGCCCAGCAGGCCGGAGCCCTTGTGGGCGAAGTCGATGTCGCCCTGGTAGGCGACCATGCTGCCCTGACGGGCCAGGATGGCCTGGTTCTTGGTGAGGGTGACGCGGACCTGCTGGGGGTTCTGCTCGGTCCAGCGGTCGCCGACGGCCACCTCGGCGTACTTCCTGAGGACCACGCGCAGACCGGCCTCCGGGGGCACCGGGGCGAGGCTCTGGACGGCTCCGAAGGGCGGGGCCACGGGGGCGCCGGGCGGCGGTACTGCGCCGAACGGCGGGGCGGTGGCGGCCGGCGGGGCCTGCGGGGCGGGGGCCGCCGGTGCGGGCACGGCGCCGAACGGCGGCGGGGAGCCGAAGGCGGCGGTCTGCGGGGCCGGGCTGGTGAAGTCCGGGGCGGTGGCCTGCGCGGGAACGGGCGCCGCGGGCGGCGGCGTCGGCTGCGGCGCCGTCTGCTGCGGCGGCGCGGTGACCGGGGCGGGCGGGGCGAAGGCCGGGGGCGCGAAGGCCGGGGCGGGCTGCTGCGCGGCGGGCGGGGCCGGGGCGGGCTCCTGCTCCTCGGCGACCTCGCCGCCGAAGTTCTTCAGGAGGGCGTCCAGGCCGCCGTCGAAGCCCTGGCCGACGGCGGCGAAGCGCCAGACGTCCTTGAGGTAGAAGTCGCCGAGCATCACCGCGCGCTCGGTGGTGAACTCCGAGCCGGTGAAGGCGTAACGGACGACTTCTTCGCCGCCCGCGACGATCCGGATGTACCCGGGCCCGACCTGGGACATGGTCCCGGCGCCGTCGAGGGTCGCGGTGAAGGACAGCTTCTGGATGGCGGCCGGGATCCGGTCGAGCGTCACCCGGAACGCCTCGGTGTCACCGGCCTGCGCGCCGAGCTGCTGGATCGACTCCTCGGGCGATTTCGGCTGGTTGTAGAAGATGAAGTACCGGTCGTCGGAGAGCTGTTCGTCCGCATCGAGCCCGAAGCAGCTGATGTCGAAGCTCAGTCCGGGCCCGTCGATCCGGACGCCTACGTAGAGATCCGTCCCCGCCGTCAGATCACTGATCTTGGCCTTGTGGCCGCGTTGGAATTCCCTGGCCATGTGCTACGACCGTCCCCCATCCGAAAGTGAATGCGTGCCGTCAGGCTATCCGCAACGGCTCGGATCGGGCCAAGCCTGTGGATGTCCCGATACACACCGCCGACCTGCCGACCCGCTGACCGGCTGTCATTCCTCGCGGGCGGCGGGCACCTTCGGCAGCCGTTCCGCGGCGACCACCCCCTCCAGGTAGCCGCGGGCCCGCTCGGTCCGCGGATACGCCTCCAGCAGCTCCCAGAACCGCGGCCCGTGGCCGGGCACCAGCAGGTGGGCCAGCTCGTGCAGCAGCACGTAGTCGACCACGTACTCCGGCATGCCCTGAAGGCGGTGGGACAGCCGGATGCTGCCCTCGGCCGGGGTGCAGGAACCCCAGCGGGTGTTCTGGTTGGTGACCCAGCGCACCGAGCGGGCGCGGGCCCGGCCGCCGAAATACTGCTCGGACAAACGCCCGGCGCGTGCGGCGAGTTCTGTGTCGCCGAGGGTCCGCCGGCTCTCCTGGGCGGCCAGTTTGTCCAGCATGACGCCCACCCAGCGCCGTTCCTCGGCCTCCGACATCCGTGCAGGGATGAGCACGACCGTCCGGTCACCCTCGCGGTAGGCGGATACGGTCCTGCGGCGGCGCGCGCTCCGGCGGACTTCGACGGCACGCTGCGATGGGTCGGCGGACACGCCATGACGGTACCCGCTGGCCACGACCGAAGTCCCGTCATCTCGTATGACGAATAGGTGGGGGTTGTGGACAGGCCATGACGGCCGTTCCCGGGGGTGGGCATTCTGCCGGTACGGAGCGGAACAAGGGGGAATGGCGATGTATCCGAGGGTGAAGCCGGTGCTGGCGCGGGCCTGGCGTGATCTGCAGACCGTTCAGTTCGGGGTGACTCCTGCGCATGCCGTGGTGCTCGGGCCGGTGGACACGGCGACGGGATCGCTGATCGACCGGATCGACGGGACCCGTGGCATGGACCTGCTGCGGGCCGAGGCGAAGGCGATGGGGATGCCCGAGGGCCGGGCGGACGAACTCGTGCGGCGGCTGGCGGCGGCCGGACTGATCGACGACGCCACGGCGGGCGACCCGGGGGTCCGGGCGCTGCGCCAGGAAGCCCCGGAGCGGCTGGGCCCCGATCTGGGTTCGCTGTCGGTGGTGCGCCCGGCCCCGGCCGGGATACAAGAGGGGCTGGCGGCCCGCCGGGCGGTCCATGTGCAGGTGCGCGGGGCCGGCCGGGTCGGGGCGGCGGTTGCGGCGGTACTGGCGGCGGCCGGGGTCGGCCGGGTGGAGGTGCTGGACGGGGGCCGGGTGGAGCCCGGGGACCTGGCGCCGGGCGGGCTGGGTGCCGAGAGCGTGGGCCGGCTGCGGGCGGAGGCCGCGGCGGGGCTGGTCCGCGGGGCGGCTGCGGGCCGGCCGCGCAGAGCCGCCGGACGGCAGGCCGCCGTGCCGGGGCCGGCCCTGGTGGTGATCGCTCCGCGGGACGGGTTACAGGCCTGGGCGCCGGATCCGGACATCGCCGCCGACTGGATCGGGGCGGGGATCCCGCACGTGTATGCGGGCGTGCTGGAGGGCACCGGGGTGGTGGGGCCGCTGGTGCTGCCGGGCGGGACGGCCTGCGCCGGCTGTATGGAGCGGGAGCGGATCGCCCGGGACGCGGCCTGGCCGCGACTGCTGGTGCAATGGCGTTCGGCCCATCGGCGCCGGGCCGTGCCCGCCTGCGATCTGGGGCTGGCGACCGCGGTGGCGGGGCTGGCAGCCGCCCATGCCCTGGCCTTCCTCGACGGGGAGCTGCCCGCCTCCACCGGTGCCCGCTGGGAGGCGGCGCTTCCCGGACTCCACTGGGAGCAGGTGGAGCTGACCCCTCATCCGGAATGCGGCTGCGGTGCGGCGGGAGACCGGGAGGGGGACTCGTCCGGCGCGCAGGAGCGGCAGGACACAATGGCCGGATGACCCGCCGCTCGCGGCACAGGTGTCAGCTCACTGGAGGGGCGTATGTCTGATCTTCCCCGCAAGGCGGTCACCCGGACCGCGAAGCTGGCTGCGCTGCCGCTCGGCATCGCCGGCCGGGCAACCTGGGGACTGGGCAAACGGATCGGCGGGAAGTCGGCGGAGATCGTGGCGCGCGAGCTGCAACAGCGCACCGCCGAGCAGCTGTTCCGCGTGCTGGGAGAGCTGAAGGGCGGGGCGATGAAGTTCGGGCAGGCCCTGTCCGTGTTCGAGTCCGCGCTGCCGGAGGAGGTGGCCGGGCCCTACCGGGCGGCGCTGACGAAACTACAGGAGGCGGCGCCGCCGCTGCCGGCGGCGACGGTGCACCGGGTGCTGGCGGACCGGCTGGGTGCGGACTGGCGCGAGCTGTTCGTCTCCTTCGAGGACAAGCCGGCGGCGGCGGCTTCGATCGGGCAGGTGCACCGGGCGGTGTGGCACGACGGGCGGGAGGTCGCGGTCAAGGTGCAGTACCCGGGGGCCGGCGAGGCCCTGTTGTCGGACCTCAAGCAGCTCGGCCGGTTCGCGGGCCTGCTGGGGCCGCTGATACCGGGCATGGACATCAAGCCGCTGATCAAGGAGCTGCGCAACCGGGTCGCCGAGGAGCTGGACTACGAGCTGGAGGCGGAGGCCCAGCGGATCCATGCGGAGGCCTTCGAGGGGGATCCGGACGTGCTGGTGCCGGACGTGGTGCACCAGGGCGACCAGGTGCTGGTCACCGAATGGGTGGAGGGCGTGCCGCTCTCCGAGGTGATCCAGGACGGCTCGGCGGCGGAACGGAACCGTGCGGGCCAGCTGCTGGCCCGGTTCCTGTTCTCGGGACCGGCCAGGACGGGCCTGCTGCATGCGGACCCGCACCCGGGCAACTTCCGTCTGGTGACCGGGGCGGACGGCTCGGTTCGGCTGGGTGTGCTGGACTTCGGCACGGTGGACCGGCTGCCGGGAGGGCTGCCGAAGTCCATAGGCGTGTCCCTGCGGATGACTCTGCAGGGCGATGCCGAGGCGGTGTACGAGCAGTTGTGCGCCGAGGGGTTCGTCAAGGACTCCATCGCCCTCGACCCGGACACCGTGCTGGACTATCTTCGTCCGATCATCGAGCCGGCCGAGGTGGCGGAGTTCACCTTCACCCGGGACTGGATACGCGGCCAGGCGGCCCGGATCGCCGATCCGCGCTCCCCCGCACACCAGTTGGGCAAGCAGCTCAATCTGCCTCCGTCGTACCTGTTGATCCACCGGGTCACCCTCAGCACGATCGGGGTGCTGTGCCAGCTGGGTGCCACGGTGCGGCTGCGCGACGAACTGGAGGCCTGGCTGCCGGGGTTCCCGGCCGAGGGCTGACGGGGCCGGGGGGCCGGTCACCACCAGGAGGAGTCGAGTCTGCCTTCGATCGCCCGGATGTTGGCCCGGGCGCAGTCGTGGCAGAAGTACTGCCGGACGCCGTTCTCCATGGAGCAGGTCCAGGTGATCGGGGCTCCGTCGGGGGATCGGGTGCCGCAGCGGGCGCACACGACGGTCCTGGCCTCGGGGTCCCGCGGGGCGGGGTGGGGGGTCGGCTGGTCCACCTCCAGACGATACCGCCGCGCGGGCGGGCGGGTGTCCGCAACGCACCGGGGGGACCGGTCCGTTCGGACCGGTCCCCCCGGGTGGCTGCCTTTCGGCGATCAGTGCATGACGGCCATGGCCAGCGCGCGCCGGGCGCGCAGGGAAGCGCGTTCGGCACGGCGCTGCATACGGCGCGCGTTGACCAGGCGCATCGCGCGCCGGTCGGCGTCCGCCTCACGCAGGCGGTCGGCCATATGCGCGCGGGCCAGGGCTTCTGGGATGAGTTGCATTTCGCGGGTCCTGTTCTGGCGCGAGGTGATGGCGCCGGTGGTGATGAAGTCTTCGGTGGCGGAGGCTGCCTTGGAGGGGGTCAGCTCGCTCGTGGTGTGCGGGGTCATGAGGGCCTGCTTCAGGGGGTCGTGCGTCAGGGGGCGGTCGATGGTTCCGGCGGCGTTCATACCGCGACCGGGTTCTTGCGCGGGCGGCCACGGGGCCGCTTGCGGGCAACGACCACGCCCTGGACGAAGAGCTCGCCACCCCAGACACCCCAGGGCTCACGGCGCTCCTGGGCACCGGCGAGGCAGGCCTCGACGAGCGGGCAGGTGCGGCAGAGGGACTTGGCGTACTCGACATCGGCCGGAGACTCGGCGAAGAAGACCTCCGGGTCGTACGAGCGGCAGGGGACGGGTACGCCGAGGTTCTCGATGGCGTCGTCGAGCGCGGTGAGCGCGGTGAGCGGAGTCAAGGTGGAGTCCTCCGGGACTGCAGGCGGGGAGATCGTTCGGTTCTGCGGTACGGACGGGGCGTGCGCTTCGAGTTGCACGGTGTTTTCTTCCTCGTCTTTGTTGACTAGTCGTTCCGGCCTGTTGGCCGGGGTCGGCTGGTACCTGGTCTTGCCAGTCCCGAGGCCCCTTCGCTCCGTCGTCCCCGTTCGGGGACAAACAGAAGGGCCGCGGATCCCGGGTGGGGTTCCGCGGCCCTGAAGGCGCCGGCCAGATCATGCGATCAGGCTGGATCACTCCAGGGTTCGAGCCCGCGGAAGGCCCACATCAGGTCGTGCTGCTGCGTCGTCTGCTTCAGGGATCCGGCACCGGTTGCGGCAAGGGCATAGGCGGCATGTGCTGCCCGCTCCTGCTCTACTGCCACCGGTGCCTGGGTCGGTCGCTCATTGCGCTCGCGGACCGGAAGGGTGGCAACGGCGGCCAGGCTGCTCGCGGAAATCGCGGACAGACCGGTGCCCTGACCCAGGAACGCGGGGGCAGCAACGAGCGAAGAGGAGCCGAGCAGGCAGGAAGCGGCAACCGGACGATCGGTCATTTTGGTCTCGGTCATGAAGCTGATCACTGGTCTCGCCTCCTCTCGGCGTCTCAAGGGGACTGGCTGGTGGGCCGGTCCCGCACGTATTCGGATAAGTACAGCACGAGGACAGGGCTTCGGAGAAACCGCCGTTCCCGTGGTTAAGAACCTATGGGGATTGCCAGGGCATGCGCAAACTATTTTTCCGACGAGTTTCTACGCGTCGTCCCCGGCCTCGCCCTCAGGCTCCTGGCCTGCGCAGATGGCCAACACATCGGCTCCGTACCGGTCGAGCTTGCGACCGCCCACCCCGGAGATCATCGCGAGCTCGCCCTCCTCGGAGGGGGCCGCTTCGGCGATCGCCATGAGGGTCTTGTCGGTGAAGACGCAGTACGCGGGCAGCCCCTGGACCTTCGCCTGGGCCGCGCGCCACTCCCGGAGCCTCTCGTAGAGCCCCTCGTCCATGTCGGACGGACAGTCTTCGCAGCGCATCAGCTTCAGCTCGCCCGCTTCGGTGAGGGTCTTGCCGCAGACCCGGCACAGCACCGGCCCCCGCCGGGCCCGCTTGCGGGAGCCGCCCTCGGCGGCGATCCGGCTGCCGGGGGCCGCGGAGCCGGGCCGCAGGCCGTTCAGGAACCGGCTGGGCCTCCTGGACCCCCGGCCGCCGGGGGCACGGGACAGGGCCCAGGAGAGGGTCAGGTGCAGCCGGGCCCGGGTGATGCCCACGTAGAGCAGCCGGCGCTCCTCCTCGATCTGCTCGTCCGTCTTGGCGTAGGTGATCGGCATCATGCCGTCGGTCAGCCCGACCAGGAACACCGCATCCCATTCCAGGCCCTTCGCGGCATGCAGGGAGGCGAGGGTGACGCCCTGGACGGTCGGGGCGTGCTGGGCGGCCCGGCGCTCCTCCAGCTCCACCGAGAGGTCGGCCAGGGTGGCTCCGGGGCGGCTGCGGGCAAAGTCCTCGGCGACCCGGACCAGGGCGGCCAGCGACTCCCACTGGTCGCGCACGGCACCCGAACCGGCCGGCGGTTCGGGGGTCCAGCCGCTCGCGCTGAGCACCGCCCGCACCTGGGCGGCCAGCTCGACCACATCGTCGAGCAGCGGGTCGTTGGCCCTGGAGTGGGCGGCTCCGCGCAGGGTCACCAGGGCCCGCTGCACCTCGGGGCGCTCGAAGAAGCGCTCCGCGCCGCGCAGCTGGTAGGGCACCCCGGCGTCCGCCAGGGCCTGCTCGTAGACCTCGGACTGGGCGTTGATCCGGAAGAGCACGGCGATCTCCCCGGCCGGGACCCCGGCCCGGATGAGGTCGCGGATCCGGCGGGCGACGCCCTCGGCCTCGGCGGGCTCGTCCGCGTATTCGGCGTAGACCGGATCGGGGCCGGGGTCGCGCTGGGAGATCAGTTCCAGCCGGTGCTCGGCCGCCCGGCCCCGGGCCTGGTTGAGCACCCCGTTGGCCAGGTGGACCACCTGGGGGGTGGAGCGGTAGTCGCGGACCAGCTTGACCACGGTGGCCTGCGGGAACCGGGTGCGGAAGGTCAGCAGGTGGTCGGGGGTGGCGCCGGTGAAGGAGTAGATGGTCTGGCTGGCGTCGCCGACCACGCACAGGCTGTCCCGGTCGCCGAGCCAGAGCTCCAGCAGCCGCTGCTGGAGCGGGCTGACGTCCTGGTACTCGTCGACCACGAAGTGCTGGTACTGGCTGCGGATGGTCTGGGCGATGTCCTGGCGGTCCTGGAGGATGCCGACGGTGAGGAGCAGCACGTCCTCGAAGTCGATCATTCCGCGGTCGCGTTTGAGCTGTTCGTACGTCCCATAGATCTGTGCGATTTCGGCCATGTCCCGGGGGGCCTCGCGGTCGGCCTTGAGGGCCGCCGCCGGGTAGTCGGCCGGGACGGTCTGGGTGACCTTCGCCCACTCGATCTCGCCGGTGACGTCGCGCAGCTCGTTCCGGTCGAGGCGGATCCGGCAGCGGGCGCCGGCCTCGGCCACCAGCTGGATCTTGCGCTCGACCAGCCGGGGCAGGTCGCCACCGATCGCTTTCGGCCAGAAGTACTGGAGCTGCCGGAGGGCCGCGGAATGGAAGGTCCGGGCCTGCACCCCGCCCGCGCCGAGGCTCCGGAGCCGGCCGCGCATCTCGCCGGCGGCACGGTTGGTGAAGGTGACGGCGAGCACACTGGCCGGCATCAGCTGGCCGGACCGGACCCCGTACGCGATGCGGTGGGTGATGGCCCGGGTCTTGCCGGTACCGGCACCCGCGAGCACGCACACCGGCCCGCGCAGGGTCGTGGCGACCTCGCGCTGTTCCGGGTCCAGGCCGAGGAGAACCGCGTCGGCGGACTCGGCGACGGCCGGGAAGGATGAGGAGTGCGGTGCTGCTGTCACCCGACCATGCTGCCAGGTCCGGTGGGCCGGACGGGAAAGTTGTCCACAGCCCCGTTCCAGCACCCGCCCCGGCACCCGCCCCAGCCCCCGCCCCGGCCACCGGACCGGTGGGGCGGGAATGGCCCGGCGGTGCCGTACGTTCGAGTACCTGGATCCACCCCCAGCCCCGAAGGAGAGCGCCCCCATGCAGGACAAGGGTTCCGTGACGATGTACAGCACCACCTGGTGCGGCTACTGCCGCCGGCTGAAGACCCAGCTGGACCGGGAAGGCATCGCGTACACCGAGATCAACATCGAGCAGGACCCCGAGTCCGCGGCGTTCGTCGAGAAGGCCAACGGTGGCAACCAGACCGTTCCCACGGTCCTCATCGTCTCCCCCTCGGGCAATGAGTCGGTCATGACCAACCCGAGCCTGGCCCAGGTGCAGCAGGCGCTCGCCGTCTGAGCACCGCACCGCCCGGTACGACACGCAGCAGGCCCCCGCCGAGGCGGGGGCCTGCTGCCGTACGGGGGCAGGGGGCGGGTCAGGCGCCCGGCCTCGGCAGCGGCCGGCCGTACCAGAGCTCGACCAGGCGGGCAGCGATGGAGATGCCCGACGGCGGAAGGACCTCGCCCCGCTCGATGGCGATGCGGAGGTCGTCCCGGGAGAACCAGCGCGCCTCCTGGATCTCCTCTCCGTCCACGTTGATCTCGGAGGAGACCGCGCGGGCGATGAAGCCCAGCATCAGGCTGTACGGGAAGGGCCAGGGCTGGCTGGCGACGTACTCGACCTCGCCGACCCGGACGCCCGCCTCCTCCCACACCTCCCGGACCACGGACTGCTCGATGGACTCACCGGGCTCCACGAACCCGGCCAGGGTCGAGAAGCGGCCCTCCGGCCAGTGCACCTGGCGGCCCAGCAGGGCGCGGTCCTGGTCGTCCGTGACCAGCATGATCACGGCCGGGTCGGTGCGCGGGTAGTGCTCGGCGCCGCAGCCGGGGCAGCGGCGGATGTGGCCGGCCGCCGCGACGACGGTGCGCTCGCCGCAGCGGGAGCAGAAGCGGTGCATCCGCTGCCAGTTCTCCAGGGCGACCGCGTGCACCATCAGCGCGGCGTCCCGCGGCGGCAGCAGCAGGCCCGCCTCGCGGAGCCCGGCGGGCCGCGCCTGCTGGTCCATCCGGCCCGGCAGGGAGTCCTTCTGCAGCGCGAAGTAGCTGACGCCGTCCTCGTCGGTGCCGAGGAAGTAGCGGTGCGTCTCGGTGAGCGGCGCCTCGAAGGCGGGGGTCATGACGATCCCGGTCCCGCCGTCCGGGGTGTCGTCGATCAGGACCTGGCCGCCGGAGACCACGAACACCCGGGTGGTGGGGTGGCTCCAGGCGGCGGCCAGCCATGCCTCGTCGAGGCGGTGGTGCGCGGCGCGGTCGACACCGCCGGGCGCGGTGAGAGAGACGGGCCGCTCGGTCGAGATGCTCACAGGTACTTCCAACTCCCCCGTTGTGGGACAGGCAGCAGACTCTGGTTCGGATACGTGGTGTGCGGTGCGGGCTGCGGGTGCGGGTTTTCTGGTGCGGGTTTTCGGGTGCGGGCTGCGGGGGTCAGACGGAGGGCGCGGCGGGCGGCGCCGGCCAGGTCTCCGCGAGGTCCCCCCACAGGTACGCGGCGGTCTCCACCCCCTTCAGCAGGAGGTCCAGTTCGACCTTCTCGTTCGGGGAGTGCCAGCCGTCGGACGGGACGGAGATGCCGAGGAACAGCACAGGCGCGCCCAGCACGTCCTGGAGGTCCGCGGCCGGCCCCGAACCGCCCTCGCGGGTGAAGCGGATCTTCTGGCCGAAGGCGCGGCCCATGGCCCGGACCACGGATTGCAGCGCCGGGTGGTCCAGCGGGGTGAGGCAGGGCCGGGTGGGCGCGCCAAAGCTCACGCAATGCCGGATTCCGGCGGGTACCCGCTCCTCGACCCACCGGGTCACGGCCGTCTCGACCTGGTACGGGTCCTGGCCCGAGACCAGCCGGAAGGACAGCTTCAGCTGCGCGGAGGCCGGCACGATGGTCTTGCCGCCGGGGCCCTGGTAGCCGCCGCCGATGCCGTTGACCTCGGCCGTCGGCCGGGCCCAGACCCGCTCCAGGGTGGAGTACCCGGCCTCGCCGAGGGTGCCGTACGACCTGGCCGTACGCAGCCACTCCGCCTCGTCGAAGGGGAGCTCGGCGATCAGCTCGCGCTCGGCCTCGGTCAGCTCGGCGATGTTGTCGTAGAAGCCGGGGATGGTGACCCGCTCGTCGGCGTCGTGGAGGGCCGCGACCAGCCGGGCGGCCACGGTGGCCGGGTTGGGCACGGCGCCGCCGAAGGCTCCGGAGTGGATGTCCTGGTCGGGTCCGTACAGCTCGATCTCGCAGTCGGCGATGCCGCGCATGCCGGTGCAGACGGTCGGCGTGGTCTCGTTCCACATGCCGGTGTCGGAGACGATCACGACATCGGCGGCGAGTTCGGCCGCGCGGGCCTCGACCAGGGCCCGGAAGTGGGTGGAGCCGGACTCCTCCTCGCCCTCGATCAGCAGCTTGAGGTTGACGGCCGGGGCGGCCCGGCCGGTCGCGGCGAGGTGGGCGCGGACGCCGAGGGTGTGGAAGAACACCTGCCCCTTGTCGTCGGCGGCACCCCGCGCGTACATCCGGCCGTCCCGGACCACCGGCTCGAAGGGCTCGGTGTGCCAGCCGTCGGCGAGGGCGGCGGGCTGTACGTCGTGGTGGCCGTAGACGAGGACGGTCGGCGCGGCCGGGTCCCCGCTGGGCCAGTGGGCGAACACGGCGGGGGCTCCGGGGGTTTCCCAGATCTCGGCGGTCGGGAAGCCGGTGTCCTTGAGCCGGGCGGCCAGCCATTCGGCGCTGCGCCGCACGTCTCCGTCGTGCTCGGGCTGGGCCGAGACAGAGGGGATGCGCAGCCAGTCGGCGAGGTCGTCGAGGAAGGCGGCGCGGTGCTGGTCGATGTACGCGCGGACGGCGTTGTCCGAGGTCTGGCTCATGGATACGAGCCTAGCTGTCCGGTCCTTGGTCACTTTCCGGGTCCGTTTTGCCTAGGAGGATCCTCTCAAGGCGGGCCCGGGTGGGCAGGTTGCGGGGGCGGATGACCCGGCCGCTGCGGACGTGCAGGAACACGGCCGTGACCCGGTCGAGGGGGGTACCGGTGGTCTCCGCCCAGGCCAGCCGGTAGACGGCGAGCTGGAGGGGGTCCGCCTCGGTGGTGCGGCCGGTCTTCCAGTCGACGATCTCGTAGCCGCCGTCCGCCGTCCGGTACACGGCGTCGATCCGGCCGCGGATGACCCGGCCGGCCAGGGTGAGCTGCACCGGGACCTCCATCCGGTGCGGGGTGCGGTCGGCGTACGGGCTGCGCTCGAAGGCCTCCTTGAGCGCGGCCAGGTCGCGTTCGTCGGCGATTTCCTGGTCGGATCCGGGCAGGTCGGCGACGGGGTCGAGGACATCGAGCAGGGGCAGCGGGAGGTCCTCGAACCGGGACTCCACCCAGGCGTGGAAGCGGGTGCCCTGGCGGGCGGCGGGCTGCGGGGGCTTGGGCATGGGGCGGGCGAGTTCGCGTACGAAGGCCTGCTCGTCGGCGGCGAGCCGGAGCAGGTCGCTCGCGGAGAGGGCGGCGGGCAGCACCACGTCCCGTACGGCGGCACGGGCGCGGCGGAGTTCGCCCTCGAGGGCGTCGAGGTCGCGGTCCCAGGAGGCGATGGCCCGGGCGTCCTCGTGTGTCAGGTCGGCGGTGGCTGCGCCCGCGCCCGGCTCGGAACGGGGGTGCGGCTGCGGCTGCGGCTGCGGCTGCGGCTGCGCGGGGATGGCCGGGTGCCGCTGCGCGGAGCCTTCCCCCGCCCCGCCCTCCCCCTGGCTTCGCCGGGGGGACCCCCATCCCGAAACCGGGGCTCCGCCCCGGACCCCGTTCTCGTCCGCGGCGCTGGGCGCCGGGACGGGCTCCGCCCACGGGTCCTCGTCCGGCCAGGGTTCGGTGTCGTAGGACGGTTCGGTGCAGTCCGGGGGCCAGAGGTACTCGTCCTCCGACGGCCCGGGCTCGGGCTCCGGGGGCGGGGCTGCCAGGTACGACTCCACCAGGGCGGCAGCCGCGCGGCGCAGCCGCAGCGAGTCCGGGTCCAGCGGGAGCGGCCAGGAGTGGTCCGGGGTGGAATCCTCGGCGAGGGCCGGGTTTTCGGCCTCCGGCTCCGGCTCCGCCGCCCACGCCTCGATCTCGCCGAAGCCCGCCGCGCAGTGGTCGTACAGCGCGGTCAGGAACTCCGACGGGCCGCGGCGGCGCTTCTGGGTCGGCCCCCACCAGTGCCCGGAGCCGAGCAGCAGGGAGCGCGGGCGGGTGAAGGTGACGTAGCCGAGGCGGAGTTCCTCGGTGGACTGGTGCGAGCGGAGCCCGGTCTTGAAGGCCTTCATACCGGCCGAGGTCCACGGCGGGTCCGCCGGGAGGGTGGCCGCGTCTCCGCGCAGCGCGTGCGGCAGCACCCTGGCATAGGAGGTCCAGGCCTCGCGGGGCTGCCCGCTCGGGAACGCGCCCGCGTACAGCCCGGGGACGGCGACCACGTCCCATTCCAGGCCCTTGGACTTGTGGGCGGTGAGCACCTTGACCGTGTTCTCGCCGCCGGGCAGGGCGTTGTCCAGGCCCTTCTCGTACCGGGCGGCGGTCCGCAGGAAGGAGAGGAAGGCCAGTAGCGAGGCCTCGCCGTCGAGCGCGGCGAAGCCGGCGGCCACGTCCAGGAAGTTGGACAGGGTCTCGCGGCGGCGGGCGGCCAGCGCGTGCGGGGAGGCGGCGAGCTCCACATCGAGGCCGGTGGCCGCCAGGATCCGGTGCAGGACGTCCATCAGCGGGTCGGCGAGGGACCGGCGCAGGTCGCGCAGTTCCTGGGCGAGGTGCGCAAAGCGGATCCGGGCGTCCGCGGAGAACGGCAGCCCGTCGTCGGCTCCCCCGGCGGAGCCGCCCCCGCCGTCCAGGAAGGTCTCCAGGGCGTCGGACAGCGACACGATCTCCGCCGGGTCCACTCCCTCCACGGCGGCGGCCAGCCGCAGGTCCGGGTCTTCGGCCCGGCCGGCGTCCCGCGCCACCAGCAGCCGGGCCCGGCGCCCGAGCAGCGCCAGGTCGCGGGCACCGATCCGCCACCGGGGGCCGATGAGCAGGCGGACCAGCGAGGCGTTCGCCCCCGGGTCCTGGAGCACCTCGCAGACGGCCACCAGGTCGGCGACCTCGGGCAGGTGCAGCAGCCCGGACAGGCCGACCACCTCCACCGGGACGTCCCGGGCCACCAGCGCGGCCTGGATCGCCGCGAAGTCGCCGCCGGAGCGGCACAGCACCGCGATGTCCTTGGGCTGGGTGCCCGTACGCACCTGGTGGGCGAGGGTGTCGGCGAGCCAGGCCAGCTCCTCGGCGTGGGTGTCGAGGAGGGCGCAGCGGACGAAGCCCGCGTGTTCCGCGCCCTCGGCCGGACGGAGCGCCTCCACTCCCTCGTGTAGTTCGCGGAGGGGTGCGGCCAGGCGGTTGGCGAGGTCCAGCAGACGGCCGCCGCTGCGCCGGTTCTCGCTGAGCGACTGGCGGGTGGCCGGGGTGCCGTCGGCGTGCGGGAAGTGCGCCGGGAAGTCGTCGAGGTTGGCCACGGAGGCGCCGCGCCAGCCGTAGATGGCCTGGCAGGGGTCGCCGACGGCGGTGACGGCATGCCCGGTGCCGCCGCCGAAGAGGCCGGAGAGCAGCAGCCGCTGGGCCACCGAGGTGTCCTGGTACTCGTCGAGCAGGACGATGCGGAATTCCTCGCGGAGCAGCGCACCGACCTCGGGTCGGGTGGTGGCCAGCTGTGCGGAGAGGGCTATCTGGTCGCTGAAGTCGAGCAGGTCGCGGGAGCGCTTGGCGGCGCGGTAGCGGCCGACGAGCTCGAGGAGTTCCAGCCGGCCGCGGGCCGCCTCGGGCACCTTGCGGAGGTCGTCGTTGCTGAGCCGGGCCTCCGCGAGGGTGTCCAGCAGGGCGGTGTCGTACGTCCGCAGGGCCGCCGGCTCGACCAGGTGCTCGGACAGCTCGGCGTCCAGCGCGAGCAGGTCGCCGACGAGGTCGGGGAGGGACCGGGTGAGCGCCGGGTACGGGCCGGGGGCCTCGCGGAGCACCCGGGCGGCGAGCTGGAAGCGGGTGGCGTCGGCGAGCAGCCGGGCACTGGGCTCCAGGCCGATGCGCAGGCCGTGGTCCTTGAGGAGCTGGCCGGCGAAGGCGTGGTACGTGGAGATGCGCGGCTCTCCGGCGGCGGCGGCGGCGTCGGCGGTGGTGTCGGCGGTGGCCGCCGGGCCGGGGAGGGGGTCCGGGTCGGTGATGCCGGCCCGGGCGAGGGCGATCCGGACCCGCTCGGCCAGCTCGCCCGCGGCCTTGTTGGTGAAGGTCAGGCCGAGCACCTGGGCGGGGGCAACGGCGCCGGTGCCGACCAGCCAGACCACCCGGGCCGCCATCACGGTGGTCTTGCCGGAGCCGGCGCCGGCCACGATGACCTGGGGGGCGGGCGGGGCGGTGATGCAGGCGGTCTGTTCGGGCGTGAAGGGGATACCGAGGAGCTCCTTGAGCTGCTCGGGGTGGGTGAGGCGGGGGGCACGTCCGGACACCCGTCAAGGCTAGCCGGGACCACCGACACCCCCGCCCGCGAGCGAGCCGTGGCCAGCAGGGCTGCTCGGCTACGCGGCTATTGGATGGTCTGCCGGCCCTCCGGCCGGGCGCTGCATGCGGAACGGAACGAGCAGTGGTCGCAGTGGGAGCCGGTGGCGGGGGCGAAGCGTTCGTCGAGGACCCGGCCGGCCGCGGTGGCGAGGAGTTCGCCGACCCACTCCCCGGAGGGGCCGTCGTACAGCGGCTGCTGCGCCTGCACCTTGGGCTCGGCCGAGCCCTGGCGGAGGTGGACCAGTTCGGCGCCGCCCGGCTCGGGCCTGGCGCCGTCGAAGTGCTCGTCGACCGCACCCTCGCGGACGGCGAGCTGGTAGACGGCGAGCTGCGGGTGCCGGTCGACCTCGGCGCGGGTCGGGGCGTTCTTGCCGGTCTTGAAGTCGACCACGTACGCACGGCCCTGCGCATCGGCCTCGACGCGGTCCATGGAGCCGCGGATGCGGACGGCGTACTCGCCCGCCTCCAGGGTGACGTCGAAGTCCTGCTCGGTGGCGACGGGGGTGCGCCCGGACCGGTCGGAGTGGTGCCAGCGCAGGAAGCGCTCCAGGGCGGCGCGGGCGTTCTCCTTCTCCTGCCGGGACTTCCAGGGCGCGTCGAAGGCGAGGGCGTCCCAGACGGAGTCCAGGCGTTCCATGAGGACGTCGAGATCGGCGGGGGTGCGGCCGGAGGCCACCTCGTCGGCGAGGACGTGGACCACGTTCCCGAAGCCCTGGGCGGCGGTGGCGGGGGTGTCGGCCTTGACCTCGCGGCCCAGGAACCACTGGAGGGAGCAGGTCTTGGCGAGCTGGTCGAGGGCGCTGCCGGAGAGGGCGACGGGGCGGTCCCGGTCGCGCAGCGGGACGCTGCTGCGGGTGGGCTCGTACAGGCCCCACCAGCGCTGCGGGTGCGCGGCGGGGACCAGCGGGCGGCCCTCGTCGTCGGTGAGCGCGGCCAGCCGGGCGAGGCGGCGGGCGGCGGCGTCGCGGAGGGCGGGCGAGGCGTTCGGGTCGACGGTGGTGGAGCGCAGCTCGGCGACGAGGGCGGGGACGGCGAGGGGGCGGCGGGGCCGGCCGGTGACGTCCTGGGGGGTGACGCCGAGTTCGGTGAGGAAGCGGGAGGGCTGGTCGCCGTCGTCGGCGGCGGCCTTGACGGCGGTGACGACGAGGCGGTCGCGGGCGCGGGTGGCGGCGACGTAGAAGAGGCGGCGTTCCTCGGCGAGCAGGGCGCCGGGGGTGAGGGGTTCGGCGAGGCCGTCGATGCCGATGCGGTCGGCTTCGAGGAGGGAGCCACGGCGGCGGAGGTCGGGCCACAGCCCTTCCTGGAGGCCGGCGACCACGACGAGGCCCCACTCCAGGCCCTTGGAGCGGTGGGCGGTCATGAGGCGGACGGCGTCGGGGCGGACGGACCTGCCGGTGAGGGTGTCGGCGGCGATGTCCTCGGCTTCGAGCTGTTCGAGGAAGTTGAGCGCGCCACGGCCGCCGGTACGTTCCTCCGCGCGGGCGGCGGTGTCGAAGAGGGCGCAGACCGCGTCGAGGTCGCGGTCGGCGTTGCGGCCGGCGGCGCCGCCGCGGCGGGCGTTGCGTTCCAGGCGGGCGGGCCAGGGGGTGCCGTCCCAGAGGGTCCAGAGCGCCTCTTCGGCGGTGCCGCCGCCGGCGAGCAGCTCGGTGGCCTTGCGGAGGAGGGTGCCGAGACGGTGGGCGCTGCGGGCGTGGGCCGGGTCGTGGGCGAGGAGCCGCTCGGGCTCGGCGAGGGCACGGGCGAGGAGGACGTCCGAGGGCGGGGGCACGAGGACCCCGCCGGCGCGCTCCTCCTCGCGCAGGGCGCGGCCGAGCCGCCGCAGGTCGGCGGCGTCCATCCCGCCGAGCGGCGACCCGAGCAGTCCGATGGCCACCTCGACCATGGCTTGGCCGGCCGGGTCCGGGTCGACGTCCGCGGCGACGCTCGGCCGCGCCTCCGAAGGCACGTCTCCGCCGGCCGGGTCCGGGTCCGGGCCGAGATCCGCGGCGACGCTCGGCTCCGCCTCCGAAGGCACGGCGCCGGCCGGGGCCGGGTCCTGTGCGGGCGCGGCCGGGCCGGCTGCGGCGCGCTGCCCAGGCACGTCTCCGCCGGCCGGGTCCGGGTCCTGCACGGGCGCGGCATCGCCGGCCGGCTCCGGGTCCGGGCCGGGGTCCGCGGCGAGGCTCGGCCCCGCCTCCGAAGGCACGGCCGGGCCGGCCGTGGGGCCCTCGGGGTCCGAAGCGGTCAGGGCCGATTCCGCGCACAGGCGGAGGGCCGCCAGGAGGGGGGCGACGGCCGGTTCGTGGCGGAGCGGGATGTCCGCGCCGTCCGTCTCCACCGGGACGCCCGCCGAGACCAGGGAGCGCCGCATCGACGGCAGGGTCCGGCCGCCCGCCCGGACCAGGACGGCCATGTCCCGCCACGGCACCCCGTCCTCCAGGTGCGCCCGCCGCAGGATGTCCGCGATGTTGTCCAGTTCCGCGCCGGCCGTCGGGTAGGTGAAGACCTCCAGCCGGCCCCCGCCCCGGGTCGGCCGGAGCTCCCGGTGGGCGCGGACCGCCGCCACCGGGAGCCGGGGTACCGGCATCCGGGTGGTCAGCAGCCGGGTGGCCGTCAGCAGGGTGGCCGCCGAGCGGCGGGAGACCGTGAGCGGGGTGACCGTCGCGCCGGGGAAGGACGCCTGGAAGTCGAGGATTCCGTTCACATCGGCGCCGCGGAACGCGTAGATCGACTGGTCGGGGTCGCCGAAGGCGGTCAGCCGTGCGCCGGCCGCCGTCAGCGCCTGCAGCAGCCGGATCTGCGAGGCGTCCGTGTCCTGGTACTCGTCCACGTAGATCGCGTCGTACAGGGAGGCGACGGACGGGGTCCGCTCCGCCAGCAGCACCGCCCGGTGCACCAGCTCGGTGTAGTCCAGGGTGCCCTGCATGTCCAGGACGTCCAGGTATTCGGAGAGGAACGCGGCGGCAGCCGCCCAGTCCGGGCGGCCGGTGCGCCCGGCGAATGCGGCGAGGGCCTCCGGGGCCAGCCCCAGTTCCCGGGTCCGGGCGAGCACGGCCCGGACCTCGTCGGCGAAGCCCCGGGTGGTCAGCGCGGCCCGCAGGTCGTCCGGCCAGGGGATGGACTTCAGCTCGCGCTGCCCTTCCAGCAGCGCGCGGACGGTCACGTCCTGCTCCGGACCGGACAGCAGCCGCAGCGGTTCGGTGAAGAGTTCCGCGTCCTGGTGGGCGCGCAGCAGGGCATAACAGAAGGAGTGGAAGGTGGTGGCCTGTGGCGCCCGCGCGCCGCCCAGCCGCAGGGCGGCGCGGTCACGGAGTTCCACCGCGGCCTTGCGGCTGAAGGTGAGGATCAGGATCCGCCCGGGATCCGTGCCCGACTCGACCCGGGCTGCGGCTGCCTCGACCAGGGTGGTGGTCTTGCCGGTGCCCGGTCCGGCAAGGACGAGCAGCGGGCCGGCGGTGTGGTCAACCACAGCCTGCTGTGCTGCGTCCAGGACAGGGGTACCCACCGGTTCCGTTCCGCCGCGCACGAGCCGGTACGCGTCGGGTGTCCGCGTACGGCTGTGGGAAGGAGAGGTGATCACGTGGGGTGCCGGTCCGGTCCTGATGGGTGCGTCTGCGTCCGCTCTTGCGTCCGCTTCTGTGTCCGCGTACGCATCTGTCGAAGAGGCAACGCTACGGCAACCGGCTCGCCCGGCGAAGTTCCACCGGTCAGCCCGGTGGGCGGGACGGCGCCGCTTCCCCCGTCCGGGCTCTTGACCGTCGGTACGTCCACCCACTCGGCCCCGAAATCACGGAAGCTGTCACGTGTGAGCCAGTTCTCATCGGGCGTCCGAGCCGCCCGAGCCGCCCGAGGTGTCCGAGCCGTCCCCGCTGTCCGGGCCGTCCCAGCGGGCCCGTCGCATGTCCAGCCGCGGCCCGGCCGACGAGTCCCGCAGCGGGGTGCCCTCCACCCGGTAGTGCTCCAGTGCGCGCCGTTCGCTGCCGGGCAGCAGCCCGCCGTCCGCGCGGACCACGCGCCACCAGGGGACGGCTCCGCCGTAGAGGGCCATCACCCTTCCCACCTGGCGCGGGCCTCCCTCGTCCAGCCATTCGGCGATGTCCCCGTAGGTCATCACCCGGCCGGGCGGAATGCGCTCGGCGGCCTCCAGCACCCGCTCCGCGTAGTCGGGGAGACCGGCTGGGCCGGGATACTCGTCGCTCATTGGGCCCATGGTGCCGCACCGGTCCGGAGGGCGCGCGGAGGGTTTTGCTCCGCACGGGCACGCACCCTGGTGCCCCGCCCCGGCACCGGTCCGTGCCACCATCGTCCGGGCGGTGACTGGTGATACGTGATCAAGAAGAGATGACCGGAGTGACGGGGAACGAGCGGGGTGTGAGCCCTCCTGACGACGCGGACGCACAGCGCGGCGCGGCGCCGGAGGCGCAGTCCGGCACGCGCCCCGGCACCCGGCGGGGCCCGCAGCCGGGCGACACCGGGACGGGTCCCGGGCAGCAGCCCGCCACCCCGGACGGACACACCGAGGCCGACCGGGTCGAGGTCGACGAACCGCTGCTCGCCGCCCGTGTGCACCGGCCCTCCGACCTGGTCCGGCTGCTCGTCGGGGTCCTCGGGATCGCCCTGGTCCTCGCCATTGCCGCCTTCGCGCACGGCACCGCCGCCGGTCTGGAGGCCGACATCAGCGCGGGCACCGACCAGGCGCCGCCGCTGCTGATCAAGGTGGCCGGGCTGGTGGGCAGTATCGCGGTGCTGCTGGTCCCGGTCGCCTTCGCCATCGAACGGCTGATCAAACGCGACGGACTGCGGATCGCCGACGGGGTGCTCGCCGCCGTTCTCGCCCACGGCGTCACCCTGGCCACCGACCTCTGGGTCTCCCAGGCCGCCCCGGCGACCATCCAGGACGCGCTCACCCGGGCCACCGGGGCCGGCGAAGCCCTCACCGACCCGGTCCACGGCTACCTCGCGCCCGTCATCGCGTACATGACCGCGGTCGGAATGACCCGGCGCCCGCGCTGGCGGGTGGCGCTGTGGGTGGTGCTGCTGCTCGACGCGTTCGCGATGCTGGTCAGCGGCTACACCACACCCTTCTCGATCATCCTCACCGTGCTGATCGGCTGGAGCGTGGCCTACGGCACGCTGTACGCGGTCGGCTCCCCCAATGTCCGGCCCACCGGCCAGAACCTCCTCGCCGGCCTGCGCCGGGTCGGCTTCCAGCCGGTCAGCGCGATGCGCGCGGAGGGGCACGAGGGCGGCGACTCCTCCGAGCAGAACGACCGCGGGCGCCGCTACCACGTGACCCTGGAGGACGGCCCGCCGCTGGATGTCACCGTGGTCGACCGCGAGCAGCAGGCGCACGGGTTCTTCTACCGGGTCTGGCGCCGGCTCACCCTGCGCGGGATCACCACCCGCCGCAGCCTCCAGTCGCTGCGGCAGGCCCTGGAGCAGGAGGCCCTGCTCGCGTACGCGGCGATCGCCGCCGGGGCCAGGGCCCCCAAGCTGATCGCCACCTCGGAGCTGGGCCCGGACGCCGTGATGCTGGTGTACGAGCACCTGGGCGGGCGCAGCCTGGACTCGCTCGGCGACGAGGACATCACCGACGAGCTGAGCCGCAATGCGTGGGAGCAGGTGCGGGCGCTCCAGTCGCGGCGCATCGCGCACCGCCGGCTCACCGGGGACGCCCTGGTGGTGGATCGTTCCGGCACGGTGATCCTGACCGATCTGCGCGGCGGTGAGATCGCCGCGGGCGATCTGGTGCTGCGGATGGACATCGCCCAGCTGCTGACCACCCTCGGTCTGCGGGTCGGCGCGGAGCGCTCGGTGGCCTCCGCGGTGTCGGTGCTCGGCCCGGACGCGGTGGCGGACTGTCTGCCGCTGCTGCAGCCGATCGCGCTGTCCCGGTCCACCCGGGCGACCCTGCGCCGGCTGGCGCGGGAGCGCTCGCAGCGGGAGCGGGAGGCGGTGCTGGAGTCCTCGCGGCTGGCGAAGGCGCAGCGCGAGGCGGAGTCGGCGGCGCGGAAGTCGCCGAAGTCCGCCAAGGCGGAGACGAAGGCCGAGAAGAAGGCCGAGAAGAAGGCGCTGGACGTGGCGCTGGACGAGGCCCGGGAAGAGGACCTGCTCAGCCAGATCCGCCGCCAGGTGCTGCTGATCCGGCCGCAGGCGCCGGTGGAGCCGGCCCGGCTGGAGCGGATCAGGCCGCGCACCCTGGTGTCGTTCATCGCGGGCGCGTTCGCCGCGTACTTCCTGCTGACGCAGCTGACCCACGTGGACTTCGGGACCATCGTCGGCGAGGCGCAGTGGGGCTGGGTGGGGGCGGCGCTGGCCTTCTCCGCGCTCAGCTACTTCGCCGCGGCGATGAGCCTGCTCGGGTTCGTCCCGGAGCGGGTGCCGTTCCTGCGGACCGTGTGCGCGCAGGTGGCGGGTTCGTTCGTGAAGCTGGTGGCGCCGGCCGCGATCGGCGGCGTGGCCCTGAACACCCGCTTCCTCCAGCGGGCCGGGGTGCGGCCGGGGCTGGCGGTGGCGAGCGTGGGCGCCTCGCAGCTGTTCGGCCTGGGCAGCCACATCGTGCTGCTGCTGTCCTTCGGCTATCTGACCGGCACCGAGAACACCCAGGAGATGACCCCGTCCCGGACAGTGATCGCGGGTCTGCTGACGGTGGCCGTGCTGGTGCTGGTGGTGACGGCGATCCCGTTCCTGCGGAAGTTCGTGGCGACCCGGGTGCGGGCGCTGTTCGCGGGCGTGGTGCCGCGCATGCTGGACGTGCTGCAGCGACCGCAGAAGCTGCTGACCGGAATCGGCGGGATGCTGCTGCTGACCGGGTGTTTCGTGATGTGCCTGGATGCGTCGATCCGTGCGTTCGGGGGCGGCGAGGCGATCTCGCTGGCGAGCATCGCCGTGGTCTTCCTGGCGGGCAATGCGCTGGGCTCGGCGGCGCCGACACCGGGTGGTGTGGGTGCGGTGGAGACCACGCTGACCCTGGGTCTGATCGCGGCGGGGCTGGAGAAGGAGATCGCGATCTCGGCCGTGCTGCTGTTCCGGCTGATGACCTTCTGGCTGCCGGTGCTGCCGGGGTGGATCTCGTTCAACTTCCTGACCCGCAAGGAAGCGATCTAACCGGCCGGCTGCGGGTCCGGGTCCGGACCCGGGCCCGGCCAGGCGCCCAACAGCGCGTCCAGGAGCTCCGCCACCCGTGCCTGGGCCGCGGAGATCTCCCCCGGCCCGGGCCCGGCGGGCGCGCCCGGAGCGGGCCGGCCGGCGCCGGGGGCCGTGGCGGCCGGTGGAGCGGCGGCCGGTGGAGCGATGGCCGGTGGAGCGATGGCCGGTGGAGCGATGGCCGGTTCTTCGTCGGTGAAGTCGGGCTCCGGGAAGCAGGCCGCCCGTTCCGCCGCCTCCAGTGCCCGGATGTGCACGAACCAGTCGTGGGCCAGCCGCTCCACCCTCGGGTCCGCCGCCTCCGCTCCGGCCAGCGCCGCCAGCTCCGTCTCCAGCCGCTCCTGCTCCAGCCGCAGCCTCGGATGCTGGACCAGCAGGTGCCGGCCCGCCGCCTCCAGCCGGGCCGCCTCCGGTCCGAGCAGCCGCCCGGCCTCCGGTCCCGGCCGCCGGGCGCGGACCGCCGCGCTCAGCCGGACCAGCAGCTCCTCCGGGCCGTCCGCCGGGGCCAGGACCGCCCGTACCTCGTGCGGGGGCAGGCCCAGCTCCGCCAGCCGCCGCGCCCACAGGATCCGTACCAGGTCCTCGTACCCGTACCGGTCCCGCTCCGCCTCCGGTCCCGCGTCCGGCCGCAGTCCGCTGCGCTGCTGCCGGCGGAGGGCCTCCGGGGTCGTCCCGGTCAGCGCCGCCGCCTCGCCGATCCCCACCGTGATCTTCTTCCGGTTCATGGCACCAGGTCACCACGGCCGCGGGCGAAAGGCCCGAACCCGAACGGGTCACGGCAGGGGCGGACCCGCGGAATCACCCACAGGATGGGTTACATGACGGGAAACGCTCTGCGGACCACCGCTGCCGCGGCCCTCGCCGCCACCCTGCTCGGCACGGGCGGCTGCTCCGGGAGCAAGGAACCGGAACAGCCGAAGGGCACGGCGAGCCCGACCGCCCGGCAGGCCCCCGCGCAGAAACTGCACTGGGACGCCTGCCCGCCCCCGTCCCCGGCCCAGGGCGGCGGCCAGGCTCCGTCCCAGGAGTGGCAGTGCGCCACCCTCAAGGTTCCCCTCGACTACGCCAAGCCCGAGGGCGAGCAGATCGAACTGGCCCTGATCCGGACCCAGGCCCGCGACAAGAACAACCGCATCGGCTCGCTGGTCTTCAACTTCGGCGGCCCCGGCGGCTCCGGCATCACCACCCTGCCCGGCGCGGCCGAGGAGTACGACGCCCTGCGCGACCGCTACGACCTGGTCAGCTTCGACCCCAGGGGGGTCGGCCGCAGCGGGCCGGTGCTCTGCCTGGGCGACCGGCAGCTGGACGCGTACTACGCCTCGGACAGCACCCCCTCCACCCCGGCCCAGGAGAAGCAGTACACCGATGGCATCCGGGCCTATCACGAGGCCTGCAAGACGAAGTCCGGGAAGGTGCTGCCGTACGTCGGCACCGAGAACGCCGCCCGCGACCTGGACGAGCTCCGCCGGGCCCTGGGCGACGAGAAGCTGAACTACTTCGGGATCAGTTACGGCACCGAGCTCGGCGGGGTCTACGCCCACCTGTTCCCCACCCATGTCGGCCGGGCCGTGTTCGACGCGGTCGTGGACCCGACGCAGACCTACGAGCAGGGCTCCCTCGGCCAGGCCGAGGGCTTCCAGCTGGCCCTCGACAACTTCGCCAAGGACTGTGTGGACCGCGGCGACGACTGCCTGCTCCAGGGCAGCACCGTCAAGGAGATCGAGGACAACATCATCGCCCTGCAGAAGCGGCTGGAGACGGCCCCCATCGCCGGGATCGGCGACCGCAAGCTCACCCAGTCCGCGGCCACCAACGGAATCGCCCAGGCCCTCTACTCCAAGGAGCTCTGGCCGCTGCTGGAACAGGGGCTGGACGAGGCGGAAGGCGGTCAGGGCCAGCTGCTGATGGCCCTCTCCGACGCCCTCAACGGGCGGGACGAGCAGGGCAGGTACAGCAACCTCGGGGCCGCCAACACGGCCATCAACTGCGTGGACTCCAAGGAGCGGTACGACCTGGCGCAGACCAAGGCCAAGCTGCCCGAGTTCCGGGCCGCCTCCCCGGTGTTCGGAGAGTTGATGGGCTGGGGCCTGCTGGCCTGCACCGGCTGGCCGGTGCCCGGCTCCAGGAAGACCCCGGATGTGAGCGCCCCCGGCTCCGCCCCGATCCTGGTGATCGGCAACACGGGCGACCCGGCCACTCCGTACGCGGGGGCCCGGAACATGGTGGAGCGGCTCGGCCCGGGGGTCGGGGTGGAACTCACCTACAAGGGCGAGGGCCACGGGGCCTACAACAGCGGAGATCCGTGCGTCCAGAAGGCGGTCAACTCCTACCTCCTGGACGGCACGGTCCCGCCCGCCAACACCACCTGCACGGCGGCCTGAGCCGCCGGGCGCGGCGCCGGGCAGGGCCCGCGCACGCCGGAGGGGCCGCACCGCATCCCGCGCGGTACGGCCCCTCCGGTCGTTCGGCCTAGTAGACCGGCTTGTGCGGCTCGATCTGGTTGACCCAGCCGATCACGCCGCCGCCGACGTGCACCGCGTCCGCGAAGCCCGCGGACTTCAGCACCGCGAGGACTTCCGCACTGCGGACACCCGTCTTGCAGTGCAAGACGATGCGCTTGTCCTGCGGCAGGTCCTGGAGCGCGCTGCCCATCAGGAACTCGCCCTTGGGGATCAGCCTGGCGCCGGGGATCGAGACGATCTCGTACTCGTTGATCTCGCGGACATCGATGATCTCGATGTTCTCGCCGTCGTCGATCCACTCCTTGAGCTGCTTGGGAGTGATCGTCGAACCCAGGGCGGCCTCCTGGGCCTCCTCCGACACGACGCCGCAGAAGGCCTCGTAGTCGATGAGCTCGGTGACGGTCGGGTTCTCGCCGCAGACCGCGCAGTCGGGGTCCTTGCGGATCTTCACCTGGCGGTACTGCATCTCCAGGGCGTCGTAGATCATCAGGCGGCCGACCAGCGGCTCGCCGATGCCGGCGAGCAGCTTGATCGCCTCGTTGACCTGGATGGAGCCGATGGACGCGCAGAGCACACCCAGTACGCCGCCCTCGGCGCAGGAGGGGACCATGCCCGGCGGCGGGGGCTCCGGGTAGAGGCAGCGGTAGCAGGGGCCGTGCTCGGACCAGAACACCGAGGCCTGGCCGTCGAAGCGGTAGATCGAGCCCCACACGTACGGCTTGTTCAGCAGCACGCAGGCGTCGTTGACCAGGTAGCGGGTGGCGAAGTTGTCCGTGCCGTCGACGATCAGGTCGTACTGGCCGAAGATCTCCATCACGTTCTCGGCTTCGAGCCGCTCTTCGTGGAGAACCACGTTCACGTACGGGTTGATGCCGAGGACGGAGTCCCGCGCCGACTCGGCCTTGGAGCGGCCGATGTCCGCCTGGCTGTGGATGATCTGGCGCTGCAGGTTCGACTCGTCGACCTCGTCGAACTCGACGATGCCGAGCGTGCCGACACCGGCCGCGGCCAGGTACATCAGGGCGGGCGAGCCGAGGCCGCCCGCACCCACGGCGAGCACCTTGGCGTTCTTCAGACGCTTCTGGCCCTCCATCCCCACATCGGGGATGATCAGGTGGCGGGAGTACCGACGGACCTCGTCAACGGTCAGCTCGGCGGCTGGCTCGACCAGGGGTGGCAGCGACACGGGGACTCCGGAGGTCTAAGTCTGAACGGTGGTTCTTCCCGTAACACTGCCACGCCCTTCTTCATTCCGAGACACCCTGTCCGATACGCGAGACAATTTCGTCCCAGTACGCGGGCATTCCGGCCCAGGGGTCCTGCCCGCCGCGGCGGTCCGAGCGGTCGGTGAACCAGACGGTCCCGGCCCCCTGCCAGCGGGCGACCCGCATCGCCTCCTCCAGATGGGTCCGCGGAACCCCGTGGACCAGGTGGCAGAAGCGCTCCGGCGGGTGTTCCGCCGTCCATTCGGCCACCTGCGACCAGCGGTAGTCGGACCACGCCCCGGAAAAGGTGACCAGCTGGTCGGCGGCCTCGGCGTAGCCGGGGCAGGGGTGGGTGCCGTGGCCGAGCACGATCCGCAGCCCGTCGTGCAGCGTGCGCAGGGTGTCCGTCAGCCGGCGCACCGCCGCCAGCTCCTCCCGGCCGGCGGGGGCCCCGGCCAGGTAGAAGCCGCCGACCCGGTACCAGTCCAGGTACCGGTGGGCGTCGGAGACCAGCTCTCCGAAGGTCCGTTCACCGTTCCGCATGGCGAGATGGCCGAGCAGGGTACCGCCGGCTTCGCGCAGCCGGCGGGCGGCCTCCGAGACATGCGGATCGGGCCGCTGTCCGGGACCGTCCGTGACGTTCAGCACGGCCCAGTGCACCGGGGTACCGGGCCGGGCGAGCTCGCCCCACTCGGCGGGGGCCAGCAGCGGATGGGCGTACCCGGGCACCCCCAGGCCCAGCCGTCCGGCCCCGGTGGCGGCCGGGGCCGCCCCCGGCGGGGTGGTCAGATGCGGCATGCCGCCTCCATCCAGATGTCCGCCAGCGATTCCTCCAGGTTGATCCGGGGGCGCCAGCCGAGCCGGTCCCGGGCGGTGCGGACATCGGCCTGCTGCCAGGCGCCGCAACCGTCCGGATAGGGGTACGCGGGCTGGGCCGCGGCGGCGGCGAGCTGCTCGGCGGTGGCCTCCGAGCGCGGGGCTCCGATCCCGATGTGCCGGCCGGGCAGGCCGTGCTGCGGAGCGACCGCGTCGAGCTCGTGCAGGGCGCCGCCGAATCCCGCGACCCGGGCGAGCACGGCGGCGGCGTCGCGCAGCCGCACGGCCCGGCCGGTGCCGATGTTCACCACGCCCTGCGCGGCGGACAGGCTCGCCGCGTGCACCGCGCGGGCCACGTCCCGTACGTCGACGAAATCGCGCTGCACCCCGAGCCCGCTCAGCTTGAGCTCACTGTCCCCGGACTGCATGGCGCGGCGCATGGCCTCGGCGAGCCGGCCGAGCGGGGAGCCGGCGGGGGTGCCGGGCCCGACGGGCGAGAACACCCGCAGCACCACGGCGTCCAGCCCGGAGCCGAGCACCAGCTCGGTGGCGGCCAGCTTGCTCACCCCGTACGGGCCGCCGGGTCTGGGCACGGCGTCCTCGGCGGTGCTGGAGCCGGGCTGGCTGGGCCCGTACTCCGCGGCACAGCCGAGCTGGACCAGCCGGGCCCCGCAGCCGCTGCGGCGCAGGGACTCGCAGATGGTGGCGACGGCCACGGTGTTGTGCCGGGTCAGGTCGCGGGCCCCGCCGCGGGTGGCTCCGGCGCAGTTGACGACCACCCCGGGGTGGACGGCGTCCAGGAACCGGGTCAGCGCGCCGGGGCTGCCGGTCGCGAGGTCGAACCGCACGTCGGCGTCGTCCCCCCGGCCGAGCGCCGTGAGCTGCACGGCGGGGTCGGCGAGCAGCCGGTCGGCGACGTAGCGGCCGAGGTATCCGTTGGCTCCGATCAGCAGCACCCTCATTGCGCGGCCCCTTGGTTGGTTGGCTGGCCGGTCATGTCCTTCTCCTTCTCCCTGTCATGGCTACGGGTGTGTGCGGATGCGCGGGACAGCGCGATGGTGGCGTGTACGAGGAGCCAGCCCGTCCCGGCCAGGGCGGCGCCGGGCACCGGCAGCAGCCCGAGCGCGAGGGCGGCGGTGACCGGGTGGCGCACTCCGTGGGCGAGCAGCAGCCGGGCGAGGAACAGCAGCGGTACGAGCGGCAGGGCGGGGCCGGTTGTGCCGGTGGCGGCGAGCAGCGGCAGGGCGAGCGCGGTGGCGGCGGTGGCGGCGAGCAGTGGCAGGGGCCGGGCCATGGCGGTGAACTCGGCCAGGGTCCGGCTCGCGGCGAGCCGGCGCCGGGCCTGCGCGGCATGACCGAGGACGGCCGCATGGGCGGGGACGACGGCCAGGGCGAGGGCGAGGCCGATGGCCGGACCGTGCCGGTGCACGGCCCAGCCGAGGCCGACGGCGGCGATCAGGTGGGCGGCGGCCGTGCCGCGCGGCGGCCGGGACGGCCGGACGAGGGCCGCGGCGAGCACCAGCCCGGTGAGGGCCGCGGCGACCGGGCCGGCGGGCACGGCGGCGGCGAGGGCCCAGACGAGCCCGCCGGGCACCAGCGCGTATGCGCAGCCGCGCAGCACCCGCCGGTCCCGCTGCTCCGCCCGTTCCTCCGCGGGGGCGGTGGTCCGGGGCACCCGGGCGTAGATCTCCTCGGCCAGCGAGAAGACGTCCCGGTGCCGGAACCGGGCGGCGGTCCGGTCGGTGACCCCGAGGGCTTCGAGCCCGGCGGCGATCTCCAGCGGATCGACGGCCCTCTCGCACAGCTCCCGGTGCCGCCGCATCAATGCCTTGACGGGATCCCCGCCGCCGCGCCGCGGCCCGGCCGGGGTGGGGGCGAAACCCTGGGCGATGGTGCCGCGCCAGGGCACCTCCAGGCCTGTCGGGGAGGCCGGGGCGGCGCCGGGCTCGGCAGCGGGGCCGGGCTCGGTGCCGCGGCCCGGCTCGGTGCCCGGGCCGGGGACCGCGGGGTGGGGGCGGGTCATGCCGTAGCCCAGGACGGTGTCGTCCAGTGCCCCGGCACCCTCGCCTCCGCCGGCCGGGCGAACGGCACGGCATCCGCCCCCGCCCGCTCCACCCCCGGCCCGCTCGCGATCAGGTCCAGGTAGATCTCCCGGAACGCGGCCACGTTCTGCTCGACCGTGAACAGTTCCAGCGCCCGCGCCCGGGCCGCCGCTCCCAGCCGGGCGGCCCGCTCCGGGTCCCGCAGCAGGGCCACGCAGGCCTCCGCCAGCGCCCGCGGGTTGCGCGGGGGAACCACCAGCCCGGTGCCGCCGATCACCTCGAACACCGCGCCCACGTCCGTCGAGACGGTGGCCCGCCCGCAGAACATCGCCTCGGCCAGGGTGACCGGGAAGCCCTCCACCACGGAGGAGGAGACCACCACCCGGCCCGACCCGTACGCATCGGCGAGCGAGGGCGCGTCCGGGCCGCCGATCTCCTCGAAGGCCACCGGGTTCTCCCCCGGCGACAGGCTGTCCACCGCCTCGTCGGGGAACAGCTGGGCGGCCAGGGCCCGGCAGTCCGCCAGATAGGCCGGTGATCCCGTGCCCGTGGCGAAGATCCGCAACCGGGCTCCCGGCACCCCCCGCCGGACCTCGGCGAACGCGTGCAGCAGACCGATCAGGTCCTTCGCGGGGTCGATCCGGCCGACCCAGACCACGGTGCCGGGATCCCCCTGGTCGGCGGCTTCCCCGACGGTGGCGAATCGGTCCGCCTCCATCCCGGGGTGGACCGTGCGCAGCCGCGCCCGCGCGGCCCCGCACCGCTCCTGCCAGCGCCGCGCATGCGCATGACCGGGGGTCAGCAGGTCGGCCTGCGCGTACAGTTCGGCGGCCAGCCGGAGCTGGAAGGAGGCCAGGAGCGCCCGTACCGCGGGCCGGTCCGGGCCGTCGCCGCCGGGCTTCAGGTAGTGCGCGCGGAGCTGGACCCCGTACTCGGTGACCAGCAGCGGCACTCCGAAGAAGCGTTTGGCCAACAGCCCGGGCAGGGCCGCCACTCCGCCGGCCGAGGCGTGCACGACATCGGCCGCGCCGAGCTCCTCGTACCAGTCGAGGGAGAGCGGGCGCAGCGCCTGCGCCAGCCCGCCCACGACCTCGATCAGGTCGGGGACCCGGGCCGCCTGTACGGTCCGGCCGGCGGCCGGCACCCGGCAGCCGGCCTCCAGGAGGCGCAGGGCGTCCTCGGAGCGCAGGGCCGCGGTCAGCCCGCCCTGTTCCCGGGCCAGTTCGGCGAGGCCGTAGAGGCCGGCCGCGAAGGCGGTGCCGTCGGCCGTACAGATACCGGCGACCAGGTCCCGGAAGGCCGGTACGAAGGCCTGCCGGTCCCGGCGCCGGGGGCTGCGGCCCGTCGCCCGGCGGTCCTCGCCGGCCGGCGGCTGGGCGTAGAGCACGAACTCGTGCTGTGGGAGCCCGCGCACGAGCCGCTCGCACCACAGCCTCGAACCACCGTCCGTCAGCAATCCGATCCGCACGCGTGGCACCCCCGTTCTCCGTTACGGCGGTTCGCCGCGGGAGAACTCAAGCGGATATGCCGGTGGCGCGACGGACGGTTGTCCGTCGCGCCACCGGAAGGGGTGAAGGAGCGTAACTTTCCCGTACGGGTGGCGTTCGACCGCGCTACACCCGGCGGACGCGAAGCCGGAAATACCTCAATTCCCGGGATAGACCCAGGGATTGGGCCTGCACCGGATTCCGTCGATATCGAGGGACTTGGTCTGCTGCTGCATGATCGGCGCAAGGGCCCCGGGGGTGCGGCAGCTGACGTGGCCGTTCCCGAGCCGGTGGCCGACCTCGTGGTTGATCAGCATCTGCCGGTACGCGAACATCGCCTGTGGGCCATAGGTCTGCGAGCCCTGGGCCCACCGGAAGGCATTGATCATCACCCGGTCGGTGGAGGCCGAGTCGCAGGAGACGTTGTCGACCGTGGTGTCCAGATCGGACTTGGCGCACCAGATCCCGGTGGTTCCCGGACTGGCCAGCGTGATCACGAACTCGACCTCGCCGGAGGGCACCCGCTCGAAGGTGCGCACCCCGTTGTGCGCCCAGCTGCGGTCGTCGTTGAGGGTGCGCTGCACGGCCTCGGCGAACAGCTGTCCGTCCATGCCGAGGCCCTGTTCCACGTCCACCCGGTAGCGGACGACCTTCCCCTTGCCGGGGGCCTTGGCCACGCCCGGCACGGCGTCGAAGGTTCCCGGACCCTTGAGTTTCGGGTCGATCGGGAACTGTTCGGCCATCTTCTGCTCGTAGGACTTCTCCACGGGGACCGGCGGGGCCGCGGGGGCGGCGGCGACGGCGGAGGAGGAGGACTGCGAGGCGTCCGGGGTGGGCCGCTCGTCGGAGCGGGAGGCCGCGGACTGTCCGGCCGCGGCCCGGTTCTTGCCGCCGTCGCCGGCCGCGTGCGTGCCGGTCCGGCCGGCGTCGTCCTCGGCCACGACCTGCCCGGCCACCACCACGGCGAGCACGGTGGTGACGGCCGCCGCCGCCATGCCGGTGTACGTACGGACCTTGGCGCCCCGGCTGGTCACGGGCGCGACGGGCGGCTCGGCGTCACCGGTCCGCGGTACCGGCACCCGGCGGTGCGAGCCGGTGGAGGTGACCGCATTCCCATCCGGGGGGTCGAGGTCCACCCGCGGGAAGCCGGCGGCGGGTGTGCCGAAGGCCGGGGTATGGCGGTCGGGTCCGCCGTGGCCGGGGTACGGGTCGGGGTACGGGCCGGGCATGGGCGTGGGAACGGGGCGCGACGCTCCGCGCCAGTCGCCGTAGACGGCGCCGGCTCCCGTGTCGTAGAGAGCGCCGGATCGCGTGTCGTACGCCGCGCCGGGGGCCGCGCCCCAGCCGCCGCCGGGCTCGCGCTGCTCGGGGTGCCCGGCGAGCACCTCGGGCGCGGGCTGCTGTCCGTATCCCTGGTGGATGACGGCCTGTTCGCCCCGGCGCCGACGACCGGGGAAACCACCCGCGGCAGCGGCTGCGGCAGCGCCGGGACCGGGGTCCGGGGATGGCGGAGTGACGGCAGCCGGGCCCGCGGTGGGGGCCTTGCGACTGTGTCGTCCCACGGGTCCTCAGCCTTTGTCGTCGTTGGTGCTGTTGTCTCTGAGCAGGCCCCGGAAGGCCTCGGCGACCACCTCGGGGTACTCCATCATCGCCACGTGGCCGGCCTCCGGCAGGGTCAGCAGCCGCGAGCCGCGGAAGGCCGCGGCGGCCCTGCGCGCCATACGGTACGAGACGAGCCGGTCCCGGCCACCGTAGACCAGCAGGGTCGGGGCGAGGACCCGCTGGGCCTGCCGCCACAGTCCGTGCTGCCCGCCGAGAGTGTAGGCGTCGACGATGCCGCGGGAGGAACGGCTCATGGCCTCCCAGAAGTAGGGGAGGGCCATCCGGCGCTCCATCTCCTCCACCGCGTTCCGGAAACCCTCGGGCGTCACCCGGGAGGGGTCTCCGTAACACAGGCCCATCACCCCGCGGGTGCGCTGTTCGGCGGTCAGCCCGCGGGTCACCCGGCCGAGCAGGGCGGCGGCGCCGGGGACCGCGAGGAGGGCGGTGGGCACCGCGGTGCGCTGCACCCGCAGCTCCGGCAGGGCGGGCGAGACCAGGGTGAGCGAGCGCACCAGGTCGGGCCGGACGGCCGCGATCCGGGTGGTGACGGCGCCGCCGAGGGAGTTGCCGATCAGGTGGACGGGCCCGCGGCCACTGGCGTCGAGGTACCGGATCACCGCCCGGGCGAGTCCGGTGACGGAGTAGTTCCGGTCGGCCGGCGGCGGCGAGTCCCCGAAGCCGGGGAGGTCGACGGCCTCGCCGTCGACGGTGTCCTCCAGCAGCTCCATCAGGGCGGACCAGTTCAGCGAGGAGCCGCCGAGCCCGTGCACGTACAGGGCGGGCGGCAGTCCTTCGCGGGCCGGCGGCCTCGACCGCACGGTCAGCGTCAGACCCGGCAGGGCGACGCTGCGCAGCCGCTCCCCCTCGGCCACCCGGACCCCGCCGGCGGGCGTGGACAGCTCGGCGGCGGACCGTACACCCGGCAGCTCGGTCGAAGACATGCGGCCAATGTTACGAGACGATCACGCCGCAATCCGTGTGTCCGCGGTCACAAGTCTGCGTAGCGGTGGGCCCCCGACTCTCCTAGGCTCGTACTTGAGAGATGAATGCGGGGCACGGAAATGAGGGGAGCCCCATGAGCGCCGACCCAGCGGAGCCGGACACCTTCCAGGACCAGTTCGCGGAGACGCTGGACCCGGAGGCCCCCGAGGCGGACGCCTCCGAGCAGCAGAAGGACCTCAGCCCGCAGGAGGACGATCCGCTCACCGGGCATGAGCGGGGCGAGGCCACCGAGGGGGATGCCGCGGAGCAGGCGCGGATCGTGGAACTCGATGATGAGGACTACCGCTGACCAGCGCTTAGGGCGTCCGTACCGCGAGAAATCTCGGTCTGGACCCTCCAGATTCGGTTACCGAAAAGTACGATGGCGGGCGCGGCGCACAGCGCACTGTGTCAAGGAGAAAGTGGGAGGCGGCGTGACAGCCATCGAGCAGACCGAGGCGGCGCGCCCGCGGGGCACGCGACTGCCGCGCCGAGCCCGACGGAACCAGCTGCTGGGCGCGGCCCAGGAGGTGTTCGTCGCGCAGGGCTACCATGCGGCGGCGATGGACGACATCGCCGAGCGCGCGGGAGTGAGCAAGCCGGTGCTGTACCAGCACTTCCCCGGCAAGCTCGACCTCTATCTGGCGCTGCTGGACCAGCACTGCGAGGCACTGCTGCAGGCGGTGCGGGGCGCGCTCGCCTCGACCACCGACAACAAGCTGCGGGTCGCGGCGACGATGGACGCGTACTTCGCCTATGTGGAGGACGAGGGGGGCGCCTTCCGGCTGGTCTTCGAGTCCGATCTGACCAACGAGCCGGCGGTGCGCGAGCGTGTCGACCGGGTGTCGTTGCAGTGCGCGGAGGCCATCTCGGACGTGATCGCCGAGGACACGGGGCTGTCCAAGGACGAGTCGATGCTGCTGGCGGTGGGCCTGGGCGGGGTGTCCCAGGTGGTCGCCCGGTACTGGCTGTCCAGCGAGAGCCCGGTGGCCCGCGAGACGGCGGTCGGCCTGCTGACCTCGCTGGCCTGGCGCGGTATCGCCGGTTTCCCGCTGCACGGCACGGAGCAGCACTGATCCTTTGCGGCCCGGGGTGAGCTGTTCGCTGCGAGCGTTCCCCCGGTACGCCGTCCGGGTCCTCTGGCCGGGCTAATGTGTCCGGTGTACGGCGCGGTGATCGCGCGACCCGGAGACGTCGGAGGGACAGAGCCGTGGAGGTCAAGATCGGCGTGCAGCACGCACCCCGGGAGATCGTGCTGGAGACCGAACTGAGCGCCGAGGAGCTCGAGAAGGCCGTCACCGACGCGCTCACGGGCAAGTCGCAGCTGCTTTCGCTCACCGACACCAAGGGCCGCAAGGTCCTGGTGCCGACGGACCGGCTGTCGTACGTCGACATCGGCGAGCCGAGCGCCCGCAAGGTGGGCTTCGGCGCTCTCTGAGCGCGGGCGTCCGGGCACGACGGACTGCTGTGGAACGGCCCGGCGGGGAACCCCCGCCGGGCCGTTTCCCTTTGTTCCGCTTCGGGTAGGACGGGCAGTGACCCGGTTGCCCGGACCCCTGGGAGGAACCTCATGCTGCTGATGGAAGCGCTCGGCTCGGCCCTGCTGGGCCTGGTCCTGTCCGCCACCGCGCTGAGAGTCCTGGGAGGGCGGCTGCCCTCGCCCCGGTCGGTGCTGGTCAGCGGCGTGGCGGGAGCGCTTTTCGGCGCCTATCTGACGCACTTCGCGCTGGGTCCGGGCCATAACACCCCGGCCGCGACCTTCGGTGGAGCGGCGCTGGTGTCCGCGGTGGTGCTGTCCCTGCTGCTGCGTCCGGCCGGACGCCCGGGGAGGTCGGGGCGGCGGGCTCCGTTTTCGGTCCCCTCATGACTGACCGGATGTGACCGTACGGGACATGCGAGGGCGGCCCCGGAGCCGAGTGCTCCGGGGCCGCCCTCGCGTGTCTGTGGTGCCGGTGGTGCGGGGGGGGTACCGGTGGTTCAGGCCGCGAGGCCCAGCGCCGCCATCCGCTTGGTGTGCGCCTTGGTGATCCGGGCGAACATCTCACCGACGGCCGCCAGGTCGAAGCCGGCGGCCATGCCGTCGACCCCGCCGACCAGCATGGTGGAGAGGGCGTCGCGCTCGGCGACCACCCGCTGCGCCTGCGAGAGGGCCTCGCCCATCAGGCGGCGGGCCCACAGCGCGAGCCGGCCGCCGACGCGCGGGTCCGCCTCGATCGCGGCGCGGACCTTCTCGACGGCGAAGTTGCCGTGGCCGGTGTCGTCCAGCACGCCGAGCACCAGGGCGCGGGTGTCGGAGTCGAGGTGGCTGGCCACCTCGCGGTAGAAGTCACTGGCGATGGAGTCGCCGACGTAGGCCTTGACGAGGCCCTCCAGCCAGTCCGAGGGCGCGGTCTGGCGGTGGAAGTCGTCCACGCCCTTGGCGAAGGGCTCCATGGCGGCGGTGGGCTCGGCGTCGACCGCCGCGAGCCGGTCACGAAGCCGCTCGAAGTGGTGGAATTCGGCGGAGGCCATCTTTGCGAGCTCTGCCTTGTCGGCGAGGGTGGGTGCCATTTTGGCGTCCTCGGCCAGCCGCTCGAACGCCGCGAGTTCTCCGTACGCGAGGGCGCCCAGCAGGTCCACGACGGCAGCCCGGTACTGCGGCGAGGCGGAGGCATCGGCCCAGCTCTGGGCGGCGATCCCGGTGGCGCCGCCGTCGGCGTCTTCGGCGGGCGGCGGTACGTTTTCTTCGGTCGACATGCTCCGCACAATAGCCCGCTGAATGCCCGCGGGAACCACCCGCCCGATGCGTTGCCCGATGCGTTGTGCAGTGCCCCGCTGACAAGGCGCCGAGCGCCGACCCGGTGAATTCACCCGACACACCTGCGCGATTCCGGGGTACAGTGGTAATGCGCCTGCCGAATACTCGACGGGCCATCTGAATGAGGATGCCCGGTCGGTGGCCCGATCGGCTCCAACCGACCGCCCTCGGTGTGGTGTGTACGTTCATGCGTACCGCCTCCCATGAGGGGCCCCCTCAGCGGCATGAGCGCGCTTGAGCGAAGGCAGTGGTCCCGCGCAGCTTCGTACGTACAAGGCAAGTACTACAGGCCAGGCACGGTACGACCCCCCTCGCCGCCTCGCGCCGCGTCTCACAGAAGAGGCAGCACCCTGACTACGTTCCGAGACCTCGGTATCTTTCCCGAGACGGCCGAGGCCCTTGAGGCCGTCGGCATCGTGTCCCCCTTCCCGATCCAGGAGATGACCCTCCCCGTCGCCCTTTCCGGCACGGACGTCATCGGCCAGGCGAAGACCGGAACCGGCAAGACGCTCGGTTTCGGCCTTCCGCTGCTGGAGCGGGTCGTCGTCCCCGCGGACGTCGAGGCCGGCCGGGCCAAGCCCGAGCAGCTGACCGACGCCCCGCAGGCCCTGGTCGTCGTCCCGACGCGAGAGCTCTGCACCCAGGTCACCAACGACCTGCTGACCGCCGGCAAGGTCCGCAATGTCCGCGTCCTCGCCATATACGGCGGTCGCGCGTACGAGCCCCAGGTCGAGGCGCTCAAGAAGGGCGTCGACGTGATCGTCGGCACCCCGGGCCGCCTGCTGGACCTCGCGGGCCAGCGCAAGCTCGACCTGTCGCACGTCAAGGCGCTGGTCCTGGACGAGGCCGACGAGATGCTCGACCTGGGCTTCCTGCCCGACGTCGAGAAGATCATCAATTTCCTTCCCCCCAAGCGGCAGACGATGCTGTTCTCGGCGACCATGCCGGGTGCGGTCATCGGCCTGGCCCGCCGCTACATGTCGCAGCCCACGCACATCCGCGCCACCGCGCCGGACGACGAGGGCGCGACCGTCGCGAACATCACCCAGCACGTGTTCCGCGCGCACAACATGGACAAGCCGGAGCTGGTCTCCCGGATCCTGCAGGCCGAGGGCCGCGGGCTGGCCATGGTGTTCTGCCGTACCAAGCGCACCGCCGCGGACATCGCGGAGCAGCTGGAGCGGCGCGGCTTCGCCTCCGGCGCCGTCCACGGCGACCTGGGCCAGGGCGCGCGCGAGCAGGCCCTGCGGGCCTTCCGCAACGGCAAGGTGGACGTCCTGGTCTGCACCGATGTCGCGGCTCGCGGTATCGATGTCGAGGGCGTCACCCACGTCATCAACTACCAGTCCCCCGAGGACGAGAAGACCTTCCTGCACCGGGTCGGCCGTACCGGCCGCGCGGGCGCCAAGGGCACGGCCGTCACCCTGGTCGACTGGGACGACATCCCGCGCTGGCAGCTGATCAACAAGGCGCTGGAGCTGGACTTCCACGAGCCCGAGGAGACGTACTCGACGTCCCCGCACCTGTACGAGCTGCTGAACATCCCGGCCGGCACCAAGGGCATCCTGCCGCGCGCCGAGCGCACCCGGGCGGGCCTCAAGGCCGAGGTCATGGAGGACCTGGGCGAGACCGGCGGCCGTGGCCGCAAGTCCGCCGCCGCCTCCGCGGTGGTGACCGAGGAGCGTCCGGCGCGCACCCGGACGCCGCGCCAGCGCCGCCGCACCCGCGGTGGTGCGGAGGTGGCAGCCGAGGCCGCGGTGGACACTCCGGTCGCTCCGGTCGCCGAGGCCGCCCCGGTGGCGGAGGAGGCCGCCCTGGAGCCGCGCAGGCCGCGTCGCCGCCGGACCCGGTCCACCTCGCCCTCGTCCGCGTCCGCTGCCGCCGCCTTGGCCGTGGCCGCTCCGGTGAGCCCGGTCGTCGAGGCCGAGGCCGCTCCGGCCGCCGAGGAGGCTCCGGCCAAGCCGCGCCGCACCCGGGCCCGCAAGGCCGTCGCCGCGGTCGAGACCCCGGTGGCTGCGGTCACCGAGGCCGCCCCGGTGGCTCCGGCCGCCGAGGAGGCTCCGGCCAAGCCGCGCCGCACCCGGGCCCGCAAGGCCGTCGCCGCGGTCGAGACCCCGGAGCCGGACTTCCAGATGGCTCCGCCGGTCGAGCCGGTCAAGGCCCGCCGGACCACCCGGCCCCGCAAGGCCGTCGCCGCCGTGGCCGAGGTCCCGGTGGCCCCGGAGCCGGACTTCCAGATGGCTCCCCCGGTCGAACCGGTGAAGGCCCGCCGGACCACCCGGCCCCGCAAGACCGCCGCCGTGGCCGAGGCCCCGGTGGCCCCGGTCACCGAGGAGGCTCCGGCCAAGCCGCGCCGCACCCGGACCCGGAAGGCCGCGGAGGCTCCCGAGGCGTAAGCCGCACGGACCGAAGGCCCGGCCCTCCCTCTTGGGGGGGGGCCGGGCCTTCGGCGTGTCCGGGGTGCTCCCGCACTGGCCCGACCGGCCAGTAACGTGGCGGCATGAGCAAGCCGCCGCGACTGACGCTGCCCCCGTGTGCCCGTGCCCGCCTCCTGGAGACCTCGCGCGGCGCGTTCGCCGTGCACGAGGCCGGCGAGCCGGTGCACGGCACGGCCCTGCTGGTCCCCGGGTTCACGGGCAGCAAGGAGGACTTCATCGGGCTGCTGGAGCCGCTGGCCGGCGCCGGCTTCCGGGTGCTCGCGGTGGACGGGCGCGGGCAGTACGAGAGCCCCGGCCCGCGCGAGGAGTCGGCGTACTCCCTGGACGAGCTGGCCCGGGACCTGCTGGCCCAGGCCGCCGCCCTCGGCACGCCCGTCCACCTCCTCGGGCACTCCCTCGGCGGGCTGGTCTCCCGCGCCGCAGTGATCCGCGATGCCGCTCCGTTCCGCAGCCTCACCCTGATGAGCAGCGGGCCCGCCGCCATCGCCGAGGCCCAGCAGGCCCGTACGAAGCTGCTGGTCGGGGCCCTGGAGGTGATGCGGGAGGACATGGCCGGGGTGTGGGCGGCGATGCGCGCGCAGGATCCGGAGGATGCGGTCCCGGACACCCCCGAACTCGCCGGGTTCCTGCGCGGGCGCTGGCTGTCCACCGTGCCCGAGCAGCTGATCGCCACCGGCCGGACGCTGATCTCGGAGCCCGACCGGGTGGCCGAGCTGGCCCGGGTGGAGCTGCCCAAGCTGGTGCTCTCCGGTGCGGTGGACTACGCCTGGCCGGTCCCGTCCCTGGACGACATGGCCCGTCGGCTGGGCGCGGCACGCGTGGTGATCCCGGGGACGGAGCACTCGCCCAACGCGGAGGACGCCCCGGCCACGGCTGCCGCGCTGGCGGCGTTCTGGAGGTCCGTCGCAACCCGCCAGTAGTTAGCCAGTGAAAAAATTTCCTTAGCGTAGGGAATGATTGGCCCCTACACTTCGTTGGACCCTCTGCAAGGAGAACACCGACGAAGGGAGAAGCCCGTGCGCTTCGAGATTCTGCGCCTGGACGATGTCGACGGAAACGCCGTGGACAGTGACGTCGTGGACGCGGCCTCCGTCAACCGGATCGTGCAGCAGGCCGCCGCGGTGGGCCAGCGCATTCTCATCCGGCCGGCCGAGTAGCGTCCTCCTCCGCCTGCCGCACACACGCCGAAGGCCCCGCTCCGGACCGGAGCGGGGCCTTCGGCGCAGGTCCGGGGTCAGGCGCCCTGCACCACCTGCAGCACACCGTTGATGATCTGCTGGACGGCGATCGCCGACAGCATCATGCCCGCCAGCCGGGTCACCAGGACCACGCCGCCGTCGCGGATCACCCGGATGATCACCAGCGAGTAGCGCATGACCAGCCACAGCACCACGTGCATGGCGACGATCGCCGACCAGACCGAGACCTGGCCGCCGAAGCCGTCGGCCTTCTGGACGGCCAGGATCACCGAGACGATGGCACCCGGACCGGCCAGCAGGGGCATGCCCAGCGGCACCAGCGCCACGTTCACGTCCTTGGTCTGCTTGGGCTCGTCCGTCTTGCCCGTCAGCAGGTCCAGCGCGATCAGGAGCAGCAGCAGACCACCCGCGATCATCAGCGCGGGCACCGAGACATGCAGGTAGTCCAGGATCTGCTGGCCGCAGATGCCGAAGACGGCGATCACCCCGAAGGCCACGCAGACGGCCTGCCAGGCCATCTTGCGCTGCACCTTGACGGGGCGGCCCGAGGTCAGCGCGAGGAAGATCGGCGTGATCCCCGGGGGGTCCATAATCACAAAAAGGGTGAGAAAAAGGGATCCGAAAACGGCGAAGTCGAACACAGAGAAGCCTTGGCCTTGCAGAAGTGGTGAGATGAAAACGGGGACGCGGCCGGCCCGGGGCCGGCTATGCGGGGCGTCCGCCCGCGCCCGGCACCGGGAAGGCACCCGTGGCACGGCGGGTGATCTCGCCGTAGATCTCGGGGTCCGTGGTGTACTCCCCGAGCCGGCAGGTCTTGCGGCTGCCGTGGTAGTCGCTGGAACCGGTGACCAGCAGCCCCAGCTCGTCCGCGAGACCGCGCAGCCGCGCCCGGGTGGCGGTGTCGTGGTCCATGTGGTCGACCTCGATACCGTCCAGGCCCGCCGCCGCCAGCTCCGCTATCACGCTCTCCGGGACGCACCGGCCGCGCTTGACCGCGGCCGGGTGCGCGAAGACCGTGACCCCGCCGGCCGCCTTGACCAGGCGGATGGCCTCGAAGGGGTCCAGCTCGTGCTTCTCCGCGTACGCCCGGCCGCCGTCGGCCAGCCAGTCCGGGGTGAAGGCGTCCGAGACCGTCGGTACGACGCCCAGCTCGACCAGCGCCGTCGCGATGTGCGGGCGGCCCACCGAGCCTTCGCCGGCGATCCGCGCCACCTGCTCCCAGGTGACGGGCACGCCCAGGGCCTGCAGCTTGCCGATCATCGCCTGGGCTCGGGGGGTCCGGTCGTCCCGGACCAGCTCCCGCTCGCGCGCGAGCTCGGGCTCCGCCGGGTCGAAGAGGTAGGCCAGCATGTGCAGTCCGATGCCGTCTCGACGGCAGGACAGTTCGGCGCCGGTGACCAGGGTGAAACCGGCAGGCAGGGCCCGGACCGCGGCCATGGCCTCGGCGTGGCCGCCGACCGTGTCGTGATCGGTCAGGGCGACGACGTCCAGCCCGGCGGCAGCCGCATGGCGGACCAGCTCGGCGGGGGTGTCCGTACCGTCGGAGGCCGTGGAGTGGGTGTGCAGATCGATGCGCACAGCACGGCTCCAGGGGCAGGACGGACGGGGGACACCTCAGGATAACCGGCGGATCACCGGCTCGAAGCCCGGCTCGAAGCCCGGCCCGACGGCCGGACCGGCACACCAGCCGGGGGCGGGGGCCGGGGGGTGAGAGCCGGAGGGGCGCTACCCGGGCCCGGGTGACAGGATGCGCGGGCTCAGCGCCCCGCAGGGCAGGAGCTCCACCTCCGCGCCCGCGTCCCGCAGATCCGTCAGCACCAGCTCGTCGTACATCAGCAGGCCCGACTGCTCGGGCCAGACCACCGCCCACAGCCACAGCCCGCGGGCCTCGCCCGCGAACACCGCACGGTCCTCGGGGGTGCCGGCCACGTGCCAGAGGGGGGTGGGACGGCCGGCCGCGATCACCTTGGCGTGCGGCGGACCGGATACGTTCAGACCGGCCCCCGGATCAGGGCCGTCGATGCCCGCGTAGCGCGCCCCGAGGCCCACGCCGAGCTCCTCGGCGACGAGCAGCAGCTCCCCGATCCCCCCGAGCGGGCCCGGCCCCGAACAGGCCACCGCGGTGGCCCGGCCGCCGCTGCGGTCGTCCCCGGCCGAGGCGATCCCGGTGAACAGCCAGCCGACCGGCAGCGGCCAGGGCATCCAGACCGGCACCCGGGTGCGGTTCACGACCACGCCGAGGCCTTCGACGCTGGGCGGGAGGATGGGCTGCAAGGGGTGGACGGGGCCGTGCACCGTGCACTGCCAGGAGTCGGCGAAAAGTCCGGGCGCCCTGACCCGGCCACCGCACTTCGGGCAACTCGGTTCACCCCTCATAAGAAGCCACGTTCCTCCCCGGCCGGGGCCGCGTCAAGGGACGATCACCCGTCCGGAGGCGATCCGTACCCCCGCCGGCGGGGGTCAGTCCAGGGCGACCGAGCCGCGGCGCGGATCGCGCAGGTCCGTGCCGCGCGCCAGCCAGCGTTCCTGAAGGGCCGCCGCACCGTGCACCCGCTTCCAGGCGGCCTCGTTGGCGGTCATCGGCAGCAGCGGGAGGAAGCGGACCGGATCCATCGGCTCGTCGAGGTCCAGATCCGCCACCAGTCCACCGGGCTCGGCAACCAGTACGGAGCCGAACGGCGCCCCGGGCCACAGCGGTTCACCCAGGTCCAGCGAGGCACCGGGGGCCACGACCAGCCCCTCCACCTGCGGGGTGGCGGCGAGGACGGCCAGCGGGCGGAGCACCTTGTCGGTCTCCGCGAGGCCGGCCCGCACGGTCAGCACCAGTTCGGCGCGGGGCCCGCGCACGGGGTCGGCGACCACGGCGGTCGGGTCGGCCATCGGCTGCGCCGCCATGCCGAGGGTGGCGTACCGGACAAGGGCCCCGCCCTCGTCGGACGCCCGGAACCGGAGCACCTCGATGCGGTCGGTGCCAAGGAAGGTGACGGCCGCCCGGGCATCGGGTTCACCCAGTGCGGTGCGCAGCCGGGCTTCGACGAGAGCCAGAAGATCTGCCATGGAGCGAGCATAGAACTCATATGGGGTGGGTAAAACCAGGGCTTTGACCATCTGTCGGCTGATAGTGTTGACCGCTGGACAGGACATCCCCCACGGGGGACCGGCCGGAGGAGGTGGGGCTGCGGTGGATCGAAGTCGATCGTGCAGTACCGGCCCCAGCCACACTCCCCGTCGTCCTGTTCCTTCCGCGCGCCGCCGGTAGTCACCGGCTCGTGCCCCGCGGAGGGCCTCCCACCCGCACGGCCCGCAGCCGTGCGAAGGAGCCTGCCATGTCGATGATCCGTGACCTGCGCGCAGCCGTGCGCCCCTCGCTGCGCAAGTCCACCCCCGTCCAGCCCGGGTACGACACCACCCGCGACCCCTCGGCGACCAGCGCGGTCGTCGACTGCGCGGTGTACCGCGACGGCCGCCGACTGCCCAAGACCGCGTGCCCCACCCCGCGTGCGGCCATGCGCGAGGTGCGCCGGGACGGCGGCTTCACCTGGATCGGCCTCCACGAGCCGACCGAGGCCGAATTCGCCGGCATCGCCGCCGAGTTCGGACTGCACCCGCTGGCCGTGGAAGATGCGGTGCACGCACACCAGCGGCCGAAGCTGGAGCGCTACGACGACACCCTGTTCGCCGTCTTCAAGACCATCCACTACGTCGAACATGACGAACTCACCGCCACCAGCGAGGTCGTGGAGACCGGCGAGGTGATGTGTTTCAGCGGCCGGGACTTCGTCATCACCGTCCGGCACGGCGGCCAGGGCTCGCTCAAGGGACTGCGGCACCGGCTGGAGGACGAGCCGGAGCTGCTCGCCAAGGGCCCCTCGGCGGTGCTGCACTCGATCGCCGACCACGTGGTCGACGGCTACATCGCGGTCGCGGCGGCCGTGCAGGACGACATCGACCTGGTGGAGAGCGAGGTCTTCGCGGCCCCGGCCGGCAAGGGCGGGCCGCGCGGGGCCGACGCCGGACGGATCTACCAGCTCAAGCGCGAGGTGCTGGAGTTCAAGCGGGCGGTGTCCCCGCTGATGCGGCCGATGGAGCTGCTCAGCGAGCGGCCGATGCGGCTGGTGGACCCGGACATCCAGAAGTACTTCCGGGACGTGGCCGACCACCTGGCCCGGGTCCACGAGCAGGTCATCGGCTTCGACGAGCTGCTGAACTCGATCCTCCAGGCGAACCTGGCGCAGGCGACGGTGGCGCAGAACGAGGACATGCGCAAGATCACCTCATGGGCGGCGATCATCGCGGTGCCGACCATGATCTGCGGTGTGTACGGGATGAACTTCGATCACATGCCCGAGCTCCAGTGGAAGTACGGCTATCCGATGGTGATGGCCTCGATCGTCGGCATCTGTTTCACCATCCACCGGGCCCTGCGCCGCAACGGCTGGTTGTAGGGGTGGGGCGGTGGACCGCCTTTCCGCCGCCTACCCTGTGCGCATGACTCTCAGCGCACTCGAGCTGGCCCTCGTCGAGGAGGCCACCAAGAAGTCCGGCCTCATCTGGGTCCGGGGCACCGGGCCCGACCGGGGGCTCTGGCACGCCTGGGTGGACGGGGCCGCGCACGTGCTGGGCGACGGGCCCGGCGAGCAGCCGTTCCCGGGGCTGGCGGACGGTGCCGCCGCCGAGGTGACCGTACGGAGCAAGGACAAGGGCGGCCGGCTGGTGGCCTGGACGGCCCGGGTGCGGCAGCTGGAGCCGGGCAGCGAGGCCTGGGAGGCGGCGGCGGCCGAGCTCAAGACCAAGCGGCTGAACGCGCCCGACTCCGAGACGATGACCGAGCGCTGGGCCCGCGAGTGCCGGCTGCTGCGGCTGGAGCCGGAGGCCGCCCATACGGAGCTGCCCGACGGCTCGCACGCCGCCGCGCCGCTGCCGTCGCCGGGGATCACCCGCCGGCCGGTGCCGGCGGCGCTGCCGAAGCTGCTGCTGAAGCGGAAGAAGCGCGGGGCCTAGCCCTGGCCGGGGTCCGCGCCCTGGCCGGAGCCGGAGCCGCCCGAACCGGAGCCGCCCGAACCGGCTCCGGAGCCGGTGCCCTTGGTGGTGGGCAGCTGGGAGCCGTAGTCCACGGTCTGGTCCTCCGGCGGCGCCTCGATCTGGAACGTGGTGCCCCAGTCGGCGAGTTCCACCGTGCCCGCGCCGCCCGCCCGCTCCATCCGCACCGGGTACGGGGTGCCCTCCAGGGAGACGGCCAGCTTGCCGCCCGCCCCCTTGTCGGCCGTGACCGAGATCGTGCGGGTCGGGCCGACCTTCGCGTAGGGGCCCTTGTCGAGCTTGCCGTCCAGGCCGAGCAGCCCGTCCAGCAGCACGTCCATGTCGGTGAACCCGCGCAGCTGCTTGTAGGAGGGGTCGCCCTCGGGGACCTTCACGAACTTGTCGCCGAGCTTGCCGGCCGCCTCGGACTGCCCCCAGAACGCGGCGTCCGCCTTCAGGTAGAGCTGCTCACCCACCCGGAGCAGCTGGAAGGTGTTCTCCTGCGACTTCACCTCGCCGGAACCGCCGTCCGACTTGAGGCGCATGTCGATGGTGAAGGTCTTCCCGCCGCTGACGACCCTCCCGGACAGCCGGACCGAATCGGCGGCGGTCGCGGCGTCCCGCGCCTTGTCCTCGATCTGGTCGGCGGACAGCTTGCCGACCCCGTTGGTGCCCTTGTCGGGATCGGGCTCTTCCCCGCAGCCCGTGGCGGCGACGGCGAGGCCGACACACAGGGCACCGACACCGGCGGCGCGGCGCAGCCGTGCAACAGGGAAACACGCGGTCACGGGCGGATGCCTCTCGTCGTCGTTGGCGGGCAGCAGGCAGCGTACCCGGCCCCGATCCGCCTCCCGGGTCCGGGCGGACCGCCCCACCAGCGCGGTTCCTCGCGGCACGGGCTAGCCTGAGGCTCGGAACCGGAGGATGTGAACGCACCAGGAGGCGCTCGGATGGCTGGAAGCGCCCCTCGGATCTTTGTCTCGCATCTGTCGGGTGTACCCGTCTTCGACCCCAACGGCGACCAGGTGGGCCGGGTCCGCGACCTGGTCGCGATGCTGCGCGTCGGCGGCCGGCCGCCCCGGCTGCTGGGCCTGGTGGTGGAGGTGGTCAGCCGCCGGCGGATCTTCCTCCCCATGACCCGGGTGACGGGCGTGGAGTCCGGCCAGGTCATCACCACCGGTGTCATCAACCTGCGGCGGTTCGAGCAGCGTCCCACCGAACGGCTGGTCCTGGGCGAGCTGCTGGACCGCCGGGTGAAGCTGGTCGCCACCGGCGAGGAGGTCACCGTCGTGGACGTGGCCATCCAGCAGCTGCCGGCCCGCCGCGACTGGGAGATCGACCGGATCTTCGTACGGAAGGGCAAGGCGGGTGCGCTGCGCCGCCGTGGCGAGGCGCTGACCGTGGAGTGGTCGGCGGTCACCGGTTTCTCGCTGGAGGAGCACGGGCAGGGCGCCGAGAGCCTGGTCGCCACCTTCGAGCAGATGCGGCCGGCCGACCTGGCGAACGTCCTGCACCACCTGACGCCGAAGCGGCGGGCCGAGGTCGCCAACGCCCTCGACGACGACCGGCTCGCGGACGTCCTGGAGGAGCTGCCGGAGGACGACCAGATCGAGATCCTGGGCAAGCTGAAGGAGGAGCGGGCCGCCGACGTCCTGGAGGCGATGGACCCCGACGATGCGGCCGACCTGCTGTCCGAGCTGCCGGAGGACGACCAGGAGCGGCTGCTGACGCTGATGCAGCCGGAGGACGCGGCCGATGTGCGGCGTCTGCTGTCGTACGAGGAGAACACCGCGGGCGGTCTGATGACCACCGAGCCGATCGTGCTGCGGCCGGACGCCACGGTGGCGGACGCCCTCGCCCGGGTCCGGCAGGCCGACCTCTCCCCCGCGCTGGCCGCGCAGGTGTATGTGTGCCGGCCGCCGGACGAGACCCCGACCGGCAAGTACCTGGGCACGGTGCACTTCCAGCGGCTGCTGCGGGATCCCCCGTTCACCCTGGTCAGCTCGATCGTGGACACCGACCTGCCGCCGCTGCGGCCGGACGCCTCGCTGCCGGCCGTGACCAGCTACCTCGCCGCGTACAACATGGTGGCGGTGCCGGTGGTCGACGAGAGCGGCTCACTGCTGGGCGCGGTGACCGTGGACGATGTACTGGACCACCTGCTGCCGGACGACTGGCGCGAGACCGACTTCCACTCGGAGGAGACCGTGCGTGGGCACTGAACGCAGCCCCCGTAGGGACGGACAGCGGGAGCAGGGGCGCGAGAGCCGCCGGGAGGCGCTGCGGGAGCGGCGCGAGGCGGCGCGCCGCCATGCCCGCGCGCACGGGCTCGCGGACCGGGCGCGGTCGGAGGAGGGCGCCGAGCGGGCCGAGCGGACGAAGTCCTCGTTCGCGGCCGGCGAGCGCACCGGGTCCAGCGCGCTGACCCGGTCGCGGGCCCGGCTGGACCTGCCGCGGCCGGCCCGGCGGCGGCTGCTGCCCGAGTACGACCCGGAGGCCTTCGGCCGGGTCTCGGAGAAGATCGCCCGGTTCCTCGGCACCGGCCGGTTCATCGTGTGGATGACCCTGGTCATCATCGTCTGGGTGCTGTGGAACATCTTCGCGCCGGCCGGACTGCGGTTCGACGAGTACCCGTTCATCTTCCTGACCCTGGCGCTGTCGCTGCAGGCCTCGTACGCCGCTCCGCTGATCCTGCTCGCGCAGAACCGGCAGGACGACCGGGACCGCGTCAACCTGGAGCAGGACCGCAAGCAGAACGAGCGGTCGATCGCGGACACGGAGTACCTGACCCGGGAGATCGCGGCGCTGCGGATGGGCCTGGGCGAGGTCGCGACACGCGACTGGATCAGGTCCGAGTTCCAGGATCTGATCAAGGAGATGGACGAGCGGCGTCTATTCCCGCTCGAGAGTGACGAAGGCGACCGCTAGCGCTCTTTCCCGGGGCCCGCTACCGGGCCGTACCATCGGGGCATGGCTACCGACACAAGCTCCGCCGCCGCCGTGCCCGGGCAGGACGCGATCCTGGACGCGCTGGCGACGGTGAACGACCCCGAGATCCACCGGCCGATCACCGAGCTCGGCATGGTCAAATCGGTGGAGGTCGGCGACGGCGGTGCGGTCGCCGTCACGGTCTACCTGACGGTGTCGGGCTGTCCCATGCGCGAGACCATCACCAAGAACGTCACGGACGCCGTTGCGAAGGTCCCGGGCGTGACCTCGGTCGCCGTCACCCTGGACGTGATGAGCGACGAGCAGCGCAAGGAGCTGGCCGCCGCGCTGCGCGGCGGTACCGCCGAGCGCGAGGTGCCCTTCGCCAAGCCGGGCTCGCTGACCCGGGTGTATGCGGTGGCCTCCGGAAAGGGCGGCGTCGGCAAGTCCTCGGTGACGGTCAACCTGGCCGCGGCGATGGCCGCCGACGGGCTGAAGGTCGGCGTGGTCGACGCGGACATCTACGGCCACAGCGTGCCGCGCATGCTGGGCGTGGAGGGCCGGCCCACCCAGGTCGAGAACATGATCATGCCGCCGTCGGCGAACGGCGTGAAGGTCATCTCCATCGGGATGTTCACCCCGGGCAATGCGCCGGTGGTGTGGCGCGGTCCGATGCTGCACCGGGCGCTCCAGCAGTTCCTGGCGGACGTGTTCTGGGGTGACCTGGACGTGCTGCTGCTGGACCTGCCGCCGGGCACCGGTGACATCGCGATCTCGGTGGCCCAGCTGGTGCCGAACGCGGAGATCCTGGTCGTCACCACTCCGCAGCAGGCGGCTGCCGAGGTCGCGGAGCGGGCGGGCTCGATCGCCGTGCAGACCCACCAGAAGATCGTCGGCGTGGTCGAGAACATGTCCGGGCTGCCGTGCCCGCACTGCGACGAGATGGTCGACGTGTTCGGGACGGGCGGCGGCCAGCTGGTCGCGGACGGCCTGACGAAGACGACCGGCGCGACGGTGCCGGTGCTGGGGCAGATCCCGATCGACGTGCGGCTGCGGGAGGGCGGGGACAACGGCGAGCCGGTGGTCCTGGCGGACCCCGACTCCCCGGCGGGTTCGGCGCTCCGGGCGATCGCCGGCAAGCTCGGCGGTCGCGCGCGCGGCCTGGCCGGCATGTCCCTGGGCATCACCCCCCGCAACAAGTTCTGACGAACCGGTTGTGGGCATTCGTTCCGCAGGGCGGAACGGGTGGGCACACCGGAACGCGCACCCGCAGGGACCGCGCAGCGTGTAAGGCCACCGCCGCCAGGCGGTGGCCTTCGCTGTACCCGGGGGTGCGGAGCACGCTGCGCGGCCGGTGCGGGCCGTCGTGCCGTGTGCCCACCCGTGCCGTCCCAGCGGCACGACTGCCCACACGGCGGTCTACGCGTACGCCGCCAAGTCGCCAGCCTTCGCAAACGCCAGACCGTACGCGCTCATCCCCCGCCCGTACGCCCCCAGGTGGACCCCCGCCTCGGTGGAGCCGGCCAGGACCCAGCCGAACTCGGACTCGCGGTAGTGGAACGGTGTCGGCACCCCGTCCACCGGCAGGGACAGCGTCGACCAGTCCGGCCCCGCCAGGTCGTCCGCCAGCTCCCAGGCCGCCTCGGTCTGCTGGTCCAGCCAGTCGTTCCGCAGGTTGTGGTCCATCTGGCCCGGCCAGGAGAACGCCAGCAGCCCGGAGCCGGCCAGCCAGGCCGCCGAGGAGACCGAGGTGGCCTCCAGGACACCGGTGCCGTCCCCGCTGCGGCGCAGCGGGTTGCTGGCGACCGTGACGACCACCGCGAACCGCTCCTTCTCGCCGGTCGCGATCTCGCCCCGGACGGAGGGCTCGTCGCCGTGCCCGACGGAGCCGTGCTCCACGGTGCCGTCGGCGGCCGTGCCCAGCTGCATCAGCCAGCGCGGCCCGGTGAACGCCTCGTCCAGCCCGTACCAGGGGAACTCGGCCTTCAGGTAGTTGGGTACGGCGCGCCGGGCGACCGGGACGGGCTGCGGTCCGCCGTGTTCCTGTTCCGCTGCGGGGCTGGGCGTGGGGGCCGGTGCCGAGGCGGTCTCCTCGGCGGCGGGCTGAACCCCGACCCGGCTACTGCTGGTGGTCTCCATCTGCGGCCTCTCGTTCCGTGGGATCCGGAACATCCCGCCCCCCTCGGGCGTCCTGCATCCGGACAGATGGAGAGAATAGCCACCCGGCCCGCTCTGACCCGGCAGGCCGCGGCGGAGGAGACTCAGGTGGCGTCTGCGTCGAACGGGGTGCGCTGCTCCGCCGCGGGCACCGCGGGCTTCTTCAGCAGGTCGGGGGCGCCGGTCGTACCGGAAGCGGCGGTCGCACCCGTGGCGGTCACACCGGCGGCGGTCTCCGGCTCCTTGCCGTTGACGGCGTCGGTGACCTCGCCCAGCTCCTTGCGCAGGTCGAAGCTGGTGCGGATGTCCTTCAGATCCTCGTTCTCGGTCAGCTGCTTGCGGATGAAGGTCTTGGGGTTCAGGTCCTCGAACTCGAAGTCCTTGAAATCCGGTCCGAGCTCCGAGCGGATGTCTTCCTTGGCGCTGTCCGAGAACGCGCGGACCTTGCGGATGAATCCGGTGACGTCCTGGATGACCTTGGGCAGCTTGTCCGGGCCGAAGATGAGAATGGCGAGCACCACGATGGTGACCAGCTCAAGGCCGCCTATGTCGTTGAACACCTTGCCGCTCCTCGGCTCTCATCCATCGGGCCTCGACAACGGTACCCGCCGTTCTCCGCCGAATGACACCTCGCTCCCTCATTAACTCACTCGTCATGAGCCGTTCGCCGAACCGAGGACGAGTTCCAGAGTGCGTTCCCGCCCGTCGCGCAGCACGGTCAGCCGGAGCGGGTCGCCGGGCCGGTGCGCCCGGACCTTGATGATCAGTTCGTCCCCGCCGTGCACCCGCTGTCCGTCCACCCTGGTGATCACGTCGCCGGGCAGGATCCCGGCCCGGTCGGCCGGGCCGTCGGCGATGACGGCCGACTTTCCGTCCTCGGTCCGGGTGCCGACCTTGGCGCCGTCTCCCGAGTACTGCATGTCGAGGGTGACCCCGATGACGGGGTGGGTGGCCCGGCCGGTGCGGATCAGCTCCTCGGCGACCCGCTTGCCCTGGTTGATGGGGATCGCGAAGCCCAGTCCGATGCTGCCGCCCTGCCGGGCCCCGTTCCGGCCGCCGTCCCCGCTCTCCTCGGCTCCGCGGATGGCGCTGTTGATGCCGATCACATGGGCCCGGCTGTCGAGCAGCGGCCCGCCGGAGTTGCCGGGGTTGATGGGGGCGTCGGTCTGCAGGGCGTCGACGTAGCTGATGTCGCTGCCGTCGCCCTTGTCCCCGCCGGCGGTGATGGGCCGGCCGGTGGCGCTGATGATCCCGGCGGTGACGGTGTTGGAGAGGTCGAAGGGGGCTCCGATGGCCACCACCGGGTCGCCGACCCGGACGTTCTCGGAGTTGCCGAGGGCCAGCGGGCTGAGGCCCTTGACCCCGTCGACCTTGACGACCGCGAGGTCGTAGCCGGTGTCCCGGCCGACCAGGGTGGCGGCCACGCTCTCGCCGGTGCTGAAGGTGACGAATATCTGCTTGGCGCCGGCCACCACATGGTTGTTGGTGAGGATGTGGCCGTTGCGGTCGAGGACGAAGCCGGTGCCGGTGCCGCCGCTGCCTCCGCCGCTGACGTGCAGGGTGACCACCCCGGGCAGTGCGGTGGCCGCGATCCCGGCCACGCTGGTGGGGGCCCGCCGGCCGCTCTCCGGGCCGGCCTGCGGGAGTTCCAGCCGGGTGGAGGCCTGGCGCTCGGCCAGGACGCCCGCATAGCCGCCGACACCGCCGGCCAGCAGGGCGATGCCGATACCGCCGACGGCCACCGTCCAGCGGCGGCGCGGGCGGGCCGGTGCGGCGTCGAAGATCTGCAGCGGGGCTTCTTGCCAGGGGTCGTAGCGGGGGCCCGGTACGACGGGCTGCGTGCCGGTGGCCTCGCCGGCCGGACCGGCCTGCCCGCCACCGGGCTCATGGCCACCGGACTCCGGGCCGGGCTGCTGCGGCCCGACCGGCCCCTGCCCCGGCTCCGCGCGGTCCGGCGCCGGCCCGGCAGGCCGGCTCCACCACCGGGGAGCCTGCTGGGTCGCGTCGGTCGCCTGGTTGTCGGACATGGGTTCTCCCCGCATACGTCGTGCACCGCCCGGCGGCCCGTCTGCGGAGGATTCAACCAGGTCCGCCCGGCCGCGCGGGGCCTCTTCCACGGCCCCGCGTCCGGCCGGCCGCCGGGTCAGCGCGTCAGCGAGACCGGGCGGTGCGAGGGTGCCGCGGGCGTCGGCGCGGGCTGCGCCGGATGGCCGGCCGGACGCCAGCCGGCCACCAGGGAGGGGCTCGGCTGGCGGGTGCGGACGACCGCATCGCTCACCGGTACGGCGCCGCCGGTCACCCCGGGACGGGCCGCGGGGGTGACACTCGCGCCGCCCTCGCCCCGGGCATTCGGTTCGACCCGGGGTTCCATGGGCAGCGTGCCGCCGAGCGCGATGGCCGCCAGCGAGACCGCACCCGCGGCCACGAAGGCGAAGCGGCGCCGGGGCCGGCCCACCTCATGGACGGGAAAGCCCGGCCGGCGCTGCGATACGGGCGGCGCGGTCGGGAGGACGAACCCGAAAGGGTCCGCACCCGGGGGGCCCTGCACACCCGGCGCACCCGGCAGGCCCATCACACCCGGTGCGCCCGGTCCGCCGGGCTGGCCCGGCAGGCCCTGCAGGCGGGCCAGCAGCCCGGCCGACGGGGCGGGCGGCGCACTCTCCACGAACAAGGTCTTCAGGCGCCGCTGCGCATCCGCCTCGGCCTTGCAACGGCCGCAGGTCGCCAGGTGCGCGAGCACCCGCTCGCGCGCGTCATGGCTCAGCTCCCCGTCGACGAGGGCGGCGAGCCGGTCGCCGAGGTGCTGTTCCGCCGGTGACGGCGAGGGACTGGCTCCGCTCACTCGGTCCCGCCTCCTCCCCCGACTCCGCCGCCGACCCCCGCCAGCGCACGCTGCTCCGCGCGGGCCTCGGGAGACCGGTGCTTGAGCGCCTTGCGGAGGTGGGAACGGCCCCGGTGGATACGGCTGCGCACGGTGCCGAGCTTCACGCCGAGGGTGGCGGCGATCTCCTCGTACGACAGTCCTTCGATGTCGCAGAGCACCACGGCCGCACGGAACTCGGGGGCGAGGGTATCGAGCGCCTGCTGGACGTCCGCGTCGAAGTGGGTGTCGTGCAGCACCTGCTGCGGGGAGGGCTCACGGCTCGGCAGCCGCTCGGCGGCGTCGTCGGCGAGCGCGTCGAACCGGATCCGCTGCTTGCGGCGGACCATGTCCAGGAAGAGGTTGGTGGTGATGCGGTGCAACCAGCCCTCGAAGGTGCCGGGCGTGTAGGTGGACAGCGACCGGAAGACCCGGACGAAGACCTCCTGGGTGAGGTCTTCGGCATCGTGCTGGTTGCCCGTCAGGCGGTATGCGAGACGGTAGACACGGGCGCTGTGCGTGCTGACGATCTCCTCCCAACTGGGAGGGGTCCACGCCTGTGAGCCCGCATCGGCGGCAAAGGTCGCGGTGGTTGCGGTGGCGGCGGTGTGGAAGCGGTCAGCATTGTCGGTCACGGATTTCGGCTCACCCGCCGACCAGAAGAGACGTCTCAGGACGCCTCCACGATCCACAGGCGCAGCCGCACCTCCCCTATCGGCTCTGGTGGAGTCCAGTGGAGCCCCTACCATAGCCACCCCCTCCGTCAGCTCCGGATAAGTGTTTTTGCCCGAACTTTGCACGGGCGGTGGGCGCCGCACGCCCTCACCCCTCCCAACGCCCGGTCCCATCTGCGGGTTCCCGCGGCCAACGGATACAGTCACCGTTGCGCCAACTAAGGGGACAGGAGAGGGTCATTACCGGCAACCGGCAGACGAGCTGGGCGTTCGCCGACGCGTTTGTCGCCGAGGACGACGCTCTGCGGTGGGCCCGCGACCGGTCCAGGGAAGCGGGCCTGCGGGCCGTCTCCCCGGGCACCGGGGCCGTGCTGCGCCTGCTGGCCGCCACCGCGGACGCCAAGGCGGTCGCGGAGATCGGCACCGGTACCGGGGTCTCCGGCATCCACCTGCTGCACGGCATGCGCCCGGACGGGGTGCTGACCACCGTCGACCCCGAGCCCGACCGGCAGGCCTTCGCCCGGCAGGCCTTCCGGGCCGCGGGCTTCGCCGGCAACCGGGCCCGCTTCATCCCCGGCCGCGCCCTCGACGTCCTGCCCCGGCTCGCCGACGGCGGGTACGACCTCGTCTTCTGCGACGGCGACCCCTGCGAGTCGCTGGACTACCTCGCTGAATCGTTGCGCCTGCTGCGGCCGGGCGGTCTGGTCTGCTTCGAAGGGGTCTTCGCGGACGGCCGTACGGTCGACTCCACCGCCCAGGAGACCGAGGTGCTCCGGGTCCGCGAGCTGCTCCGCACGGTCCGCGAGAGCCCGGCCCTGGAGTCCGCCCTGCTGCCGGTGGGCGACGGCCTGCTCTGCGCCGTCCGCCGCTGACCCGGCGCCCGCAGGCCGCAGGCCGCAGGTACAGACAGCACTGCCCCGGTCGCACGGAGCGACCGGGGCAGTACCGGAATCTTTAACGGAGAAGTACGAGCGTCGGCGTCAGCCGACGACCTTCTTCAGGGCGTCACCCAGGGCGTCGGCCTCGTCCGGGGTCAGCTCGACCACGAGCCGACCGCCGCCTTCGAGCGGTACGCGCATGACGATGCCCCGCCCCTCCTTGGTCACCTCGAGCGGGCCGTCGCCCGTCCGCGGCTTCATGGCCGCCATGCTCGTTCCCCTTCCTGAAACCAGCTCATCGTCAGCCGACGGCCCCATTCAGGCGCCTGAGACCCGGCATCGAACACATTGCTTCCCAGCCATTATCCCGCATGTCAGGACCCGATGACCAACATCAGCAGGGAACGCTTGGGCAACGCGCTCGACCAAAACCACTCATTTCGGGGATCCGCCTGCGATACTTCGCCACCGCCGCCCGCCTCCCCGGCCCGCATTCTTTGACACACATCACACGACGCCGCCTGCCGGGGCCCGGTCCGGTCCGCCATGCTGACCCGAGCCGATTCGAGCAGACCCGCGACGAAGGGGGACCCCCGCCATGTCCGACAGCGTGCTCTACGAAGTGACCGACGGACTCGCGACGATCACGATCAACCGCCCGGACGCGATGAACGCGATGAACACCGAGGCGAAGGTGGCCCTGCGGGACGCGCTCCAGACGGCCGGCCAGGACACCGCCGTCCGGGCGGTGCTGCTGACCGCGGCCGGCAACCGCGCCTTCTGTGTGGGCCAGGACCTCAAGGAACACGTCGGCAACCTGATCTCGGACCGCGAGACCGGCACCTCGCTGACCATGTCGACCGTCGCCGACCACTACAACCCGATCGTGCGGGCGATCACCGAGATGCCCAAGCCGGTGGTCGCGGGCGTGAACGGGGTCGCGGCGGGCGCCGGATTCGGCTTCGCCCTCGCCGCCGACTTCCGGGTGGTCGCCAACACCGCCTCCTTCAACACCTCCTTCGTCGGGGTGGCGCTGACCGCGGACTCCGGGGTCTCCTGGACCCTGCCCCGCCTGATCGGCGCCTCCCGCGCCAGCGACCTGCTGCTCTTCCCCCGCTCGCTGAAGGCCCAGGAGGCGTACGACCTGGGCATCGCCAACCGCCTGGTCCCCTCGGACGCGCTGGCCGCGGAGGCGGCGGCGGTGGCCCGCACCCTGGCGGACGGCCCCACGGTGGCCTACGCGGCGATCAAGGCCTCGCTGGCCTACGGGGCCTCGCACTCCCTCTCGGACGCCCTGGAGAAGGAGGACGCCCTCCAGACCATGGCCGGTGCCTCCGAGGACCACGCCATCGCCGTGCAGGCCTTCCTCGCCAAGGAGGCCCCGCGCTACCTGGGCCGCTGAGCGCGCTCCGCGCCCTCGCGGGAGGTGCAGGCGGCCAGGTGGTCGTTCACCAGGCCGCACGCCTGCATCAGGGCGTAGGCGGTGGTCGGGCCGACGAAGCGGATCCCGGCCTGCTTCAGCGCCTTCGCCAGGGCGGTGGACTCCGGGGTCACCGCCGGCACCTGGGTGGTGCTCACCGGGGCCGGACCGGGCTCCGCCGGGGCGTGGGACCAGATCAGGGCGTCCAGCTCCCCCGGGGCCCAGCCGGCCAGGACCCGGGCATTGGCCAGGCCGGCCTCGATCTTGGCCCGGTTGCGGATGATGCCGGGGTCGGCCAGCAGCCGCTCCCGGTCCGCCTCGCCGAACCCGGCGACCTCGGCGATCCGGAAACCCGCGAAGGCGGTACGGAAGGCGGCCCGGCGGCGCAGGATCGTCAGCCAGGACAGCCCGGACTGGAAGGCCTCCAGGCACAGCCGCTCGTACAGGGCGTCGTCCCCGTGGACCGGCCGCCCCCACTCCCGGTCGTGGTAGGCGATGTAGTCCTCGGTGGCCAGGGCCCACGGGCAGCGCAGGGCCCCGTCCGGGCCGGCCAGCACGGGGCCGGCCGGGCTCACTCCTCCCCCTTGGTCAGGCTCGGGGCGCCCGGCGCCGGAGCCGGGGGCCGGCCCTGCACCGGGGGCGCCGCCGGGCGGAGCGCGGCCTCGAGCGCGGCGATCCGCTCGTCCCGCCCCGCCAGTTCCGCGGCCAGCCGCGCCAGGGCCTCGTCCACCTCGGCCATCCGGTAGCCGCGCACCGCGACCGGCAGCCGGAGCGCGTCCACGTCGGCGGCGGCCACCGCCCGGTGCTCGGGCAGCCCGTCGGCCACCTGCTCCGGCGCCGCCTCGGCGAGCACCGCCTCCTCGCCGCCCCCGATCACCGCGAGGGTGACCGCGGCGACGACCACGACCAACGCGATCAGCAAGAACCAGAACACGACCGACCACTCTCCAGAGACGGGACACCGACACTGCCTGGGCCCCGATCGTCGCACGGACCCGCGGCGGTTAAGGTCGCAGGCGGACCGTCGAAGGAGGAAACAGGGGATGCTGCGACTGGGCAGGCGTGAATTCGGCACGCATGAACCGGTGATCATGGCGATCGTGAACCGGACCCCGGACTCCTTCTACGACCAGGGCGCCACCTTCCGGGACGAGCCGGCCCTGGACCGGGTCGAGCAGGCGGTGGCCGAGGGCGCCGCGATCATCGACATCGGCGGGGTCAAGGCCGGTCCCGGCGAGCACGTGGACGCGGTCGAGGAGGCCCGGCGTACGGTCGGCTTCGTGGCGGAGGTCCGCCGCCGCCACCCCGATGTGGTGATCAGCGTGGACACCTGGCGGCACGAGGTCGGCGAGGCGGTCTGCGAGGCCGGGGCCGACCTGCTGAACGACGCGTGGGGCGGGGTGGACCCGAAGCTGGCGGAGGTGGCCGCCCGGTACGACGTGGGGCTGGTCTGCACCCACGCGGGCGGGGTCGAGCCGCGAACCCGGCCGCACCGGACCGAGTACGAGGACGTGATGGCGGACATCCTGCGGGTCACGGTGGGGCTGGCGGAGCGGGCGGCGGCCCTGGGGGTCCGCCGGGACGCGATCATGATCGACCCCGGCCACGACTTCGGGAAGAACACCCGCCACTCGCTGGAGGCCACCCGCCGGCTCGGCGAGATGACGGACACCGGCTGGCCGGTGCTCGTCTCGCTGTCCAACAAGGACTTCGTCGGCGAGACCCTGGACATGCCGGTCAAGGAGCGGCTGCTGGGCACGCTCGCCACCACGGCCGTCTCGGCCTGGCTGGGCGCCCAGGTCTACCGGGTCCACGAGGTCGCGGAGACCCGGCAGATCCTGGACATGGTCAGGTCCATCCAGGGCCTGCGGCCCCCGGCGGTGGCCCGCCGGGGACTTGCCTGACGGTGGCTTGCCTGACGGTTACTTGCCGACTTCCTTCGTCACCAGCGCGATGGCCTCGTCCACGTCGTCCGTGACGTGGAACAGGTGGAGGTCGTGCTCCGAGGCCTTGCCCTGGGCGATGACGGTGGAACGCAGCCAGTCGACCAGGCCGCTCCAGTAGGCCGTGCCGAAGAGCACGATCGGGAAGCGGGTGATCTTCTGGGTCTGGACCAGGGTGAGCGCCTCGAAGAGCTCGTCCAGCGTGCCGAGGCCGCCGGGCAGTACCACGAAGCCCTGGCTGTACTTCACGAACATCGTCTTGCGGACGAAGAAGTACCGGAAGTTCAGGCCCAGATCGACATGCTGGTTGAGGCCCTGTTCGAAGGGCAGCTCGATGCCGAGGCCGACGGAGACGCCATTGGCCTCCCGGGCCCCCTTGTTGGCCGCCTCCATGGCGCCCGGCCCACCGCCCGTAATCACCGCGAACCCCGCGTCGACCAGGGCCCGGCCGATGCGCACGCCCGCGTCGTACTCCGGCGAGTCCGCCGGGGTCCGGGCGGAGCCGAACACGCTGATGGCCGGCGGCAGCTCCGCCAGCGTCCCGAAGCCCTCGATGAACTCCGACTGGATGCGCAGTACCCGCCAGGGATCGGTGTGCACCCACTCCGACGGTCCGGCCGAGTCCAGCAGCCGCTGGTCGGTCGTACTGCCCGCCTGTACCTGGCTGCGCCTCCGCAGGACCGGACCGAGCTGCTGCTCCTCCGGCCTGCGTCGGCCGCTTACAGGATTGGCCATTGTGTGCTCCCTCCTGACGATCGTCCGGCCAGGGTAGGCGCACAAAGGTGACGGGAGGCGGAATTCAGGAGGTCAGCCAGGCGCGGAGTCGTTCTTCGCAATGCAGGATGGCCTTCGTTTCGACCCGCTCGTCGACCTTGTGGGCCAGCAGCGCATCGCCCGGCCCGTAGTTGACCGCGGGGACGCCGAGGGAGCTGAACCGGGATACGTCGGTCCAGCCGAACTTCGGCATGGCGCGGCCTCCGACCGCCTCCATGAAGGCGGCGGCGGCCGGGTGGGAGAGGCCGGGCAGGGCGCCGCCCGAGGAGTCGTCGACCACGAACTCGGCGATGTCGCAGTGCGCGAACACCTCGCGGACGTGCGCCAGGGCCTCCTCCTCGCTGCGGTCGGGGGCGTAGCGGAAGTTGACCGTCACGGTGCAGGCGTCGGGGATGACGTTGTTGGCGACGCCGCCCTCGATACGGACCGCGTTCAGGCCCTCGTGGTACTCCAGCCCGTCGATCACCGGCTTGCGCGGCTGGTAGGCGGCGAGGGTGGCGAGGATCGGTGCGGCCGAGTGGATCGCATTGGAGCCCATCCAGCTGCGGGCGGAGTGGGCGCGCTCCCCGGCGGTGCGCAGCAGCACCCGCAGGGTGCCCTGGCAGCCGCCTTCCACCTCGGCGTTGGAGGGCTCCAGCAGGACGGCGAAGTCGCCGGTGAGCCAGTCGGGGTGCGCTTCGGCGACCTTGCCGAGACCGTTGAGGTCGGCGGCGACCTCTTCCTGGTCGTAGAAGACGAAGGTCAGGTCGCGGTTGGGCGCGGGGACGGTGGCCGCGATGCGCAGCTGGACGGCGACCCCGGACTTCATGTCGGTGGTGCCGCAGCCCCAGAGCACGTCGTTCTCGTCCAGGCGGGAGGGCACGTTGTCGGCGATCGGCACGGTGTCGAGGTGGCCGGCGAGTACGACGCGCTCGGCCCGGCCGAGGTTCGTACGGGCCACGACGTTGTTGCCGTAGCGGTCCACGGTGAGGTGCGGCAGCGCGCGCAGTGCTTCCTCGACGGCGTCGGCGAGGACCTTCTCGTCGCCGCTCACGGAAGGAATGTCCACCAGCCGCGCGGTCAGCTGAGCGGCGTCCAGGGTGAGGTCGAGCTCGGATTCGGTCATGAGGCACCCTAACTCTCCGGCCTCGGGGCGCGGGGGGCGCGTCCGGGGGGCGGACGCGTCATTCGGCTCAAGTACGGTGGGCGGCGTGTCCGAGACTGCTCAGCACAGCCCGCGACCTGGCCGTCGCCGCCCGTTCCGTCTGGCGGCGGCGCTGCTCGTCCTGCTCGGGCTCGCCGGATATTTCCTGGTTCAGTACGACTCCACGGGTGGTGGGGCGCCGCGCTGCACCGTCCGGGCGGCCGATGGATTGGCCGGAGGTGAGGGCTCCTCGTACTCGATGACCCCGGAGCAGGCGGGGTATGCGGCGACGATCGCGGCCGTGGGCACCGCCAAGGGGATGCCGGAGCGGGCCGTCACGATCGCGATGGCCACGGCCATCCAGGAGTCCTCGCTGCGCAACCTCGACCACGGGGACCGGGATTCGCTGGGCCTGTTCCAGCAGCGGCCGTCGATGGGCTGGGGCACCCCGGAGCAGATCAGGGACCCGGTCTACTCGGCGGGGATCTTCTACGACCGGCTGGCCGAGGTGCCGGGGTATTCGCGGCTGCCGCTGACGGTGGCCGCGCAGAAGGTCCAGCGCAGCGGTTTCCCGCAGGCGTACGCCAAGCACGAGCCCGATGCGATCGTGCTGGCGTCGGTCCTGACCGGACGGGCGCCCGGTGCTCTGACCTGCACCGGTCCGGTTCCGCAGGGCCCGGCCGACCGGGCGCGGATCACTGCGCGGCTGGACCGGGTGTTCGGCGGCGCCAAGGCGGGCTCGGCCGCCGGGGACGAGGGCGTGCTGTCGGTGCCGGTGCCGGCTTCACCGGCCGCGGCCGGCCGGAGCGGCACGGCGGGTGGCGCGGCGGGCGGCACGGCGGGCGGCGCGGGCGGTGCCGGCGACCGGCGCGGCTGGGAGGTGGCGCACTGGGCGGTGGCCCACGCCGCGGAGCTGGGCATCGAGCGGGTGTCGTATGCGGGCCGGTCCTGGACTGCCGGGAAGAACAAGGGCGGCTGGAAGGACACCGGCGGCGCGGGGAAGCCGGCGGACGGGGATGCGCGCACGGGGAACTCCAAGGGGGACCCCCGGGCGGTCCTGATATTCCTCGCACGGTAGTGCAGGACATCCCCCGGGCGGGGAGCGGAATGCGGCAATGAAGCCGATAAAACGACCCATTGCCAGTTCTTTACCCGGGAATTCCGCAACCTCCTGACCCCTTGGAGCAGTTGTTCACGGCGTACTCAGCAAGCAAACGCTAGGAGCACGCACCATGTCCCTCCCCATGACCCGCCGGATCGCCCGTGCCGCCCTGCTGATCGCGGCCGGAGCAGCCCCCGTGGTCGGTGCGGCCGGCTCGGCGAGCGCCGCGGGCCTCGAGGCGGTCCCGGACCTGGGTTCGGTCAGCGCGCTGGACAGCGCCACCGGCCTGGTCGGCGGTGCCACCCAGCAGACCGGCGAACTGCCGACCGAGCAGCTGCCCACCGGCCAGCTGCTCGGCGGCCTGCCCGCCGACAAGCTGCCCTCCACCGACGCGCTGCCCGAGCTGCCGACCGCCGACGCGCTGCCGGTGGCCAAGACGCTGCCCGCGCTCGGCGGCTGACGCCGGCCGGCACCCAACGCCCGAGGGGGCCCGGAGCATGTGCTCCGGGCCCCCTCGGGCGTTGTGCCTGGCCGTGGCTCGGCCGTGCTCGGCGGTGCGCTCAGCCGAGGCGCTTGACCGCCGCCGCGACCCGCTCGTCGGTCGCGGTGAAGGCGACCCTGACGAACTGCGCACCCGCCTCGCCGTAGAACTCGCCCGGCGCCACCAGGATGCCCAGCTCGGCGAGGTATGCCACGGTGTCCCAGCAGGGCTCGTCCCGGGTCGCCCACAGGTACAGGCTGGCCTCGCTGTGCTCGATCCGGAAGCCGTGGGCCTCCAGCGCGGCCCGCAGGGCCGACCGGCGCGCCGCGTAGCGCTCCCGCTGCTCCGCCACATGCGCGTCGTCGCCCAGCGCGACGACCGTGGCCGCCTGCACCGGGGCCGGGGTCATCATCCCGCCGTGCTTGCGGATCTCCAGCAGCTCGCCGAGCACGGCCGGGTCGCCCGCCAGGAAGGCGGCCCGGTATCCGGCCAGGTTGGACCGCTTGGAGAGCGAGTGGACCGCGACCAGGCCCTCGTACGAGCCGCCGCACACGTCCTCGTGCAGCACGGACACCGGCTCGGCCTCCCAGCCCAGCTCCAGGTAGCACTCGTCGCTGAAGACCAGGATGTTGTGCTCCCGGGCCCAGGCCACGATCCGGATCAGCTCCTCCTTGGCGAGGACCTTCCCGGTCGGGTTGGACGGGGAGTTGAGCCACAGCAGCCTGATGCCCGCCGGGTCGAGCTCGGTCGGGTCGTCGTAGACCACGGCCTCGGCGCCGCAGAGCCGCGCTCCCACCTCGTACGTCGGGTAGGCCAGCCGCGGGTACGCGACCTTGTCCCCCGCACCGAGGCCGAGCTGGGTCGGCAGCCAGGCCACCAACTCCTTGGAGCCGACCACCGGCAGCACGTTGCGGTGGCCCACCGCCCGCGCGCCCAGGCGGCGCTCCACCCAGCCGGCGATCGCGTCGCGCAGCGCGGGGGTCCCCCACACCGTGGGATAGCCGGGAGAGTCGGAGGCGGCGACCAGGGCCTGCTGGATCAGCTCGGGAACCGGGTCGACGGGAGTGCCCACCGACAGGTCGACGATGCCGTCCGGGTGGGCGGCGGCGGTCGCCTTGAACGGCTCCAGCCTGTCCCAGGGGAACGCGGGCAGACGGGACGAAACAGCGGCCACGGTGCGTGCTCTCTTTCTCGAACGCGGTGCAAAACACCCCGGTCCGGTACGGCGGGCGCCGCCGTACCGGACCGGGGTGGGAGATCAGTGCGCCGGCGGGTTGATGCCCTCCGGCAGCGCTGCGATGAAGGGGTGGTCGCGCTCGATCAGGCCGAGCTTGGAGGCACCACCGGGCGAACCGAGCTCGTCGAAGAACTCGACGTTCGCCTTGTAGTAGTCCTTCCACTCCTCCGGGGTGTCGTCCTCGTAGAAGATCGCCTCAACCGGGCAGACCGGCTCACAGGCACCACAGTCGACGCATTCGTCCGGGTGGATGTACAAGGACCGCTGGCCCTCGTAGATGCAGTCGACGGGGCACTCTTCGATGCATGCCTTGTCCTTGACGTCGACACAAGGCTCCGCGATGACGTAGGTCACGCTCTCGTTCCTCCTCGGTAGGGCTGTCCATATCGCGCGGGAGCGCGGCGTCGTCGATGCCCACACCTAGTATCGCCGTTCCCGGCCACGATCCGAACAAGAGGGGCTAGAGAGCTGTGGAAATCACCGCTGGTGCACTGATGGAGATTCGCATTACCCCGGCTGACGTGGGTAAACGGGTGTCCGTGCGCTGTGCCGTCACGGCCCCCGGGGGCGGTGGGAAGTTCACGGACGTGGTGGGTGTTCTCGTATCGTGGACGGACGGTGTGCTGCTGATCACACGAAAGAGCGGTGAAACCGTCCGTATCGCGGAATCGTCCCTGGTCGCGGGCAAGGTGGTGCCTCCGGCACCGGCCCGTCGGCGGGGCCCCTCGGCCTCCTTCGAGGAGCTCGCGCGGGCCGCCGCCCGGGCCTGGCAGCCGCTGGAGAACGAGCCGCTGGGCGACTGGACGCTGCGGGCCTCGGCCGGATTCACCCGGCGGGCCAATTCGGTACTTCCGCTGGGCGACCCGGGGATGCCTCTGGACGAAGCACTCGCGCGGGTGACGGCCTGGTACACGGACCGGGGACTCCCCCCGTACGTACAGACGGCGACGGGGGCCGTGGGCACCCAGGAGGCGCTGTGCGCGCAGCTGGCCGAGCGCGGCTGGGTGCGCGAGGTCTCGGCGGAGGTCAGGATCGCCTCGCTCGCACCGGTCGGCGATCTGGAGGCGAATGTGTCAGGTGTGGCCCTCACCCGGGACTGCGACGAGGACTGGATGGCGCTGTACGGGCGGTCTGCGAAGGCCGCGGACCCGGCGGTGGCCCGGGCCGTCCTGTCGCCGGGACCTTCGGCAGGGCCCTCGGTGTGGTTCGCCTCGGTGCCCGGGCAGGCGATCGGACGGTGCGTGGTGGACGGCCGGTGGGCCGGCTTCGCCGCGGTGGAGGTCGCCCCGGAGCACCGGCGGCAGGGCCTGGCGACGGCGGTGATGGCGGCGCTGGCCCGGCAGGCCCTCGACGAGGGGGCCTCGGCGGCCTGGCTCCAGGTGGAGGCGGACAACGACGGGGCCCGCGGACTCTACGACGGACTGGGTTTCGCAACGCACCACGCATACCACCATTTCCGGGCGGAGGGATCGTGAGCGGCGCGTTCCGCGCGGAGTTCGCGGCGGAAGCACGGTCGGAACGCCCCGACCTGTCGCTGTTGTGCCTGTATCTGGCGGCAGAGGCCGATCCGTCCCTGGACGAACGGGCCGTGGACGAGGCCCAGATCGAACTCGACCGGCTGGCCGGACTGCTGCCGTACGGGCTGCGGAGCCCGCGGGAGTGGGCGGCGGCCCTGTCGGAACTGCTGGGCGGGCAACTGGGCTTCCACGGCACCCCGGCCGACTACGGCCGGCTGTCCTCCTCGCTGCTGCACGAGGTGCTGCGGCGGCGGCGCGGGCTGCCGATCCTGTTGTCGGTGGTCTGGCTGGAGGTGGCCCGCCGGGCCGGTGCCCCGGTGTACGGGCTGGGCCTGCCGGGGCACTTCGTGGTCGGCTTCGGGGACCCGGAGGAGCGGGTGCACGTGGACCCCTTCGCGGGCGGCGCGGCGCTCGGCGCGGGCCCCGCGGGGGTGGCGGCTGAGGCGGGGCCGCTGGAGCCGGCCCGGACCCTGGACATCGTGCTGCGCATCCTGAACAACATCCGTGCCTGGGCCGCCGCCCGGCCGGAGGAGTCGGCGGTGGCCCTGTGGTCGCTGGACCTGTCGCTGCTGCTGCCCTCGCACCCGGCTTCGCTCCGCTACGAGCGGGCACGACTGCTGGTCAACCGGGGGGAGTTCACGGCGGGCGCGGCCGAGCTCGATGCGTACGCCGAGGTCGTCTCGGCGGTGGACGCGGACGCGGCGGCCCGGCTCCGCGCGGAGGCGCTCGCGGCACGGGCCCTGCTGAACTGAGCGGGGCCCGGGGCACCGCGGCCACGGCAGGGGCCCTGCCCGGATCCCCGGGCAGGGCTCGTGTGACGGGACAGCGGGCCGGTCAGCTCGCGTTGGTCTCGATGACCCCGACCCGTTCGGCGGCGGTCTTGCCGCGCAGGGCCTTGCCGAGGGCGCCGGCCACGTCCTCCGGGGTGACCGCGGTCTTCTCGCCGTTGCCGCGCATGACCTGGACCCCGTCGAAGGTGTTCCCGTAGAGCTCCTTGAGCGCGGCGAGGTCGTACTTCTCGACCAGCTTGCCGTCCACCACCACCATGCTGAGGATCTTGGGAAGCGAGCGGGACGGGCCGAAGGGGATGGACTTGGCGCCCGCCTTGACCGTGACGTTCCCGGACATGGCGGGCTTGGCGAATTCGTTCATGGCCCGGTCGAGTTCGGCCTGGCCGACCGTCGGGGCCTTGTCCGTCACCGGGAGCTCGACGGGCGCCGACTGGCCGGTCTCCACCAGGGCGCGGTAGGCGTCGGTGACCTTGCCGATGGAGGCTTCCACGTCCAGGCTGCTGCCGGCCTTGCCGGGGACCGCGGTGACCTTGTTCGGCTCGAACTTGATCGTCGCCTCGACGGCGCTGCCGGAGGTGCCGGCCAGCTCCTGGAGGGCGACCTGGAGCTTCTCCTCGTCGACCGGGATGACCGGGGTGGCCGGGCGCTCCTGGCCGAAGAGGGAGCCGATCACGGTGACCGGGTTGTAGTCGCTGCCGGCGGCGTTGCGCACGGTGGTCTGGCTGTCCAGGGACAGCCCGGCCTTCTCGGGCTTCAGCTCGACCTGCTTGCCCCCGACGGTGAGCTGCAGCGGGGCGGCGGCCCGGTTACCGAAGGCGGTCTGCAGTTTGGCGACGGCCTCTTCGCGGGTGCCGCTGATGTCCACGCCGAGGACGGTGGTGCCCTTGGGTACGTCGGAGTGGTTGAGCAGCAGGCCCGCGCCGTAGGCGACGCCGAGCAGCACGACGATGCCGCCGCCGGCCAGGACCAGCTTGGAGCGGCCCTTCTTCTTGGCGGGGGCGGGGACGGGCTCGGAGGCCGAGGCGGCGGGGGCCGGCCGGGGCGTGGGGGTGGGGTTCGGGACCGGCCGCGGCATCGGAGCAGCCGCCGGGTGGTCGATGCGCGGCAGGGCTCCGGTGGGCGCACCGCCGTCGAACTCCGGGCCGGGCCAGCTCGGGGCGGGCCCGGGGCCGGGGAAGTCCTCGTCGGCCCGGGGAGGGCCGCTGACCGGCATGGTCCCGAAGGCGGGGCCGCCGGTGGGCCCGGCCGGGCTGCCGCCGGGGGCGGGGGCGAAGCCGTGCGGGGCGGGCCCGCCCGTGCCGTAGCCGGGGCCGGCGTCCGGGGCGAAGCCGCCGCCCGCGGGCGCGAAGCCCGGGCCGCCGGGGGCCTGGCCGGGGCCGGCGGGGCCGCCGGGGAAGTCATGGGGAGCCTGGCCACCGGGAGCGCCGGGGCGGGGGCCCGCGCCGGGCGGCCGGGAGCCGGGGGCGCCGGCACCGACACCGGGGCCACCCGGGCGGCCGGAGCCGTACGCGGCGGCCGGCGCGGGCGGCTGTGCCTGGCCCGGGGCGGAGGCCTGCGGCTGACGGGTCGGGAGTCCCGGCCGGCCCGGAGCCGGGGCGGGCGGCGCGGCGGGCGCCGGGGCGGCAGCCGGGGCCGGCGCCGGAGCAGCGGCGGCCGGCTTGCGCGGGGCGAACCAGTTGCTGGTCTCCGGCTCGGCCGGGGCGGGCGCCGGAGCCGGGGCGGGCTCCGGTGCGGCCTCGGCAGGCTCGACCGGATCTCCGGCCTCCGCTTCGGCCACCGGCTTGCGTACGACCACCGGCGGAATCGGCCGGGAACCCGGAATGTTGATCCGGATCCGGGTCGTCAGCGTGGTCTCGGTCTTCGGCCCGTCGGAGTCGCCGGCGGGCGTGGACGGCTTGGAAGTCACAGTGTTCCCCTCCGGGGCGTTCGCCGGGTACTGGCGTGATCCGTACGGCGGCGTACCCGACGGGTATGCGGCTCCACCGGACCCGTGGGGCCCGGAGGACGAACTGTCAGTTTCACGGCTCAAGGCAGGTTCTCCCGGTTGGCTCCGCCGCCCGTCATACCGTGCGCGGGCAGCTCGGCGGCCCGTCCACCATACTGGCCGCCGCCGCGCCGCAACCTACGGGCGGACCCGGCAGGGTTGTCCGCCGGGTTGCGGGAGGGGCGCACCGGGGCGGTTCACACGCTCCGGCGCACCTCATACGACTGCCCCGAACGGCACGTCACTTGCCGGGCCGGGCGGCCGAAACCGGCCCCTCCACCGGTCCCCGCATCGTGGCGCAGATCACAGCGGCCACCGCCCCACCCAAAAGGTAGGCATACATACCGATTCCGGCCGAGCTGAGCAGGAAGTCGCCTTCCGGGCGCGGGACACTGAGCACCACATAGGCGAGGAACCAGCCGGTGGCCGCCGCACCGACGCCGAGGCCCCCGCCGAGGGCCAGCCGGCCCCCCAGGAAGACCCCGAACAGGGCCAGCAGGGCGAGCAGCAGGCCGCCGGGGAACCACAGGTCGACCACCAGCCAGCCGGCCGCACCGGTGACCGCGCCGGCCACCACGAGGGCCAGCAGGGCGGCGATCCGGCCGGGGGTGAAGGTGCCGGTCATCGTGCCGCCTCCTCGACCCCGGCGAACAGGTCGCGTTCGCGCTCGCCGGCCGGGGCTCCGGAGCGGCCCTGGACCAACTCGTAGTACTCGCGCTCGAAGAGTGGCTGCGCCAGGTCGTTGGAGAGGGCGAAGAACGGGCCGTCGACGGCGATCTGGGTGGCATGGGCGCGCATCGCCGCCGCCTTGGCCGCCTCGTACGCGCCGTCGCGGTCGTCGGAGATCTCCGCGGTGATCCGGGCGTCCTCGACCACCCCGGGCACGTCCTCGGGGGTGGCGATGCCGGGGAACGGCGAGGCGGCACCGGCGGCGTGGAGCTTGGCGAAGCCCTCCTCGACCACCGAGCGCGGCACCCGGTTCCAGTAGATCTTCCCGATGGTGTGCGGCGCGCCGAGTCCGGGCCGGAACTCCGGCTCCGCGGCCAGCACGGCGGCGCGCATGGCCACCCGGTGGGCCTGGATGTGGTCGGGGTGGCCGTATCCGCCGTTCGGGTCGTATGTCACCAGGACCTGCGGACGGATCCGCCGGATCACCTCCACGAGGTACCCGGCGGCCTCGTCGAGGTCGGCGGACCAGAAGGCGCCCGGACGGTGGTTCTGCTCCACGCCCATCATCCCGGAGTCGCGGTAGCGGCCGGGCCCGCCGAGGAAGCCGTGGTCGGACACCCCGAGCTCGGCCATCGCCGCGGCGAGCTCGCCCACCCGGTGGCGGCCCAGCGTGTCCTCCTGACCGGCCGCCAGATGGGCGAGCTCGGGCGGAATGACCTCGCCCTCCTCGCCGAGCGTGCAGGTCACCAGGGCGACATGGGCACCCTCGGCCGCGTACTTGGCCATGGTGACGCCGTTGTTGATCGACTCGTCGTCCGGGTGCGCGTGCACCAGGAGCAGACGACGGGCGGGAAGACCGTTCATACGCCCAGCGTAGGGGGTGTCCTCACAGCTTCAGTCCGCTGATCATGCCGGCCACGTTGGTGGTGAGCTGGTCCAGGGTCGGAGCCATCGACGAGCTCGCCAGATAGAAGCCGAGCAGCGTGCAGACCACAGCGTGTCCCGGCTTGAGTCCCGACTTGCGGACCAGCAGGAAGACGACGACTGCCAGCAGCACCACGGCCGAGATCGAGAGTGCCACGGCGGTTCACCTCCACGTCGGACGGACACAGGTAAGTGCACACGACGGAGTCATACCCACCGCGCGCTACGGATCATAACTATCCGTGCCAGCGCATCGATCGAATTCCGGCAGCACGAGGGGCGCACGCCGCGCATGCGGCGGAGCACGCGGGCACCGGCCGGGGATGACTCGCGCCCTCCCCGACCGGTTTTACGGCACCCGCACGGACCGTACCGGGTCAGCGTCCCCGGGGCACGTATCGGCACCGATACTGTCAAGTTGCCCCCGTGTTAACGAAGTTCGGGTCCCGGCCCGGCAGACGGTGGCGGAGCCCCGCCCTCCGGCGGGACCACCTGCTTCTCCGCCGCGAAATGGCAGGCGGAGGCATGCGCGGCCGGGCCGCCGGTGTCGCGGAAGGCCTCGGGGACGGCCAGCAGCGGGACCTCGGCCGCACAGCGGGGCTGCGCCTTCCAGCAGCGGGTGCGGAAGCGGCAGCCGGAGGGCGGATGGGCCGGGGAGGGGACGTCCCCGGAGAGGATGATCCGCTCCCGGCGGGCGCGCGCCTGAGGGTCGGGGACCGGAACGGCCGAGAGCAGCGCCTGGGTGTAGGGGTGGGTGGGGTGGGCGTAGATCTCGGTGTCGGTGCCGAGCTCCACGATCCGCCCGAGGTACATCACCCCGACCCGGTCGGAGATGTGACGGACGATCGAGAGGTCGTGCGCGATGAACACGTAGGAGAGCCGGAACTCGGACTGCAGGCGTTCCAGCAGGTTGACCACCTGGGCCTGGACGGAGACGTCCAGGGCGGAGACCGGCTCGTCGGCGACGATGATCTCGGGCCGGAGGGCGAGGCCCCGGGCGATGCCGATGCGCTGCCGCTGGCCTCCGGAGAACTGGTGCGGATAGCGGTTGATGTACTCCGGGTTGAGGCCGACCACGTCGAGGAGTTCCTGCACCTTCCGGCGCCGGTCGCCCTTGGGGGCCGCCTCGGGGTGGATCTCGTACGGCTCGCCGATGATGTCGCCGACCGTCATCCGGGGGTTCAGGGAGGTGTACGGGTCCTGGAAGACCATCTGGATGTTCCGGCGGACGGCGCGCAGGGCCTTGCCGGACAGCCGGGTGACGTCCTCGCCCTTGTACGCGATCGAGCCCGCGGTCGGGCGTTCCAGGTGGACCAGCATCCTGGCGACGGTGGACTTGCCGCAGCCGGATTCGCCGACGATGCCCAGGGTTTCGCCGGCGCCGAGGGTGAAGTCGACCCCGTCGACCGCCTTGACCGCGCCGACGTGCTTCTTGAAGAGGACGCCCCGGGTGAGCGGGTAGTGCTTGACCAGGCCGCGGACTTCCAGGATGGCTTCGGTCTCAGGCATGGAGGCACTCCTTCCAGAAGTGGCAGGCGCTCGACCTGGGCACCGGGGACTCGGTGACCGGGTACAGCGGCGGGAGGTCTGTACGGCAGCGGTCGCGGGCCATCGGGCAGCGCGGGTTGAAGGCGCAGCCGGGCGGGATGGCCAGCAGGTTGGGCGGCAGTCCCTTGATCGCGTAGAGCTCCTGGCCCTTCTGGTCCAGGCGCGGGATGGAGTCGAGCAGGCCGCGGGTGTACGGGTGGGCCGGGGCGGCGTAGATCTGGTGGACGGGGGCCGATTCGACGATCCGGCCGGCGTACATGACGGCGATCCGGTCGGCCACGTCGGCGACCACCCCGAGGTCGTGGGTGATCAGGATCAGGCCCATCCGGAGTTCCCGCTGGAGCTCGGCGAGCAGGTCCATGACCTGGGCCTGGACGGTGACGTCGAGGGCGGTGGTGGGCTCGTCGGCGATGATCAGCGAGGGTTCCAGGGCCAGCGCCATCGCAATCATGATGCGTTGGCGCATGCCCCCGGAGAACTGGTGGGGGTAGTCGCCGACCCGCTGTTTCGCAGCCGGGATGCCGACCCGGTCCATCAGTTCCACGGCCTTGAGCCTGGCGTCCCTGCGGGAGGTGCCGCGGTGGACCTCGAACATCTCACCGAGCTGTTTGCCCACCGAGAGCACCGGGTTGAGGGAGGACAGGGCGTCCTGGAAGATCATCGCCATTTCGGCGCCGCGGATCTTCCGGCGTTCCTCATCCTTGAGCTTGAGCAGGTTCTGGCCCTTGAAGAGGATCTCGCCGCCGGTGATCCGGCCGGGCGGGCTGTCCAGGATGCCCATCACGGCCTGTGCGGTGACCGATTTGCCGGAGCCCGATTCGCCGAGCACGGCCAGGGTCTCGCCGGCGTCCACCGCGTAGTCGACCCCGTTGACGGCCTTGGCGACCCCGTCCCGCGTGGTGAATTCCACCTGGAGGTCGCGGACTTCGAGCAGCATGTGCGGGGCTCCTCAGCGCAGCTTGGGGTCGAGGGCGTCGCGCACCGCGTCGCCGAGCATGATGAACGCCAGCACGGTCACACTGAGCGCTCCGGCGGGCCAGAGCAGCATGTGCGGGGCGTTGCGGATCTGCGGGGCGGCGTTGGAGATGTCGATGCCCCAGGAGACGGTGGGCGGGCGCAGGCCCACGCCGAGGAAGGACAGGGTGGCTTCCAGGGCGATGTACGTGCCCAGGGCGATGGTGGCGACCACGATGACCGGGGCGACGGCGTTGGGGGCGACGTGCCGCAGCAGCATCCGGCCGTTGCCGGCGCCGAGGGCCCGGGCGGCCTGCACGTAGTCGTTCTGTTTGGCGGTGATGACGGAGCCGCGGGCGATACGGGCGATCTGGGGCCAGCCGAGCAGCACGATGAAGCCGACCACCGGCCAGACGGTGGTGCTGGTGACCACGGACAGGAAGACCAGGCCGCCGAGGACGACGGGGATGCCGAAGAAGATGTCGGCGACCCGGGAGAGCAGGGCATCGCTCCAACTGCCGAAGAAGCCGGCCAGGCCGCCGAGCAGGGAGCCGAGCAGGGCGGCGCCGACGGTGGCGCAGATGCCCACGGTGATGGAGGCGCGGGCGCCGTAGACGGTGCGGGTGTAGACGTCGCAGCCCTGGGTGTCGTAGCCGAAGGGGTGGCCGGGGGCGGAGCCCTGCTGTGATTTGGACAGGTCGCACTGGAGGGGGTCGCCGGAGGCGATGGCCTGCGGCCAGATCGAGATGAAGACCAGGAACAGGATCAGCAGGGCGGAGATGACGAAGACCGGGTTCCGGCGGAGCTGGTGCCAGGCGTCGGACCAGAGCGAGCGGGCCTTGTCCTGGGGGCGGCCGACCCGCCCTGCGGCGGTGCGCAGCCGTCCGTTCCGCCGGGCCGCTCCCGGGGTCCGCTCCAGGCTCTCGGCCTCGTCCAGTGCGAGGTCCATGGGCCCGCCCGCTCCGGTGGGTGCGACGGCCTCGCGGGGGCGGGGGCCCACCGGATCGTAGCCGGGGCCTTCGGGGTGCTCGGGCTCAGGCATACCGGATCCTCGGGTCCAGGACCGCGTAGAGCAGGTCGACGAGCAGGTTGGCCAGCAGGAAGACGATGACGAGGATGGTCACGAAGCCGACGACGGTGGGGGCGTTGTTGCGGAGGATGCCCTGGTAGAGCTGGTAGCCGACGCCGTGGATGTTGAAGATGCGCTCGGTGACGATGGCCCCGCCCATCAGGGCGCCGATGTCGGTGCCGATGAAGGTGACCACCGGGATCAGCGAGTTCCGGAGCAGGTGCCGGGTGACGACGCGGCGGCGCGGCAGTCCTTTGGCGACGGCGGTGCGGACGTAGTCGGCCTTGGCGTTCTCGGCGATGGAGGTGCGGGAGAGCCGGGTGACGTAGGCGAGGGAGACCAGGGCGAGGACGATGCCGGGCAGGATCAGTTCGCTCAAGGGGGCGTCCGCGGAGACGGTGGGCCGGACCCAGCCCCACTGCACGCCGAAGAGGTACTGGAGCAGGTAGCCGGTGACGAAGGTGGGGACCGAGATCACCACCAGGGTGAGGACCAGCACGCTGCTGTCGATGGCCTTGCCGCGGCGCAGTCCGCTGATCACCCCGAGGGTGATGCCGACGACGATCTCGATCACGATGGCCACGCAGGTCAGCCGGAGGGTGACCGGGAAGGCGGAGGCCATCAGCTCGGTGACCGACTGCCCGTTGAAGGCGGTGCCGAAGTCGCCCTGGAAGATCTGCCCCATGTAGTGGAGGTACTGCTTCCAGAGGGGCTGATCGAGGTAGAGGTCCTTGCGGATGCGCGCCGCGGTGGCGGGGTCGGGGGCCTTGTCCCCGAAGAGCGCCGCCACCGGGTCGCCCAGCGCGTACACCATGAAGAAGATCAGGAAGGTGCTGCCGATGAACACCGGGATCATCTGGAGCAGCCGCCGGATCACATAACGTCCCATGAATGCTCCGGGGTGTGCGGGGGGAGAGCGCTCAGTTGACCTTGATCCGGTCGTAGACGGGGACGCTGAACTGGTTCAGCTCGACGTTCGAGAGCCGCTCCGCGTAGCCGGCGCTGCCGTTCTGGTACCAGAGCGGGATCGAGGGCATCTGCTCGGCGAGGATCTTCTCGGAGTCCTGGAAGGTGCCGATGGCCCGGGCGGTGTCGGAGTCGCGGTTGGCCTCGTCGACCAGCCGGTCGAAGTCCGGGTCGGAGAACTTCCCGTAGTTGGAGGAGGCGCCGGTGTAGTACAGCGGCTCCAGGAAGTTCTGGATCAGCGGGTAGTCGCCCTGCCAGCCGGAGCGGAACGGGCCGGTCAGTTTGAAGGCGGTGGTCTGGTTGCGGAAGTCCGCGAAGGTCCCGATCGGGTTGACCGTGCAGACCGGGCCCCTGCCGAGCGCGTTGTTGATGCTGTTGCAGACGGCGTCCATCCAGGTGCGGTGCGAGCCGGTGTCCACGTTCGAGGTGAGAGTCATCTTCCCGCCGGGCAGGCCGCCGCCCGCCTCGATGAGCTGTTTGGCGGCGGCGGGGTCGTAGGTGCACAGCTCCCCGCACATGTCCTTGAAGCCGCCCTTCTCGCCGAGGGCGGAGGAGGTCCAGTCCTTGGCGGGGCTGCGGGTGCCCTGGAAGATCTGCTTGGTGATCTCCTCGCGGTTGATGGCGCGGGAGATGCCCTGGCGGACCTTCTCCATGCCGGGCTTGTTCCACGCCGGGACGTACAGCGGGAAGGTGAGAGTCTGGATGATCAGGGCGGGCTGGTTGATGTACCGGTCGCCGAGGTCGTTCTTGACGTTCTTCAGCTGCTGCGCCGGCACGTCGTCGACCAGGTCGAGGTTGCCGGAGATCAGGTCGGTGTAGGCGGTGTTGTTGTCGGTGTACACCTTGAGGTCCACCCCGCTGTTCTGCGCCTTGTCCGGGCCGGGGTACCCCTCCCAGGCGCGCAGCTGCATGCCGGTTCCCTTGGTGTACGACTCCACCGTGTACGGGCCGTTGCCGACGGGCTTGTCCAGCCAGCCGGCGTGATCGGTGAAGAAGGACTTCGGCAGCGGGGAGAAGGCCTGGTAGCCGAGGGTCTCGGGCCAGGTGGAGAACTTCTCCTTCAGGGCGACCGTGAAGGTCTTGGGGTCCTTGACCACCAGGCCGGACATGGTCTTCGTCCTGGGGTCGCCGGAGGCCGGGTGCAGGTCGTCGTAGCCGACGATGTCGGAGAAGAAGGGCGCGTTGTTCTGTTTGTTCCGGACGTCGGCCGCATAGTTCCAGGCGTCCACGAAGGACTGGGCGGTGACGGCCTCTCCGTTGCTGAACGTCCAGCCGTCCTTGAGGGTGACGGTGAAGTTCTGGCTGTCGGTGGTCTCGATCTTCTCGGCGACCATGTCCTGGGCCTCGCCGGTCTTCGGGTCGTACCGCTTCAGACCCCGGAAGAGCATGTCGAGCACCTTGCCGCCCTGCACCTCATTGGTGTTGGCGGGCTCCAGGGGGTTCTGCGGGTCGCCCCAGGAGGAACTGACGATCCCGGCGCCGGCTCCGCTGTCGCTGCCGCCGCCGCAGGCCGTCGCCGCGAGGGCGACGGCCACTGCACCTGCGGCCCACTTGGCGTGGGTGGCTCCGCGCATCGAGTGCCTCCTTGGCTCACGCATCCCAATGGGAGCCAATGTCACCCCATGGCGGCGGCCCTGCACTCCAGGTGGGCCCGATTGCACCCGTGCGCCACCCGGCTGTCACTCCTGGGGGTGCAGCGGGAGCTCCCAGGTGTTCACCCCGTAGTGCGTGCGCATGCCGTGCGCCTCGTAGAGGGCGAGGGCGCCGGTGGCGTTCAGGGTGTCCACGCCGAGGCCCACTGTGTCCCGGCCGCGGCCGGCGTAGACGGCGAAGCCGTGGCGCAGCAGGTGCCCGCCGATGCCCCGGCCGCGGAAGCCCTTGACGACGCCGATGTGGCTGAGCCAGGCCATGCTGGTCCGGTCGTCCCGGGTGAGGACCACGCCGACGTCGCCCTCGCCGGGCAGCGAGGCGATCCACACCAGGGACCAGTCGAGGCTGCGGAAGGAGTAGTGGTCCAGCCAGACCTCGTAGTCGCGGTGCACATGGCCGAAGTGCTCGGCGAAGGAGTCCTCGATCAGGGCGTGGGCACGGCGCCGGTCGGCCTCGTCGGTGCCGCAGTGGCGCAGGGTCAGCCCGGCGGGCGGCTCGGGCGGCAGGTCGGCGGCCGGGTCGAGGCCGCGGACCAGCACCTGGTAGCGGCGTACGACCTGCCAGCCGTGGCCCGCCAGCAGGCCGGTGTCCAGGGTGGGCTGCACATTGAGCTGGAGCCGGAGCGAGCCGGGGGTGCCGCCGGCCATGACCTGTGCGCGGGCCTCCATCAGCTCCAGCAGGCGCAGGCCGGCGGCCTGGTGGTCGGGCAGTACGTAGTGGTCGCACTCGACCCGGCCGGGTGCGCCGGCGGGCCAGACCATGCCGTAGGCGACCAGCTCGCCGCCGTCGTGGGCGAGCCAGGAGTCGGTGGCGAGGTCCACGTCGGGATGGCCGAGGTCGGCCTCCACCTCGTGCAGGTCGGTCTCCGGGCGGCCGATCTCGATGGTGTCGATGGCGTTGAGCAGGGCACAGATGTCCCCCGCGTCGCCGGGCCCCGCGGGCCGGACAGTCAGCATCCGTCCACTGTGGCGGGACGGGACGGACCGGGACAACCGAATAAAACGCCGACGGGCCCCACAGCTCCGCTGCGGGGCCCGTCGGCGTGTCGTCCGGGGACGGCGGGTCAGCTCTCGTTGCCCTCCAGGGCGACGAGCGCCGGGTCGAGGACGATGTCCTCGCCGTGCTTCTCGGTGGTCGGGTCCTCCGGGAAGTGGCAGGCCGTCAGGTGGCCCGCCTTGCTGCCGGCGATCTGCACCAGCGGCGGCTCCTGGGAGGCACAGATGTCCTGCGCCTTCCAGCAGCGGGTGCGGAAGCGGCAGCCGGACGGCGGCATGATCGGCGAGGGGACGTCGCCGGAGAGGCGGATCCGCTCGCGCTGGTCCTGGTCCGGGTCGGCCTCCGGCACGGCGGAGAGCAGTGCGTGCGTGTACGGGTGGCGCGGCCGGTTGTACAGCGAGTCGCGGTCGGCGATCTCCATGATCTTGCCGAGGTACATGACCGCGACGCGCTCGGAGAAGTGCCGGACGATCGACAGGTCGTGCGCGATGAACACGAACGCGATGCCGAGGTCCCGCTGGAGCTTCTGGAGCAGGTTGATGACCTGCGCCTGGATGGAGACGTCGAGGGCCGAGACGGGCTCGTCCGCGATGATCAGCTTCGGCTCCAGGGCGAGCGCGCGGGCGACGCCGATGCGCTGGCGCTGGCCGCCCGAGAACTCGTGCGGGAAGCGGTTGTAGTGCTCCGGGTTGAGGCCCACGGTCTCCAGGAGCTCGCGGACCCGCTTCTCCCGGCCGCCGGGCGGGTTGATCCCGTTGATCTCCATCGGGCCGGAGATGATCGTGCCGACCGTCTGCCTCGGGTTGAGGGAGGCGTACGGGTCCTGGAAGATCATCTGGATTTCGGACCGCACCGGCGCCAGCTGCTTGCGCGAGGCGTGGGTGATGTCCTGGCCCTTGTACGTGATCTTGCCGCCGGTGGGCTCCAGCAGGCGGGTCAGCAGCCGGCCGGTGGTCGACTTGCCGCAGCCGGACTCGCCGACGAGGCCCAGGCTCTCGCCCGGGGCGATGTCGAAGGAGAGGCCGTCGACGGCCTGGACCGCACCGACCTTCCGCTTGATCGGGAAACCGCCCATGATCGGGAAGTGCTTGGTCAGCCCTTCCACGGTCATCAGCGGCACGGCGGCCCGGTCCCGCTGCGCGGGGACGGTGTCCTCGGCAGCCTTGGTGGTGATGTTCTCGCTCATGGTCTCAGCCTCAGTCGCCGGTCCGTCAGCCCAGCCGGGGCTGGATGGTCTGGAAGAAAGCCTGCCGCTTCTGCTCCTCCGTCAGGTGGCAGGCAGCCGCCCGTCCGTCGGCGAGCAGCGGACGCTCGGAGGTGCACCGGCTGCCGGACACCAGGTCCACGTGGGCGCACCGGGCGTTGAAGGCGCAGCCGGGCGGCGGGTTGAGCAGGCTCGGCGGCGAACCCGGGATCGGGGTCAGCGGCTCGTTGACGTCGGAGGTCAGGCTCGGCATCGACTTCAGCAGGCCCACGGTGTACGGGTGCGAGGGCTCCTTGAGCACCTCGCGGACGGTACCGCGCTCCACGGCCCGGCCCGCGTACATCACGAGCACGTCGTCGGCCATGTTGGCGACGACACCGAGGTCGTGGGTGATCATGATGATCGCGGAGCCGAACTCCTGCTGGAGGTCCTTGAGCAGGTCGAGGATCTGCGCCTGGACGGTCACGTCGAGCGCCGTGGTGGGCTCGTCCGCGATCAGCAGCTCCGGGTTGCAGACCAGCGACATGGCGATCATGGCGCGCTGGCGCATACCGCCGGAGAACTGGTGCGGGTAGTCGTCCACCCGGCGCTTGGGGTCGGGGATGCCGACCTTGCCGAGCATCTCGATGGCCCGGGCCCGGGCCTCCTTCTTGCTCGCGCCGGTGTGCTTGCGGAACGGCTCGGAGATCTGCCGGCCCACCGTGTAGTACGGCGAGAGCGCGGTGAGCGCGTCCTGGAAGATCATGGCCATCTTGTCGCCGCGGAGCTTCTCGAGCTCCTTGTCCGACGCATCGGTCAGCTCCTGGCCGTCGAGGCGGATGGAGCCGGTGATGTCGGTCGTACGGCGGTTGTGCAGGCCCAGGATGGTCAGGTTGGTCACCGACTTGCCGGAGCCCGACTCGCCGACGATGCCCAGGGTCTGGCCGCGCTGGAGATCGAAGGACAGGCCGTCGACCGCCTTGACGATGCCGTCCTCGGTGGAGAACCGGACTCTCAGGTCGCGCACCGACAGGAAGGCGTCCGACCCGGTCGGAGCCGGCACGTCCTCGGTCTTGGTGAGTGTGGTCACGGTCGTTCTCCTAGGACAGACGCACGCGCGGGTCGATGACGGCGTACAGCGCGTCCACAATGATGTTGAAGAAGAGGATGAGCGCGGCGCTGAACACCATGACGCCCATCGTCATCGGCAGGTCCTTGTCCACGACCGAGTCCACGGCCAGACGGCCGATGCCGGCCAGACCGAAGGTGAACTCGGTGACCACCGCGCCGCCGAGCAGGGCGCCGAGGTCGATGCCGAGGATGGTCACGATCGGGATGAGCGAGCCGCGCCAGGCGTAGCGGAAGAAGACGTAGCGGTTGCTCATGCCCTTGGCACGGGCCGCCCGGACGTGCTCCTCCTGGAGCTGTTCGATCATCGTCGAGCGGGCCATACGCGTGTAGTTGGCCGTGAAGATGACGGACATGACCATCCACGGGATCAGCAGGCCCATGAACCAGCCGCCGAAGCTCTCCGAGAACGGCACGTACTTGGGCTTCTCCAGCCAGCCGGTGCTGTAGACGAAGATGCCGAGGACCACCGGGCCCAGGAAGTAGATCTGGAGCGAGGACAGGACCAGCGAGGCGCTGGTGACGACCTTGTCGATCCAGGTGCCCTTGCGGGCGGCGGCGATCATGCCGAGGCCGAGGCCGACGATCAGGAAGACGATCAGGCCGCCGATGGAGAGCGAGATGGTCAGCGGGAGACGGTCCAGGAGGGTGTCCCAGATCATCTGCTGGTTGTTGAAGGAAACACCGAAGCATGGGGCGTCGCATCGGCCGACGGAGAAGTCACGTCCGGCGAAGATGCCGACGATGTAGTCCCAGAACTGCACCGGAACGGGCTTGTCGAGGCCCATGTTCTTGTGGATCACCGCGAGGGCGTCCGGGGTGCAGTTCTTGCCACAGGCCAGCAGAGCCGGGTCCTGCGGGATGGCGAAGAACATGAAGAAGGTGAATGCGCTGATCAGGAAGAGGATCAGCACTGCGCCGAACGTCCGGCGAAGAAGGAATTGAAGCATGGCGGGTCGCTGCTCTCAGGACGGCGGCGTGAGGGGTCGTTGGGAGAGGACCGGCGCCCCGGGGGATGCGCAGACCGCCGTCTGCACAGCCCCCGGGGCTTCGGCCTGAGAGTGTTAGCTCTTCAGGAACACGCGGGTGATGTCGATCGCGCTCAGGTCGTTCGAGTAGCGCGCGCCACCGACGTTCGAGCCCTGGATCTGCAGCGACTTGGTGAAGTACAGCGGAGCAGCCGGGTTGATGCGCTCCACGATGTCGTGGTGCAGCGCGGTCCAGGCCTTCTGGGCCTCGGCCGGGTCGACGATCTTCTTGATGCGAGCGATCTCGTCGTTGACCTTCGGGTCGTTGATGTGCGAGTAGACCGAAGAACCGTCCTGCAGCTGCTTGCCGTCGTACAGCGGCGGGATGACGGTGGAGGCGGAGGACCAGTCCTGGCCCCAACCGGTCATGTAGAGGTCCAGACCGTTGTTGACCTTGCCGACCTGCTCGTACCAGGTGGCGCCGTCGATTTCCTTCTTCTGGACGTCGATGCCGATTTCCTTCAGCCGGTCCGCGATGACCACGGCCTGCTTCTGGCGCTTCGGGGTGTTGGCGTAGGCGTACGTGAGCTTCAGGCCCTCGGCGCCGGCCTCCTTGATGAGCTTCTTGGCGGCCTCGATGTCACCCTGCGGCTTCTTCGCCTTGCCGAAGGGGTCGTAGTCCTTCTCGAAGCCCGGAACCGTCGGGGCGATCAGGCCGGTCGCGACCTCACCGCCGTAGGCACCGCCGTCGGGCTGGAAGACGGCCTGGTTCGGCATCGCCAGGGCGATGGCGTCACGGACCCTCTTGTCCTTCATCCGGTCAAGGTTGAAGTTCAGCTGCCAGACGTAGGGCTGGTAGCCGGAGATCGTACGAGCCTTGGCCGCGGCGTCGTTGACGACGTTCGGGACCTGGGTCGTGGCGACCGTGCCGGTCATCTGGATCATGTTCTTGGCGTCGTCACGGTCGGCCAGGATCGCCTTGGTCTGCGCCTCGTCGTCCTGGTTGAACGTGATGTTGAAGCCGTCGACGTACTGGTGACGGACCGAGTCGGTCTTCGGGTCCCAGTTCTCGTTCTTGACGAGCTTCATTTCCTTGCCGGGCTTGAAGTCGGCGATCTTGTACGGGCCGACGGCAACCGGAGCGGTGTCGTACTTCTCCTTGGTGTCGCCCTTGGCGGGCACCACGGAGTAACCGGTCATCGCAAGGGCCTGCGGCAGGTCGACCTGCGGCTCCTTGAACTTGAAGATGACGGTCTTCTCGTCCGGGGTCTCCAGGACGTCGTTCGGCAGGTGCTGACCGTTGTACGGGCCCTCCGGGAGCGCCTTGCGGTACTCGGTGCCGGCGCCGGACAGCCAGTTCTGGAGGTAGACCGGGCCGTCGGTGACGAACGGCGTGTAGAGGCGCTCGACCGTGTGACGAATGTCGGCAGAGGTGATGACGTTGCCGTTCTGGTCCTTCACGCCGTCCTTCAGCGTGTAGGTCCAGGTCTTGCCGCCATCGGTGGTCTTGCCGGAGTCGGTGGCGATGTCACCGACGACGGTGAGCTTGCCGCTCGCGTCCTCCTGGTACTGGGTCAGGCCGCGGTGCAGCAGCCGGCCCAGGAGACGGGCGTCGGAGACGTAGCTCTGGGCCGGGTCCAGGTGGGAGAAGTCGTCCGTCTGGTAAACGGAGATGGTGCCGCCGGGGCGGGCACCCTCAACCGGGGCGGCCGGGCCCGTGGACGCCTTGGCGTCGCCGAGGACAACGGCGGCGGACTGCTTGGCCGCGTCGTCCTTGGTCTTGCCCTTGTCCTTGGAACCGGAGTTGTTGTTGTTGCCACCGCAGGCGGTGAGGGCAAGCGAGCCCGCCGCAACAGCGACGACGATCGCGCGCGCCTTGCGCGTGCCGAAGATGCTCATGGTGATGAGTACCTATCTGTCAGTAGTGATCCAACTGTGCTGCCTGCCGCACGATCAGCTCTGTGCGTAGGGGCGGCAGCTGTCCCGCTGCAGTGACGTCAGCGTCCGGACTTGGGGTCGAAGGCGTCTCGTACCGAGTCGCCGAGCAGGTTGAAGGCCACCACGAAGACGACCATCGCAATACCCGGGAAGAACATGTACGCCGGGTCCAGCTCGTAAATACCGGCGCCGATGGAGAACATCCGGCCCCAGTCCGGAGTGGGCTCGACATAGCCGACACCCACGAAGGAGAGGAAGGCCACCGAGAGAATCGTGGCGGGCAGCATGAGCGTTGCCTGCACGAGAATCGGCGTCACAAGGTTGGGCAGCAGCTCCTTGCGGATGATCCGCCACGGAGACGCGCCCGCGATCTTCGCTGCCTCGACGAACTCCCGCTCGCGCAGGGTGAGCGTCGCGGCCCGGATCAGACGGGACAGACCCATCCAGCCGAGGAACGACAGGACCGTGACGATCGCCGTCGCACGCAGCCAGGTGGGAGTCTCCTCCTCCGGGTTGACGAAGGCGGCCACCACCACCGGCATCGAGGCGATGAAGAACAGCTGGCTGGGGATACCCAGCAGGAAGTCGGTGAACCGGCCGAGCCAGTAGTCCGTCTTTCCGCCGTAGTACCCGCCGACCAGGCCGATCACCACGCCCACGGCGACCATGACGATCGTCGCGACCAGAGCCGTGAAGATCGACGTGCGCATGCCGTAGAGCAGCTGCGTGAACACGTCGCGGCCCAGCTCGGGCTCGATGCCGAACCAGTGGTCCCCGGACATGCCGCCGAAGACACCGGTCGGCATGCTGAACTCGTCGAGGAGTTCAGGGTTCTTCTGACCGTAGAGGGTGTACGGATCCTTCCCGTACACCTTGGCGATCAGCGGAGCCAGCAGCGCAACGGCGAAGAAGAAGATCACGATGAAGGCGGAGATGACTCCCGCCTTGTCCCGCTTGAATCGTCGCCACATCAGCTGCCCAGGGGACAGCCCGGCGGGGTCCTTGGCCTTCGGGGCGTCCTTGGACGGCTCCTCGACCAGGACGTTGGGTGCTGCTGCACCCTCAGTCTGCGCAGGGCTGGTCACGATCGCGTCGCCCCCAGAGCGATCACAGTCGCGCACGTGACCCAGTTGGCGCTTTTGGCACCACGCATGGGGTCCTCCTCATGAGTTCACTTGTCACTACGTGAGGGGCACTCAGAGGGATCGCCGACACCCCTGACGGCTAGATCTCCAGTACCCCAAGTGTGCTCGTGAGTCGGCACTCCCCACAGTGCATGACCCATTGACCCGAGCTCATTGGAGCCATCCTCAGGGACGGCCTGACCGTAAACCACATCTAAGTGGTCTCGTTTTCACAACATCGACCCAGGTCAGAAAACCGAAATCCGGACAAAGCGAGCAGAGACAGACACACCCGAAACGGACTGTTAGCACACCTTCCGGAGTGTGACGGTCGCTATGCGGACACCTGAACGAGATAATCCGTTTGACAAATGCGAACAGCCCCCCTGCCACGGAGAACCGTGACAGAGGGGCTGTGAACGCGCGGTAAAACCAAGCGGCTGCTGGCTACTTGGCGGACTTGGCGCGCGACGCCGTGCGCGAGCGCTCCTTCTGGTCCAGGACGACCTTGCGGATGCGGACGGCCTCCGGGGTCACCTCGACGCACTCGTCGTCGCGGCAGAACTCCAGGGACTGCTCCAGCGACAGCTTGCGCGGCGGGACGATCGCCTCGAAGGTGTCGGCCGAGGAGGAGCGCATGTTGGTGAGCTTCTTCTCCTTGGTGATGTTCACGTCCATGTCGTCGGCGCGCGAGTTCTCGCCGACGATCATGCCCTCGTACACCTCGGTGCCGGGGTCGGTGAACAGCACGCCGCGCTCCTGCAGGTTGGTCATCGCGAACGCGGTGACCGCGCCGGCGCGGTCGGCGACCAGGGAGCCGTTGTTGCGGGTGACCAGCTGGCCGAACCACGGCTCGTGACCCTCGTGGATCGAGTGGCCGATGCCGGTGCCGCGGGTCTGGGTCAGGAACTCGGTACGGAAGCCGATGAGGCCGCGGGACGGCACCACGAACTCCATGCGGACCCAGCCCGAACCGTGGTTGGACATGTTGTCCATCCGGCCCTTGCGGACGCCCATGAGCTGCGTGACGGCGCCCATGTGCTCCTCGGGCACGTCGATCGTCATGCGCTCGACCGGCTCGTACGTCTTGCCGTCGACCTCCTTGGTGACGACCTGCGGCTTGCCGATGGTCAGCTCGAAGCCCTCGCGGCGCATCTGCTCGACCAGGATCGCCAGCGCCAGCTCACCGCGGCCCTGCACCTCCCAGGCGTCCGGGCGCTCGGTGTCGAGCACGCGCAGCGAGACGTTGCCGATGAGCTCGCGGTCGAGGCGGTCCTTGACCTGGCGGGCGGTGACCTTGCGGTCCTTGACCGCGGCCTTGGCGTCCGCGCCCTTGCCGGAGCCACCACGGCCGACCATCGGGGAGGTGTTGGTGCCGATGACCATGGAGATGGCCGGCTCGTCCACCGTGATCAGCGGCAGGGCGATCGGGTTCTCCGGGTCGGCCAGGGTCTCGCCGATCATGATGTCGGGGATACCGGCGACCGCGCAGATGTCACCGGGGCCGGCCACCTCGGCCGGCTTGCGGGTGAGCGCCTCGGTCATCATCAGCTCGGTGATGCGGACGTTGGAGATGGTGCCGTCACGCTTGATCCACGCGACCGTCTGGCCCTTGCGGAGCTCGCCCTGCTCGACGCGGAGCAGCGCGATACGGCCGAGGAAGTTGTCGGCGTCCAGGTTGGTGACGTGGGCCTGGAGGGGGGCCTCCTCGTCGTACACCGGGGCCGGGACGTGCTCCAGGATGGTGGAGAAGAACGGCTCCAGGTTCTCGCTGTCGGCGGGGACGGTGCCGTCCTCCGGCTTGGTCAGCGAGGCGATGCCGTCACGGCCGCAGGCGTAGACGATCGGGAACTCGATCTGGTCCTCGTCGGCGTCCAGGTCCAGGAACAGGTCGTAGGTCTCGTTGACGACCTCGTCGATCCGGGAGTCCGGGCGGTCCGTCTTGTTGATGCAGAGGATGACCGGCTTCCGCTGCTGGAGCGCCTTGCGGAGGACGAAGCGGGTCTGGGGCAGCGGACCCTCGGAGGCGTCCACCAGCAGAACGACGGCGTCGACCATCGACAGACCGCGCTCGACCTCGCCACCGAAGTCGGCGTGGCCGGGGGTGTCGATGATGTTGATCGTGATCGGGGCCCCGCCGTCCTTGGGGTGATACTTCACCGCCGTGTTCTTGGCGAGGATCGTGATGCCCTTCTCACGCTCCAGGTCGTTCGAGTCCATCATGCGGTCGTCGAGCTGCTGGTGGGCGGCGAAGGCACCGGCCTGCTTGAGCATGGCATCGACGATGGTCGTCTTGCCATGATCGACGTGGGCGACGATGGCGACGTTACGGATGTCGTGGCGCGTGGGCACTTCGGCGCTTCTCCCGGGATCGTGGATGGCGTCGCGTACGGCCTGGTACGCGAGCCTCTGCCGGGCGGAAAACCTGCCACGGCCTTACCCCATGGTACGTCGCGTGGCGGGAACCGCCTGCCGGGGGGTCTGTCAAGAGGCCGTACGGATGAGGATCGGGGTGGGGAGGGGGCCCGGGACGGGGGCCGGGAACCACGGGGAAATGCCGGGTCAATGGGCAGGTACGACCTTGCCCGCCGGGCATCCGGCGGGCAAGCGAATTGAGTCACATCTGAGCTAGTGACCCGTGAGTTCACCCCGTCTCCACGGGGCCGCCACTACTTCTTCGCGTTCTTTTCCTTGGCCGGGGCGGGCTTCTTCCAGCCGATGTCCTGGTAGCGGGGGGAGCCGAGGCCGAAGGCGCCGGCGTTGACCAGGCCGGTCTTGGCGGCGACCAGCTCGGGCCGCTGGTAGAGAGGAATCGATCCGGCAGCCGCCCAGATCCGGGCGTCGGCCTTCTTCATCAGCTCCCGGGCCTGGTCCTCGTCGAGCTCGCCGAGCGCCTGGTCGAAGAGCTGGTCGATGTGGTCGGTGCCGACCCGGGTGTAGTTCTGCTCGACCAGCAGCGAGCCGTCCGCGGCCGGCTCCGGCTTGGCGAAGATCGGCCGGGCGTCGGTGGCGGGGAAGGCGGTGGCGGGCCAGGAGTACAGGGCCAGGTCGTACTGGCCGGAGGCGATGTGGTCCTTGAAGAAGCTCTCGTCGGCGACCTTGGTCAGCTCCGTGCCGATGCCGAGGGTGCGGAGCATCCCGGCGATCCGCTCGCCGACCGCCCGCAGCGACTCCGAGCCGGGGCCGGAGGGGAGCACGAACCGCAGATTCAGCGGCTTGCCGTCCTTGGCGAGGACGGTCGCGGCGGAGTTCTGCGCCGCCTGCTTGGCGGGAGCCGCGGGTGCCCCGCTGGCCTTGGTCTCCGCTCCGTCCGCCGCCGCGGCCTCCCCCGCCGCGGCCTCCGGCGCCCGGCCGTCCCGGACCGGATTGCGCTTGCCGTCGTCCAAGGCGTCCGCCTGGGTGAGCATCGGGGCGTCCTGCTGATCGGCGAGCGGGGCCGGGGCGAGGCCGGCCGGCGGCTCCTCGGCGGTCTCGGTGCCCACCGCGAACCCGTCGGCGTCGACGATCTCCCCGTCGGGGGCGTACAGGCCGCCCTCGGGCACCGCCTCCTCCACCGGCAGGCCTTCCCCGCTGCTGCCCTCCGGCCCGGACTGGTCACCGGGCTCCGCGGGCCTGGCGAGGGCCTTCGGCGGGCGGGCGCCGTTGGCCCCGTCGTCCCGGCCGGCCGCCGCGGCCGGCGCCCAGGCCCATGCCGCCGCCGGTGCCGGCGCCGCGACCGCGAACCCGAAGGCCGGAGCGGTCCGCGCCAGCGCGGCCGGTACGGCCCGCGGAGCCGCGGCGGCGGTCCGCTGCCACGCGGGCGCACCCATGGCCCGCAGCCCGCCCGGCAGCGGCGCCCGGCGGGCCGCTGCCGGCAGGTCGCCGTTGCGTTCGTCGTCCTGGCCCACGATGTACAGGCCGTCGTTGCCGGTGCCCGGCCCCGGGGGCCGCTTCTCGTCGTCCTTCTTCTCCGACTCGCCGCCCGCCTTGGTGCCCGCCGGCACGGTGACCTTGCCGCCCTTGCGCCAGCCCGCGTCCGCGAGCAGCGCCTGGGCCGCCTGGGTGTCCTGGTCCCCCAGGGCGCCGCTGTTGTCGGCGTACGCCCGCTGGCCCGCCAGGGCCAGGTGGCTGCCCACCGGCTTCGCCGGCAGCCCCAGCGGCTTCAGCACGATCTCGGCCAGCGCCTGCCGGTCCAGGGCGCGGGCCACCGCCCGCCGCACCCGCTCGTCGGCCAGTGGCCCGGACGCCCCGTTCAGCGCCAGCTGCGTGTACACGGGCTCCAGGGACTTGCGCACCGTGAAGCGGCGCAGCGCCACCTGCTCGTCGGCGTACTTCTGCACCGCGGCGGCGGCCTTCCTCCGGGCCTCCTGCTCCTCCGCCGCCTTCTCCTGGTCCGCCCCGTGGGCCAGCGCCCAGGAGCGGGTGGCCTGGGCCACGGTGAGGTCGGCGGCGGGACCGTGGGCCGGGGCGGTCTTCTGGGCGGCCTTCTGGGCGGCCTCCCGGTGGGCCTTCGCGATCCGGTCCGCGCCCGCCCGGTCGACCTCGGCCAGGTCCACCGTCCCGGCCGCCAGCGCCGACGGCCGGCCGGCCCTCGGTACGGCGGTCAGGACCAGCGTGTCCAGCTTGGCCGGCCGGCCCCACCAGCGCGGGTTCCGGGACAGGGCCGCGGTCCCGGTCTTCTTGTCGATCGTGCCGAGGGTGAAGGGCCCGGCGGTCACCTTCAGCGTTCCCCGGGCCCCCTCGTTGAAGGCGTCCGGGGTCCCGGTGACCTGCTTCGGGTAGAGCGGGGTGAACAGCGACTGCCAGTCGGCGTACGGCTTCCCGAAGGTGACCTTGACCTCCAGGTCGCTGGCGCCGCGCTCGATCTTCTCGATCCGGTCGTAGCCGGCGTTGCGGGCCGTCCAGTACGCCGAGTCCTTGCCGTTCAGCGCCCGCCACTGGGCGAGGAAGTCGGGCGCCCCGATCTCCCGGCCGTCGCTCCACACCGCCTGCTGATTGAGCTTGTACAGCACGACCTGCTTGGGCTCGCGCTCGACGATCTCCGCCTTCTCCAGGTAGTCCGGATTGGCCACCGGCCGGCCCTTCTCGTCCAGCACGAAGAGCTGCGGCAGCACCGCCCCTGCGATCCGGGAGGTGGTCGCGTCGGCATCGGCCTGGAAGGTGTTCAGGGTCTCCGGCAGCGAGTCCACCGCCCAGCGCACCACACCCCCGTCGGCCACCAGTTCCCGGGCGGTGGTCGCGATGTCCGGGCCGGCGGCGACGGCGCCGCCCTCGTCCTCGCCGGAGCTGCAGCCGGCGAGCAGCGGCAGCGCCAGGACGCCCGAGGTCAGCAGCGCCATGGAAGCCATGGATCTACGCCTTCTCTGGCTCTGGGACATGGGTGGTACCTCCGGGGCGGGCGGGGCGTACGGGTTCGCGTACGTGATCACGTATGGCGGTATATGGAGCTGATCACACTGATGTCGAAACCCACTGAAATCCACGGCCGCCCGCAGCTCCCGCAGCCGGCCCGCGCCACGCCGCGAACCCCACCCGTGCGGACCAATCCCGCGACCGGGGCGGACGGGCATTCCTCCGGAAGAGGGACGAAAATAGGTGCGGGGAGGGGCGCACAGATTGCGCCTGCGCGCCCGTAATCGCTGCACGTCCCTTCACAACAGGGGACGTGAGGCGCAACACTCGCAGGCGCACATGAGCGTTGCCACCGCAACCTGCGGAAGTGAGGGCAAGTCATGTCCCTGCAGGACGATTTGACGGCCGTACGGCGCAACCTGAACGATCTGATCCGCTCGGTCGAGCGGCTGGAGCAGGACGTCGCCAGGCAAGCACCGACCGCCCCCAAGGCGCCGGACGCGTCCCGGATGGTCTCCATCCCGGACACGCCGTACGACAACGCGCTGTGGACGGACACCGACGACGAGGGCCTCGGCGCCCGAGATCGCCGCGCACCCTGACCGGCCACCCGCCGAGCACCACGGATTCACAGCATCACGGCATCACCAACCGAACACACGCACCCCATCAGGCCCAGCCGCCCACCGACCGGCGGCTGGGTCTCCTGGGCCACCCCTGACCACTCCTCCCGGAGTTCCCTTTGGCCACAGGCACTGAACCACCCCGTCAGCTGACCGGCGTCCAGGACGCCTCCCGGGCCGCGATCGCGGCCCGGCACCTTCGCACCGACCGCTGGTGGCTGGCCCCCGCCGCCACCGCGGCCGGACTGCTCGCCTTCATCGTCTACTCGACCTGGCGGGCCTTCGCGAACGCCGACTACTACGCGGCACCGTACGTCTCGCCGTTCTACTCGCCCTGTCTGGCGGAGAACTGCGTCCCCATGAAGGACGGCCCCAACTGGGAGATCTTCGGCAGCTGGTGGGTCCTCTCCCCCGCCCTGCTGATCCTGGTCTTCCCGCTCGGTTTCCGGCTGACCTGCTACTACTACCGCAAGGCCTACTACCGGGGCTTCTGGGCCTCGCCCCCGGCCTGCGCGGTCGCCGAACCGCACGCGAAGTACACCGGTGAGACCCGCTTCCCGCTGATCTTCCAGAACATGCACCGCTACTTCTTCTACGCGGCGGTGCCGGTCGCGGCCATCCTCACCTACGACACCGTGCTGACCTTCCGAAACGATCAGTACGAGTGGGGCCACATGGGCCTCGGCACCTTGATCTTCCTCGCCAACAGCGTGCTGATCTGGGCGTACACCCTGTCCTGCCACTCCTGCCGGCACATCATCGGCGGCCGGCTGCGGCACTTCTCGAAGCACCCGGTGCGCTACCGGATGTGGGGATGGGCCGGGAAGCTCAACTCCCGTCACGCACAGCTGGCCTGGGCCTCACTGGTCAGCGTGGCGCTCTGCGACCTGTACGTGTACCTGCTCGCCACCGGCGCGATCACCGACCCGAGGATCTTCTGACATGGCTCAAGTCGACCGGCAGCAGTGGGACGTGGTCGTGGTCGGCGCGGGAGGCGCCGGGCTGCGTGCCGCGATCGAGGCCCGCGAGCGGGGTGCCCGTACCGCGGTGATCTGCAAGTCCCTGTTCGGCAAGGCCCACACGGTGATGGCCGAGGGCGGCATCGCCGCCTCCATGGGCAATGTCAACGAGGGCGACAACTGGCAGGTCCACTTCCGCGACACCATGCGCGGCGGGAAGTTCCTCAACCAGTGGCGGATGGCCGAGCTGCACGCGAAGGAGGCACCGGACCGGGTCTGGGAACTGGAGACCTGGGGCGCGCTGTTCGACCGCACGCCCGACGGGAGGATCTCCCAGCGCAACTTCGGCGGCCACGAGTACCCGCGGCTGGCCCATGTGGGCGACCGGACCGGCCTGGAGCTGATCCGCACCCTCCAGCAGAAGATCGTCCAGCTCCAGCAGCAGGACTTCGCGGAGTACGGGGACTACGAGGCCCGCCTGAAGGTCTTCCAGGAATGCACGGTCACCCGTGTCTTGAAGGACGGCGAGAAGGTCTCGGGCACCTTCTGCTACGAACGCGAATCCGGCCGTTTCTTCGTCCTGGAGGCCCCGGCCGTCGTGCTGGCCACCGGTGGCATCGGCAAGTCCTTCAAGACCACCTCCAACTCCTGGGAGTACACCGGCGACGGCCACGCCCTGGCCCTCCTCGCCGGGGCGCCGCTCCTCAACATGGAGTTCGTGCAGTTCCACCCGACCGGCATGGTCTGGCCCCCGTCGGTCAAGGGCATCCTCGTCACGGAGTCCGTCCGCGGCGACGGCGGCGTCCTGCGCAACAGCGAGGGCCGGCGGTTCATGTTCGACTACGTCCCGGACGTCTTCAAGGAGAAGTACGCCGAGTCGGAGGCCGAGGGCGACCGCTGGTACGAGGACCCGGACAACAACCGGCGGCCCCCCGAACTGCTCCCCCGCGACGAGGTGGCCCGCGCCATCAACTCCGAGGTCAAGGCGGGCCGGGGCACCCCGCACGGCGGCGTCTACCTGGACGTGTCCACCCGGATGCCGGCCGAGAAGATCAAGCGCCGGCTGCCGTCGATGTACCACCAGTTCAAGGAACTGGCGGACGTGGACATCACCGCCGAACCCATGGAGGTCGGCCCGACCTGCCACTACGTGATGGGCGGGATCGCGGTCGACTCCGACACCGCCGCCACCGTCGGCGTACCGGGCCTGTTCGCGGCCGGGGAGGTGGCCGGCGGCATGCACGGCTCGAACCGCCTGGGCGGCAACTCCCTCTCCGACCTGCTCGTCTTCGGCCGCCGGGCGGGGCAGCACGCGGCGGAGTACGCGACGGAACACGCGGCGGAGCGCGCCCGGCCCGCGGTCTCGCAGTCCCAGGTGGACGAGGCGGCGGCCGAGGCCCTGGCCCCCTTCCACGCGGACGAGGGCGCGGAGAACCCGTACACCCTCCACCAGGAGCTCCAGCAGACCATGAACGACCTGGTGGGCATCATCCGCCGGGAGGGCGAGATGCAGCAGGCCCTCGGCCGGCTGCGGGCCCTGCGGGTCCGTGCCGCCCGCGCCGGGGTCGAGGGGCACCGCCAGTTCAACCCGGGCTGGCACCTGGCCCTGGACCTGCGGAACATGCTGCTGGTCAGCGAATGCGTGGCCCGGGCCGCGCTGGAGCGCACCGAGAGCCGCGGCGGCCACACCCGCGAGGACTGCCCGGCGATGGACCGCGACTGGCGGCCGGTCAACCTGGTCTGCCACCCCGTCGACCCGACCCCCGCCGACCCGGCCGCCGACCGCATCCGCCTGGTCCGCACCCGTACCGAGCCCATCCGCCCCGACCTGCTGGCCCTCTTCGAGAAGGAAGAGCTGGTCAAGTACCTCGCCGAAGAGGAGCTGTACGAGTGACTGCAACCGGTACCGGCACTGGCTACGACGCGCGCTTCCGGATCTGGCGGGGCGATGCGGACGGCGGGGAGCTGACGGACTTCACCGTCGAGGTGCACGAGGGCGAGGTGGTCCTGGACATCGTCCACCGGCTGCAGGCCACCCAGGCCTCGGACCTGGCGGTCCGCTGGAACTGCAAGGCGGGCAAGTGCGGTTCGTGCAGCGCGGAGATCAACGGCCGGCCGCGCCTGATGTGCATGACCCGCATGTCCACCTTCTCCCGCGACGAGCTGGTGACGATCACCCCCCTGCGGGCCTTCCCGGTCATCCGCGACCTGGTCACGGACGTGTCCTTCAACTACCAGAAGGCGCGTGAGATCCCGTCCTTCGTGCCGCCGCAGGGGGTGGCACCGGGCGAGTACCGGATGCAGCAGGTCGACGTCGACCGCTCACAGGAGTTCCGGAAGTGCATCGAGTGCTTCCTGTGCCAGGACACCTGCCATGTGGTGCGCGACCACGAGGAGAACAAGCCGGCCTTCGCCGGCCCCCGCTTCCTGATGCGGGTCGCCGAACTGGACATGCACCCGCTCGACGCCGCGTCCCAAGCGGGCCTTGACCGCAAGCGGACGGCCCAGGAGGAACACGGCCTGGGCTACTGCAACATCACCAAGTGCTGCACCGAGGTCTGCCCGGAGGGCATCAAGATCACCGACAATGCGCTGATCCCCCTGAAGGAACGCGCGGTCGACCGCAAGTACGACCCCCTGGTCTGGCTGAGCTCCAAGATCCCGCGCCGATCTTCCTGAACGGGTGGGGTGGGGCGGGCCTCCCCGCTCCACCCCACCCCCGGTAACACCCCGTGATCACCTCCGGGTGCGGTGCCACAAAACCCCCCATACTCTCCGAAATGTGAATCCGCCGAAGCGCCGTACGCCCGCCCCCGCGGCGTTCCGTGCCCTGCCGGCGCTGCCGGCGCTGCTGGTGCTCCTCGCCTGGGCGGCGGCGGTCGCGATGGCGGTTGCGCCCCAGGCCCGGGCCGACGACCCCATCACCCTCTCCTCCGAGGGCCAGATCACCGACCGGGTCGGCGCGCTGGACGACCGGAAGGATGCCGTCACCGCAGCCCTGGACAAGCTGTACGCCGACCGGCGGATCCAGCTGTTCGTCGCCTACGTACGCGATTTCTCCGGGCGGTCCGCCCAGAGCTGGGCGGACGCCACGGCCCAGCGCAACGGGCTCGGCCAGAACGATGTGCTGCTCGCCGTCGCGACCGGCGCCCGCCAGTACGCCTATTCGGCCGATGTCGACTCCGGTTTCACCGAGGAGCAGCTCGCCACGGTCGCCCGGACCGCCATCGAGCCCGCTCTGCGGCAGAACGACTGGCCGGGCGCCGCGATCGGTGCCGCGAACGGCTACAACGCCGTCCTCGGCGGACAGCCGGTCCCCGTCCCCACCCTCACCCCCGGCCCGGCGAACCCCGGCGGTGACCAGCCCGGCGGGGAGCACGGGACCGGGGACTTCGTCCTGCCGGTGGTCGCGGTCGGGGCGGCCGGCGCGCTGGGCGTGTACGCGTACACCCGCAGCAAGCGCCGCAAGGGCCGGGCCGACGGCGGCGACGGCGGACCCGGTGCGGCCCCGGCCGGCTGGGGTGCCCAGGCCGCCGGCGGTCTGCCGCTGCCCGAGCTGGACGCCAAGGCCAAGGCGTTGCTGGTGGAGACGGACGACGCGGTCCGCACCAGCACCGAGGAGCTGGGGTTCGCCACGGCGCAGTTCGGCGAGGAGGCCGTGCAGCCCTTCGAGGAGGCCGTGGCCTACGCCAAGGACGAGCTGACCCATGCCTTCCGGCTGCGGCAGCAGCTCGACGACGCCTACCCGGAGGACGATGCGACCCGGCGGCGGATGCTGGACGAGATCGTGGCCCGCTGCTCCGAGGGCAGCCGGCGGCTGGACGCCGAGTCCGACGCGTTCGACCGGCTGCGCGCCCTGGAACAGAACGCCCCGCAGGCGCTGGCGACGGTCGAGTCGCGCTTCCGGGCGCTGACCGGCCGGACCACCACAGCCAAGGCGACACTGACGGCCCTGACCGGCCGGTACGCCGATTCGGCGGCGGCACCGGTGGCCTCGAACCCGGAGCAGGCCGAGGACCGGCTGCTGTTCGCCACCACCAGTCTCACCGAGGCACGGGCCGCGCTCGATGCGGGCGACAACGGCCGGGCGGCAGTGCACGTGCGGGCCGCGGAGGGTGCGGTGGACCAGGCGGCCACGCTGGTGGATGCGGTGGAGCGGCGGGCGCAGGAGCTGGCGGAGGCAGCCGGGAAGCTCGACGGTGCGCTGACCGAGACGGAGACCGATCTGGCCGATGCCCGCGGGCTGCTCACCGGCACCCCGGAAGGGGTGTCGACGGCGGATCTGCGCGGCCGGATCGGGCGGGCGGAGGCGGTGCTTGCCGGCGTACGGCAGGAGCGGGCGGGCGGCGGCGGAGGTGCAGGTGCAGGTGCAGGCGGCGGCCGGTACGACCCGATCGACGCGCTGCGCCGGGTGGAGGAGGCGGACGCGGCGCTGGACGAGGCGCTGGCCGGGGCCCGGGAGCGGGAGACGGCGGACCGGCGGGCGCGGACCCTGCTGGACCAGGCGTGGCTCGGGGCGCGCAGTGCGATCGGGGCGGCCACGGACTACATCACCACCAGCCGGGGTGCGGTGGGCAGTACGGCCCGCACCCGGCTCGCGGAGGCGCAGCGGCATCTGGAGCGGTCCACGACGCTGGCCGGGTCGGATGCGGCGGGCGCCCTGGCCGAGGCCCAGCGGGCCGATGCGCTGGCCCGGGAGGCGCAGCGGCTGGCCGAGCAGGACGTGAGGGCGTACGAGAACCCGTACGCGGGCCGGCAGCGCGGGGGCGGTGGGATGGGCGGTGCGGTGCTCGGCGGGATCATCCTCGGCGAGATCCTCCGCGGGGCCGGGCGGGGCGGGGGCGGTTTCGGCGGCGGGTCCGGCGGCGGGTTCGGCGGGGGTTTCGGGGGCGGCGGCTTCGGACCCGGTCCGGGCTCCTTCGGGGGCGGCGGCACCCGGGGCCGGATGGGCGGCGGCGGCCGTTTCTGACTCTCCATTCATCGTCATCGGGCAAGGAGCAGCACGTATGAGCAAGCAGACCATCCTCGGCCGGGTCACCCAGCTCGCCAAGGCCAACATCAACGCGCTGCTGGACCAGGCGGAGGACCCGCAGAAGATGCTGGACCAGCTGATCCGGGACTACACGAACAACATCTCGGAGGCGGAGCAGGCGGTCGCGACCACGATCGGCAATCTGCGGATGCTGGAGCAGGACCACCAGGAGGATGTGAAGGCGGCTGCCGAGTGGGGCGAGAAGGCAAGGGCCGCCAGCCGGAAGGCGGACGAGCTGCGCTCCTCCGGCTCGGCGGCGGAGGCGGACCGGTTCGACAACCTGGCGAAGGTCGCGCTGGGGCGGCAGTTGCAGTCGGAGAACGAGGCGGAGTCCGCCGAGCCGGTGATCGCCGCGCAGACGGAGGTGGTCGACCGGCTGAAGGCCGGCCTGGACTCGATGAAGAACAAGCTGACCGAGCTCCAGGCGAAGCGGGACGAGCTGGTGGCGCGTGCACAGACCGCGCGGGCGCAGAACACGATGATGGACGCGGTGAAGAACATCGATGTCCTGGATCCCACCAGTGAGCTGCACCGGTTCGAGGAGAAGGTGCGCCGGGAGGAGGCCATTGCGCTGGGCAAGTCCGAGCTGGCGGCGTCCTCGCTGGACGCCCAGTTCGAGTCGCTGGACGATCTGGGGCGGAGCTCCGAGATCGAGGCTCGCCTGGCGGCGCTGAAGTCCGGGCGCGCGGCGTAGCCGGGGTCCGGGGCGGGATTCCGCCCCGGACCCCGCGCCTCGAACGCCGGCGGGCCCGGGGGCTCAGCCGTACATGTTCAGCAGCTGCTCCGCCGAGAGTTCCGTGACGGGTTCCGTCCCGGCCCCGGGCAGGGGCAGTTCGAACCAGACGGTCTTGCCGCGGTGGGTGCGGCGGGTGCCCCAGCCGGCCGAGAGGAGGCCGACCAGTTGGAGGCCGCGGCCTCCTTCGTCGGTGTCGCGGGCGCGGCGGCGGCGCGGCTGGGCCAGGTTGGCGTCCCAGACCTCGCAGACCAGGGTGCGGTCCAGCAGCAACCGGAGCCGGATCTCGCCCTCGCCGTAGCGGAGGGCGTTCGTCACCAGTTCGCTGACCAGCAGTTCGGTGGTGTCGAGGAGGCCTTCCAGGCCCCAGGCGGGGAGTTTGGTGCGGGCGAGTTCGCGGGCGCGGCCCACCGAGCGGGCCTCGCGGGGCAGCTGCCAGTCGCCGACCGCGTCCGTGGGCAGGCCCTGGACGCGGGCCATGAGCAGGGCGATGTCGTCCTCCCCGTGCCGGGTGTCGAGGGTGGCGAGGACGTGGTCGCAGACGTCCTCCAGGGGGCGGACCGGGTCGGCGAGGGCTTCGCGCAGGCCGCGCAGGCCCTCTTCGAGCGGGTGGTCGCGGGATTCGACGAGTCCGTCGGTGTAGAGGGCGAGCAGGGCGCCTTCGGGGAGTTCCACCTCGACCTCCTCGAAGGGTTCGCCGCCGACGCCGAGCGGCATGCCGGGCGGGATTTCGAGGAGCAGTCCGGGGCGGGGTGCGCTGCCGGGTTCACCGGGTTCCACCAGGACCGGGGGCATATGGCCGGCGTTGGCGATGGTGCAGCGCCGGGTGACCGGGTCGTAGACGGCGTAGACGCAGGTGGCGAGGTAGACCTCGGAGAGGTCGGCGTCCCGGGAGTGCAGGGCGGCCCGGGAGGCCTGCTGGGTGCCGCCGGGCGCGCCGAGGCCGCGGGCGACCTCGTCGAGGGCGGAGAGGACCTCGGCCGGTTCGAGGTCCAGCAGGGCCAGGGTGCGGACGGCGGTGCGGAGTTCGCCCATGGCGACGGCGGCGCGCAGGCCGCGGCCCATGACGTCGCCGACGACCAGGGCGGTGCGGTGGCCGGGGAGTTCTATGACGTCGAACCAGTCGCCGCCGACCTCGGTGGCCGCGTTGCCGGGCAGGTAGCGGCAGGCGATGTCGAGGCCGGCGGCCTCCGGGTCTCCCGGGGGCAGCAGGCTGCGCTGGAGGATCAGGGCGCGTTCGTGTTCGCGCCGGTAGAGGCGGGCGTTGTCGATGCAGACGGCGGCCCGGGCGGCGAGCTCCACGGCGACGGCCCGGTCGCGTTCGCCGAAGGGCTCGCTGCCCTTCGTACGGGAGAACTGGGCGAGGCCGACGACGGTGTCGTGGGCGACCAGGGGGACGACGAGGGTGGACTGGACGAGGTCTTCGGCGCCGCCGGCTTCGATCAGCCGGGGGCGGGCGGTGCGCAGGGCGAGGGCGCCGGGTGAGGCGGCAGGGTAGCGGTGGGTTTCGCCCACGGCGACCGGCGGGCCGGAGAGCGGTGCGTCGGAGACGGCGCTGGCGAAGGCGACGCGGCGGAGCGGCGCGGACGGGGCGCGGCGGGAGCCGCAGCCGGGGAGGCTGGGGAGGCCGGGGCCCTGCGGTCTGGCGGGTCGGTCGTCGTCGCCGAGGAGCAGCCCCTGGTAGAGGTCGACGGAGGCGAGGTCGCAGAAGCCGGGGACGGTGACGTCGAGGAGTTCGCGGGCGGTGGTCTCCAGGTCGAGGGAGTTGCCGATGCGGTGGCCGGCCTCGTTGAGGAGGGCGAGGTTGCGGCGGACGCCGGCGGCTTCGCGGGCGGCGAGGTGGCGGCGGGTGACATCGGTGCCGAGGCCGGCGACGCCGATGGGAAGACCGGTGCCGCCGTGGACCCGGTAGAGGTTGATGGACCAGTGCCGGTGTTCGCGGCTGCCGGGGGCGGAGCCGCTGATCTGGAGGTCGGTGACGGCTTCGCCGGTCTCCAGGACCCGCCGGAGGGCGCTGGTCATCCGGTCGGCCTCGCGCGGGGGCAGGTAGTCGTGGACGGTACGCCCGCGGTGGTCCTCGACGGCTCCGCCGAAGACGGTGGCGAAGCGGCGGTTGGCCCGCTGGACGGTGAGGTCCGTGCCGAAGAGCAGGAAGCCGAAGGGAGATTGACCGAATATCGCCTGTGACGCGGCGAGATCGGATTCGATCCGCCGGAGCGCGCGGACGTCGACCACCACGCAGAGTGCGGCCCGCTCGGCTGTCTCGGTCTCGGTGGGCATCACATAGATCTCGGCCACGCCGTGGGCGCCCTTCCCACCGGGGATGCGGAAGGGGATGAGACCGGTCCATTCCTTGCCGTCGAGGATCTCGGCCACCTTGCGGTGGCCGCCTGCCCTCAGTTCGGGGGGCATGAAGGCGTCGACCGGGTCGCGGCCCACGGCCTGGGCGGCGGTCAGCCCGAAGAGTTCCTCGGCGCGCAGGCTCCACTGGTCGATGAGCCCGTCGGGGCCGATCGAGAAGGACGCGACCTTTATGTAGTCATAGATCGAGCCAGGCGGACTGCTGTGCCACAGGGAGTCGTGCCAGGTCTCCCGGGGCACTCGGGCCTGATGTGCCTGCGCAGGTATTTCGCTCACGCGACCGTCCCCTCCAGCTCACCGCAACCGGACCGGCCATGACCGAAGTATTCAGCACCACGGGCATGGCTCGCACGGCGTTCACGATCACAGCAAGGTCTCGGTCGTTTTGAGCCAGCCTGTGCGCTGTCCCCCGGACCGCGTCCGAGGGGATCCCCTGCCGCCCTTCCTCTTGTTACTCACCAGGAAGAGCCAATTCGAACCACACTGTCTTGCCCGTCTTCCCGTGCCGGGTTCCCCAGCGCTGTGCCGAGACGGCCACCAGGTGGAGTCCACGGCCGCCTTCGTCATCGGGGGCGGCGGCCCGCTCGCGGGGCGGATCCGGAAGCGGATCCGAAACCTCCACGAGCAGGGCGGGGCGGCCGGCGGGGGCCGTGGTGGCCTGATCCTGCCGTACCAGCCGGACGCCGATGGGGCCGGAGGCGTACCGCAGGGAGTTGGTGACCAGCTCGCTGACCAGCAGGACGGTCACATCGCAGACGGAGTCCAGGCCCCAGGCGCGGAGTTTTCCGAGCACCGCGTGACGGGCGGTGCGGACGGCACCCGGTTCGGCGGGAAAGGCCCATTCGGCGGAGTCGCCGTCTGTCTCGATCACGCCGATCACTTCCCGGGCCGGCAACGGACCCCAGTGCGGTTCTTCAGGGACGAGATGGGGACAATTACGACATACCCGATATCGGGTGCCTCTACCGCCCGGAACCGCGACCACCGGCGCACTGTGGCACGTACGGCCTACAGCGCGCCCCCCATGCGCCCCCGGGAACCCCCGGACTCCGGATGTGCGGACTCCCGGGGCGATGCGCGGGGCGGTTACCGGGGCGCGGCGGCGCGCAGCCGGCGGCCGATCTCGGCGACCGCCGGGCGGTCCTGGTCGAGCCAGTCGACCGAGTCGAGTTCCGCGGGGGCGAGCCAGCGCACCTTGTCGTGCTCCGTCAGCGCTTCGGGCTCACCGGACAGCAGCCGGGCGGTCCACACCTGGAGGACCAGCCCGGGCCTGACGGGCCATTCCCCGGGGATCCGCTCCAGCGGCTCGGTCTCCACCCCGAGCTCCTCGCGCAGTTCGCGCACCAGCGCCTCGGGGACGCTCTCCCCCGGTTCGGCCTTGCCGCCGGGCAGTTCCCAGCGGCCCGCCAGCTCCGGCGGGGTACTGCGCCGGGCGGCCAGCAGGCGCCCGTCATGACAAAGGGCTCCGCCCACGACCACGCGTACAGTCATGGGCGGAGCCTATGTCACGGGTGGTGCGGACCCGTTGGGTGCTGGTGCTCAGTTTGCGGTGGCGGTCTGTCCGATCCGCTCGACCCAGTACAGCTGCTTGTGTCCGCGGTCGTCGAGGCTGTCGACGACCTTCTGGGCCTCGGCCCGGGTGGCGTACCGGCCCACCCGGTAGCGGTTGCCGTTGTCGTCCTGCCGTATGACCAGCCACGGGAGCAGGGCACCGCTGTCGTTCATCGCGCTTCACCCTCCGCCGACGTACCTGCCCAGGAAACCGCATTGCGCATATGCCTGAGCTTACGCCCGACCTTTACTCAGCGGATATGTGTTTTCACCAAGAGATACCTCACAGGCGTACGCATCCGGCCATGCGTACGAGTGGGCCGTGCGCGCCGGTGCACGGGGCGCGAACAACCCACCGGGAAACGGGTGTTGAGCTGCGCAGAAAGGGACGGGGAAGGGGGCGCGACCGCGCCCCGCTAGCGGACCGGGAGGTGGTAGGAGAGGCGGTAGCGGTCTGCCGGGATGACCACGTCGGCCGTTTCGACGGCACGGCCGGAGGCGAAGTACGTCCGGCCGACGACCAGGACCACATGGCCGGGGACCCCGCCGAGCGCCAGGAGTTCCTCGGCCAGGCCGGGGCGGGCGCCGACCTCCTCCACCACGTTGTCCACCACCAGGTCGATCGCGGCCATCCGGTCGACCACCCCGCAGCCGCCGAGCGGGCCCTCCTCGGGCAGCATCACCGGGGTGCGGCCGGTCACCGCGAGCGGCTCCCAGGACGTCGACAGCATCATCGCCTCGCCCGCGTCCCGGAAGACGTACCGGGTGCGCATCACCCGGTCGCCCGGCGCGATGCCGAGCCGTTCGGCGATCTCGGCCGGAGCGCCGGTCTGTTCGCTGCTGGAGTCCCAGGTGCCGCGGGCGCCGGCCTCCGCCTGCTCCTGCCGGAAGGGGGTGGAGCCGGCGGACGAGCGGTATCCGGTACGGGACACCCGGCGCGGCACGGGCTGCTCCCGGACATAGGTGCCGGAGCCGGACCGGCCCTCGACCAGCCCCTCGGCCATCAGGACCTTGCGGGCCTCCAGCGCGACCGTGTCGGAGACCCCGTACTCTTCCCGGATCCGCGCCTGCGAGGGCAGCCGGGTATGCGGGGGCAGGGACCCATCGACGATCTTCCGCCGAAGGTCCCCGGCGACGCGCAGATAGGCCGGCTGCTCACCGAAAGTCACTGGCCACTCCCATCAGCTTGACAGACAGCTACAGCCTGGCAACCGACGGTTGTACACCGCAAGCAAGGGCCAGAGTTTCACTCGATGTGATGAAGCGAGGTCACTCAAACCCGTTACCCACGGTCACAGCATGCAGCGGGGGCGACCGCCGAATCGGTCGCCCCCGCCGCCGTGCCTTCACTCGTTCACGCGTTCATCCGCTCACGCGTTCACTCGTTCACTGCTGGTCAGAACTCCACCGACCAGAGGTCGATCTTGCCGGTGTCGATGTTGGCGTTGTCGTTCACCCGCAGCTTCCAGGTGCCGTTGGCCACCTCGCTGGAGGCGTTGACCGTGTAGGTCTGGTTGATGTTGTCGGTGCTGCCGCCGCTGCGGTTGTGCAGGGTGTAGGCGGTGCCGTCGGGGGCGATCAGGTCCACCTTGAGGTCACCGATGTAGGTGTGCTTGATGTCCACCGCGACCTTCAGCGCGGCCGGGGCGTTGCCCGCGACCCCGCTCACGGTGACCGGGGACTCGACGGTGGTGTGGTCGTTGATCGCGAAGTCCGTGGCGTTCTCGAACTTCTTCCCGGGCGGCGGGGTGGTGCCCCCGTCGCCGACGAACAGCAGGCGGTTGGGCGAGCCGGTGCCGGGGCTGCCGACCACGTTCGGCGTGGCGGCGTTCACGAGTGCCGTGCTCACCTGGGCCGGGGTGCTCGACGGGTTCTGCGAGAGGTAGACGGCGGCGGCACCCGCGACGTGCGGCGAGGCCATCGACGTACCGGAGATGTTGTTGGTGGCGGTGTCGCTGGTGTTCCACGCCGAGACGATGGAGGAACCCGGCGCGAACAGGTCCAGGACGGCACCAAAGTTGGAGTAGCTGGCCTTGGCGTCCGTGCTGGTGGTGGCGCCGACCGTGATGGCTTCGGTGACCCGGGCCGGGGACTTGGTGTTGGCGTTGGTGGACTCGTTGCCCGCCGCGACCGCGTACGTGATGCCGGCGGCTATGGAGTTCCGCACCGCGGTGTCCAGCGCCGCGTCGGCGCCACCGCCGAGCGACATGTTGGCCACGGCCGGCTTGACCGCGTTCTGGGTCACCCAGTCGATGCCCGCGACCACCTGGGCGGTGGTGCCGGAGCCCTGGTTGTTGAGCACCCGGACGCCGACGATCTTCGCCTTCTTGGCGACGCCGTACGCGTTGCCGCCGACGGTGCCGGCCACGTGCGTGCCGTGGCCGTGGCCGTCCTGGGCGACGTTGTCGTTGTCGATGGCGTCGTACCCGTTGAAGGCACGGCCGCCGAAGTCGCTGTGCGAGATCCGGACGCCGGTGTCGATGACGTACGCGGTGACGCCCTCGCCCGCCTTGTCGGGGTAGGTGTAGCTGCTGTTCAGCGGGAGGGCCCGCTGGTCGACGCGGTCCAGGCCCCAGGACGGCGGGTTGGGCTGGGTGCCGTCGACGGTGAACGTCCGGTTCTGGACCACGGACGCGACGGCCGGGTCGGCGGCGATCTTCTTGGCCTGGGACTCCGAGGCTTCGATGGAGTAGCCGTTGAGGGCCGCGCGGTAGACCTTGTCGATCTTCGCACCGTGCCGCTCGGCGACGGACTTGCCGCTCGCGAGGGTGGACCGGGCGGCGGAGTCCTTCAGGATCACGATGTAGCTGTTGGCGACCGTGCCGGCGGCGCCGGCGTTCACGATCTGGCCTTCCGCGGCGGATCCGCCGGCGGCCGAGGCCGGGAGGGCCGAGGCCGCGCCGAGCACGAGGGCGACGGCGGCCGTCGCACTGAGGCCGGCGATCTTCCGGCGGTGATGACGCATCACGGACATGTGAGGGGTCCTCCTCATAGGTGGTGCGTTGCGGGGGGTTAAGCGACATGCCCATGACAATCCGTTGTGGCCAGGGGCCGGTCGCCTCCGAAAGACTGACCCACCATCAGGCCGTCCCACAAGAGGAGAACGGATGCGTAACATCCGTGCCATACGGCGGCCACGAAACGGAAAAGCTCCGGTTCACAGCCGCCGCCGGATGCCCAGATCCGGTTCCGGCCAAGCCGGGCTCCACTGCCCGCCGGAGCCGCTCGGACACGCTCTGCGAACCTCTCCGGGTGGCGCGCGCGGAGGCATCCGCTCCGGCCCTCGGCTCCAGGGTCTGATTCCCGCCACCGCGGTGCCCTTCCGGCCGGACCGGCACCCTGGGCCGCCGTACCGGAGCGAGTTGTGCATTTTTCGTGAGCGCCCGGTCCGCCGGACGGGGCGGAGCGCCGGCCGTGTGCCGCCTCTGGCCTACGGGGAGCTCAACGGTCTGCTCACGGACTGAAAAGCAGAAGCCTGTACAGCCCAACGACCATAGGATCCGGCCGTGCCCATATCGAACGCCGCCAAGAGCAACCACGAGACCGCGGGGGCCGCCGTAGCCGCCGGGTCGGGGACCGGGTCCGGGACCGTCCGGAAGGCCGGTGGCGCGGTCTGGGCCGCGCTCGCCATCGTCTACGTGGTCTGGGGTTCCACCTACCTCGGCATCCGGATCGTCGTCGAGACCATCCCGCCCTTCCTCTCCGCCGGCTTCCGGTTCGTCACCGCCGGGCTGCTGCTCACCGCCCTGGTGGCCTGGCGGCAGGGCCCGGCGGCGCTCAAGGTGACCCGAGCGCAGCTGGGCTCGGCCGTCCTGGTCGGCGTGCTGCTGATCCTGGGCGGCAACGGCCTGGTGGTGCTGGCCGAGACCGAGGTCCCGTCCGGGCTGGCGGCGCTGCTGATCGCGGCGGTGCCGATGTGGGTGGTGCTGCTGCGGGCCGGCTCCGGGGACCGGCCGGCTCCGCGCACCCTGGGCGGCGTACTCCTGGGGATGACCGGGCTCGCGGTGCTGACCGTGCCCGGGATCAGCGGGGAGGTACGGCTGTCGGGGGTGCTGCTGGTGCTGGCGGCGAGCGTGCTGTGGTCGCTCGGCTCGTTCTCGGCCGGAAAGCTGCCGATGCCGGCCAATCCGTTCACCGCCAGTGCGTACGAGATGCTGGCGGGCGGCGTGGGCGGGCTGCTGGTGGCCCTGGCCCGGGGCGAGCAGCGGGGGCTGGACCTGGCGGCCGTGTCGGTGCGGTCGTGGGTGGCGCTGGGGGGCCTGATCCTGATCGGGTCGCTGGTCGCGTTCACGGCCTACGCCTGGCTGCTGCAGTCCGCACCGCTGTCGCTGGTCGCCACCTACGCGTACGTCAATCCGGTGGTGGCGGTGCTGCTCGGTGCGCTGGTTCTGAACGAGGCACTGACCTGGCCGATCCTGGCCGGCGGCGCGATCGTGGTGGCGGCGGTGGGCGTGATCGTGTCCACCGAGCGCCGGGGCTGAGGGCCGGGGCCGGGGCCGAGGACTGTCCGGGCGGTCTGCTCAGCCGCGGGCAGCGCGGTCGTACAGGGCCTTGGCCCGGTCGTCGAAGAGCGCGGCCGTCGAGTCCACGTCGGTGTCGCCGCCGCTGAGCACTCCGATGAGCCGGCCCGGCTCGCCGGGGCCGCCCCGGTCGGCGACCCAGGGGCTGCCGCTGGTGCCCGTCCAGAACCCGGCGCAGCTGATGTACAGCATGTCGGGGTCGTCCTCGTCGTGGCCGGTCTGGGTGGTGCAGGAGATCGGCTTGTTCTCCGGATTGCGCGCCTCCTCCGGATAGCCGACCACGGTGACGTCCCGCTCGTACCCGGAGTGCCAGTCGGCCGCCGGGGCCTCCTCGCGGCCCACCACGTCCTGGAGGCTGCGGCCGTCCCCGTCCGGTGCGACGGTCAGGAAGGCGTAGTCGGCGGTGTCCTCGCCCCATTTGGTCCAGCGGTCGTCGACATGGACCGCGGTGACCTTCCACCGGCCGAGGGGCTGCCGGCCGGAGCCCTCGCCGGAGAAGGCGGGGGCGAAGGAGAGGTCGCCGATGGCGAGGCCGTCGTGGGCGACCGTGCCCGGCTGTCCGTCCTTGCCCTCGGGGGCCACGCAGTGTGCGGCAGTGGCGACCACGTTGCCCTTCGGGCTGTCCACCACGCTGGCCGTGCACCAGTGCTCGCCGTCGGCCATGAGCACGCCCACCGTGGGGAACGGGGTGGCGGGGCCGGCCCGGCCGGGCTCGCCGGTGCCGAGGTCGAAGAAGGCGAGTCCGAAGACCGCCAGCGCCGCCGCAGCCGCGGATATGCCCTTGGCCAGCGGGCCTGTCGAGCTCATCGGGCGGCGGGGGCGGTCTCCGCGGCCTTCTGCGGGCCGGTCGTCGGACCGGTCGTCGCGCCGGTCTTCGGGGCCGTGTCCGGGAGAGGGTCGGGGGTGGGTGCCAAGAGCACCTTGCTGATCCACTCCAGTGACCCCTCCCTCATACCCCGTACGTACGACTTGCCGTTGTGTTCCCCATCCTGGATCACCTGGAGCCGGGTGTGCACGGGGCCCCGGCCGAATTCCTTCATGAACCGCTCGGCCTGGGCGCGCCCGCTCTCCTTGGTGCCGATCTGGAAGTTGATGTAGACCTCGGGGCCCTTGGTCTCGATGAGCCGGCGGGCGAGCTTCTCCGGGTTGTCGGCGTCCATCGCCCGCCGGTCGCCCTTCCACAGCGGGGAGTCGGGGACCGTGTCGACCCCGCTGGCGATGGCCGCCTTGAAGCGGTCCGGATGCTTCAGGACGTGCTTCAGGGCGCCGAAACCGCCCGAGGAGGAGCCCATGAAGGCCCAGCCGTCGCGGGAGGTGAATGTCCGGAAATTGGCCTTCGCGAAATCCGGCACGTCTTCGGCCATCCAGGTGCCCATCTTGGGCTGGCCCGGGATGTCGGAGCCGTCGAAGTGGTTCTTGGTGTCCGCATTGATCACCGGCATGACCAGGATGAAGGGCAGGCTCCGGCCGGCCTTGGCGCCGTCGGTCACGGCCTGCTGGAGGCCGAGGCCGGGGCCCGTCCCCCAGTAGTTGTTCGGGTAGCCACGGCCGCCGGGCAGGGAGATCAGGACCGGGAAGGCACTGCGGGCATAGGCCGGGTCGTCATACTCCTTGGGAACCCAGACCCACACATCTCCGGTGAATCCAGACTTGGCGCCCTTGAGGGTGGTCTTGCCGATCTCGGTGCCGTCGGGGAGCCGGGCGGTACGGACGAACTTGGCGGCCGGGCCGGTCGGCAGCCGGGTCCCGGGCCGCGGGGCGGCCGTCGCACCGGAACCGTCCGCGGCCCGGTCCTTCGCGCCGTCGGTCCGGCCGAAGCTGACGGGCTCGCCCAGGTCGTTGAACACGTCGAACTGGTACGCGGCGACGCCGCCCCCGGCGGCGAGGGCGAGCGCGAGCGCACCGCAGATCAGGAAGAGGCGCCTGCGCCGCGGCCGGCGGGAGCCGCGGGGGCTGCCGGGGCCGCCCGGGCTGCCGGGGCCGCTGGTGTCGTCGCCCTGCTGGTCTTGTTGCACGGAACATCTCCGACCGTTACCGACTGATCGCCTTTACATAGATGAGAGAGCCCAAAACGGCCGATCGGGTTGCCTGGCCCGGCCGGGCAGTCACCGCGCCCGGCCCACCGCCGTGTGCATCAGGTACTCCAGCGGGCCGCGGCGCACCGGCGAGTCCCGCCACACCAGCTGCCAGGTCCAGCAGCCGGCCACCGTGACCGCGCCGAACCAGACGGTCTCGCGCCAGCCGGTGTCCTCCCAGCCGGCCAGCCGGGTCAGCGCCACGAGGGCCAGGACATGGCCGACGTACGCGGTCAGGGCCATCGAGCCCACCACGGTCAGCGGGGTGAGCAGCCGCCGGCCCGGCCGGGTCCGGCCGGCGGCCACGGCGAGCCCGACCAGCGCGACCGCCACCCCGGCGCTGCCGAGGATCTCGGGCGGGGTCTGGCTGTACGGGTCGGAGACCAGCAGCCAGCCCCAGTCGGTGGCCGGGATCGCGCCGAACTGGCCGGCCAGGATCTCCTGCAGCGGGTCCTCGGCGGCGGCTGCCCAGGGGTGGCTGTCCTGGACGGCGGTGAGCAGGGCCTCCCTGGCGCCCCAGTTCTCCAGGGCGAGGTGGGAGAAGCCGTAGCCGAGCAGGGCGGCGGCGGTGCCGCCGGCCGCGGTCAGCCAGGGGGCGGTACGGCGGTGCAGGTCGACCGTACGGCCCAGGGCCAGGCCGGCCAGGACGTACGGGAAATAGGCCAGGACCGGGTAGGCGCCGCTCACCAGCACCAGGTCCAGGATGCGCCAGAGCCCGTCCGGGGTGATCAGGTCGGGCAGTTCGGGGGCGCCGCTGCCGCGGCCGTCGGTGAGATGGCCGAAGGCGGGTGCCACTCCGTACAGGAGGACCGGCCCGAGCAGCACCGAGGCTGCGGCCGAGGCGACCAGGGCGGGCGGCCGGAGCCGGGTGAAGGGTTCGGCGAGCAGGAAGTACACGGCGTAGAACCCGAGGATGACGAAGACCGGCGGGTGCAGCGAGGCGAGGGACAGCCCCACGGCGGCCAGGATCCCGCAGCGGACCAGGGTGGTGCGCAGGGTTCCCGGGGTCCGGGGGCGGGGCCGGGTGCCGCCCCGCGCCACCGCCAGCGTCAGGCCGGCGATGAGCGCGAAGGCGGCCGAGGCCCGGCCCTGCGGGGCACTCAGCAGCAGATCGGCACCGCCGGCGGCCGGGCCGCCGGCGGGGTGCGGGCCGATGTGTACGACGAACATGCCGAGGACGGCCAGGCCACGGGCGGCGTCCAGGCCGGTGAGGCGTTTCGCCGGCCGGGCCGGGACCACCGGGACCACGGCGGCGGGGGTCGTCACCCCGCGTCCGGCTTCGGCGCCTTCATCACCTTGCTGGTCTTCTCCAGGGCGCTCTCCTTCATCCCGCGGACGTAGTCCCAGCCATTGTGATCGCCGCCCTTGATCTCGTGGATGGTCACCTTGACCGGGCCCTTGCCGTACTGCGTCTGGAACTTCTCCAGCCGTGCCCGGCCGCCTTCCTTGGTGCCGTACTGGAAGTTGACGTACACCTCGGGCCCCTTGGAGTCGATCAGCTTCTGGGCGAGCTTCTCGGGGTTGTTGGCGTCCATCTCCTTCTGGTGGCCCTTCCAGAGCGGAGAGTCCGGGACGATCTCGCCGCCGTTGGCGATCACCGCCTTGAACCGGTCCGGGTGCTGCATGACCTGCTTGAGTCCGACGAAGGCACCCGAGGAGTTGCCCATGAACGCCCAGCCGTCCCGGGACTTGTAGGTACGGAAGTTGGCCTTGGCGAAGGCGGGGACGTCCTCGGCCATCCAGGTGCCCATCTTGGCCTGGCCGGGTATGTCGGAGCCGTCGTAGTAGTACTTGCTGTCCGGGTTGAGGACCGGCATCACCAGGACGAAGGGCAGGCTGGTGCCCGCCTTGACGCCTTCGCTGATCGCCTTCTGGAGGCCGAGGCTGCGGTCGGCCCAGTAGTTGTTGGGATGGCCGTTGCCGCCCGGGAGGGCGATGAGCACCGGGAACCCGCTCTTGGCGTACTTCGGGTCGTCGTATTCCTTGGGCGTCCACACCCATACGTCGCCCTCGAACCCGGATTTCGCGCCCTTCAGCCGGGTCTTGGATATCCGGGTGCCGTCGTCGAGCTTGCCGGTCTGCTTGAACTGGGCGGCGGGGCCGGTCGGGAGGGAGACGTCGGGGTCGCCGCCGGGCGCCGGGGCGCCGCCGTCCCCCTTGCCCTTGCCCTGCCCCTGGCCCTGGCCCTGGCCCTGGCCGCCCGCCGGGACGCCGTAGCTCACGGTCTCGCCGTTGCCGTCGAACCAGTCGGTCTTCCAGTACGCCCAGCCGACACCGCCGCCGGCCAGCAGCGCCAGCACGACCGCCGAGCCGATCCAGACCCGCTTCCGGGAGCGCCGTGCGGGCGGGGCGGGCGGCTCGGCGTACTGCGGGGCCTGCTGGTACTGCTGCTGGTACTGCGGGGCCTGCTCGTACTGCGGCGGCTGCCGGTACTGCGGGTACTCCTGGGTCGGCTGGTCATCAGGCCGCGGGCGCTGCGGGTACTGGTGCACGGACTTCGCTCCGAACGGTCATGACTGCCCCCACGGGACAGAACGGCTGGTCATCCCCCTCTTCCTGATGCACCAATGCCGCGCCGGGTTTCATATCCCGGCAAAGAGCTGACCGGATCTTCGTCACACCCGGGCCGGCGCGGTGGCAGCCGCGGTGGCAGCCGTTGCAGCGAAGAACGCCGTCATGGCGGTGGTCGCGGGCGCCGGGCTGTCGTCGGCTGCGAGCCAGTCGGTGGGGCCGGTGGCGTTCTCCCAGGTGCTGTGCCGGTCGGCGAGCGCGGCGATGAAGTCCTGGGCGAGCAGCGACGCTTCGTACAGGTCCTGGTCGGGGGTCTGCCCGCTGGCACCGACGATCAGGCCGCGGACCTCGGCGGAGTGGCCGTAGCGGAAGGCGCCGTCCCCGCAGAGGTGCGGGTCGGTGTGCACGGCTTCGCCGTAGTTCCGGCCGAGGCGGCGGTGGCCGGCGGCCTTGGCGGCGGCGTTCGGCAGGAAGCGGTGGCCCTCGTCGCCGATGGTGATCGCGCCGAGCACCGCGTCCTCGTGCCGGACCCAGGGGTCGGCCGTGGGGTCGAGCAGGACGAATCCCATGGCCGGCCGCGGGTACGGGTCGCGGGGCGCGGCGGCGGGAGCGGCCTGGTGGTGGTGCCGGATGCTCGCGGCGCGGCGCAGGCCGAGGTCGAGGAGGAGGGCGTCCAGGCCGGAGTCCGGCAGCAGGTAGCCGTAGGGGTTGTGGTGGTGGCGGGCGCGGACGGTGAGGCCGTCCGGGGAGACGGCCTCGGCGAACGGGGCGGGGGCAAGGGTGGTCACACGAGCTCCTTCGGGGATGCGGGGTGGGCGTACCGTCCCGCCGGCGGGACAGCCGCCGCGGCCAACTCGGCCCGGTGGTATAGACCTTGCTGCGGGATGGGGGCATGGTCAACATGAGCGGTGCCGGGGCTCGGTGAGAGCCGTGTCGATCGTTGGTGTTGAGGTGGAGACGTGGGACCCGTGGGCCGTGATGGGGCAGGGATCAGGCTGAGCGGTGCCGTGATGGCGCACCCGAAGCGGATGGAGGAGGCCCGCCGGCTCGCCGAGGCCGACCCGCAGGGGCGGATCCTGGTGACCACCGACCCGGACCCGGACGGGCGGCCGACGGCGCTGCGCACCGCACTGGTGTCCTGGGGCTGTGTCGCACCGGACGCCACGCACCACCTGGTGCTCCAGGACGATGTGGTGCTCGCCGAGGGGTTCTACGAGCACGTCGAGCGGGCGGCAGCCGCCGCGCCCGCCGGGGAGGCGATCTCCTTCTACGGCGGCTGGGAGGCCCGTAACGGAGCGGTCGCCCGGCTCGCCGCGCTGACCGGTGCCGGCTGGGCGTACACCCTGCAGGAGCACGTGCCGTGCCAGGCGCTGCTGCTGCCCGCCGAACTGGCCCGCGAGTACGGGGAGTTCCAGGAGCGGCACGGCGGCGGCTGGCCGTACGACGTGGTCGTGCAGCGGTTCCTGAACGAGCGCGGGGTGCCGGTCCGCTTCTGTACGCCGAGCACGGTGCAGCACGACGCGCTGCCCAGCCTGGCGGGGAACAGCTACCACGGGTTCCGGCAGGCGACCTGGTTCGAGGGGACGGCCCCCGAGGACGCCGGGGCGGGTGACTGCCCCCGGTTCGCGGTCGTGCCGTTCTACCAGTACGGGGACGCCCGGTGTGCCGTGCGGGATGCGGACACCGGCAGCTGGGAGTACCTGGAGACCGAGCGCTGGCTGCGCCGGACCGGAACCCTGGACGGCTGCCTCGCGGGGTACGGGGCCCCGGGGACCGGCCCGGCCCGGCAGCAGCTCGGCGAGCGGGTCGCCCGTGCCGTGTGGCTGACCGGGTACGCGCTCGGGGTGGTGCTCGCCGGTGCCGGGGCGCCGGAGCCCGACCGGCGGACCGCTGCTGCCGTAATGGAGACGCTGGGTCCCGGCGGGCTGTGCGAGGAGCACACCGCCGAGGAGCTCCTGGCGATGGCGCCCGTGATCAGGGATCTGGCACTCGCGGCCATGGACGAGGGCCGCCGGGCCGATGCGTCCGGCCTGGCCGGTGGGACCCGGTCGGCCGGCGGCGGCTCCTCGGTCCCCTCGGTCCTGGTGACCGGCGGGGACGGCGGGTTCGGCCGGCAGCTGGCGGGAACCCTCGGCGATCTGGGGCTCCGGGCCCGTGCCGCCGTCCACCTCGGCAGCGGCGACGGCGCCGGCCTCGCAGCGGCCCTGGACGCCGCCCGTACCGCCGGGGCGGAGCGGTTCGTGTACCTGGGATCGGCCGCGGTGTACCGCGGAAGCGCCCCCGGCGAGCTCGCCGAGGAGGCGGTGGGCCCCGACGCCCCGCAGGACGACGTGGCCCGCGGCTGGTGGGAGGAGGAACGCCGCTGCCGGGAGTGGGGCGAGACGGCCGGGATCCCCGTACAGGTGCTGCGGATCGCCGACCCGGTGGGCCCGCACGCGCCCGCGTCCACCGCCTGTGTGCGCTGGGTGGACCTGGCCTGGACGCGCCGGCCGCTGCTGCTCGACCCACAGGGTGTGCACCAGATCCTGGACCACCGCGATCTCGCGGACGCGATCCGTGCCGTGCTCGCCGCCCCGCCCGCCCGGCCGGTCCTGAACGTGGCGTCCGCCCGGCACGGCGAGGTGGAGCTCGCCGGGCTGCTCGCCGATGTCTCACGGCGCACCCCCTGGGAGTGGAGCCAGGTCCCGCTCTCCCCGCGCTGGTCCATGGCCACCGGCCTGATCGAGCGCGAGCTCGGCTGGCGGCCCACCGCCCCGGTCATGGAGGCGATGCGGGCGCTCGCCCAGTGGTACGCCTGCGACATCCACGGCGACTACGACGAGACCGCCCCCGGCTCTCCCGCTGCCCCTGCCTCCGGCTCCTGACCAGCCCCAACCCGCCTGCAGAAAGGTTCACTCGCATGTCAGCGACAGCCGGCTGGGTCGACTTCTCCCCCACTTCCGGGAACCTCGACCCCATAGGCGTCATGACCTCGGCACTCGCCGGGCGCGGTCCGGCCGGCGAAGGGCTCTGGCGGTCGGCCCACGCCGCCCTCGGCCACCGGAGCACCTCGCCCTCCGACGTACAGCCGCTGGCCACCGGCAATGCCGCGGGCAGCCGCACCGTCCTCACCTTCGCGGGCCGTCTGGGCAATGCGCAGGCGCTGCGCGCCCGGCTGCGTTCGCTGGGCCGCGACGTCCGGTCCGATGCCGACGCGGAGGTGGTGCTGCGCGCGTACGAGCAGTGGGGCGAGGAGTGCGCCGAGCGGATCGAGGGCACGTACGCCTTCGCCCTCTGGGACGAGCGCCGCGAGGAGCTGTTCCTGGTCCGCGACCGGATGGGGGTGAAGCCGCTGTTCTACGCGCCGACGGAGCACGGCGTCCTGTTCGGCTCGGAGCCGAAGGCGATCCTGGCGCACCCCGGTTTCACCCCGGCCGTGGACGCCGGCGGGCTCCGCGACATCCTCTCCATCGCCCGGGTGCCGGGCCATGCGATGTTCCGGGGCATGTACGAGGTGCGGCCCGGGTGCGTGGTGCGGGTCGGGCGGGGGCACCGGCCGAGCGAGCGGCGGTACTGGGCACTGCGGGCCGGGGAGCACCCGGACGGCCTGGACAAGACCGTCGCCACCGTGCGGGAGCTGCTGGAGACGGTGGTCGCGGAGCAGTTCGGGCCGGCCGGCGAGCCGCCCGCCTCGCTGCTGTCCGGAGGCCTGGACTCCAGCTCGCTGACGGCCCTCGCCGCGCGGACGGCGAGCGGGCTCGGAACCGGCCCGGTCCGCAGTCTCGCGGTCAACGACCAGGACGCCGAGGACCCGGACGGCACCTCGGGCAACGAGGACCATGCGTACGCGCGCCTGATGGCCGGGCACGCCGGGACCCACCACCACGAGATCTCCCTGGCCGGCCTCGACCTCCTCGACCCGCGGCTGCGGGCGGACGTGCTGGCCGCGTACGACGTCCCGATCAACAAGGGCGACCAGTACGCCTCGCTGCTCAGCCTGTTCCGGGCCGCCCGCGAGCACGCTCCCGTGGCGCTCTCCGGCGAGCTCGGCGACGACGTGTTCGGCGGCTACAACTGGCAGCGCTTCGACCGCTGGGTGCACACCGACACCTTCCCGTGGGTGGAGGAGGGCCGCGCCCGGTTCGACGGCATGGCCGCCGTCTTCGACGCGGGGCTGCTGGCGACCCTGGACCTCGCCGCGTACGAACACGACTGCCACCGCGATGCGATCGCCGAGGTGGACGCGCGGGCGGCCGTCGCCGATCCGGCCGAGGCACGGCACCGGGAGGTCACCTATCTCGCGCTGACCCGGCACTCGCGGGTGCTCTTCGACCGGCTCGACCGGCTGGGCACGGCCGCCGGCCTGGACATCCGGGTTCCGTTCGCCGACCCGCGCCTGCTGGCGTACACCTTCGACATCCCCTGGTCGATGAAGTCCCACGACGGCCGGGAGAAGAGCGTGCTGCGCGCCGCGCTGCGCGACGTGCTGCCGGAGCAGGTCGCGATGCGGGTCAAGACCCCCTACCCGAACCTGCGGGACGAGGCCTACGACCGGGTGCTGCGGGAGCGGCTCGCCGCGGTCGTACGCGCCGGGGACAGCCCGGTGCTGCCGCTGCTGGCGGAGGGCCTGCGGCAGGCGACGGCCCTGGAGGGGGTCGGCCGGGCGGTGCTGGAGACGGCGCTGCAACTGGACGACTGGCTGCGGACGTACGGCGTCCGGGTGGAGCTCTGAGATGACCGACTCCCCGGCCCCGGCCTCGGGCGCGGCCTCCGGCACCGGCTCGGGCACCGCCCCGGCCTCGGGCGCGGGCGCTGCCTCGGGCGCGGGCGCTGCGCCGCTGTGGACGCGCAACTTCACCCTCTACTTCACGGCCCGGATCGCCTCGCTGCTCGGCGATGCGATGCTGCCCGTCGCCCTCTCGGTGGCGATGCTGGCGCTCGGGTACGGGGTGAGTGCCGTCGGGTACGCGCTGGGTGCCTGGATGGGGGCGTTCGCGCTGTTCGTGGTGTTCGGCGGCGTACTGGCGGACCAGGTCCACCCGCGACCGCTGATGATCGCGGCGGATGCGGTGCGGTGCGCTCTGATCGGCGCGACGGCCGTGGCCTTCGCGACCGGGCGGCCCGGACTGTGGTTCCTGATCGGCGTGACCGCTCTCGGCGGGCTCGCCACCGCGATGTTCCAGCCGGGGGTGAACGGCCTGGTCCCCCAGGTCGCCGCCGATCCGCAGAAGGCCAACGGAGTCCTGCGGGTGGCTCAGGGCATCTCCACCATGGCGGGGCCGGCGCTCGCCGGGCTCCTGGTCGCGGCGGCCTCTCCGGCCTGGGCGTTCGCGGCCACCTCGGGCACCTTCGCGGCCAGCGGGCTGAGCCTGCTCGCACTGCGCCTCGGCGCGTACGAGGTCGACCGTTCGGCGTCCACCCTGGAGAACCTGAAGACCGGCTGGCACGAGTTCCGGTCGCGGTCCTGGCTGTGGGCGGTCGTGCTGATCTGGTGGGTGCTCGGCGTCTTCGTCTGGGGCCCGATCGTGCCGCTCGGCGCGGCCTCGGTCACCGGGGCGCACGGGAGCGCCGCGTTCGGTTATGCGGAGGGCGCGTTCGGGGCCGGGTGCGTGATCGGCGGCCTGGTCGCCATCCGGATCCGGCCGGTGCGACCGCTGTTCGGCGGGGCGGTGGCGATGTTCCTGTTCCCGATGATGCCGCTGGCCGCCGGCCTCGCCCCGGACCTCGGGCTGCCGGTGCTGCTGCTCGGGTACGCGGTGAGCGGCACCGGCTGGGCCTTCTGGGGCGTGCAGTGGGCGACCACCGTACAGACCCAGATCCCCGAGGACCGGCTCAACCGGGTCTCCGCGTACGAGATCGCGGGCTCGATCCTCGCCGTTCCGCTCGGCCAGGTGATCGCCGGCCCGGCCAGCTCGGTCGCGGGCATCCGTGAACTGCTGCTGCTCGCGGCCCTGATCAGCACCGGGTGCGCGGCGGCGCTGATCGTCACGACCCCGGTCCGGCGACTGCGGCGCGCAGCGCCGGCGGCGGCGGCCCGCGACGCCGCATCCGTATGACCACCCCCACCACACCCCACCGAAGGACAGGAACATGCCCAAGCGGTACCGCATGACGGTGATCGGGAGCGGGTACCTCGGCATCACCCACGCCGCCTGTATGGCGGAGGCGGGCCACCGGGTCCTCGCCCTCGACATCGATGCGGAGAAGGTCGCCCGCCTCAACCGGGCCGAACTCCCCATCCACGAGCAGGGTCTGGGCGATCTGCTGCACCGCGGTGTGCGGTCGGGCCGGCTCCGCTTCACCACCTCCTATGAGGAGGCCGGGGCGTTCGGCGAGGTGCATTTCCTGTGCCTGGGCACCCCCCAGCGGCCCGACGGACTGGCGGCCGATCTCGGGCAGCTCGATGCGGCGGTGGATTCCCTCGCCCCCCATCTCGTACGGGATTGCCTGGTCGTCGGGAAGTCCACCGTTCCGGTGGGCACCGCGGAAAGGCTCGCCGCCCGTATGACGCGGCAGGCGCCGGCCGGTGCCCGGGCGGAACTCGCATGGAATCCGGAATTCCTGCGCGAGGGATTTGCGGTGGCGGACACGCTCCGCCCGGACCGCATTGTGCTCGGAGTGCGGAGCGCACGCGCCGAACGGATTCTCCGCGAGGTGTACGAACCCCTCGGCGGGGAAATCCCCTATGTGGTGACGGATTTCGCGACCGCGGAGCTGGTCAAGAGTGCCGCCAATGCCTTTCTCGCCACAAAGATCTCGTACATCAACGCCATGGCGGAGGTCTGTGAATCCGCGGGTGCGGACGTCCTCCAACTGGCTGAGGCGCTCGGCCTCGACGAGCGGATCGGCGGGCGGTTCCTGCGCCCGGGCCTCGGGTTCGGCGGGGGATGCCTGCCGAAGGACATCCGGGCACTGTGGGCGCGCGCCGAGGAACTGGGCGCCGGGCCGGCCCTGGGCTTCCTGCGCGAGGTGGACGCGATCAATCTGCGCCGCCGGGAGCGGGTGGTGGAGCTGGCGCGGGAGCTGGTCGGGGGCAGCCTCGCCGGACGCAAGGTGGCGGCGCTCGGGGCGGCGTTCAAGCCGGATTCCGACGACATCCGGGACTCGCCCGCGCTCGCCGTGGCGGCGGCCCTGGAGCGGCAGGGCGCGGTGGTGTCCGTACACGACCCGGTCGCCCTCGACCGCGTACGCAAGGCGTACCCCATGCTGAACTGCGCCGATTCGGCGGCGGAGGCGGCGCAGGACGCCCAGGTGGTGCTGCTGCTCACGGAGTGGCGGCAGTACGCGGAGCTGGCGCCCGGGGACCTCGCTGCGGAGGTCGCCGAGCGGCGGATCGTGGACGCCCGGCATGCGCTCGACGGGGCGCGGTGGCGTGCGGCGGGCTGGGAGTACCGGGCGATGGGCCGCCCCTGAGCCGGTACTGACGAACCATTGGTCTGGACCTTGTCAGGGCACGATCCGGCCACCATGATCGACGCGAATCGATCAAGGAGGCGCCAATGCGAAGTCCTGTTGATCTCAGAGCAGTTGGGGCGGCCGGGGTGGTCGGGGCGGCGGGGGCGGCAGGGCCGGTCCCGCGCAGTACGCAGAGGGGCCCCTCGCCCGCCTGGACCCCCGCGGGCCGCGCGGCCCGGGGCGGGGCGCCGGCGGCCCCCCGTACGGACCGGATCTCGCTGCGGCTCCCCGCCCGGCTGAACATCGACGACTGGCTGAACATCGGCCAGGCCCTCACCGCGACCGCCGACTCCGCGGTCTGGTGGCTGGGCGACTGGCTGGTCTACGGCCAGGACCGCTTCCCGGAGCGCTACCGCCACGCCATCGACGGCACCTCCCTCGACTACCAGACCCTGCGCAACTACGCCTGGATCGCCCGGAAGTTCCCGCCGGACCGCCGCCGGCCGGGCCTGAGCATGCAGCACCACGCGGAGGTCGCCGCCATGCCGCCGGCCCTCCAGGACATGTGGCTGGACCGCGCCGGGGCGGCGGGCTGGTCCCGCAACGAACTGCGCCGCCGCATCAGGGCAGGTGCCGCTTCCGCACCCTCCGGCCCAACCTCCCCGGCGGACACCGAATTGCGGCTCCCCGTCTCCGTGGAACGCCACCGCCGCTGGGAAGCCGCGGCCCGGCGCGCCGACCGGGATTTATCCCACTGGATCATCGAAGCCCTGGATTCCGCAGCAGGTCCTGGAGCATCCCCCAACTCGGCCCCGACCCAAGACCATTGACCATCCCGAACCCCTCTCACTACGTTCGCTGCATTCGAAAGGGAAATGGCGTTTCACACTCGCACGAGGGGCAGGTTCAGCGCAGTGACGACGGAGACCGGGAACGATCTGGCACGCGTATTCAAGGAGGACGGTTTCGCAGAGGTCGGCCGGCTTCTCACTGCGGCCGAGATCGAGACGTACCGCGAAATCTACGACCGGTTCCTCAGCGGTGCGATCGAAAGCGGCGACAAGCGCTCCGACCTCGGCAGCCATGTCGGCGGGCGGGACGGCGGCCGGGAGAACATCACCCAGATCATGTGGCCGTCCGCCCTCCACCCGGCACTGCGCGAGATGCCCCTGCACCGGCGGGCCCTGGAGACGGCCCGCGAGCTCATCGGCCAGGACGCGGTCCTCGACTTCGACATGCTGATCCACAAGGACCCGTACTCCGGCGTGGCCACGCCGTGGCACCAGGACATGGCGTACTGGGTCGACCTCCCCGACACCCGCGCCGTCTCGATCTGGATCGCCCTCGACGACGCCACGGTCGACAACGGCTGCATGTGGTACGTCCGCGGCTCCCACGAGCTCCCGCTCCGCCCGCACCGCCCCACCAGCGACGGCCGCAACATCGAATGCGACTGCTCGGAGACCGAGCCCGGCGCCACCCCGGTCCCCCTCCCGGCCGGCCACGGCGTCGCCCACGCCGGCGGCACCCTGCACTCCTCCCGGGGCAACACAACGGCCCGGGCCCGGCGCGCGTACATCCTCAACTACCGCCCGGCGGCCATGGTCGACCTCGAACGCGCCCAGGGCGCCGACCACGGCCTGAACGAAAACATCCGCAAGATCCGCAACTCAACCGCAACCACCCCCTGACCCCACCCCCACCGGGAGGGAGGCCGCCCCCTCCCTCCCGGCCCCGTCGCCAGTGGCACTCGTCCAACGCCGAAGAAACGGGTACACATGGCACACTCGATACGTTTGAACTCATGACGCAGCCGCTGCCCAGAGAGTCCATCCGCAACGTGCGCGCCCACCTGGCGGAGGTCGTGGAGCGCGCGGACCGCGACGACCAGGAGTGGGAAGAGCGCGAGATCAACCGGCTCATCGACGAGCGCATGGCCAACCCTGCACCCGGCATCCCCATCGAGGACATCATGCGGGAGACGCTGGCGCGCGGTGAGTGAGTACCGAACCGTCTTCCGACCGAGGCGCAGGCCGAGCTTCGGAAGATCCCTCGCGACATGGCACTGCGCATCCTCGCCAAGCTGACCGAGCTGGAGAGCGACCCCCTCGGCTCCGACACGACCGCGCTCGTGTCGCAGCCGGAACGCCGCCGACTGCGAGTCGGCGACTACCGAGTCGTCTACACGATCGACAACGGGGAGCTCGTGGTCTGGGTCGTACACGTCGGACACCGTTCCACGGTCTAAGACACGTAACCGCTCCAGGTTCTTCGGACAACGCAACGGCCTGACCTGCTTTCTCGCAGGTCAGGCCGTTTGTCCACGCAGAAATCCATCCCAGCACCATCCCAGCACGGGAGGCCCACCCGGGCAGTCAGTAGTGGTACCTGGCCGCGAGGATGACGATCTCCTTGTCCGTCACCAGATAGACGAGACGTTGTTCGTCGTCGATCCGCCGCAACCATGCCCCAGGCAGGTGGTACTTCAGCGGCTCGGGCTTACCGATGCCGGTGAACGGGTCGCGCCTGACGTCCTCGATCAGCTTGTTGATCCGGGCGAGCATCTTGCGGTCGTTCTTGAGCCAGGATGTGTAGTCATCCCAGCCCTGACCCTCGAAGACAAGCCTCACGCGGCACCCGCACCCGCGTCCGCCGAATCCGGATCGATCAGCTCCCGCTCCGACACGTTGATGTGCGCCAGGGCGTTCTCGTACGCCTTGAGCAGGCGGCGCGCATTCGCCGGGGAGCGCAGCAGGTACGAGCCCTCGCGCAGCGCCGCATAGTCCTCGGCCGAGACGAGTACGGCATTGCCGTGCTTGGAGACGATCTCGATGGCCTCGTGATTTTCGTTGACCTTCTTGATCAGCGGAAAGAGAGCCTTGCGGGCGTCGCTCGCGGTTATCGACATGCTCCGACCTCACCTGTCAAGTGGTACCTAATAACGTACCACTATCGACACCCTTCCGGCGGGTGCGACTGACTGATGGGCAATCAGATCTCCCAGCATCATCCGAGCACGCGAAACAGCAAGGGGCCGACTCCCGGAGGAGTCGACCCTTTCTGACCTGCATGTTTGCCACGTCAGCGACGTGGTGTTATTCCATCCGCTCAGACGTTGAAGCGGAATGTCTGAGGCCAGATCCTGACCTGCGGCGGAGCCTCCTCCAGGGCTCTGACCTGGGGTTTCCCGGTTGGCACGCGTTGGCTCCCGACGGCCGTTTACGGGTGTCCTGCGGACTGGCTGCGGACTGGCCGGGGGGCGGAGGCGGCGAAATCCCTGGCGCACGGGCGGAACCGGCAACGAAACTGCGCAGGTGAGCGACTCCTACCCCTGCCCGTGCTGCGGGCACCGCGTGCTGGACGCGATGCCCGGCTCGTACGAGATCTGCCCTGTCTGCTTCTGGGAGGACGACGGGCTCCAGTTCCGCTGGCCGACCATGCCCGGCGGAGCGAACCAGGTCTCCCTGATCGAGGCCCAGCGCAACTACCAGAACTTCGGCGCTTGCGACGAGCACGGCCGCCGATACGTCCGCCCACCGGCTGAGGACGAGCCGCTCGACCCCGCCTGGCGACCCATCGACCTGACACGGGACTCCTTCGAGGACTGGGCAGCCGAGGACCGCGCCCCGTGGCCCGACGACCGCTCGGCGCTCTGCTGGTGGCTGCCCACCTTCTGGCGCCGGGACCACTCCGCGTCATGACCTCCCCCATCGAGACACTCGTCCAGCAGCTCGACGGCAAGGCCGACGAGTCCTACGACGCCCGCGCGGAGCTGATCTGGATCGGCGCCGACGCCATACCCGGCATCATCAGCGGCCTGCCTTCCCTCGGCGGCTTCGGCCAGCTGACCGCCATCGAGGTCTTCGAGGAGGTGGGCGATCCCCGTTGCGGCCCCGCTCTCATCGGCCTACTGGACAGCGAGAACCCGACCGTCCGCGAATGGGCGGCCATGGCCCTGGCGAGCCTGGAGACCGACGGCGCCGTCGAGCCCCTGCGCCGCGCCTACCGCGCCTGCCTGGAAGGGGCGACCCCACCGGACTGGACCGAGCCTGTCGGCATCCGCTGGGCGCTGACCGAACTCGGCGTCCGCAAGCCTGTCGTCCCAGCACTCACCGCGCGCCTACGAGCCGCCGCTGCGGACGACGCCCCGGGCTGGCCCTCGGCCCACTTCACCGAAATCATCAACGACCTCGCCGACCATGCACAGGTGATCCTCTACTCCCAGTTCTGGCGCGTGGACGCCGGCCGCACCTACGGCATCTCCGGCACGGGCCTGGACTGGGAACTCGACTGGACCGCGCCCTGGGAGCACCTGGTCGAAGAGTCCCGCACCTGGTCCCTCCTGGAAGCCTCCGAAACCCCCGCCGGCGACGACATCTTCGTCGCCCCCACCTGGATCGACCGCACCGACCTGCACCCGGAGAGGTGACCGATGCCGTTCCAGCACCCCGAGGAGATCGGCTACGGCTACGTGATCGAACGCTACGTGGCAAGGAAGGACTCGGGCCGCGCACGCTACTTCGACCTGAAGAGCGGGCGCGTCCTACGGCCCGGGTGGCCACACACCGAACGCTTCACTCGCCACCTCATCGACGACGCAGCCACGATCACCGACGCCGAGCTGGAGGCCCTCCTCGGCTACGAGTGGCGCTCACGCCTCACCGCCGGCTGGTTGATCGGCGTAGGCCGACGCGCCACGTTTCGCGAACGCATCGGCGACCTGCTCCTGGCCAGCGAGTTCTGCTTCTCTGGCAGCGCCTACTGCTTTGCCCTGGCCCGCTTCGGCACACACGTCGACGCCGAGATCCTCACCGCCTACCTCGACTGCTACCTCCCCCGCACCGACCTCCGCTACGACCAGTCCGCCGCCCTCGGCGCCCTCCTCCGCCTCGACGCCCACCTCGGCACCCACCACGCCGAACGCTTCACCTCGCCCGGCGGCCTCTGGGACCAGTGGGTCAACGCCCTGACCCACCTCCGCGACCACCCCGCCTACGCCCCCGCCGAGCTTCGCCGCTGGACGGACCTCCAATGCGACTTCGCCAACGGCTGGTCCCGCACGCAGTCGGGACCAGCGGCCCCTGGCCACGGCGTCGGGCACCCGCCTACCTGTGAGGGAGTCTTGTGAACTGGTCGTATCCGCAGCTGCCCGGCCGCCACACACCTTCGATGCAGCCACTCGGGATGTCAGCCTGGTGCATGTGTCAGTACCGCCTCACAACCGTCCTGCGGCGCAGCCAACTTGCCCCAGACTCCGACCCCGCACCTCTGGCCAGGCCACCCGCTAGAACGTATGATCGATTCACTTGGCGACGCGACGTAGTGCCAATGGTTCAGTTTTCAGCGCTAGATACTGGAGTCGTGTAGAGTCCCCTCATGAGTGAGCAGCAGGATGCGCTGGAAGACCTTGAAGAGGCTGGCGTATTAGCAGCGATGAGCTGGGCGGCGGAGTCTGCGTACGCGCGCACCATGCGCGACTACGACCCGGACGCCGGGCACGATCAAGGTTGGGTGGGATACACCGCCCACGGGTTTCTGCGTGACCGCCAGGATCGAGTCTTCTCGTGCGGCAAGTACTCCGTCAGCTCGCCGGCCGACGCGCTGTCAGGTCTCGATACGGTCGCAGCTGGCCTTCTCCCGGGAGAGTTCGAGCGTATGCCCCGACTCCTTCCGGGTGCGGTTCGGCGAGCCAACCTAAATGGTTCTCCGGGCTGGCGCTTCGGCGACTGGAGGTGGCTCCAGGCAGCTTTTCCCTTCGGCGAGAGCAACGCGATCCCATGGCCCCAGAAGAGTCCCACCAAGCGGCGCGTCGCGGCCCAGCGCCTCCCGGGTCCTACGGATCAGCCGATGCTTCCCGTGGAAGAGGATGAAGCCCACCTCTTCCAGGACGTCATGGCGGCGACTCTGCTAGCTGCCGATGAAAGCGCCGACGACCTTACGACGCTGGTTCTCGCGCACGCAGTTCAGAAGGAGCTTGGCGTAAGAGAACTCTTCCTGGGGCGCTCTCGTTTGAACAAGGGGGGCGGCACCGCGTGGCACTGGAAGCATGATCTACTGAAGCCGCCCTTCGGTGATTACGGCAGGGGTGCAAAGCCGATCGCACCCAAGCCGCCAGGCGGCTTTGACGCCGTACCTGACGCGGCCGTTCGACTCCGCCGTCACGTACTGGAGGGCGACGGAAAGTAATCATGGAATGAGCGGATGGTCATGGAGCATAGTCGTCCTGCGGAGGTTCGCGTAAGCGACGCCTCGCGACTTTTCGACGGGCGTCGACTAACGCTGGCTCGCCAACTCGCGGGGCTTCGCAAGAATGCGCTGGCAGCTCAAATCGACAAGAGCCCAACTGCCGTAGCGGCTTACGAAAGCAACTCCAAGCGGCCGGCTCCGGCCACCGTGGCCCAGTTGTGCTTGACTCTCGGCGTTGACCCTTCGTTCTTTCTCCCTGGGGCCCAGCGTCCTGAAGCCGGATCCTCAGTTCCGCACTTCAGGTCGCTGCGGTCCACATCACAACTGGTTCGCGACCAAGCGTTCGCCTATGGGCTCGTCGCTACTGATGTAGGCGCCGCCCTGGAGAGGCATGTCGAGTTTCCCAATCCCGACATCCCGCGCCTGAGTGTCGACGTCGAGGACGAGCAGACCGATCTCCCCGAGCAAGCTGCGAGACTCCTCCGTAAGCACTGGGACATCCCGATTGGACCGATCGGCCACCTGGTCAGGATGGCCGAGAATCGTGGCGTCCTTGTCGTCTACAGCCCCAGCCAAACGGCGGCGGTTGACGCATATTCCTTTGAAACAGACAATCGGCCAACGGTTGTGCTGAATCCAACCAAGAACGACTACTTCCGCCAACGCTTCGATGTTGCACACGAGCTCGGACACTTGGTCATGCACGTAGACTCGGAGCCCGGAGATCGCATCACGGAAAACCAGGCCAATCGATTTGCCGCAGAGTTCCTGATGCCTGCCGACGAGATGCGAGACCTACTCCCCTCAAAAGCGGACTGGAGAACCCTCGGCGCTTTGAAGGCCGACTGGAATGTGAGCCTACAGGCCCTGCTCTACAGGTCGCGACAACTGGGCGCAATGAGTGATGTGACCTACAGAAATGCAGTCCTTTATCTTTCCTCAAAAGGGTGGCGGCGGCGCGAGCCGGGCGTGATGCCAGTGACCGAGCAGCCTTCTCTTTTCCCGAAAGCCGTGGAAATTCTGGGAAAGGTTGGGATAGGAGAAGAAGTTCTGGCTGGCGAAGCCAGAGTTCCCCTGGATCTATTCCGGGTGGTAACGTCACGCTTCCCCACCTGGGACAGCCCTCAATCCACGGAACCTAACCCCGAAGAGAATCTTCCATCCGGGGTTATCTCGCTCTTTCGCTCGGCGGGCAAATAGGGATGCCTACATCCCGGCCGATTCACCACCCATTCAACGAGACAGCCGCCCCATCGTTCAAATACTGGCGAAGAGCGCTTGCCGTGGTGTCCACAAAGGCATCGGGGATGGCGTCTGCGTCGACCCAGCGGACCTGGGAGTGCTTGCGCGGTTCGCGGTTTTCGGGTTCGCCCGTCCAGTCGTGGGCGGCGAACACGACCGTGAGGAAGCCGTTGGGGGCTTCGACGCCCCAGGCTCCGTGGATGATGTGGGCGACCTTGAGAGACTCGGGCTTCACGGTGAGGCCCGTCTCCTCGTAGAGCTCGCGGACCGCAGTTTCGGTGATCGGCTCGCCCGGCTCGCTCTTGCCGACGGGGAGGTCCCACATGCCCTGGGCGAACTTCGCGTCCTCGCTGCGCTGGAGGAGGACGACGCGGTTGGTGGCCTTGTCGTGGACGATGACTGCGGCGACCAGCAGGGTCATCGATTCGAGCGCCGGCTTGAGGGCCTTCGGCTGATCGTCGGTCTGCTGGGTCACGGTGTTCCCTTCGTCGGGCGGGTTGTTGGGCATGTTAGGCGAGGGCCTCGCGAGCGCGGCGGGCGAGATCGGCGGCGCCGGGAACGCGGCGGCGCTGGTAGACCGCGAGGGTGGAGCGGATTGATGTGATCGCCTTGCGGGCTCGGTCGGAAGTCATGCCCTCCATGAGGACCAGGGCCTGGGTCCAGGCGGCGACGGCCTCGTCGGCGCGGGCCTGAGCGGCGAGGCTGTCACCGAGGTCGGCGTGAGTGAGGGCGTGGACGCGCTTGTACTTCTCGGGGTCCCAACGGGTGAGGGCGTCGCGGTGCTGCTGCTCGGTGCCGATGTGGTCGGCGAGGTCGGTGAGGGTGCGGGCGGTATGGCTGGCCACGGTGCCGGCGGCGGGGCCGCTCACACGGGAGTAGCTGGGCTGGGGGCCGTCGTCCCGTAGGAGGGCGTCCTCGGCGGCGAGCAGGGCGCGTGCGGCCGACGGGTTCTCGTTTATGGCGGCGTAGGCGCGGGCGTGGGTGATGTGGAGGAGGGCCTCGGTCTGGCCATCGACGTGGCCGAGGCCGCGCTTCAGGGCGCCTTCGACGAGGTCGACGCAGTGGTGCGGCTGCTTGAGGCTCAGAGCCTGGTGGGCGAGAGCGCGCATCATCCACCCGGCGTGGCCGTGGGGGTCGGCTTCGCAAGCGAGCTTGTAGCCGACCTGGTAGTAGCGCTGGGCGGCGCCTTCCTCGCCGAGGTCGTGGTGCTTCCACCCCGCGAGGTAGGCGAGTTCGGCGACGGCACCAAAGGCCGCCCGACGTAAGGCTTCGCTGGGGAAGCGTCCGCGGAGCATGGGGGCGGCTGTGTCGGCGAGGTACGCGGTGACGGTGGTCAGGCCGTGCCCGCCGCCGAGGCGCTCGTCGGCGGCGCTGAAGGCCGCGGTGATCTGCCGTACGACGTCCACGTCCTCTGCCCCGACCACGGACGTGCCGGTGCGGGCGCGGAGCATGCGGGCAGTGGCTTCGTGGTCGTATCCGAGCGGCATGGCGACGCCGGCGGTGGTGAAGGCCGCGATGGCGAGGAAGCGGCGGCGCTCGACGTCGGCACGGCCCAGGTCGGTGGCGGCGAGGACAGGATCGGATGCCGTCGGTGCTTCGTCATCGCTGGCCTGGAGGCCGATCTCGGTCTGGGTGACCATGCGCCTCGCTCGGCGGGACAGCGCCTCGGACAGGTACTGACCTACCCGGCCCGACGGGGCGCGGGTGCCGTTCACCCAGTGCGAGATGGCCGACTTGTTGGTCTGGAGGATCTCGCCGTTCTCGGCCGCGATGCGCCGCACGTCTCTGGCGAGGGCCTCGTAGGTGCAGTCGACCGCCGCGATGACGTCGCGCAGACGGGAGTTGGGTTCTCTCGGCGCCGCCACGATCGCCTCCACTCCGGAGCTGTAAACCGCGTATACCGCTTCAACTGCCTTCCACCGTACCCACTGAGCGTGACCAACGGTTCACTTATCAGCAGCCGCCCGGAACGGCACGACCGTGATCCAGGCTCCCCCTTGGTCCGGGCGGCATCCCGAAGTTCCGTACGCCCACACCGGGCTCGGGCATTCCTGTGCCCGAACCCGGCCGATCAGAGACGGAGACACGGTGACCACCATCGACACCACGGCCATCACGGTCGAGCTGCCCGAGGCGTTCGACCCGCGCTGGAGCCGCCTGCCCGGCATCCAGGTCGACGGCCGGCGCATCACGATCGACCCGGCCGAGTACTTCTTCCGCTTCGAGTCGAACACCTGGCTCGTCGCCGACTGGGAGCTGGTCAAGGCCCAGCTCCTCGGTGTGGACGAGACGACCGAGAGCTCGGTCGAGCAGCTCGCGCTCGACTTCATCAAGCAGCACGGCGAATCCACGTCCGACGCGGCCCGTGTCCTGGCCACCGCGTACGAGGTGTACGCGTACCTCTTCCGCGACGAGCACCTGGCCGGCCTCGGCCTGCCGCAGATCACCGCCGACCACCTGCGGATGCTGCGCGAGGCGGCCACGCTCATGGCGCTCAACAAGGTCGAGCTGGATGGGCACATCTCCAACGTCGGACCGTGCTGGTTCTTCCCCGCCGCCACCTCCGTCGTCTTCGACCTGGACGACGAGATGGGCGGGATGCTCGACGAGGTCTACCACGGCGGCTGGTTCAACGAGCACCGCCGGATCGAGTCCATCAAGGCCCACGCCGCGCTCGGCGGCCGGCTCGTGCACGGCTGCCAGTCCGTGCCGGACCAGTCCGGCGGCGTAGTCGCGCCCTACGGTGCCTCGATGGCGAACTTCCGCGACGACCTCGCGGCCTTCAAGGCGGCCTGGATCGAGCAGGTCTACGCCCACCGCGTGAACCCCGCCGCGTAACCCCACCCGATCAGGCTCCGGGGCGGGCTGGCATCCCTCGCCCGCCCCGGACGCCACCACCCCTCCCCGGAGCTCTCACGTGACCACGAATCCCAGCGCCGAACTCTTCGACAACCTGCTCACCGCAACCGGCCAGACCACCGCCGTACGGGAGGAGGTACGCGTGTGGTCCATGTCCGGCGTTGAGCGCGTGACCTTCCCCGACGGCTCCACGGCCATCTTCAAGTACGCCAAGAAGCCCTTCGACAGCGAGGATCAGGCCCTCCGCCTGGCCCACACCCTCGGCGCACCCGTCCCCCAGGTCCACGCCTCCGCCGTCCTGGACGGCTGGCTCGGCATGCTCATGGAGGACCTCGGACCCTCCGTACGCGAGGCTGACGACCTCGACGGCGTCGCCGCGGCCGTGGTCCTGCACGGCACCCGTACGGCTCCGCCCTTGCCCGTCCTCGACCAGGACCGGCTGCGGACGCTCCCGGCCCGGGCGCTGGAGCATCTCGAACGGCTGCGCAAGGCCGACCGGTGGCAGGACGCCGACGACGTCGAGGACGCGCTCGACCGTATCGCCCAGGCCGCCGAGGCCCGCTCGGCCGGAGCGACGCTGGAACCGTTCGGATGGGTGCACTCCGAGTTCCACCCCACCAGCCTCCACATCGGCAAGCGCGGCTGGCGGCTGCTCGACTTCGCCCGCTCCTTCACCGGCCCCGGCCTGCTCGACCTCGCCAGCTGGCACGGCACCATCGAGCCCCCGCACCCCATCCGCCTCCGCGTCTTCCTGGAGCAGTACGTCACCGCCGGCGGCACCCCCGACGCCCTCGCCCCGCGCGGCGGGCTCACCGCCGAACACTGGGCCCTGGGCTGGCACCGCATGTGGGCCGTCGAGTGGTTCATGGAGCAGGCCGTCCGCTGGATCAACGACCCGGCCACCGACCCCGCCTACATCAAGGCCGTCCGCCGCCACCTCACCGACGTCCTCCACCTCCTGGAGATCTGACGTGCTCGCCCAGGCATCCCCCTGGCACGCCCACGCCGCTCAGCGCACCGCCGCCGGACTCGCCGAACCCCTGTCCGTACCCGCACGGATGGAATGGACCACGAGACCCGGCCAGGGGCCCGGGGCTGACGTCCTCGGCCCCGACCTGCGCGGCAAGCGACTCCTGGAACTCGGCTGCGGCCCCGGCCACAACGCCGCCCACCTCGCCACCCGCCACGGCGCCCACGTCACCGGCGTCGACCTGGTCGGCCTCCAGGTCCGCCGCGCCCGCTCCCATTACGGACGGCTGAACAACCTCACCTTCGTGGCCGGCCACGCGCTGCACTACCTGCACGCCTCCGACGAGCAGTTCGACGCGATCTACTCCGTCTTCGGGGCCATCGGTCTCGTCGCTCCCGAGCTCCTGCTTCCGGCCATCGCCCAGCGCCTTACGCCTGGACGAGTGCTCGCCTTCTCCGTCCCCCACCCGCAGCGTGGTGGCCGAAGCCCTTCCAGCGACGACCGGCCTCGCCGCGACTACGTCACCCTCCCCGACCGCACCCGGATCCCCATCGCCCGCTGGGAGTTCGACACCGACCGCTGGGAGAGGCACCTCAGCCGGGCGGGCTTCTGGCTCACCTCGGCCCAGGAGTTCCACGACCCGCGCATGGGCCACTGGCCCACCACCCTGCTGATCCGCGCTCGCAAGCTCTGACCGCCGCCCCTCGCCCCGGCCCTTGGAGGACCGATGCGCCCGCCCTACCTGCTCATCGACATCGACGGCGTCCTCATACCCTTCCCTGACGAGCACGGCTCGACCCCGGCCACTCACACCCGCCACGACGTCGTCCCCGCCGGCCGCAGCGCCGACAACCCGGTCACGGTCTGGCTCAACCCCGACCACGGCCGCCTGCTCATGGACGTCATCCGCACCGGCTTGGTCACCCCCGTCTGGTGCACGAGCTGGCGCCAGGACGCCACCACCCTCATCGGGCCCCTCCTGGGCCTCCCGGCGCTGCCGTACATCGACCTGCCGCGTCCCCAGATCACCACCAGTCACCCCAACGGCTACCTGTGGAAGCGTGACCACCTCGACGCCTGGCTGGGCGACGCCCCGGCTATCTGGATCGACGACGACTTCACCGGCCTCGACCACGCCTGGGCGGCGGAGCGCACCGTCAGGGGAACGCCGACCCTCATCGTGCAGCCCAACCCGCACCTCGGGCTACAGCCCGAGCACCTGACCGAGCTCACGATATGGGTCTCGCAGTTACCCACAGCCCGCGCCGCCTGACGACTGGTGCCCTCGCTGCCACGAGCAGCGAGGGCACCAAGCTTTGCTGTGTGGCCCGAGTACCTGGGTGCGGGTAGGAGTCGAGGCTCGACTCAGGAGGGGCCCACTGCCTTGCCGGACTTGGGGATCAGAGACAGCGGCGCATCCATCGCGCCGAGTGGGTCAGGCGGATCGTCGAGTTCCAGCGACCGGAGTAAGGCCACGACGGCTAGACAGAAGAGCGACGTCCTTCGGGTTGGAGCTCCGGTGCAGCCCCTTGAGGACAGCTTGTTGGGTCTCTGGCGTCCAGAAGATTCGCAGACGCTCACGCGCCCGAGTGACGGCCGTGTAGAAGATGCTGTGTGTGATGTCGTCTTCGTTGGCATCGGTAATGACGATCTTAACGGAGTCGTACTCGAGACCCTGCGCCGTATGGATCGAAACTGCGTAGGCCACCTGGAACGGCACGCTGGTGTTCAGTGAGTCGTCGTCCTCGTCACTGATGTCGTGCTCGTAGACGGAGAATCGCACAGTCGCGTCCCCCATCCATTCGAGCTCATCGCCTTCAACGTCGAATTCGCTGACCGATCGATCGAGTTCGACGTCGAACTGGATCCGGCCAGGGAAGCGCTCGATATCGACAATTCGACCCTTCGGGTTATTGTAGATCAGTGGCCGGAATCGCTCAGCCTCGTTGAAGAGGATCGGATCGCCGACTTTGTACGTGGAGACGCGCCAAGTGGTCTCAGCGCCGGTGTTGCTGCTCTGGAGGAAGCGGTTGATGTTATTGATGCCGTAGAGACCGTCGTAGTTCAGGCACAGGATGATCTCGTCGTTGCTTTGGGCTTCGAAAAGCGTCTTGTCGAGCACGGTCGAGTATCCGTTGCGAGCCATGGCCTCGGCGATGGCATCGTCAGTGTTCCGGACCTTTTCCCAGAAATCTAGGAGTGATTCGCTCTTGGTCCTGAAGGGCTTTTTCAGTTCGAATACCGAGGTGTTCGGGAGGAAGGAGCGGATGATGCCAAACCAGTTTCCGAACTGGATGGACTCGATCTGGTAGACGTCGCCAACAAGCACGAGCAACTTGAAAGACGTCTTTTCTAGCACCTTGAGTAGGTCAGTGTTGCTGACCGTGCTGCACTCATCGATAACCAGAAGGTCGTACTCTGGATCCGCGGCGCTTCTGTAGAGCTGGCTACTGATCGTCCGGAAGGTCGAGTTCTGCGCAGTCACCTTGCGCTTGAGGTTGTCGATCGCCGGGTTGGTATGCGCGAGAAAGAGTTTCTCTTTATCGTTGAAGTAGTTCGCGATGTGGTCCACCATCGTCGACTTTCCAGTGCCGGCTGCGCCGTAGATCAACGCAACGTGCGACTGGCTGAACAACAGCTTGAGCGCGTCCCTCTTGCTCTCGTCGTCGATGCCGCGAGGTGTCTCGTCGAGCCAGCGTTCGACGGCTTGGCTGTAGCCGTCGATTCCGGACGAAGCGCGCTCTTGCAGCTTCTCGACGATGGCGACGGTGTCGTCTTCGTAACCACAGATAAAGACGTGCCCCTTGTCCCGTACGAGACGGCGCTCCTTGTGCTTGTAGTAGAGCTTGTTGTTGTATGCCTCGATCAACTCGTTAACATCCCCGAGCTCCGCGAGATCGGTCTCGGGCGTGTAGAGGATTCCGTGACGCTCCACATTGTTCTTTACGCGCCGAGCGAGCAGTTCATGGCTTCGTTCGGTCACACCGAGACTCTCGACGAGATCCCAATACCGCGGGTTATGCCCCGGTAGTGAGGTGCAGAGCGGCATAGTGTCGAACGGGATGCAGCCATACTGCAGTTTCAGCCCCGAGAGACGGCCACAGCCTTGCCAGTAATACTGCGGCTGCGGACGAAGCCTCGTTAGAGGCTCGTTCGCTCCAGCTTGCTGCTGATCGGCGGGTCAGGCAAGCACGGCGAGTCGGTGAAGACCGTCTCCGAGCGCCTCGGCCACACCAACGCGGCCATGACGCTGAACATCTACACCCACCTGTGGCCCGACTCCGAGGAGCGGACCCGGGCCGCCGTCGACAAGGCGTACGCGGACCAGTCCGCCGATGCCAAGCAGCAGGTCGACGAAGCGGCGTAGCCGCTCCCCCGCGCGCTGACCGAAGTCAGCACGCTGCGGACTCCGCGCGGACCGCAAAGGCCGCCCGACCCGCTCCGTCGCAGGTCAGACGGCCTTTCGCCGAACGCATTAGACGTTGAAGCGGAACGTGTCGCATAGAGCTCTGACCTGCGTAAACGTGGTTCCAAGCGGGACAAGTCAGCACAGAATCAGCACGGGATTACGTCATCCATCACGCGAGAGCCTCGCCATCACCCAGCGGCTCCATGGGGATCTGCTGGACGGCGGACTCGACCGAGCTGAGGCCCCCAATGTCCGCCCTGCGTTCTGGGTTCTGACGTTCCAGTGCCTCCTGAATCTGGCGGCTCAGTGCTTCCACGGAGCGCGACTGCCCCTCTTGCGCATCCGCACTCCTCTTGAGGTGCTTGGCGATCTGGTGCGCGCTCCACTCCGTCGAATCGGTCTCAAGGGCACTGTCCCTGAGAGCTTCGAGATCCACCGTGTAGACGAGCGGGTCCACGCGGCCGAAGGGGCCGTCCGACTCCACCCGGAACTCATAGACCTTGGGCAGCTCCGAGGAGAACAGCTGATGGCCTAAGTCCATGACGAAGGGAATGCGGCGCGTCGGAGGCAGGGTGGCGATAGGGCGACCGACAACACGATGAAGAGTCGCGGCCCGCTCCGCCCCCAGAGTGGTCTGCAGCGGAGGGCTCACCGAGATGCGTACGTTGCGGGCCAGGGTCTGACCGATGTTCTCGATCACCAGCACGAGCAGCGATGATCCAGGGATACGAGGCTTGATGTCGACGATGACGTACGGCTCAGCCTGCTCGCGTTGCGCCTTCTCCGCGAGGGCGTTGGCTTGCGCAACCGCTCTCGCCTGACGCCGGTTGTAGACGAGGGCCCAAAACGCGGCCGTCGTTGAGAAGACGAGAGCCGCCACGGAGATGACCACCGTGGTGATCTGGACCGACGAGTCGCTCATGGCCGGATGTTAGGTGCGTGGCTGGTTGCGATGCGGCAAGTTGCCGAAAAACCTCTGGCCGGGATCGTTGGCTCTCCAGCCTGAGCTGCGGGCCGCTACCGTGAAGACATGACCGCACTGCCCGACTGGATGCGCCCGCCGCGCGCGGAAGGCTGGTTCGCGGAGGACCTCGACCGCCTCCCCGAGGCACCCCGCCACACCGAGCTGATCGACGGAGCCCTCGTCTTCATGATGTCGCCCCAGCGGTCCTGGCACGGCCGCCTCGTAACCGCCCTGACCACCACGCTCATGGCGCAGGCGCCGGCCGACTTCGAGGTCGAGCGGGAGATGACGATCCGCCTCGATGCCCGCAACCGTCCCGAGCCGGACCTCTTGCTGACGAACCTGCCTTACGACCCCGACCGCACCTGGTACGCCCCGGAGGACGTGAAGCTCGTCGTGGAGGCGGTCTCACCCGAGTCCGCCCATCGCGATCGCACAGTAAAGCTCCGCAAGTACGCGGAGGCCGGCATCCCGCACTACTGGTGCATCGAGGATGAGGACGGGGCACCCGTCGTCCACGTCTACGAGCTCGACGAACCGACCGGCGTCTACGCGCCCGCCGGCATCTTCCGGGGCACCCTCAAGCGCCCGGTGCCCTTCGCGATCAGCCTGGACCTCGACAAGCTCACGCCGCCCCGAAGCGGCTGAAAAGTCAGCACCAAGTCAGCACGGGACTGCAGAAGGGGTCGGACTCTGACGAGTCCGACCCCTTCTGACCTGCACGTTTGACGAAACTAGCTAACATGCAGTAACGAATCGACTACACGTTGAAGCGGAATTCCACCACGTCGCCGTCCTGCATCACGTAGTCCTTGCCCTCCATGCGGGCCTTGCCCTTGGCGCGGGCCTCGGTGACCGAGCCGCAGTCGACCAGGTCGGCGAAGGAGATGACCTCGGCCTTGATGAAGCCGCGCTGGAAGTCGGTGTGGATCACGCCGGCCGCCTCGGGGGCCGTGGCGCCCTTCTTGATGGTCCAGGCACGGGTTTCCTTCGGGCCGGCCGTCAGGTAGGTCTGCAGGCCCAGGGTGTCGAAGCCGACGCGGCCCAGGGTGGCGAGGCCCGGCTCTTCCTGGCCGACCGACTGGAGGAGCTCCAGGGCCTCCTCGTCGTCGAGCTCGGCGAGGTCCGCCTCCAGCTTGGCGTTCAGGAAGATGGCCTCCGCCGGGGCGACCAGGGCCGACTGCTCGGCCTTGAAGGCGTCGTCCGTCAGCTCGTCCTCGTCGACGTTGAAGACGTAGAGGAACGGCTTGGTGGTGAGCAGGTGCAGCTCGTGGAGGAGGTCGCCCTGCTCCGTGCCCTTGGTGATGCCCTTCGAGAACAGGGTGTGGCCCTCTTCGAGGATCTTCCGCGCCTCGACGACCGCCGCCAGGACCGCGACCTTGTCCTTCTGGAGGCGGGACTCCTTCGTCAGGCGCGGCTCCGCCTTCTCGATGGACTGGAGGTCGGCGAGGATCAGCTCGGTGTTGATCGTCTCGATGTCGTCCTTCGGCGAGACCTTGCCGTCGACGTGCACGACGTTCTCGTCCTTGAAGGCACGGATGACCTGGCAGATCGCGTCCGACTCGCGGATGTTCGCCAGGAACTTGTTGCCCAGGCCCTCACCCTCCGAGGCGCCGCGCACGATGCCCGCGATGTCGACGAAGTCGACCGTCGCCGGGAGGATCTTCTGCGAGCTGAAGATACCCGCCAGGACCGCCAGACGCGGGTCCGGGACGCCGACCACGCCGACGTTCGGCTCGATGGTGGCGAACGGGTAGTTGGCCGCCAGCACGTCGTTCTTGGTCAGGGCGTTGAAAAGGGTCGACTTGCCGACATTCGGCAGACCGACGATTCCGATCGTGAGCGACACGTTGGCGACTTCCCGTAGCTGCTGGAGGGTACGGCCCGGGCATGGGCCATCAGACAGTTTACGCGTGTCCCGGGCCCCCGATCCGGGGTGCGGCACCTAGCCTCGTGGGGTGGAGCAATACAGGGTGCAGTCAGATCATCACCCCGCGCAGCAGCAGCGACCTCCGGCCCAGCGGCGCCCGACCGGGGCCGTGGCCCGCCCGCGCCCGGGGATGACCCGCCCGCGGACGGCCGGGCCGTCCGGGCCGTCCGGGCCGTCCGGTGTCCCGCGCCGGCTGCCCCGGCCGCGGCTGACGGGTCTCGGCGGCGGGCTGTTCGCCAGTGCCGCCATGGTGCTGGCGGGCGGGATCGTCTGGCTGCTCTTCGATGCCTCGCTCACCGGGTACGGGGTGCTGTTCCTGCCGGTGGCCGCGGCGACGGCCCTCTGGGTGCGGCCCGCCGATCTGGTCACCGCGCCGGTCTCGGTGCCGATCGCCTTCGCCTTCGGCGTATGGCCGATCGCCGGCGGGTCGGGCGGGCTCGGCGGGCAGCTGATGGGAGTCGTCACCGCCCTGTCGTTGCAGGCCGGCTGGCTGTACGCCGGGACGCTGATCGCGGCGCTGATCGCGCTGGGGCGGCGGGCCGCGCTGAGCAACCGGCGGCGGATGGCCGCCGCCCGCCGCCTCCCCGCCTGAGCCCGTCTGCCCGTCTGCCCGCCCCGGCCCGGCCCCCCGTCAGTCGCCCGGCCTCGTGCCCGGCGGACGGGCCGCCATCGCCGCGCCCACGATGCCCGCGTTGTTCTGGAGTACCGCCGGGACGATCTCGGCCCGGACCCCCTCGATCAGCGGCAGGAACTTCTCCGGCTTGCGGCTGACGCCGCCGCCCAGGATGAACAGGTCCGGGGAGAACAGCATCTCCACGTGCGCCAGGTACTTCGACAGGCGGCGGGCCCACCGTTCCCAGGTCAGGTCCCCGTCCTCCTTCGCCTTCACCGAGGCCCGCTTCTCCGCGTCGTGGCCGTGCAGTTCCAGGTGTCCCAGCTCGCTGTTGGGGACCAGGTGCCCGTCGGTGAAGAGGGCGCTGCCGATGCCCGTGCCCAGGGTGAGGAGGATGACCGTACCGGTACGGCCGCGCCCCGCCCCGTACGTCATCTCCGCGACGCCCGCCGCGTCCGCGTCGTTGAGGACCGTGACCGGCAGCCCGTCCAGCTGGCCGGAGAGGAGCGCGCGGGCGTCCAGGCCGATCCAGGCCTTGTCGACATTGGCGGCCGAACGGGTGATGCCGCCCGTGACGACACCCGGGAAGGTGATCCCCACCGGGCCGCTCCACTCGAAGTGCCGGACCACCTCCGCAACGCACCCGGCCACCCCCTCGGGGGTGGCCGGGTGCGGTGTCAGTACCTTGTGGCGCTCGGCGGCGAGCTCTCCGCGCGCCAGGTCGACCGGTGCGCCCTTGATGCCGGAGCCGCCGATGTCCACGCCCATGATCTGCGTCGTCTGCATGGACATACCGTACGAAAGGAGTTACTCCCCGGCGAGCAGGTCCGCCGCCTCGGCGCGCAGGTCCTTGCGCAGTTCCTTCGGGAGGGAGAAGGTGATCGACTCCTCGGCGGTCTTCACCAGCTCGACGTCCGCGTAGCCGCGCTCCGCGAGCCAGGCCAGCACCTCCTCGACCAGGACCTCGGGAACCGAGGCGCCCGAGGTGAGGCCGACCGTGCTGACGCCCTCCAGCCAGGCCTCGTCGATCTCGCTCGCGAAGTCGACCAGATGGGCGGCGCGCGCACCGGCGTCCTTGGCGACCTCGACCAGCCGGATGGAGTTCGAGGAGTTCTTGGAGCCGACCACGATGACCAGGTCGGAGTCGGCGCCCATCGCCTTGACCGCGGCCTGGCGGTTCGAGGTGGCGTAGCAGATGTCGTCGCTCGGCGGCGAGACGAGCAGCGGGAACTTCGTCTTCAGCGCGTCGACGGTCTCCATGGTCTCGTCCACCGACAGGGTGGTCTGGGAGAGCCAGACGACCTTGGACTCGTCGCGGACGGTGACCTTGTCCACGTCGTGCGGGCCGTCGACGATCGTGATGTGGTCCGGGGCCTCGCCGGAGGTGCCGATGACCTCTTCGTGGCCTTCGTGGCCGATGAGGAGGATGTCGAAGTCCTCGTTGGCGTACCGGATGGCTTCCTTGTGCACCTTGGTGACCAGCGGGCAGGTCGCGTCGATGGTCGCGAGCCGGCCGCGGGCGGCCTCCTCGTGCACCACCGGCGCCACGCCGTGCGCGGAGAACATCACGATGTTGCCGGGGGGAACCTCTTCGGTGCGCTCGACGAAGATGGCGCCCTTCTTCTCCAGCGTCTGGACGACGTACTTGTTGTGCACGATCTCGTGCCGGACGTACACCGGGGCGCCGTACTGCTCGAGGGCCTTCTCGACGGCGATCACGGCTCGGTCCACGCCCGCGCAGTAGCCACGGGGGGCGGCGAGCAGGACACGGCGACGGGATGCGGGAGCAGTCATACGGACATCGTACGGCCGCGTCGGAGGGCGCGAAGATCGGTCCGCCGACAGAGACTGGGGCACAACGGGCACAACCCTGTTCCCCTCGTCCCCCGGAGGAAGTCATGGCGCAGGTCCGGGCAACGGTCCGGGGTAGGGGCGGGGGCGGCGAGGCCGGGCAGCTGCGGCGGAGCCTGGGATTCCGGGATCTGGTGGTGTACGGGCTGCTGTTCATCGCGCCGATGGCCCCGGTGGGCATCTTCGGCACCCTGGACGCCGCCTCGCACGGCGCCGTCGCACTGGTCTACCTGTGCGCGACCGTGGCCATGGGGTTCACCGCTTTCAGCTACGCGCAGATGGTGCGTGTGGCTCCGCAGGCCGGGTCGGTGTACACGTACGCCCGCACCGGCCTCGGCGAGGGCCCGGGCCTGATCGCCGGCTGGATGGCGATGCTGGACTACCTGCTCATCCCGGCCGTCGCGTACCTGTTCTCCGGGATCGCGATGAACGCGCTGGTGCCGGAGGTTTCGCGGTGGGTGTGGACGGCGCTGGCGGTGCTGGTGACCACGCTGCTGAACCTGTGGGGCGTACGGGCGGCAGCGCGGGTCGGCTTCGCGGTGCTGGCCATGGAGATCCTGGTGCTCCTGGTGTTCCTGGTGTCCGCGGTGACGGTGCTGGTCCGGGACGGGGCGCAGCGCGGCTGGCTGTCCCCGCTGACCGGGGACGGCTCGCTGGGGTTCAGTACGGCCGCGGTGCTGGGTGCGGTTTCGGTGGCGGTGCTGTCGTATCTGGGCTTCGATGCGATCGTCGCGTTCGCGGAGGAGGTCACCGGAGGGTCGTGGCGGGTGGCCCGGGCGGTGCTGTTCTGCCTGGCGCTGACCGGTGTGCTGTTCATTGCGCAGACCTATCTGGCGGCCCTGCTGAGCCCGGTGTCCGCGGCCGAACTGGCGGCGGATCCGGCGCAGCAGGGGCCCGCCTTCTACAACGCGGTGGAGGCCTCGGTCGGGACGTGGCTGCACGATCTGGTGGCGGTCAGCAAGGCGGTCGGGGCGGCCTTCGCGGCGCTGGCCGGGCAGGCGGCGGCCGGGCGGCTGCTGTTCGCGATGGCCCGGGACCGGCGGCTGCCGCAGGTGCTGGCCCGCACCTCGGGCGGCACTCCGCGGGTGGCGCTGCTGGTGGCGGCCACGGTGACGCTGGTCGCCGCGGTGTGGGCGGCCCGCCGGGACGACGGGCTGGACCATCTGGTGTCGGTGGTGGACATCGGTGCGCTGGTGGCGTTCACCCTGCTGCACGCCTCGGTGGTGGGCTGGTTCTGGGTGAAGCGGGGCGGGGAGCGGGCCGGCGAGGGGCCGCCCAGCCGGTGGAAGCACCTGGTGGTGCCGGTGCTGGGGGCGGCGGTGACGGTCGCGGTGATCGTCGAGGCCGCGTGGACGGCCCAGGTGGTGGGGGCGGTCTGGCTGGCGGTGGGGCTGGTGGTGCTGTTCGCCCAGCGCGGGCGGCGCCCGGCGCCTCCCGGCCCCCCGGCCCCGCCCGGACCCCCGGCTTCCTCCGGGCTCGCGGCGCCTCCCGGACCCCCGGCCCCGCCCGGGCGACGCGGGGTTCCTCCCGGAGAGGAACCCAAGGGGACTGTCGGTGGAGCCGGTTAGCCTGCCTGTATGGGTCTGAATACGTCGGCCGAGGCGCCGCTGCCCGTCGGCCAGGTGTCCCGGCTCATCGGGGGCTGGATCGAGCGGCTCGGGCAGGTGTGGGTGGAGGGGCAGATCACCCAGCTGTCGCGCCGGCCGGGTGCGGGGGTGGTCTTCCTGACCCTGCGCGACCCGTCGCACGACATCTCGGTGAGCGTGACCTGCTACCGGCAGGTGTTCGACGAGGTCGCGGACGCGGTGGCGGAGGGCGCGCGGGTCGTCGTCCTGGCCAAGCCGGAGTGGTACGCCCCGCGCGGCCAGCTGTCCCTGCGGGCCACCGAGATACGGCCGGTGGGCATCGGCGAGCTGCTGGCCCGGCTGGAGCGGCTGAAGCGCTCGCTGGCCGCCGAGGGGCTGTTCGACTTCGATCGGAAGAAGCCGCTGCCCTTCCTGCCGCAGCTGGTCGGGCTGGTGGTGGGGCGGGCCTCGGCGGCCGAGCGGGACGTACTGGAGAACGCCCGCCGGCGCTGGCCGGCGGTCCGCTTCGAGGTGCGCAACGTCGCCGTCCAGGGGGTGCACGCGGTGCCCCAGGTGGTCCAGGCGGTCAAGGAGCTGGACGCGCTCGACGAGGTCGACGTGATCATCGTGGCACGGGGCGGCGGCAGCGTGGAGGACCTGCTGCCGTTCTCCGACGAGCAGGTCGTACGGGCGGTGGCCGCGGCCCGCACCCCGGTGGTGTCGGCCATCGGGCACGAGCCGGACTCCCCGCTCCTGGACCTGGTCGCCGACCTGCGCGCGTCCACCCCGACCGATGCCGCGAAGAAGGTGGTCCCGGACGTCGGGGAGGAGCTGGAGCGGGTGCGGCAGCTCCAGGGCCGCGCGCTGCGCGCCGTCCGGGGTCTGCTGGACCGGGAGGAACGGGGGCTGGCGCATGTGCTGGCCCGTCCGGTGTTCGTGCACCCGCAGCGGATGGTGGAGACCCGCGAGGAGGAGCTGGAGGCGCTGCTCGGGCGCAGCCGCCGCACTCTGGGGCACCTGCTGGACCGGGCCGACTCGGAGCTGGCGCACACCCTGGCCCGGGTGGTGGCACTGTCCCCGGCGGCGACGCTGGAGCGCGGCTATGCGGTGCTCCAGCGGGCGGACGGGCATGTCGTGCGGTCGCCGGCGGAGGCTCCGGTGGGCGAGGTGCTGCGCGCGCGGGTGGCGGAGGGGGAGCTGGCGGTGCGGGTGACCGACCCGGCCGAACCCTCCCCCGAGTAACGGCACCGAGCAACGACAGCGAGCAACGACACCGAGTGACGACACACTCCCGCAATATTTTGGTTGCACTACACACATAAGGTGGCAGGAATGGCCGAGCCGACTACGGCGCTGGGATACGAGCAGGCTCGCGACGAGCTCATCGAGGTCGTGCGGAAGCTGGAGGCGGGCGGCACCTCGCTGGAGGACTCGCTCGCGCTCTGGGAGCGCGGCGAGGAGCTGGCGCAGGTCTGCCGCCACTGGCTGGAGGGGGCCCGGGCCCGCCTGGACTCGGCGCTGGCGGCACGGGATGCGGCGGAAGCCGGCGGCTCCGAGGACGACTGAGCCCGCCCCCAAAGTGACCCACAGCACTCGCAGCGCATTAGTTGAATTTTCATCTATCTCGGCGTAGTGTCAGGGACATCGCTTCACCTCCACCTGCTTGCAATGGAAGAAGGCTTTCCGATGTCCCTCGTTCTCGACGCCGCCGCCCAGGACCTGCTGTTCCGCGAGGCCCGCACCGCCAACTCGTTCACCGACGAGCCGGTGACCGAGGAGCAGGTCCAGGCGATCTACGACCTGGTGAAGTACGGCCCGACCGCCTTCAACCAGACCCCGCTGCGCATCACCCTGGTCCGCTCCCCCGAGGCCCGCGAGCGCCTGGTGAAGCACATGGCCGAGGGCAACCAGGCCAAGACCGCCGCCGCGCCGCTGGTCGCGATCCTCTCCGCGGACAACGAGTTCCACGAGGAGCTCCCGCACCTGCTGCCGCACTTCCCGCAGGCCAAGGACGCGTTCTTCAGCGAGCGCCCGGTCCGCGAGCAGTCCGCCGTACTGAACGCCGCGCTGCAGGCCGCGTACTTCATCGTCGGCGTGCGCGCCGCCGGTCTGGCCGCCGGCCCGATGACCGGCCTGGACTTCTCCGGCGTCCAGAAGGAGTTCCTGGACGGCGACCACACCCCGCTGATGGTCGTCAACATCGGCAAGCCGGCCGAGGGTGCCTGGTTCGACCGCTCCCCGCGCCTGAGCTACGACCAGGTCATCACGACCGTCTGAGCCACCCCGCACACACCGCGCACACACATACGGCGAAGGCCGCCCCGGACCCCCGGGGCGGCCTTCGCCGTATGTGTGTGGAGCGGGCGGGCTCAGGCCTTCTTGAACTCCAGCGCCGCCGCCATCTTCGCCAGCTGCTCGAAGGAGGCCGTGCCGGTCACCACCGTCACATGCCCCTGCTCCGTCCGCACCAGCGCGTCGTACTTCGGGCCGTCCCAGCGCTCCCAGGCCACCCCGCCGACCTGCTGCTGCTGTCCGGTGGCGGTCGCCTGCTGGGTCACCTTCGCCAGGTAGGCATCGGAGGGGTCGCTGGACTGCTCCACCGCCACGTACTGGTTGTCCGGGTCCAGGAAGCCGAGGTGCCAGGCGTGGGCGTCCTTCTTCTTGTACGTCACCGAGGTCGCCCGCCACTCCTGCGGCAGGCCCACCGGTGCGGCCAGCGGGTACGGGGCCACCCGCCGGGCGGTGATGGTCTCGACCCGGTAGTCGACGACGCGCGTCGGGTCGGCCTTGTCGTCATGGGGAAGGAAGATGTAGATCCCCCCGACGACCAGTCCGATCAACGCCAGCGACCGGACCATGTCCCAGATCGTCTGCTTACCTTTCATACCTGCCACGCCCCTATCGTCCCGCACCGCCGGGACGATCAAGCACAGGGGTCCGCTCCGGACAACCCGCTGTCCGATATGCCGCTCATACGTGACCCCCTCTGCTCAATATGTCGACCTACCGATAGAGTTCCAGGACCCTCACTTCCCGGCCGTCGTCGTACAGAAAGGTGCGCTCCGATGACCGAGCACAACCTGCCGCCCCAGCTCGAAGTCTCTCCGGAGGCCCCCGACCGCAATCTCGCCCTGGAACTCGTCCGGGTGACCGAGGCCGCCGCCATGGCCGCCGGCCGCTGGGTCGGTCGCGGCGACAAGATCGGCGCCGACGGTGCCGCGGTCAACGCGATGCGGACCCTGATCTCCACCGTCTCGATGAACGGCGTCGTCGTCATCGGCGAGGGCGAGAAGGACGAAGCCCCCATGCTCTACAACGGCGAGCGGGTCGGCGACGGCACCGGCGCCGAGGTGGACATCGCCGTCGACCCGATCGACGGCACCACGCTCAACGCCAAGGGCATGCCCAACGCGATCGCCGTCCTGGCCGCCGCCGACCGCGGCACCATGTTCGACCCGTCCGCGGTCTTCTACATGGACAAGCTGGTCACCGGCCCCGAGGCCGCCGACTTCGTCGACATCACCGCCCCGGCCTCGGTGAACATCCGCCGGGTCGCCAAGGCCAAGGGCATGCACCCCGAGGACGTCACGGTCGTCATCCTGGACCGCCCCCGCCACGAGGGCATCGTCAAGGAGATCCGCGAGACCGGTGCGCGCATCAAGTTCATCTCCGACGGCGATGTCGCCGGCTCCATCATGGCGGTCCGCGAGGGCACCGGCGTGGACCTGCTCCTCGGCGTCGGCGGCACCCCCGAGGGCATCATCTCCGCCTGCGCCATAAAGTGCCTGGGCGGTGTCATCCAGGGCAAGCTGTGGCCGAAGGACGACGCCGAGCGGCAGCGGGCCATCGACGCCGGCCACGACCTGGACCGCGTCCTGACCACCAACGACCTGGTCTCCGGCGAGAACGTGTTCTTCGTCGCCACCGGCATCACCGACGGAGAGCTGCTGCGCGGCGTGCACTACCGGTCCCAGACCGCGTCCACGTCCTCGCTGGTCATGCGCTCCAAGTCGGGCACCATCCGGCAGATCGACTCCACCCACCGCCTGTCGAAGCTGCGCGCGTACAGCGCGATCGACTTCGACCGCGCGCAGTAGGCCGTAGGCCGAGGGCTGCGCGACGACGCACGAAGGGCGGTCCCCTGTGCGGGGGGACCGCCCTTTCGTCGTGCTCAGACGCCTCGATCCGGGGCGGGTGCGTACGCCGCTCAGCCCGCGGCGGCGATGGGGCCGGCGCCCGGGCTCTGGCGCAGCTCGGCGGCCCGCCTCCGCATCCGCGCCAGCACCACCCGGCGCTCGGCGGCGGTGAGGCCGCCCCACACCCCGTACGGCTCGGGCTGGAGCAGCGCGTGCTCGCGGCAGGCGACCATGACGGGGCAGCGGGCGCAGACCCGCTTGGCGGCCTCCTCGCGCGACAGCCGGGCCGCGGTCGGCTCTTTGGAAGGGGCGAAGAACAGTCCCGCCTCGTCCCGGCGGCACACCGCCTCCGCATGCCATGGGCCGTCCTCTTCCCTGGACGGCACCCGCGGCTTCGGCACAGCAATGGCGGCTACCTGCAGGGACTGATGCGGCGGTTGCTGCACGGTCTACTCCTGACGACGTATTCACGAGCCGAGAGACGATGCACCTGTCCCTACCCGCTGTCCGCGTCCATATGCACCCCGTGCGGCGAACCGGCCGGGAAGTGGCCGGGAACTAGTCCTGGTGCCGTTGGCGCATCCGGTGCGCCAGATCGACCAGCCGGGCGCCCGGTTTGGGGCGGGCCTCGATGCTCCCCAGCAGGGCGAATCCGCGGACGACCACGACCGGGGCCTGCGGATCGGTCTCGCCGCGGGACTCCCCGCGGATGTCGAAATTGCCGAGGACGCCATTGCCGAATCCGCGCAGCGTGACGTTTTCCGGCACCAGGATTTCAGCGGAGCCGAGGATGCAGGTCACGTTGATCTCGGTGAGCTGCTGCTCGAACACCGCTTCGGTGAGGTCGAGGGTGATGTCGCCCATGACGGCCACGGCGCGGGTCCGCGGGCCCGGCCGCCACCGGCCGCGGCGGGCCTGGCCGCTGCACACCGCGATCACGTTCTCGGTGTCGTCGCCAGGCGGCCCGGCGGGAAGGCCGCCGGCCGGGCCGTACGCCCCGGGGCGCCCGGCGGCCCCGGCCGGGAGGTCCCGGACCAGCGCGTCCAGCTCGCCGACGGTCTTCACGGCGTACAGCACGTCCAGGCGTTCGGAGTGTTCCTCGGCGGTCAGCCGGCCCTCCGCGAGGGCGTCGCCGAGGATCTGCGCGATCCGGTCACGATCGGCGTCCGAGGCGCGGATTTGGGCGGGAGCAGCAGAGGCGGCGGGGTGCTTGTCCAGGTCCACACGCCCAGCATAGCCAAACACGATAGATCGCGATACTGCTCCCTGTTGTCGCGTGCGTGTCGACCGAGGTCGAGTGAGTGAGCCTTACCTCACAGACATGGCCCCTGGGCGAGGACCTACGCTGGATGACTGCGCTGCCAATAGGTCGTCAGTGCTGTCTGCCGAGTGAGGAATGGCCACACAATGCCGGAGTTCGCGTACACCGACCTGCTCCCTCTGGGAGAGGACCAGACTCCCTACCGACTGGTGACGTCCGAGGGCGTGTCGACGTTCGAGGCGGACGGCCGCACCTTCCTCAAGGTGGAGCCGGAGGCGCTGCGCAAGCTGGCCGAAGAGGCCATCCACGACATCCAGCACTTCCTGCGCCCCGCCCACCTGGCACAGCTGCGGCGGATCATCGACGACCCCGAGGCCTCCTCGAACGACAAGTTCGTCGCCCTCGACCTGCTCAAGAACGCGAACATCGCGGCGGCCGGCGTGCTGCCGATGTGCCAGGACACCGGCACCGCGATCGTGATGGGCAAGCGCGGCCAGAACGTCCTCACCGCCGGCGGCGACGAGGAGGCCCTGTCCCGGGGCATCTACGACGCCTACACCCGGCTGAACCTCCGCTACTCGCAGATGGCCCCGCTGACCATGTGGGAGGAGAAGAACACCGGCTCGAACCTGCCCGCGCAGATCGAGCTGTACGCCACCGACGGCGGCGCGTACAAGTTCCTCTTCATGGCCAAGGGCGGCGGCTCGGCCAACAAGTCCTTCCTCTACCAGGAGACGAAGGCCGTCCTGAACGAAGCCTCGATGATGAAGTTCCTCGAGGAGAAGATCCGCTCGCTGGGCACCGCGGCCTGCCCGCCCTACCACCTGGCGATCGTGGTGGGCGGCACCTCCGCCGAGCACGCCCTGAAGACCGCGAAGTACGCCTCCGCGCACTACCTCGACGAGCTCCCGACCGAGGGCTCCGCGCTGGGCCACGGCTTCCGCGACCTGGACCTGGAGCAGCAGGTCTTCGAGCTCACCCAGAAGATCGGCATCGGCGCGCAGTTCGGCGGCAAGTACTTCTGCCACGACGTGCGCGTGGTCCGCCTTCCCCGCCACGGCGCCTCGCTGCCCGTCGCCATCGCCGTCTCCTGCTCCGCGGACCGCCAGGCCACTGCGAAGATCACCGCCGAGGGCGTCTTCCTGGAGCAGCTGGAGCGGGACCCCGCGCGGTTCCTGCCGGAGACCGAGGACATGCACCTGTCGGGCGGCGAGGTCGTGAAGATCGACCTCAACCAGCCGATGGAGGACATCCTCGCCACCCTGACCCGGCACCCGGTCAAGACCCGCCTCTCCCTCACCGGCCCGCTGGTCGTGGCGCGCGACATCGCGCACGCGAAGATCAAGGAGCGGCTGGACGCGGGCGAGGAGATGCCGCAGTACCTCAAGGACCACCCGGTGTACTACGCCGGCCCGGCGAAGACCCCGGAGGGCTACGCCTCCGGCTCCTTCGGCCCGACCACGGCCGGCCGTATGGACAGCTACGTCGAGCAGTTCCAGGCGGCGGGCGGCTCCAAGGTCATGCTGGCCAAGGGCAACCGCTCGCAGCAGGTGACCAACGCGTGCGGCACGCACGGCGGCTTCTACCTGGGCTCGATCGGCGGACCCGCGGCCCGTCTCGCCCAGGACTGCATCAAGAAGGTCGAGGTCGTCGAGTACGAGGAGCTCGGCATGGAGGCGGTCTGGAAGATCGAGGTCGAGGACTTCCCGGCGTTCATCGTCGTGGACGACAAGGGCAACGACTTCTTCCAGAACCCGGCCCCGGAACCCACCTTCACCCACATCCCGGTCCGCGGTCCCGGCCTGGCCTGATCCCGGGCCCCCGGGGTCGGGCGGTGGTGCGGGGGCCTGTGACCCCGCAGCCGCTCGCGGGGCTTCGCCCCACCCCCGTCGGGCAGCGCCCTCGGCAGAGCGCGCCCGGAACGGGGGTGGGCGGAGCGCCGCGTAACGTCACGGACTGTTCCGCCATCCGTGCGGCGGGCGCACCGGCCGGGCCACCGTGTCCGGTTAACGTCTGCCTCATGACTCAGGCAACCCTCGGGCGCAACGGCGTCCGCGTCATCGCCCACCGCGGCGCCTCCCACGACCACCCCGAGCACACCCTCGCCGCCTACCGGCAGGCCATCGCCGACGGCGCGGACGCGCTGGAGTGCGATGTGCGGCTCAGTGCCGACGGGCGGCTGGTCTGTGTGCACGACCGGCGGGTGGAGCGGACCTCCGACGGGCGGGGCGTGGTGTCCGCCCTGACGTACGAGGAGCTGGCCGCGCTCGATTTCGGCGGCTGGAAGGGGGAGCCGCACCGGGGAGCGCGGGTGCTGCTCTTCGAGGAGCTGCTGCAGGAGGCGCTGGGCGCGGGGCGGCCCGTCGGGCTGGCCGTCGAGACCAAGCACCCGACCCGGGCCGGCGGCCGGCTGGAGGCCGAGCTCGTACGGATGCTCCGGGCGTACGGGCTCGCCGACGGGGCGAGTGGTCTGGTCGAGGTGATGAGCTTCTCGCGGAACGCGCTGACCCGGTTGCACCGGCTGGCTCCCGGGCTGCCCGCCGTGTACCTGATGGAGCGGCGGCTGCGGCCGGTCCGGCCGCCCTTCGCCGGGCATGCCGGGCCCGGCATCGAGCTGGTGCGGCGGGACCCCGGGCTGGTGGCGCGGCTGCACGCGAAGGGGCTGCGGGTGCGGGTGTGGACGGTGGACGAGCCCGCGGATGTGGAGTTGTGCCTGCGGCTCGGCGTGGACACGCTGATCACCAACCGGCCGCGGGAGGTCCGGGAGCTGGTCTCCGGGCTGCTCGCCGAACGGTAGGAGCCGGCTCGCAGCCGGGACGGGCTCTGCCGTTCGGCGGAGGGCGGCCGGTGCAGGTCCGCCGATCGGCAGATGGAGTCGGCCGGGCTCCGGGACGAAGCTGGTGGCACACCCGAACGGGGTGCCTGACCAGGGGAGTTCACATGCGTATCCGTACCGTCGCCCTGCCCGTCGCCGCACTGGCCGCCGTCGCCTCGCTGGTGGCCGCCGCCCCCGCGCCGGGCGCGCCGGGCGCGCCGGCCGACGCGACCGCGCGTACCGCCTCGGTGCACGGCGGGGGACGGATCTTCTACCCGTACTCCGCCACCCACGAGATCCGGTTCACGGTCGAGGCCGAGGGCGCGCCGTGGAGCAGGGGGTACCCGGGCACGAAGCTGGAGAAGGGCTCGCCCACCGACGCCCGCGGCCGGGTGACGATCCATCACCGGGTGCCCGCCTCCGAGACGGAGGACGGCAAGGAGTTCACCGCCGTGTCCGAGGCCCGGGTGGACTGCCTTGTCACGGGCAACCGGTCGGCCACCCTGACCGCCGTCGTCGAGACCTCGAACGTCGGGACGGCGGGCGAGCGGATCGGCATCAGCATCGAGGACGGTCGCGGCCGGGAGCCGGACCGGCTGGGCTTCTCCTGGGGCGTGGGCAACGCCCACGTGGTGGAGGGCAAGCTCGTGCAGCCCGACACCGGGACCTGCATGGCTCCGGCGGCCTTCGCCCGGGTCGTCGAGGGCGGGTTCTCGGTGGCCGCGGCTCCGCTGGCGCCCCAGCCTCGGTAGGGACCCCGGGAAACGGGACATCCGGCCGGGGTGCGCCGGCCGGATGTGGGGGGTGTACGGGGGCGGGCGGTTACGCGAAGCTCTGGTTCGCGGAGCCGTTGCAGGGCTGGAGCCGGAGCGGTTCCTTCGGCGCCGCGAGCGTGAGGCACATGCCCGGGGCGGCGGCCGGCCGGAGGGTGGCTCCGTCGCGGACGAAGTTCTGGTTGGCGCCGCCGTGGCAGTTCCAGATGATCAGGGCGGTGCCCGCACCGTAGGCGGCGCCCGGTGCGTCCAGGCAGCGGTCGTGGGTGAGTTCGAGGTGCACCGACTGCTGCGTGCCGTCGTACCACCAGCCCTGGTTGCGACCGCCGTGGCAGTCCCAGCCCAGGACCGCGGTGCCGTTGGCGCTGGCTCCGCCCTTGGCGTCCAGGCAGGTGCCCGTCGCCTGGTTCTTCAGCGGCTTGTAGAGGTCGTCCCAGGCTCCGGCGGTGAGCACCGGGGTGCCGGTGGAGGCCGGGTCGGCGCAGGAGGCCTCGCGCAGCCCGGAGGCGTAGAGCTGGGTGAGGCAGGAGGCGAAGGCCGCGTGGCCGCGGGCGTTGGGGTGGAAGGACTGGCGGGCGGTGTGCTCGTCCCAGGGGAAGTGATCCCCGAGGTCCAGGTAGAGGCCGCGGGCCCAGGTGTTCTCCATGCACACCTCGTGGCCGTGGAACAGCCGCGAGTTGTCCAGGTAGATCGCGCCGGAGTTGCGGGCGGCCTCCCGCATGCCCTTCTCGAAGGCGGGCACGGCGTGGTTGCGGCCCCAGGTGGCGTCGGAGTCGTAGCCCGCGCAGCCGCCCGGCAGCTTGCCGGGGAAGTCGGGGTTGTCGTGGAAGTCGGGGCCGATGGGGCTGGGGTAGCCCATCACGACCAGCTTGTAGTCGGAGTCGGCGTAGCCGGCGTCGCGCATGACGGTCCTGAGGTCGGCGACGGTCGCCTCGACCTTGGGCCGGAGGCCGTCGACCCGGGCCTGCCAGCCGGGGGCGTACTTCGGTTCGCAGGTGCCCTGGCTGAGCACCCAGCGGGTCACGCAGTCGGTCATCACCGGCCCGAACTGGAGGTCGTCGTTGGCCCCGGCGACCAGCAGCACCATCTTGATCTTCGTGTTGCGGGCCTTGATGGCGAGGCTGTCGCTCTGCACCAGCTCGTCGGCCCACTGCTTGTGGCCGCCGATCCGGATATTGCCCGTGTAGGCGCCGGAACAGGCCACGTTGAAGGTGAGGTCGGCCTGGATTCCGGTCCGGTGGATCGCGGTCTCCGGTGACCGGTGGCACTGGTTGTCCGGCGTGTTGGTCGGCGGGTCGTAGTTGCCCACGCCCTCGCCCGAGATCTCGCTGTCGCCGAGCGAGATGAGCCCGGTCTTGCGCTGGTCCATCGGACGGATCGCGGAGTCACCGTAGATCTTCACCGCTTCGGCGGCCCGGATGGCCTCCAGTTCCGGTGAGAGCGAGGTGACGGCCGCGGCGGGCACGGGTGCCGCCTGGGCCATGGGGGTGATGGCGGTCATGCCCCCGAGGGCAGCCGCGAACGCCGCGAGGGCGGCGAAGGTAGATCTGAGTCTGGGTGTCGTATGCGCCATGGACGCCTCCCCGGTGTCAGTGTTACCCCGGGTATTTACTGGCCGGTAGGGGAGTTGGGAACACTTCGAACACGACAATTGCTCAACTTTTTGAGGAGGCCCCACATATGACCGACGACCAGCTCCCGCAGTTCCGCATCGAACACGACTCCATGGGCGAAGTACGGGTTCCCGCCCACGCCCGGTGGCGCGCCCAGACCCAGCGGGCGGTGGAGAACTTCCCGATCTCCGGGCAGCGCCTGGAGCGCGCCCACATCGCCGCCCTGGCCGAGATCAAGGCCGCCGCCGCCCGGGTCAACGTCCGGCTCGGGGTTCTCGACCCGGAGACCGGCGAGGCCGTCGCGGGCGCCGCGGCGGAGGTGGCCGAAGGCCGCTGGGACGAGCACTTTCCGGTGGACGTCTTCCAGACCGGCTCCGGCACCTCCTCCAACATGAACGCCAACGAGGTGATCGCGACCCTGGCGACCGAGCGGCTCGGTCGCGAGGTCCATCCCAACGACCACGTCAACGCCTCGCAGAGCTCCAACGACGTATTTCCCTCTTCCGTCCACATCGCCGCCACCGCGGCCGTCACGGGTGAGCTGATCCCCGCCCTGGAGCACCTCGCCACCGCGCTGGAGGACAAGTCGGCCGAGTTCGCCGACGTGGTCAAGGCCGGCCGTACGCATCTGATGGACGCCACGCCGGTCACCCTGGGACAGGAGTTCGGCGGGTACGCCGCCCAGATCCGCTACGGGGTCGAGCGGCTGCACGCCGTGCTGCCCCGGCTCGCCGAGCTGCCGCTGGGCGGGACCGCCGTCGGCACCGGTATCAACACCCCGCCCGGATTCTCCGCGGCCGTGATCGCCGAAGTGGCCGCGGCCACCGGACTGCCGCTCACCGAGGCCCGGAACCACTTCGAGGCCCAGGGCGCGCGGGACGCGCTGGTGGAGACCTCCGGCATGCTCCGGACCATCGCGGTCTCGCTCACCAAGATCTGCAACGACCTCCGCTGGATGGCCTCCGGACCGCGCACCGGATTGGCCGAAATCAATCTGCCGGATCTCCAGCCGGGGTCCTCGATCATGCCCGGAAAGGTCAATCCGGTGGTCCCGGAGGCCGTCCTCATGGTCGCCGCGCAGGTGACCGGGAACGACACCACGCTCACCGTGGCGGGCGCGTCCGGCAATTTCGAACTCAATGTGATGCTCCCCGTGATGGCCCGCAACCTGCTGGAATCCGTACGCCTGCTCGGCGCGGCGAGCCGCCTGCTGGCCGACCGGACGGTCGCCGGAATCACCGCGAACGCGGACCGGGCCAGGGAGTACGCCGAGTCCTCGCCCTCCGTGGTGACCCCCCTGAACCGGTACATCGGATACGAGGAGGCGGCCAAGGTCGCCAAGAGGTCGCTCGCGGAACGGAAGACGATCCGGGAGGTGGTGCTCGAATCCGGCTACATCGAGCGCGGCGACCTCACCCTGGAGGAGCTCGACCGGGCCCTTGACGTGCTGCGGATGACCCACCCCTGAGCGGGGGCCTGATTTCGGTCATTTCTCGGCCCGAACCCGACCGTGACCTGCACCGCAGCGGGTCCCCGAAACCCCGCCCTAAGATCTGCGCATGACAGGTACCGACGCGCGGGACGCGACGCACGGCACGCACTGGGCGCCCGGGGAGCACATCCTCTGGCGCTACCGCGACCATGCGCCCGGCCTGAGGGGCCGGGTGCACATCTGCCGGCCGGTCACCGTGGTCCAGGACACGGACGAGCTGCTGGCCGTGTGGATGGCCCCGGGGACCGAATGCGTCAAACCCGTCCTGGCCGACGGCACTCCGGTGCACGAGGAACCGCTCGCCACCCGGTACACCGCCCCGCGCACCACGGCCCGCTCGCAGTGGTTCGGGGGCGGGGTACTGAAACTGGCCAGACCCGCCGACCCGTGGTCGGTGTGGCTGTTCTGGGGTGACGACTGGGAGTTCCGCAGCTGGTACGTGAACCTCGAGTCGCCGCGGGTGCGGTGGGACGGCGGGGTGGACTCCGAGGACCACTTCCTCGACATCTCCGTCTACCCGGACCGCACCTGGCTGTGGCGGGACGAGGACGAGTTCGCGCAGGCCCAGCGGTCCGGGCTGATCGGCCCGGAGGAAGCGGCCGGGGTCCGAGCGGCGGGCCGTGCCGCGGTGGACCTGATCAAGGCCTGGGGACCGCCGTTTTCCTCCGGCTGGCAGGACTGGAGACCCGATCCGAGCTGGGACGTTCCGGTTCTGCCCGAAGGCTGGGACCGCACCCCGGCGCATATGACCTCATGAGACCCTTGATGCGCCCCCGGGGTTCAAACGTAGGATCGTCCTCCGCAAGGCTGCGTAATTGTCATGCTGCGCGCGGGACTTGGTAACGAGCGGGACGCGGTACCCGAGGGTGACGGTGCCCTCGCCGCTGAGCGGGTATACCGCGACTGACCGAGTTGAGTGCAGCGCACATCGAGCGCAAACGGACGGAATTCCACGCGTGACGGAGTACCCCACGTCCCACGACGGCCCGCAGCCTGCCGCGGCGGGCAGCTCCGACGTGCCCGGGCCGCGGCGGGCGCGGCGGGGTGCGCGGGGCCAGGCCGCGCCCGGCTCCGCCGTGGGCGCGCAGAGCATGCCGGGCACCACCGGGCCGGGCAGCCGCAGCGACCGGGCCGGCCCGGTCGACCCCGGCGACCTCGGCCACGGAAAGGCCCCGGCCCCGGCCGACGACGATCCGGCCGGAGCGCGGGCCCGCGACGGGCTCGCCCAGGACGCGGCTGCGGGCCCGGCCGCGGGCGCCGGCCCCGGCCCGGGCCGGGGCGCGGCTTCCGGAGCGGCCCCCGAGGCGGCCCGGGCGACTCCCGGCGGCACCGACGGCCCGGAGCCCGGCCCCGAGACGGTCCCGGCATCCCGGCCGGCCGGCGGAACCCCCGGCGGCGGCCACCGCGGCCGTGCGGAGGCCGCCCGGCAGGCCCGTGACGCCGCAGCCGCCCGGAAGGCCGCCCAGGCCGGTCTGCCGGGCCCGCGCGGCGGGACGGCAGCCGCCCGTACCCCGGCAGCCGCGCATGCCGCCGCCTCCGCGGCCGGCTCCGCCGCCGGACCCGCGGCCGGCCCGGACCGCCCGGGTCCGGGCCCGGAGCTGCCCGACGGACCGTCACCGGCCGGTGCCGCGGCGGCGGTCGGCGCCACGGGCTCGGGTGCCGGGGGCGCCATACCGGCCGCTGCCGATGTCACGGCCGCCCGCCGCGAGGGCGACCGGCTGCGCTTCGTGGGCGCCGCGACCCGGCGGATCGCCCGCGGCATCGACCTCGACGAGATCGTGCTCGGCCTGTGCCGGGCCACCGTGCCGACCTTCTCCGACGCGATCCTCGTCTACCTGCGCGATCCGCTCCCGGTCGGCGACGAACGGCCGGTCGGCCCCGTCGTCTTAAGGCTGCGCCGCACCGACCGGCTGCGGCCGATCGACGAACTCGGCAGCGGGCTGGAAGCCACCGGGACCGCGGCGGCCACGGGGGCCGCCGGCGAGCTCGACTTCAGCCAGCTCCCCCTCCTCGGCCCGCAGGGCGACCTGCCCGCCGCCGAGCTGTGCGAGATCCGGCCCGGCGGGGCGCTCGCCGAGGTGCTGCGCGGCGTACGGCCCGTGTTCGGGTCCTCCGCCGCGGCCCGGGCCGCGCTGCCCGAGCTGCTCGGCGCCGACCATCCGGTGCCGCGCGGCCAGCGTGCCGTACTGGCGCCGCTGCGCGGCCGGCGGCGGGTGATCGGTGCCGCCGTGTTCCTGCGCAGCCCGGAGCGGCCCGCGTTCGAGCCCAACGACCTGCTGGTCGCCGCCCAGCTGGCCACCCACACCGCACTCGGCATCGACAAGGCGGTGCTGTACGGCCGCGAGGCCTACATCGCCGACGAGCTGCAGCGCACCATGCTGCCGGACTCGCTGCCGCAGCCGACCGGGGTGCGGCTGGCCTCCCGGTACCTGCCGGCCGCCGAGACCGCCCGGGTCGGCGGCGACTGGTACGACGCCATACCGCTGCCCGGCAGCCGGGTCGCGCTGGTGGTCGGCGACGTCATGGGCCATTCCATGACCTCCGCCGCGATCATGGGCCAGCTGCGGACCACCGCCCAGACCCTGGCCCAGCTGGACCTGCCGCCCGGCGAGGTCCTGCACCACCTCGACGAGCAGGCCCAGCGGCTGGGTTCGGACCGGATGGCGACCTGCCTGTACGCCGTGTACGACCCGGTCTCGCACCGGATCACCATCGCCAACGCGGGACACCCGCCGCCGGTGCTGCTGCACCTCGGCGGCCGTGCCGAGGTGCTCCGGGTGCCGCCGGGCGCGCCCATCGGAGTCGGCGGGGTCGACTTCGAGGCCGTCGAGCTGGACGCACCGGCCGGGGCCACCCTGCTGCTGTACACCGACGGCCTGGTGGAGTCCCGGCTCCGGGACGTGTGGACCGGGATCGAGCAGCTGCGGGAACGGCTGGCGGCCACCGCCCAGCTGACCGGCCTGGACCATCCGCCGCCGCTGGAGGCCCTCTGCGACGACGTGCTCGACATGCTGGGACCCGGCGACCGGGACGACGACATCGCGCTGCTCGCCGCCCGCTTCGACGGGATCGCGCCCAGTGATGTGGCGTACTGGTTCCTCGACCCGGAGGAGACGGCTCCCGGCCGGGCCCGCCGGTTCGCCCGCCGGGCGCTGTCCCGGTGGGGTCTGGAGGAGCTGACCGATTCGCTGGAGCTGCTGGTCAGCGAGGTGGTGACCAATGCCGTCCGGTACGCGGAGCGGCCGGTGACGCTGCGTCTGCTGCGGACGGACGTACTGCGCTGCGAGGTCGGGGACGACTCCCCGCAGCTGCCCCGGCAGCGGCGGGCCCGGGACACCGACGAGGGCGGGCGCGGCCTGTTCCTGGTGAACCGGATGGCCCGGCGCTGGGGTGCGACCCGGCTGAGCAGTGGAAAGGTCGTCTGGTTCGAGCTCGGGCTGCCGGGCGGGCGCGACCGGCACTGACCCCGGCGTCGATATCGAGAGCAGCAACGGCAGAAACGGCACCGCCCGGCAGCTGAAGAGCTGCCGGGCGGTGGTGTTTACGGGTTGGGCGGCTTGATGGCCGTGTCCGTCGGGTCGGGGTCCGGCGGAGTCGGGGTGGACTTCGTCGGCCCGGGCGGCGACGGCGGCGACGGCGGCTTGGAGGAGCTGCTGCGCGTCGGGTCGGGCCGGGTCGTGGAGCCGCTCGGGTCCGGGCTGCCCGTCTGCGGGGAGCGGGTGCTCGGGCTGTTCTCCGGCGTACGGCTGGCCGAGTTGGACGGGGAGGTGCTGCGGCTCGGCGGGGTGGCCGGCTCGCCCATCTCCGCGTCGTCCAGCTCGAACTTGCCCGTGTCGACGCCCTCGAGGGCGGCCAGGGTGTAGGCCCGCCAGATGTCCGCGGGGAAGCTGGAGCCGCCGGCCCGGCCGCCGCCGGCGGTACCGGTGAGGGTCTTCTGCTTGCCGGTGCCCGGCTCCTCGCCGAACATCGCGACCACGGTGACCAGTTCCGGGGTGTACGCGGTGAACCAGGCGGCCACGTTGGACTCGGTGGTACCGGTCTTGGCGGCGGCCTCGTAGGCGCTGCTGCGGACGGTCTTGCCGGATCCGTCCTTGACCACTCCGGTGAGCACCTTGGTGACGGTGTCGGCGGTCTCGCTGCTGATCACCTGGCCGCCGACGGGCTGCATCGGCCGGTACTCGCGGGTCGCGTGCTTCGCCGACTTCACGATCGACGGGGTGATCTTCTTGCCGTGCCGGTCGAAGGTGGCGTAGACGCCGGCCATCTCGACGGTGTTGGCGCTCATGGTGCCGAGCGACATGGCCGGCGATTCCGTGGGCCAGCCCTCGCGGTCGGCCATGCCGAGCTCCAGGGCGGTCTTCTTCACGGCGGCCGGGCGGGCGTCCACGAACATCTGGGCGTAGGCGGAGTTCACCGAGAAGTTCGTGGCCTCCTGGACGGTGATCGGGCCGTAGCTCTTGTTCTCCTGGTTCTGCGGGGCGAAGGGCTCGCTGGCGCCGACGATCGGAATCCGGCTGTCGCCGTTGTAGATCGTGTTCGGGGTGATCGGCTTGCCGTCCTGGGTGGTGGCCTTGGTCTCCAGTGCGGAGGCGAGCACGACCGGCTTGAAGGTGGAGCCCGGCTGGAAGTCGGTGCGCAGGGCGTTGCTGGACCACTTGTCGGCCTGGCCGGTGCCGCCGTACATGGCGACGATGGCGCCGGTCTTGGGGTCCACGGAGGTGGCGCCGGCCTGGACGTACTGGTCGATCGGGCGCTTCTTGGTGTCCTTGCGGTCGAGCTTGGACTCCAGCTCGTCCTGGACGGCCTTCTCCAGCGCCTTCTGCTTCTTGGGGTCGATGTTGAGGGTGATCGTCCAGCCGCCGGCCTTGATCTGGTCGTCGGTCAGGCCCTGCTTGCGGAGCTCGGCGTCGGCGGCTTCGAGCAGGTAGCCCTTCTGGCCCTCGGTGCCGGGGGCCGGCTTGGGCTTGATCGGCTCCTGGAACTTCAGCGTCTGGCGCCGGGCCTCGTCGAGGGCGCCCATCTCGACCATGTTGGAGAGCACGCCGTTGAAGCGGATCATGACCCGCCGCTTGCTCTCCGGACCGGCGGTCGCCCAGTCGTACTGGCTGGGTGCCTGGAGGAGGGCGGCGAGGTAGGCGCCCTGTTCCAGGTTCAGCTTGGAGACGTCGACGCCGTAGTAGGCCTGGGAGGCGGCCTGGATGCCGTACGCGCCGCGGCCGAAGTAGCTGGTGTTGAGGTAGCCGGCGAGGATGTCGTCCTTCTCCATCCGCTGGTCGACCTTGAGGGAGATCACCAGTTCCTTGAGCTTGCGGGTCGCCGTCTGATCCTGGTTCAGATAGTAGTTCTTGACGTACTGCTGGGTGATCGTCGAACCACCGGCCTTGCCCTGGCCGGTGACGGTGACGAAGGCGCCCCGGGCCACGCCCATGATGTCGATGCCGCGGTCCTTGTAGAAGGACTTGTTCTCGATGGCGATGAACGCGGTCTGGACTTCCTTCGGGATGCGGTCGAGCGGCACGATCTCGCGGTTCTTCTCGCCGGTGCGCGTCATCACGCTGCCGTCGGCGTACTTGTAGACGTTGCTCTGGAGGATCGCGTCGGCGTTGGCGTTCTTGGGCTCTTCCACCGAGTAGTAGAGCGCGACGAGGGCGGCCATGCAGAGCAGGACCAGCCCGAAGAACGTGCCGAGGATCTTCTTCCAGGTGAAGAGCCGTCGTATGCCGCTCTTCTTGCCCGCCTTGCCGGCGCCCTTCGCCGCGCGCCGCGCGCCGCGCTGCTTCTGCGCTTTGCGCGCCTCTGCTCGGCCCATCGCTCCCGCTCCGCTCGATTACCCCCCGACGTCAGCTCCGAAAACTAACACCGCAGGAATGGACATAGGTCATTGGATATCGACCGATACCGCCTAATCCGGACGTGAGAATCAGCACCCACTCCGATGGAACCGACGCACAGGAGGGGGCCAGGGTTGCGGTCTTCGGATAAAGTGATATCACTTTGCTAGGGCTGCGCAGCCCGTCCGACCGATCGAAACGGGGCGAACCATGACCGATGACGTGACCGACACGACCGAAGCCCGTGCGTCCGCGAACGCGGCCTCGACCATGCCCGAGCCGCAGGTACGGGAGTACCCCGCGCACAGCGTCGGCGGCGGACTGGCCCTGCTGGTCGGACTGGTCGGCGTACTCGCGGGGGTGGGCCTGCTGGTCCTCGGCATCCTCGCCTCGGCCACCGCCGCCAAGGCCACCCTGATCCCGCTGGGCATCCTGGTGTTCTTCGGCGCGATCCTCGCGATGAGCGGGCTGAACATGGTGGAACCCGGCCAGGCCCGGGTGGTCCAGCTGTTCGGCCGCTACCGGGGCACGATCCGCACCGACGGACTGCGCTGGGTGAACCCGCTGACCTCGCGGGAGAAGATCTCGACCCGGGTCCGCAACCACGAGACGGCCGTCCTGAAGGTCAACGACGCCTACGGCAACCCGATCGAGCTGGCCGCGGTCGTGGTGTGGAAGGTCCAGGACACCGCGCGGGCGGTGTTCGAGGTGGAGGACTTCACCGAGTTCGTGGAGACCCAGACCGAGGCCGCGGTCCGGCACATCGCCATCGAGTACCCCTACGACGCGCATGACGAGGACGGCCTGTCGCTCCGCGAGAACGCCGAGGAAATCACCGAGAAGCTGGCGGCGGAGCTGCACGCCCGGGTCGACGCGGCCGGTGTGCAGATCATCGAGTCCCGCTTCACGCATCTCGCGTACGCTCCGGAGATCGCCTCGGCGATGCTCCAGCGCCAGCAGGCCGGCGCCGTGGTGGCGGCCCGCAAGCAGATCGTCGAGGGCGCGGTGGGCATGGTCGAGCTGGCCCTGACCCGCCTGTCGGAGGAGGACATCGTGGACCTGGACCCGGAGCGCAAGGCCGCGATGGTCTCGAACCTGATGGTGGTCCTGTGCGGGGACCGCGCCGCCCAGCCCGTCGTCAACACGGGCACCCTGTACCAGTGACCCCGCCCGCGCAGGAGCCCCCCGAGCCGAAACCGGCCCGGCAGGCCGCCCGGCAGGCCCGCAAGCAGGTGCTGCTGCGGCTGGACCCGCAGGTGTACGACGCCCTCGCCCGCTGGGCGGGCGAGGAACTGCGCAGCGCCAACGCCCAGATCGAGTTCCTGCTCCGCCGGGCCCTCGCGGAGGCGGGGCGGCTGCCCTCCACCCCCGGCCCGATCCCGCGCCGCGGCCGGCCGCCGAAAACCGGCCCGGAGTCCTGACCGCCACCCTCACCCCGCGGCCATGAGCCCGGCTGTACACCGCAGCCCTCCATCGCGGCTATACACCGCAGCTATACATCGTGCGTATACATGCGGTGTATAGTCGGGCCATGTCCATCGGTCACACCCTCCTGGGCCTCCTCGAGGCCGGTCCCCGCCACGGCTACGACCTCAAGCGCGCCTTCGACGAGAAGTTCGGCCACGACAAGCCGCTCGCCTACGGGCAGGTCTACTCGACCATGTCCCGCCTCCTGAAGAACGGCCTCGTCGAGGTCGACGGCATCGAGGCCGGCGGCGGTCCGGAACGCAAGCGGTACGCCATCACCGACGCCGGCATCACCGATGTCGAGCAGTGGCTCGCCCAGCCCGAAAAGCCCGAGCCCTACCTCCAGTCCACCCTCTACACCAAGGTGGTCCTCGCGCTCCTCACCGGCCGCAGCGCCGCCGAGCTGCTGGACACCCAGCGGGCCGAGCACCTGCGCCTGATGCGCATCCTCACCACCCGCAAGCGCAAGGGCGACCTCGCCGACCAGCTCGTCTGCGACCACGCCCTGTTCCACCTCGAGGCCGACCTGCGCTGGCTGGAACTCACCGCCGCGCGCCTCGAACCGCTCGCGAAGGAGGTCCGCCGATGACCCCCACGGGTTCCCTGCTCACCGCCTCCGCCCTGCGCAAGTCCTACGGACCCACGCACGCGCTCGACGGCGCCGAGTTCTCCATCCACCCCGGCGAGGTCGTCGCCGTGATGGGCCCCTCCGGCTCCGGCAAGTCGACCCTGCTGCACTGCCTCGCCGGCATCGTCACCCCCGACTCCGGGACCATCACCTACGCCGGCCGCGAGCTGACCGCCATGAGCGATGCCGAGCGCAGCGCCCTGCGCCGCACCGAGTTCGGCTTCGTCTTCCAGTTCGGCCAGCTCGTCCCCGAGTTGACCTGTCTGGAGAACGTCGCCCTGCCGCTCCGCCTGGCCGGCACCCGGCGCCGGCAGGCCGAGGCCACCGCACTGGAGTGGATGGACCGCCTCCAGGTCGCCGAGGTGCAGGACAAGCGGCCCGGCGAGGTGTCCGGCGGTCAGGGCCAGCGGGTCGCCGTGGCCCGCGCCCTGGTCACCGCCCCGCGCGTGGTCTTCGCCGACGAGCCCACCGGGGCCCTGGACTCCCTCAACGGCGAACTGGTGATGCAGCTGCTCACCGAGGCCGCCCGGTCCGCCAACGCCGCCGTGGTCCTGGTCACCCACGAGACCCGGGTGGCCGCCTACTCCGACCGCGAGATCGTGGTCCGCGACGGCAGGTCCCGCGATATGGAGCGGATCGTATGAGCGCGCTCCGCACCTGGGGGCGGGACCTCGCCATGGGCGCCCGGTTCGCCTTCGGCGGGGGCCGCGAGGGCTGGACCCGCACCCTGCTCACCGGCCTGGGCGTCGGGATCGGCGTCGCGCTGCTGCTGATCACCACCTCGCTGCCCAACGCCTTCGCGGCCCGCGACGCCCGGGGCGACGCACGCGGCCTGTACAACGCACAGGACCTGCCGCAGCCCGGCCCCGACACCCTGATGGTGGCCACGGCCAACCAGACGTACCACGGCAGGGACATCGGCGGCGTACTGGTGAAACCGGAAGGCCCCGACGCCCCGGTCCCGCCGGGCCTGAAGACGCTCCCCGCACCGGGCGAACTGGCCGTCTCCCCCGCCCTGGACCGGCTGCTGAAGTCCGCGGAGGGCGCACTGCTCCGGGAGCGGCTGGACGGGAAGGTCACCCAGATCATCGGCGATGCGGGCCTGATCGGCCCGCACGAGCTGTACTTCTACACCGGCCACGACCTGAAGAAGGCCGACGGCGGCGAGTTCGGCCAGTACCGGATCAAGCGGATCGACCACTACGCCATCGACCTCGAGCAGCCGGCGACCTCCCCGGTCCTGCTGCTGCTCGTCCTGATGACCCTGCTGGCCCTGCTGCTGCCGGTCGCCGTGTTCATCGCCGCCGCCGTCCGGTTCGGCAGCGAGCGGCGCGACCGCCGGCTGGCCGCGCTGCGCCTGGTGGGCGCCGACGCCCGGATGATCCGCCGGATCGCCGCGGGCGAGGCGCTGGCCGGGGCCCTGGCCGGACTGGCCATGGGCGTGGGGCTGTTCTTCCTGGGGCGCGAGGTCGTCGGCAACATGGATCTGCGCCAGCGCAGCTTCTTCCCGCACGACCTCACCCCGAGTCCCGCGCTGGCCGCGCTGGTCGCGCTGCTGGTGCCGGCCGCGGCCGTGCTGGTGACCCTGTTCGCGCTGCGCGGGGTGACCATCGAGCCGCTGGGCGTCGTACGCACCGCCAGGCCGTCCGCGCGGCGGGTGTGGTGGCGGCTGCTGCTCCCGTTCGCCGGTGTCGGTCTGCTCCTCCCGATGCTCGGACAGGGCAGCGACAACGGCGAGTTCAACCAGTGGCTGGTGTCCGCCGGTGTGGTGCTGCTGCTGGTCGGGATGACCGCCCTGCTGCCCTGGCTGCTGGAGCGGCTGGTACGCGGGCTGTCCGGCGGGCCGGTCGCCTGGCAGCTGGCGGTACGCCGGCTCCAGGTCAACAGCGGTACGGCGGCCCGGCTGGTCAGCGGGGTCGCGGTCGCGGTCGCCGGGGCCATCGCCCTGCAGATGCTGTTCATCGGCTCCCGGGGCGACTTCATCGAGGACACCGGCCACGACCCGGCCCGCGCCACCGCCGTGGTGTTCACGGACAAGGGCGAGCTGGCGGACGAGCTGGCGCGGAAGCTGGAGCAGTCCCCGGGCGTCACCCGGGCCGTTCCGCTGCGCAGCACCAGTGCCTCCCGGCAGCCGGCCGGCGGCGGCGATCTGCTGGACGTCACCATCGGCGGCTGTGCCGCCCTGAAGGAACTCGCCGCCATCGACTCCTGCACGGAGGGCGATGTCTTCCAGGTGGCCGCCGGAAGCGACATGCCCACCGCCCGGGCGGGCGACAAGCTGTTCCTCGGCCGGGTCACGACGGCCGGACCGCAGGCTCCCCGGCCCGTCGAGTGGACCGTTCCCGCGAACCTCCGCACGGTCCACGGCGGCACCCACCCGACCGGCGGCTCTTCTTCCGGACTGCTGGTGACCCCCTCGGCCGTCCCGCGGGAGCTCCCGGGCTTTGTGCACGCCTCCATCGGCGTCATGACCGACACTTCCGACGGGGACGCGATGGAGCACGTCCGCACGGCGGTGTTCAAGGCCGACCCGTTCGCCCACGCGCTGAGCCTGCGGGAGACCCGGACGGACAGCAGCTACGCATCGGTGCAGACCGGCATCTACTTCGGCGCGGCCGGGGTGCTGGCTCTGATCGGCACCAGCCTGCTGGTCTCCCAGCTGGAGCAGCTGCGGGAACGGCGGAAGCTGCTGGCCTCGCTGGTCGCCTTCGGCACCCGCCGTTCCACGCTGGCGCTGTCGGTGCTGTGGCAGGCGGTCCTGCCGATCGGCGTGGGGCTGGTCCTGGCCGCGGCGGCCGGCATCGGCCTGGGCCTGCTGCTGCTCGGCATGACCGGCTATCCGATCGGGGTGCGCTGGACTCCGGTGCTCACCATGACCGGCATCGGCGCCGGGGTGGTGACCGCGGTGACCCTGGTCAGCCTGCCGCCGCTGCTGCGGATGATGCGGCCGGACGGGCTGCGCACCGAGTGAGCCGGCCGGTGCGGCCCGCGGGACCTACTCCGCGGGCCACACCGGAAGCGGCCGTACGGCCTCGCGCAGCGCCGCCGCGACCGCCCGGAACTCCTCGGCCCGGGCGGTTCCGGTCCGCATGGCCAGGGCGATCCGCCGGGAGGGCGCGGGTTCGGCGAAGTACCCGGTGGCCAGGTACTCATTACGGGTGGTCTCCAGCCGCAGCGCGGTCCGCGGCAGCAGGGTCACCCCCAGGCCCCCGGCGACCAGTTGGACCAGGGTGGAGAGCCCGGCGGCGGTGGTGGTGACGGCGGCGCCGTCGGTGCGGCCGGCCTCCCGGCAGATGTCCAGGGCCTGGTCGCGCAGGCAGTGCCCCTCGTCGAGCAGCAGCAGATGCAGCCCGCGGAGCTCCTCACGGGGGATGTCACGGCGGCCGGCGAGCGGGTGCTCCCGGGGTGCGAGCAGGACGAAGTCCTCGTCGAAGACGGGGATTTCGGTCACCTGGGGCACCCCCAGCGGGACGGCGAGCAGCAGCAGGTCGAGGCGTCCGCCGGCCAGCCCGTCCAGCAGCGAGGCGGTCTGCTCCTCGTGGACCTGGAGTTCCATGCCCGGCCAGCGCCGGTGGAACAGCCCCAGGACGGTGGGCAGGAGGTAGGGCGCCACGGTGGGGATCACCCCGAGGCGGAGCACCCCGGTGAAGGGGGCCCGGACCGCTTCGGCCTCCTCCAGCAGTCCGCCCATCGCATCGAGGACCACCCTGGCCCGGGCGGCGATCCGCTCACCGGCCGGGGACAGCAGCACCTTGCGGGTGGTGCGCTCCAGCAGCTGGACCCCGAGGGCCTCCTCCAGGGCGGAGACCGCCCCGGAGAGGGCGGGCTGGCTCATGCCGATGGCCGCGGCGGCGTCCCGGAAGTGCAGGTGCTCGGCGACCGCGGCGAAGGCGCGGAGCTGCGCCAGGGTGGGCTGCTTCCCTCCCCTGTTACCGATGACCACTGATAGGTACCTCCGATCGACCGGGACAAGAGTAGCTATTTCTGTAATCAATGCAGCTGTGCCAGCATGTGAGATCAGTCCAACCCCCTAGGAAAACCCCCAAAAGGGTAGTTTTCCATTCCGCAAGGAGAGCACGTGCTCACTGTCGGTGACAAGTTCCCCACCTACGATCTGACGGCCTGCGTCTCGCTGGAGGCCGGCAAGGAGTTCGCGCAGATCGACCACAAGACCCACGAGGGTCAGTGGCGCGTGGTGTTCTTCTGGCCGAAGGACTTCACCTTCGTCTGCCCGACCGAGATCGCCGCCTTCGGCAAGCTGAACGACGAGTTCCTCGACCGTGACGCGCAGATCCTCGGCGTCTCCGGCGACTCCGAGTTCGTCCACCACGCCTGGCGCAAGGACCACGCCGACCTGCGCGACCTGCCCTTCCCGATGCTGGCCGACTCCAAGCACGAGCTCATGCAGGCCTGTGGCGTGCAGGGCGAGGACGGCTTCGCGCAGCGCGCCGTCTTCATCGTCGACCAGAACAACGAGATCCAGTTCTCGATGGTGACCGCCGGTTCCGTGGGCCGTAACCCCAAGGAGGTCCTGCGGGTCCTCGACGCCCTGCAGACCGACGAGCTGTGCCCCTGCAACTGGACCAAGGGCGAGGACACCCTCGACGCCGGCGCGCTGCTGGCCGGTGAGTGACGCATGTCCCTCGACGCCCTCAAGTCCGCCATACCGGACTTCGCCAAGGACCTGAAGCTGAACCTCGGTTCGGTCATCGGCAACAGCGACCTGCCGCAGCAGCAGCTCTGGGGCACCGTGCTGTCCTGCGCGATCGCCGCCCGCTCGCCGATCGTCCTGCGTGAGCTGGAGCCGGAGGCGAAGGCGAACCTGTCGCCGGAGGCGTACACCGCCGCCAAGTCCGCCGCCGCGGTCATGGCGATGAACAACGTCTTCTACCGCACCCGCCACCTGCTCTCCGACCCGGAGTACGGCACCCTGCGGGCCGGGCTGCGGATGAACGTCATCGGCAACCCGGGTGTGGAGAAGGTCGACTTCGAGCTGTGGTCGCTCGCGGTCTCCGCGATCAACGGCTGCGGCCAGTGCCTGGACTCGCACGAGCAGGTGCTCCGCAAGGCCGGTGTGGACCGGGACACCATCCAGGAGGCCTTCAAGATCGCCTCGGTGATCCAGGCCGTCGCGGTCACCCTGGACGCGGAGGCGGCCCTCGCCGCCGAGTAGTCCGCCAGTCCGCGCCCACGCGCACCAGGGGCCCCGCCATCCGGCGGGGCCCCTTCGCGTTCGGTCCTTCGCGTTCAGTCCTTGCGGGCGGCGGCCATCAGTTTCCGCATGTCCTCGATCAGGGCGTACTTGACCGCCTCGTAGTCGAGGGTGTCGGTGACGACCTCGCCCGTCGGGACCCCGTTCTTGTCGACGCGATCGGCGCCGCTCAACCACAGGGTCAGGACGGCGCCGCCGTCCACCACCTGCAGAGCAGGCATACGCCCGGCCTGGTCGGTGTACATGACCGCGCGCTCGCCCAGGCCGGATACGGTCGCCGCTTCCCAGCCGGCGAACCTCCAGCCGGGGCCGCCCAGGCCGAACTCGACCCCGGGATCGACCTTCCTGTGCACCTCGATCTCGGCGGCGCCGTGGTAGCGGATCCGGTCACCGGCCCCGGTCTCCACGCCGCGGACGGCAAGTACGCACACCGCCCAGTCCAGCGCCGCATTGCTCTCCCGCGCGGCCTGCCCCGTCTGCAGTCCGGGCACGGCCGCGGTCAGCGCGGACGCCTTGAACCTGTCGCACAGCTTCTCCGGCGCCTCGTACGCCACGTCCGGCGCCGCCAGTTCGTCCCCGTACGCGTACAGCCCGCCCGCCCACACCGTCGAGGCGGCCAGCACCCCGCCCAGGGCCCAGAGCCAACCGGGATACCGACGCCGCTCACGCGGAGCCGCGGGCTCCACCACGTCCGGTGCCTCCGGTGCCCGCTCCTGCTCCCATGCCGCGTCCAGCTCCGGATCCGTGATCACGTCCGCCCCCTGTTTTCACTGCCTCAGTGCTTCCTCAGCGCCGCCAGCAGCGCGCGCATGTCCTCGATCAAAGCCGCCTGTACGGCCGTTGCGTCCATCCGTTCGGGTTCTCCGTCAGGTGGCCGGTCACCGAAGTCGGTGGCCGAGACCGCCAGCCGGACCACCGCCCCGCCGTCCCGCACCTTCAGCTGCACCACGTCACCGGCGTCCGAGACCAGCATCAGCGCCTGCTCGCCCAGGTCCGGCACCCGCGACGGCTCCGGGGAGTCCTCGTACAGCAGCGGCTCGACCTCGAACTCGGCCGCGGGGTCGGTCTTCTTGTGGAGGGCGACCTGCGCGGTCACGAAGTAGCTCAGGCCGGCCCTCTCCCGGGCCCGGTCCGACAGCATGCAGACGGCCTGGTCCAGCACCGGGTGCGTGGCCTCGCGGTGTTCGGGAGTGCTCCGGTGCAGCGGTCCCGCGATCCGGGTCAGGGCCTGTGCCTGGAACGTCTGGCACAGGTTCTCCGGGAGCCGGTACGCCATCTCGGGCGCGGCCTGCCGGTCCGTGACGACCGCGTACAGCCCGCCCGCCCACAGCACCGAGCTCGCCAGGACGCCGCCCAGCGCCCACCGCCAGGGCCGGGCCGGCGGCCGGGCCGCCCCGGGCCCCGGGCCGGGCCCGTCGGACGGCTGGTCTGGCGGGCGGGGGTCCTCCCACCCGCCGTCGAGTTCAGGCTCGCTGATCATGTCCCGTCCCCCCTGGGCCCGGTACGGAGCGCCGCGACAGCCGCGCGCATGTCGTTGATCATCGCCGCCTGGACGGCCTGTTCCTCCGGATCCGGCGGCAGCTTCGCACCATCGTCCCAGTCGTTTCCGGACACGTACCAGTCCGTCTCCAGGGTGAACACGGCACCGCCGTCCAGGACCTTCAGCCGGGGACCGCCGCCGGGCCCGGACCCGTACATCAGGGCCCGCTCACCGAGGCCCGCCACTTCCGCCGCCCCGCCCCCCGGCTCGAAGGGCTCGGCCTCCAGTCCCGCGTCGAACTCCACCGCCGGATCGGCCTTCTTGTGCAGTTCCAGCGTGAACGTCACCTCGTAGGAGAGGTACGGCTGTCCGCCCGCTTCCTGTTCCGGCGTCGGCAGCGTACCCAGCGCACACCAGGCCACGTCCACGGTCTCGTGCAGCCGTTCGTCCTCGCGCGCCTGCGGGCGCAGGTTGCCCACCAGCCGGGTCAGGGCCTCGGCCCGGACCTTCTCGCACAGCGCGGCCGGGTTCTCGTACCGGATCGGTGGCCGCCGGTCGCGGTCCGGTACGAGGAGCAGCCCGCCCGCCCACAGCACGGAGGCGGCCAGCGCCCCGGCGAGGACCGGTTGCCAGACCGGGCGGCTCCGGCGCTGTTCCCCCGCCGCCATGGTGTCCGGGGCATCCGCCGGATGCTCCGGGAACTCCGAACTGCCCTCCAGCTCAGGTTCGCTGATCACCCGGCCTGCTCTCCCCCTGGTCGGTGGCGGCGGCCACGGCGTAGGCCGTGGCTCCGTGCGGTGCCGGACCGACGCGCATCTCGCGCTCGTGGGAGTGCACCCTCAGGTATCCGACGACCGTGTTGGTCACGGCGACCAGCGGCACGGCGACCACCGCGCCGCCGATGCCGGCGATCATTCCGCCGGCCGCCACCGAGAGCACCACGGCGAGCGGATGGACCCGCACCGCCCGGCCCAGGATGAACGGTTGCAGCACATGCCCCTCGATCTGCTGCACGGCGAGGACGACGATGAGCACCATCAGCGCTGTGAACACCCCCTGGGTCACCAGGGCCACCACCACGGCGAGCGCGCCGGAGATGACGGCACCGACCAGCGGGATGAAGGCGAACAGGAAGATGAACACGGCCAGCGGCACCGCCATCGGCACGTCCAGGAAGTAGATGCCGAGGCCGATGAAGATGGCGTCGATCAGGGCGACGATCACCGTCCCCCGCACATACGCGGTCAGGGTGCGCCAGGCGCGCGGGCCGGCGCCCGCGACCCCGGGGCGGGCGACCGCCGGGACCAGGCCCAGCACCCACTGCCAGATCCGCTTCCCGTCGTACAGCAGGAAGAGGGTGGAGAACATGGCGAGCAGGATGCCCGTCAGCACCTCGACCATCACCGTGACGCCCTGCAGACCGGCGGAGGTGATCTGGTCCGTATTGGAGCCGATCGTCTCGGTGAGGTTCTTCGCGATGTCGTTGATCTGCTTCTCGGTGACGTGGAACGGGCTGTCCAGGGCCCACAGCTTGAGCTCGTTGATGCCGTCCTTGACCCGGTCGGAGAGGTCGTCCAGGTTCTCCATGACCTGCCAGACCACGAACCAGCCGACCAGACCGATGATCACGAAGCCGAGGACCGCGGTGACCGCGGTGGCCAGGCCGCGCGGCAGGCCGGCCCGGCGCAGCCGGACCACGAAGGGCTGGAGCATGGCGGTGATGAGCAGGGCGGCGGCGAAGGCCAGGACCACCAGCCGCACCTCGCTGATCACCTTCATCAGCACCCAGAGCATGCCGGCGAGCAGCAGCAGCCGCCAGCTCGCCTCGGCGGCCACCCTTATGCCCCAGGGGACCATGGCGGCCGGTTCGGGGCGGGCGGGGACCTGGCCGGGGTGGGCCTCGGGAGCCGCTGCGATGACGGTCGGGGCGACTCCGGCGGCTGCGGGCACCGGCGCCACCGGCGCCAATGCCGGTGCGGGGACCGGTGCCGGCGCCGCGGCAGCGGTCGGTGCCGCCTCCGGTGCCGGTCCGGCGGCCTGACCGGTGGCGGCCGGGGCCGGCTCGCCCATGGACTCGGCCTCGACTTCGGCACGCCGTTGGTTCAGACGGGCCTCCATCCGGTTCAGCTTGTTGCCGAGCCGGCCCAGCCAGCCTGCTCTCTTCGCCATCTCGTTCCTCTCTCCCCCTGACTCCGTCGGGGGGACCCCCACCACCCGCGCGAACCGTGCAGCGCCCCGTCGACGGTACACGCGAGGAGCCCCGCACCGTAGGACGGTGCGGGGCTCCTCGTGGTTGAGCGGGGGGCGGCGGTGCCGCGGTCCGCTAGTACCAGTTGTTGGCCTGCCAGAACGACCAGGCGCCGCAGGGGCTGCCGTAGCGCTTGTTCATGTAGTTCAGGCCCCACTCGATCTGGGTGGCGGGGTTGGTGCGCCAGTCGGCTCCGGCCGAGCTCATCTTGGACCCGGGCAGCGCCTGGACCAGGCCGTACGCGCCCGAGGACGGGTTCTGCGCGCGGTAGTTCCAGGTGGACTCGTGGTTCACGATGTTGGAGAAGCACTGGAACTGGCCGGCCGGGACCATCTGCTTGGCGATGGCCTTGACCTGGGCGACCGTGTAGGAGCTCTGGGGGGCGAAGTCGGAGCTGTCGCGGGTGGCGGACCGGCTGGCGACCTCCGCCTTGTCCTTCTCCTCGCGTTCCTTCTTCGCCTTGGCCTCGGCGGCTGCCTTCTTCTCCTTGGCGTCCTTGGCCGCCTGGAGGCGGGCCGCTTCCTCGACCGACTTCTTGGCGTCGGCGTCGGCGGAGAGGGCGATGGCGTCGGCCTGCTGCGTCAGGGACGCCGTCTGGACTGCCGCCTGCTCGCCCACCGGAATGTCCGCGAGGAGCGTGGTGCCCGATGCGGTGGTTTCGAGGTCGTTCGAGGGGTCGCCCGTGGCAACGCCCACGACAGCTCCGACGGTGGTGACCGCAGTGGCAGATGCCACCGCGAATCCCCGGACCGAGATCCGGCTCACACGATGTCCTTCCAGCAGCAACCACGACGTGACCGCAGCGGTTGCAAGAGCGCCCCTTGCACTGGCCTCCGGGTAGAGCACGGTCACTGGAGGCAACTGGCCCGTGGCGGGCGGCATACGGCGGTCGACTCTTGAATTGTGGGTACAGCTGTGCCGTATGCGGGGCCTGACGGAGAACAGACTCTGCCGGACCCCGACGCCGCAAGGCAATTCTCCGTTGCGTGTGAAAGCTCACACCTGGGGCGTCCCCTGTGGTTTGGGAAAACACCTGTGCAAGGGGACGCCGCCCGGCTAGGCTCCTTGGCCTTTGCCGGGCGGCGTTAACTTCCCTTCCGCCTATGGGGTGTTTTGGAGTGTTTGGCCAGCCGGATCAGACGGGTCAGATCGATTCGAGCATCTCGGTGACCAGGGCGGCGATGGGCGAGCGCTCCGAACGGGTCAGCGTGACGTGCGCGAAGAGCGGATGGCCCTTCAGCTTCTCGACCACGGCGACCACTCCGTCGTACCGGCCCACCCTGAGGTTGTCCCGCTGGGCCACGTCATGGGTCAGAACGACCCGGGAGTTGGCCCCGATCCGGGACAGAACGGTCAGCAGGACATTCCGTTCCAGCGACTGGGCCTCGTCGACGATGACGAACGCATCGTGCAGCGAGCGCCCGCGGATGTGCGTCAGCGGCAGCACCTCCAGCATGCCGCGGCCCAGCACCTCCTCGATCACCTCACGGCCGGCCACCGAGGAGAGGGTGTCGAAGACCGCCTGCGCCCAGGGGCTCATCTTCTCGCCCTGGTCCCCGGGCAGATAGCCGAGCTCCTGCCCGCCCACCGCGTACAGCGGCCGGAAGACCATCACCTTCTGGTGCTGCCGCCGCTCCAGCACGGCCTCCAGGCCCGCGCACAGCGCCAGCGCCGATTTTCCGGTGCCGGCCCGGCCGCCCATGGAGACGATCCCGACCTCCGGATCCATCAGAAGGTCGAGCGCGATGCGCTGCTCGGCGCTGCGGCCGTGCAGTCCGAAGGCCTCCCGGTCGCCGCGGACGAGCTTGACGTTCCCGTCGGCGGTCACCCGGCCCAGCGCCTTGCCGCGCTCGGACTGCAGGACCAGACCGGTGTGCACGGGCAGTTCGGCGGCCTCCGGAACGTACAGCCGCTCCTCGGAGTAGAGGAGGTCGATCTGTTCCCCGGAGAGCGAGAGCTCGCCCATGCCGGTCCAGCCGGCATCGGTGATCGCGAGCTCCGCCCGGTACTCCTCGGCGAGCAGGCCCACCGACGAGGCCTTGATGCGCAGCGGGAGATCCTTCGACACGACCGTGACGTCGTACCCCTCGGCCTGCAGGTTGCGGGCGACCGCGAGGATCCGCGAATCGTTGTCCCCGAGCCGGAAGCCCGCCGGGAGCACCCCGGGGTCGGAGTGGTTGAGCTCGACACGGAGACTGCCGCCCAGATCGCCCAACGGGATGGGGGCGTCGAGGCGGCCGTACCGGACCCGGAAGTCGTCCAGCAGGCGGAGGGCCTGCCGGGCGAAGTAGCCGAGTTCGGGATGGTGCCTCTTGGCCTCCAGCTCGGTGATCACCACGATCGGGAGCACGACCTCGTGCTCGTCGAACCGGGAGAAGGCGTTGGGGTCTGCCAGCAGGACGCTGGTGTCGAGGACGTAGGTCCGCCTGTCGGGCAGGCGGCGCTTTGTGCTGGTCACCACGGAAGGACGTACCCCCTCGGAAGAGGTCGGGCCATGAAGACCGGACCGGTCATCGGCTCCCATGCCAGGGCCGATTTCCGGCCCTCCACTCCGTCCGTGCACACCGCACGTGCGTCCTGGTGCAAAGGGCCTCCCGGGCGGACGGCCCCATGCCGCCCGCTGAGACTCGACGCCCGTGGATCGGGCATCGACCTGCCACTGATATTCCCTCGAACGTGCTCAGCCATGCCATGGCATATGACGGACGCTCGGTGAATCCCAGGTGAAGGCCTTGCAAGGGGGGTCCGAGGGACGGGAGGGGCTTCCGAGGAGCCGTCAGGTGCCGTAGCGCCGGTGCCGGGCGGCGTAGTCGCGCAGCGCCCGGAGGAAGTCGACCTTGCGGAAGGCCGGCCAGAAGACCTCGCAGAAGTAGTACTCGGAGTGGGCGCTCTGCCAGAGCATGAATCCGGACAGCCGCTGCTCGCCGCTGGTACGGATCACCAGGTCCGGGTCGGGCTGGCCGCGGGTGTAGAGGTGCTCCGAGATGTGGTCGATGTCCAGGATCTCGGCGAGCTCCTCGATCGAGGTGCCCTTCTCGTGGTGCTCGAGCAGCAGCGAGCGGACCGCGTCGGCGATCTCCTGCCGGCCGCCGTAGCCCACGGCGACGTTGACGAGTATCCCCTTGACGTCGGCGGTGGCCTGCTCGGCCTCCTTCAGTACGGCCTGGGTCTGCGCGGGCAGGATGTCCAGGTTGCCGACGTGGTGGACGCGCCGGCGTCCGTCCGCCGCGAGGTTCCGTACGGTGTTCTCGATGATCGCCAGCAGGGGGCGGAGCTCGACCTCCGGCCGGTCCAGGTTGTCGGTGGACAGCATCCACAGGGTGACGACTTCCACGTCGGTTTCGTCACACCAGCCCAGGAGCTCGGAGATCTTGTCGGCTCCGGCCTGATGGCCCTGCTCGGTGGTACCGCCGGACGCCTTGGCCCAGCGCCGGTTGCCGTCCAGGATGACGCCGATGTGCTTGGGCACCGCGGCATGGTCGAGGCGGCCTTCCACCCGGCGTGCGTACAGCCTGTACACCAGGTCGCGCAGCTTCACGATCCTTCTGCCCCTCCGTGCAATGCCCCCGTGCGATTGCGGTCCCCCGAGTGCGCCACATTACTGCGCACCGACAGGACTGGCCCAACTCGGTCTGTCACAAGTCCGTGATAGGGAGGACATCGTGACTGATACCAATCCCTATCGGGCAGCGGCCTCGCGGTACGACTCCATGGAGTACCGGCGCACCGGGCACAGCGGCCTCAAGCTTCCCGCGATCTCCCTCGGCCTCTGGCACAACTTCGGCGACGACACGTCCCTGGAGTCCCAGCGGGCGATCCTGCGCCGGGCCTTCGACCTCGGCGTGACCCACTTCGACCTGGCCAACAACTACGGGCCGCCGCCCGGCTCGGCCGAGCTCAACTTCGGCAAGATCTTTGCACAGGACTTCGCGGCCCACCGCGAGGAACTGGTGATCTCCACCAAGGCCGGCTATCTGATGCACCCCGGCCCGTACGGCGAGTGGGGCAGCCGGAAGTATCTGATGGGCTCGCTCGACGCCTCGCTGAAGCGGATGGGCCTGGACTACGTCGACATCTTCTACTCGCATCGGTTCGACCCGGAGACCCCGCTGGAGGAGACCATGGGCGCGCTCGCGTCCGCGGTCCAGCAGGGCAAGGCGCTCTACGTCGGCGTCTCCTCCTACACCGCCGAGCAGACGGCGGAGGCCGCCCGGCTGCTGCGCGAGATGGGCGTGCGCCCGCTGATCCACCAGCCCTCCTACTCCATGATCAACCGTTGGACGGAGGAGGACGCCCTGCTGGACACCCTGGAGGAGGCGGGCATGGGCTGCATCTCCTTCGTGCCGCTCGCCCAGGGGCTGCTCACCGGCAAGTACCTGAAGGGCATCCCGGAGGGCTCGCGGGCCACCCAGGGCAAGTCCCTGAACCCGGCGCTGCTCTCGGACGAGGTGGTCCGCCGCCTGAACGGGCTCAACGACATCGCGGCCCGCCGCGGCCAGTCGCTGGCCCAGCTGGCACTGAACTGGGTGCTGCGGGACGAGCGGATGACCTCGGCCCTGATCGGCGCGTCGAGCGTGTCGCAGCTGGAGGAGAACGTGGCGGCGCTGGCCGGAGCCCCCCTGTCGGACGCCGAACTGAAGGAGATCGACTCCTTCGCGGTGTCCACCCCGGGCACCAACATCTGGGCCCAGCGGGGCTGACCTGCGCTTTTGCGCGAAATCCGGTGAGAACAAAAAACGGGCCGGTCCGTGGGGGGGATACGGACCGGCCCGAGGGGGGGGTTCCACCATAACCCTTCGTAAAGCGTCCTGCGTGCATTGGCGCAAGACGATTACGCTCCGAAGCCACCCAGGAGCACTCCGGTGAGGGCTCCGCCGGCCATGAACGGACCGAACGGGAAGGCCGTACGCCGCCCCGCCCGCCCGGCGAGGAGCAGGCCCAGGCCGTACAGGGCCCCGTACAGGAACCCCAGGAAGGCCCCGGCGGCCCATACCCCCCACCCGTACCACCCAAGAGCGACGCCCAGCGCGAGCGCGAGCTTGACGTCGCCGAAACCGATCCCGGCCGGGTTGATCAGAAACAGCAGCAGGTACCCCGCGCCGAGTCCGGCCCCGCCGGCCACCGCACCCGGCCAGGACCCGCCCGCGCCGGGCAGCGGGGCGACCGCCCCGAGTCCGGCGGCTGCGGTCGCCGCCAGCGGCAGGGTCAGCAGATCGGGGAGCCGGTGGACTGCGAGGTCCACCAGGGCGAGCAGGAGGAGCACGGGGGCCAGCCCGACGTAGACGGCGGCCTCGGGGCGCGCCCCGACGGCGGCCCCGACCGCGGCACACACCGCCGCGGACACCGCGGTGACCCGTCCGGTGTGCGGGCCGTACCCGTCCGGGCGGGCCGGGCCGGACACCCGGCAGCGGGCGAGCCCGATCCAGCCGCCGAACCGGCCGCCGAGCGGGTGCCCGCCGGGACAGCTGCTCTGCCAGGGCTCCCCGGGGTCCACCGAGAGCCGGTACGCGACCCGAGGCAGCAGCAGCCCGGCGGCCACGCCATAGGCCCCGGCAAGAACGATCACGAGCACGCCCATCCCGCCGACCCTAGGGATGTGCGGCCGGAAGGGCCATGGGCCCGGGGGCCCCATTCCCCCTAACCTGGAGCGGCCGACCGGTGACCTCGCCCGGCCTGCCGGCATCTCGGGAAGGAGCAGCACCCCATGCGCCACCCGCACTTCCGGGACGGCCCGGCCCTGCTCCGCATCGGAGCGGACGCAGCCGTCGTGGCGGTCCCGCTGGAGATCGCCGCCTCCTACCGGGCCCGGACCCGCGGCCTGCTCGGCCGGGACGGGATCGAGGGCGCCCTGTTGCTGACCCCGGCGGCGAGCGTGCACACCTTCCGGATGCGCTTCGCGATCGACGTGGCGTACCTGGACCGGGCCGGCACGGTCCTGGCCGTCACCACCATGCGGCCGGGCCGGCTGGGGCTGCCCCGGCTGCGGGCCCGCCGGGTGCTGGAGGCGGAGGCGGGCGCCATGGCCGGCTGGGGGATCCGGCGGGGCGTCCGGCTGTCCATCGAGCCCGGCCCGGTCCGCAGCCCTGTCCGGGCGGACAGGACCGCCCCGGAGCCGGGGGACGACGGCACCCGGCAGGGCCCTGGCCAAGCCCCGGCGCGGCCACGGTAAGTTGGGACGGTTGGGCAACGGGCGGGTTCGGGGAGCGGCGATGACGGAGAACGCGCAGCTGAAGGCGCTGGAGCAGCTCATGCCCGCCACGCACGGCGCCGACGAGGACATCGACTGGCCCGCCGCCGAGGCCGTCTGGCGCACCCGCTTCCCCGCCGACTTCGTCGCCTTCATGGGCCGCTTCGGCGCCGGCACCATCAACGGCGAGGCGAGCATCCTGCTCCCGCTGCCCAAGCCCGGTCTGCAGTGGGACCCGGCCGAGATGGCCGAGGAGACCGAGAACGCCCGCCAGGCCTGGATGGCCGAGGGCGGTCGCGCCGCCTTCGACATCGACCCCGAGTCGATCCTCGCCTGGGGGGTGACCGGCGGGTCCGACATCCTGTGCTGGCTCACCACGGATCCCGACCCGGACCGCTGGCCGGTCCTGGTCTGCGGCCGGCACACCGCGGACACCTTCGCCGTCTATCCGTACGGCATGGCGGAATTCCTGTACCGGCTCTTCTCGGACGAGTTCGACGTGAGCCCGGTGAGCATCACCTTCTGGGACGGCGGCCAGCTCGGCTTCGTGCACTGGCGGAAGGCGCAGCGCCGCTGGCAGGAGGGCCGCAACCCGGAGACGGGCGACCCGGACCCCTACGCCGGCGAGTTCCCGGCTTAACCCTGCCTCCGGGCTCGGCCTCGCCGCCCCGGCTCAACCTCGCCTCCCCCCGCAACTCCCTCAACTCCCGTTCCGTCCGACGGAAACGGGCATTCGGCATTTCTACGCGCGTCCGCTTTCTGGATCTCATATCGGAAAACACCAGCCGGAAAAGCCCCACTTGGAGCATTGCCCACAAGTGCCGCCCCAATGGAATCAACCATGCCGCCTTCAGGAGAGAATTCCGGCCATCGGGCCACCTCCGGACACCGGACCCCGAAACAACTCGTAAGTAACCAAAAGAAAACCAGGGGAATTCACCCGTGCGACGAAGAATCTTCGGGGCGGCAGCGAGCACGACCGCGTTCGGCCTCCTGATCACTCTCTCCGGCTGCGGCAGCATCTCCGGCGACGGCGGCGACGCCACCCTCAAGCTGGTGGCCGCCGAGTACGGCACCACTCCGGAGACCAGTTCCAAGGCCTTCTGGGACAAGGTCACCGCCGATTTCACCGCCCAGCACCCCGGCATCAAGGTCGAGGTGAAGCTGCTGCCGTGGGCCGACATCGACCGCGAGGTCGGCCGCCTGGTCAAGGCGGGCAAGGCCCCCGACATGGCCCTCATGGGCTCGTACTCGGACTTCGCGGCCCAGGGCAAGCTCTACCCGGCGGAGGAACTGCTCTCGGTCCGGGCGGAGGCGAACTTCCTGCAGCCCCTCGCCGAGGCCGGCTCCATCGGAAACACCCTCTACGGCCTGCCCTTCGTGGCGAGCAGCCGACTGCTCTTCTACAACGAGAACCTGTTCACCAAGGCCAAGATCGGGCCCCCGAAGACCTGGAAGGAGCTGAAGACCGCCGCCGAGGCGCTGAAGCAGAAGGGTGTGAAATTCCCGTACGCCCTGCCGCTCGGCCCCGAGGAAGCACATGCGGAGGCGCTGATCTGGGAACTCAGCAACGGCGGCGGTTATGTCGACAACAGCGGCAATTACAGCCTGGCCTCCGAGCAGAACGTCCAGGCCTTCAAGTGGCTCAAGGAGGAGCTGGTCGGCCCCGGTCTGGTCGGCCCGGTCTCGCCCGCCAAGTTCAACCGCCAGGACGCTTTCGACGCCTTCCTGCGCGGCGAGGTCGGCATGCTGAACGGCTACCCCTCCCTGGCCCACGCGGCCGAGGCCAAGGGGATCACCGTGCGCACCGTGGACATGCCCGTCAACGACGGGCTGACCGCCTCGGAGCGGCCTCCGGCGGTCGGCGTGGCCGACTGGATGGTGGCCTTCAACCAGAACGACCACCGGAAGCAGATCGGCACGTTCCTGGACTTCCTCTACCAGGACAAGAACCTCACCGACTTCGCCGGCCGCTACCACCTGCTCCCGTCCACGGTCAGCGCCTCGCGCACCCCCGCGGGCGGCGGCATCGACAAGGACGAGGAGCAGTTCATGGCCGCACTGCGCAGCGCCCAGCTGTACCCGGTGAACAACCCGAACTGGGTGACGGTCAGCGACACCATCAAGCGCAACATCGGCCGGGCGGTGGAGCCGGGCGCCGATGCCAAGGCCGTCCTCGAGGACATCGCGAACCAGTCCCGCGAGCAGTCCAAGAAGCCCTGAGCCGAACGCTCGAACCAGAACGCTCCACCCCGAACCTCCGGGCCCTCTTCCCTGGCTGATCCGGCACGCGATCCGAGTCCGCAGCCCCTTCGCCCGCACAGCGCCCACAAGGTGCTCGGGCGCGGCCCCTCTTTCTCGGTTTTCCCAGTTCCGGTCTTCTCAGTTCTGGCTGAATGCCGTCCGGTACTGCGCACAGTCCGCGTTCCACTTCAGCGTGCCGCCGACGGACCCGTGACCGGTCCGGGTGACCGACCAGTCGACCGTGTACCCGCCCGTGTCGCAGGCGATCCGCTTTCCGCCGGGCAGCGTGGTGCGGCCGGTGGCCGGGCGCTCCTTGACACTGCTGTGCACCTCGGCCGCCTTGGTGCGGTCCGCCGTCCACAGGGTGGCGTGCAGGACGACGGGATGCCGGCCCTTCGACGCGAGCGCCTTCTTCAGCAGCGCCACCTCGGAGACCCCCCAGGCGAACTCGAACTTCGGCTCCCAGGCGAGGGACTTGGGATCGGGCACCTTCCGGTCCGTGCCCCCGCCCCAGTCCTGCTGCCCCTTGGCGGCGGGACGCGGCACCATCGAGTAGACCACCCCGGGATGGAACCGCAGCTGCCCCTCCACCTTGTACTTCCCGTCCTTGGCCGAGCGCATCTCCTGCTCGCCGCCCGCCGGGTCCTGCAGGAACGAGGTGCCGTCGGCGGCGGAGGCCTCGACGAGGGCGGGGGCCAGCGCAGCGGCGGCCGTGGCGAGGGCGAGTGCGGCGATCCGGGTGCGTTTCACACCGGGAGAACGGGACACTCCGGCGGCCCGGAACGACGCCGGTCGCGCATTCACCCGTACGGGAGCCGGAATATGGCCGTACGAACCGTCGTTGTGGGCCGGTGACCGACCCGAATGATCTTGGAGGTACGGACATGAGCATGCACACGGGGGCCACGGGAAGCGCAGGCGGCGCGGACGGCACGGGCGTCAACGGCACGGTGGCGGCCGGCTGGGAGCCGGTCCGGGAGGAGTTCGCCTCCTTCATCGCGGGCGAGGCCCACTCCCCCGAATCCCAGCTCGTGGTGGTCCACCGGGGCCGGCGCGTGGTCGACCTGTGGGCCGGCGAGGACACCGACGGGGACACCCTGTCCGGGGTCTACTCGATCACCAAGGGGGCCGCCCACCTGGTCGTGGCGCTGCTGGCGCAGGAGGGCGTACTGGACCTGGACCGTCCGGTGGTGGAGTACTGGCCGGAGTTCACCGGTGCCGGCAAGGAGCTGCTGACCGTCCGGCAGCTGACCGCCCACGGCTCCGGTCTGATCAACACCCCGGAGGGCTTCTCGATCGAGGAGCTGGCGGACGACGCGCTGGTCGCGGCCCGGCTGGCCGGGCAGCAGCCGTACTGGACGCCCGGGACGGGGTACGGCTACCACGGCTTCGTGATCGGCGCGCTGACCGGCGAGGTGGTCCGGAGGGCGAGCGGGAAGTCGCTCCAGGAGGTGTACGAGGAGCGGATCCGCGCGCCGTACGGCCTGGACCTGTACCTGGGCCTGCCGGACGGGCTGCGGGACCGCTGGAAGCCGGTGCTGGCGGGGGTTCCCACGCCGGAGGGCGAGGCGGCGATGGCGGCCCGGCCGGCCCCGCCGGAGCTGCTGCCCATCGCGTTCAACCTGCACCGCACCCCGCCGATGGACATCGTCGAGTACGGCAACCACCCCGCGGTCATCGCGCAGGGCCCGGGCGCGGCGGGCGGGATGGGCAGCGCCCGCGGCGTGGCCGGGCTGTACGCCGCCGCCCTGGACGGGCTGCTGAAGCCGGAGACCCTCGCCGACGTGGCGCGGCTGCACACCCCGGGCACCGATCTGGTGACCGGTGAGACCGACCACTTCGGGCTGGGCTTCGAGACCCAGCCGCCGGTGGGCCCGCAGGCCTTCGGTCACAGCGGAGCCGCGGGCGGACAGGCCTTCGCGGACCCGGTCACCGGGATCGCGTACGCCTACACCCGCCGCCGGTTCTGCTTCCCCGTGCAGAACAACGCCCCCGAGAACCTGCGGTTCACGGCGGCGGCCCTGCGGGTGGCGCGGGAGACGGGGCAGGCGGGGTAGACGGGGCAGTCAGGGCGGGAGGCCGTCTCAGGCCTGACCGGTCTCGAAGCGGCTGATCTTCCCGCCGCCCGGGGCGATGGTGAAACGCCAGGCGGTGCGCATCTCGCCCCAGGTGTCGTTGCGGAAGTTCGCGATCAGGGCGCGGCCCCCGTCGGACTCGGACTCGACCGCCATATGGCCGGAGGAGTCGAAGATCTCCTTGTCGATCCACTGCTGGAGGTCCCGGTCCGAGCCGTCGTCGGACATGGTGGCGTCGGCGGTCAGGAGGCCGAGGAAGGCCTCCCGGTCGTGGTTGTTGACGGCGGTGACCAGAGCTCTGACGACGGGGTCGGACAGTTTGGCGGGGGCGATGCTCACGGGGACTCCTGGCTCGGTGCGCGCGGTGCGGGCAGTACGGGCAGTGCGGGCGGTGGATCGGATGCCCGTCCAGGGAACACCGTGAGGGGGCCCGTGGCGCCGACCCTCACCCGTCCGGGGGCGGGCGGCGTGTCAGCGGGGACACGCCGCCCGGGCGCTCACCGCCCGCGGGCGGGCCGGCGTAGGGCAGCTCACGGGGCGGTGTGGACCGGGAAGCCGGTCGGCCGGCCCTGCTCCTGCAGCCAGGCCAGCACCCGGTCGAGGGCCTCGACGCTCTGCGCGCGGTTGCCGCCGCCGTCGTGGAAGAGCACGGTCGGACCGTTCTTCAGCTCCGCCTTCACGGTGTCGACCAGGGCCTGTACGCCCGGGGTCCGGAAGTCCTTGCTGTCGACGTTCCAGCCGAGCGGACGCATTCCGTGGGCCGCGGCGATGCGCCGGCTGTCGGGAGTGAAGGCCCCGCCGGGCGCCCGGTAGTACTCGACCTTCGCGCCCCCGCCGGCCGCGTCCTCGATCATCTTCTTGGCCGCGAGGATCTGCTGCTCCTGGTACTCCACCGGCTTCTTGTCCATGCGGATGTCGTGGTCGACGGTGTGGTCGCAGAGCCGGTGGCCCTCGGCGACCACCCTCTTCACCAGGTCCGGGTGGCGTTCGGCCGCCGGGCCGATCATGCAGAAGACCGCCTTGGCCTGGTGCCGCTTCAGCACGTCGAGGACCTTCGGGGTCCAGGTCGGGTCCGGGCCGTCGTCGATCGTGATGTTCACGGCGTTCGGGCCGCCCTCCGAGGCGTGCGCGATGCCTTCCGGTACCCGGGGCAGCTCCGGCGCGCCCGGTGCGCCCGGCGCCCCCGGTGCACCCGGCGCCTTCGACCCGGTGATGGCGGCCGGGCTGCCGCCGCGGCCGTCGGCAGCCGCGTCATCGTCGGCGAGCGCCGCCACCCCCCAGACGGTGGCGGCCACGACTGCGGCCGAGGCCGCGACGGCTATTCGCGCCCGAGTGCTTCTCGTGACCGACTGTGTGACCGACTGTGTGACCGACCGCGTGACCGACTTGAGCGTGCGCGCCATGAGGAGTCCGCTCCCAACCGCCTGGAGTTCCGGGTTTCTGTCCGTCAGGACGCGCGACCACGGCGGGAAGTTCCCGGCAAATCACCTATAAAATCCGGATAATGGGACTTTGGTCCCAAGTGAAAGGCGTCCTGACGGGCCGTTCGGTTCCGTACGGGCGTCAGCGCGCGACCGGCTCCCCGACCGGGGCCGGCTCCTGCGGGGCGGACTCCGCCGCGGCCGGACCGGCGCCGCGCAGCGGAACTTCCTTCACGAACCAGGCCGCTGCGAAGCCGAGAACGGCGATGGCCGCGCCCAGCAGGAAGGCGGAGTGGGTACCGGCGGCCACCGCGTGCTGGTACGCCTCCCGCACCGCTTCCGGCAGCTTCGCCAGGCTCGCCGCGTCCAGCTGCGCCGATCCGGCGGTGGCCGCACCGCCCGCCTCGCCCAGCCGGTCCGTCATGGTGTCGTGGACGCGGGTGGTGAACAGGGAACCCATCAGGGCCACTCCGAAGGAACCACCGAGCGTGCGGAAGAGCGTGGCGGAGGAGGAGGCGACTCCCATGTCCTTCATCTCCACGCTGTTCTGGGCGACCAGCATGGTGATCTGCATCAGGAAGCCCAGGCCGGCACCGAGGACGGCCATATAGACGCCCGACTCGAAGCGCGAGGTGCCGGTGTCCATCCGGGCGAGCAGGAACAGCCCGACCACCATCAGCGCGCCGCCCACGATGGGGAAGATCTTGTACTTGCCGCTGTTGGTGGTCACCCGGCCCGCCACCAGCGAGACGAGCATCATGGACAGCAGCATCGGGAGCAGCAGCAGACCCGAGTTGGTGGCGGACGCGCCCTGTACCGACTGCTGGAACAGCGGCAGGTAGAGCACGCCGCCGAACATGGCGAAGCCGGTGAGGAAGCCGATCACCGACATCAAGGTGAAGTTGCGGCTGCGGAAGATGTGCAGCGGCATGATCGGCTCGGCCGCGCGGCGTTCGACGGCCAGGAAGCCCGCGAGGGTGAGCACACCGACGACGGCGAGGCCCATGATCTCCGCCGAGCCCCAGGCGTACTCGGTGCCGCCCCAGGTGGAGACGAGCACGGTCGAGGTGATCGCCACGGTGAGCAGGGCCGCGCCGAGGTAGTCGATCTTCGCGCGGGTCTTCGGGGTCTTCGGCAGGTGCAGTACGGCGGTCACCATGGCCAGCGCCACCGCGCCCAGCGGCAGGTTGATGTAGAAGGACCAGCGCCAGCCCATGTGATCGGTGATGGTGCCGCCGACCAGCGGTCCGCCGATCATGGCGAGGGCCATCACGCCGGCCATCATGCCCTGGTACTTGCCGCGCTCCCGCGGCGGGATGAGGTCGCCGATGATCGCCATGACACCGACCATCAGACCGCCGGCACCCAGACCCTGGACGGCGCGGAAGCCGATGAGCTGGCCCATGTCCTGGGCCATGCCGCTCAGCGCGGAGCCGATCAGGAAGATCACGATGGACGTGAGGAAGGTGCCCTTGCGCCCGTACATGTCGCCGAGCTTGCCCCAGATCGGGGTGGAGGCGGCGGTGGCGAGGGTGTAGGCGGTCACCACCCACGACAGGTGCTCCAGACCGCCCAGTTCACCCACGATCGTCGGCATGGCGGTGCCGATGATCATGTTGTCGAGCATGGCCAGCAGCATTGCGATCATGAGCGCCAGGAGCACCACGCGCACGCTGCGCGGCTTCACCTCCTTCGAGGCGTCCGCGCCTGCATCGTCCACACCCACCGCACCGCCAACGTCGGCCACGTCGCCCACTCCCCATGCCTCCGGGGGCTTACTTGCCGCCCGGCTAGTTCACTACACTGGGAAAGGTAGACCTGGCACTAGCCGGGCGTCAAGTAAGTAAGTGGGGAGAGGCATGTCCAGCAGTCCGCAGCCGCGCCGCGGGAACACGCGCCAGCGCATCCAGGACGTCGCACTGGAGCTCTTCGCCGAGCAGGGGTACGAGAAGACGTCCCTCCGCGAGATCGCCGAGCGGCTGGAGGTCACCAAGGCCGCGCTCTACTACCACTTCAAGACCAAGGAAGAGATCATCATCAGCCTCTTCCAGGACCTGACCCGACCCATCGACGAGCTGATCGAATGGGCCGAGGCGCAGCCGCGCACCCTGGAGACCAAGCAGGAGATCCTGCGCCGCTACAGCAGCGCGCTGTGCGGGGCGGCCCCGCTGTACCGCTTCATGCAGGAGAACCAGGCGACGATGCGGGAACTGAGCATCGGCGAAACCTTCAAGCAGCGGATGTTCACGATGGTCGACCTGCTCCGCACGGAGGGGGCCCCGCTCACCGACCAGGTCCGGTGCGTGAGCGCGCTGTTCACGATGCACGCCGGAATGCTGTTCCTGCAGCATGTGGAGGGCGAGCAGGAGGAGAAGCGGATGGCCACGCTGGAGGTCGCCATCGACCTGATCACCCAGGCCCACCACGAGGCGTAGCCCCGCTCGTCAGATCCGGCGCTCCGACTCCTCGATGGGGACATCGTTGATGCTGGCCTCGCGCCGCCGCATCAGACCGTCCTCGGCGAACTCCCACTGCTCGTTGCCGTGGCTGCGCCACCACTGGCCGGCCGCGTCGTGCCACTCGTACTCGAACCGGACGGAGATCCGGTTGCCGGTGTAGGACCACAGCTCCTTCCGGAGCCGGTAGTCGAGTTCGCGCGCCCACTTCTCGGCGAGGAAGGACCGGATCTCCTCCCGGCCCCGGAGGAACCGGTCGCGGTTCCGCCACTCGGAGTCCTCGGTGTAGGCGAGCGCGACCCGCTCGGGGTCACGGCTGTTCCAGGCGTCCTCGGCGGCCTGGACCTTGGCGCGGGCGGTGTCTTCGGTGAAGGGCGGCAGGGGAGGTCGGGTCATGGGAACGCCTTCCGCGAGGAGGAAGAAGAAGGAAGAGGAGAACGATCGTTCTCACCCACCGGAAAGCCTACGAGAACGACCGTTCTACCCGCAACCGTGAGCGAGCTACCCTTCCCTCCATGGACGACGAAGAGGCCAGGACCCGACTGCTCGACACGGCAGAGGCACTGTTCTATGCACATGGCATCCAGGCGGTCGGGATGGACCGCCTCCGCACGGCGGCGGGCGTCCCCCTGAAACGGCTCTACCGGCTCTATCCCGCCAAGGAATCCCTGGTCGCGGCCTATCTGGAACGCCGGGACCGCCACTGGCTCGACTCCCTCCGCGCGGCGGCCATGCCGCCCGCCACCCCCCTCGACCGGGTGCGCGCGGTGTTCGACTGGCTGGCCGACTGGTTCACCGAGCCGGAGTTCCGCGGCTGCGCCTTCCTCAACGCGTACGGCGAACTCGGCCCGGCCGCACCGGAGATCGTCCACACCCACAAGACCGAACTCCGCACCCTGCTGGCCGACCTGGCGGAGGCCCCGCCGGCCGTGGCCGACCAGCTGCTGATCCTGGTCGAGGGCGCGACGGTGGTCGCCGCCCTGACCCCGGGCCGCGAGCCGGCCCTCCGGGCCAAGGAAATGGCAGAACTCCTGCTCACCACCCAGGCACCGGCTCACCCGGGGTGACGGTGCGGCGCCTGGGCGGTGCGGCGCTGAGGCCGCAATGCGTCAACTCGCCTGGGGCCACGGCTCCGTGGCCGGTGGCTGCGGCTGCCACCCCTTGTCCTCCGGGACGGCGAAAGGCCCCGACCTGGTCTGGATCAGCACCATGAAGACGATGAAGACGATCACGGCGATGACGATCAGGGCGCGGCCGACGGGATTGTTCGGGTTGTAGACGTACCGGTTCGTTCCCCACTTGCTGCGTATGAAGACGGGCTCGTCGCCACGGTCACGGTCACGGTCCATGGACCTGATCGTAAGCTCGCGGTTACGAGGCCCCGCGGGGGAACGTGATCTCCACGCGGCGGTTCTTCTTGCGGCCCTCTTCGGTCTTGTTGTCGGCGATCGGGTAGTCCTCGCTGTAGCCGCGGATGTCGAAGACGACGGACGGATTGGTCACCGTCTTGGCCAACTCCCGCTGCACGGCATCGGCGCGCTTCTTGGAGAGCACCTTGCCGTGTTCGTAGCTGCCCTGGTCGTCGGTGAAGCCGAACACCCGGACGCGGGTGGCCTTCTGCTGGTTGATCTCCTGGCCGATGGCCTGGATGCGGGCCGAGGCCTGGGCGTTGAGGACATCACTGTCCTCGGGGAACAGCACCTCGGCCTGAAGGGCCATCATCACGGTCTGATTGGTCTCCTGCCGCCGCTGCTCACCCCCGAGGTCCTCGACGACCTCGGCGATGTCGAGCACCTTGGGCGCGGCGAGCACTCCGCCTTGGGGCATCTTGAGTCCGGGCGAATTGGAGTCGATGGCAACGGGCGCCGCGGCCAGGGGCTCGGTCCCGGGGGGCGCGGTCGGATCGTCGTCGGCGTGGGCGCTGGCCGCACCGACGAAGTGGGCCCCGGCGATGACCAGGCCGACTATGGCGGTGGCGGCGGATACGCGGTGGCGTGTGGTCATGGGGTCACCCGGAGATCTTGATGGCTACCGTGGCGAATGTGGGCAGGCCGAAGTCGACCTCTGTCGTGGCGGATGGCGGCGCGGGGAACTGCGCCGTCACGGATACAGAGCCGCCCGCGTCAATGGACAGGATGGAAGTCGTGCAAAGGCACCGCCCCTCCGTGTCCCTGAGCACGTAGTAGCGCTTCTTGCCCGCCCGGTCGACCAGGGTGGCTCCTGCGATCGAGTTGGGGCTCGCGTTCTTCTCGGTCCCGCGCCAGATCTGGGTCTGCACGTACTTGCCGGAACCGTTGTTCTTGATCTTTCCGTTGACGGTGACGAACCCACCCGGGTCCCGGACGGCCGAGTTGATCTCCAGCACCAGGGATTCCGGACCGTTCGACGTCGCAATGACCTCTTCCACGGCTGTACTCGGCGCGTTGGGCACGGGACTGCGAGTGCCGGCCGACCCCTGGGAAGCCGAAGCGCTGGGCTGCGCCGCCTTCGGCTTCTCGTCATCGCCGATTCCGCACCCGGCCAGAGTGAGCGTCAGGACCGCCGCGACAACCACGGGCGCTCCCCTGCCGGCCTGCACCGTCCGCCGAATGCTCATCTGCTCCGCTTCCTTGTCTCTCGTTGCACCATCAGCCGTCCAGCCTCACTTTGAAGAGTCTGCGCGCCAGCTCCGCCGGCTCCCCTGGGTCCAGAGGATCAAGCTTGAAGTCTTTCCCGTCCTCGCACAGGAAGTTGACCGGATCGGGGACGGGTGGAGTCGGCGGATTCGGAGGATTCGGCGTGGGCGATGGCGTGGCCGTGGCCGTCGGCGCTGGGTCGAGAGTGCAGCGCGGCTCGATGACAGCGGTGGCCGAGGCGACGGCGTAGGTGCTCTCCGTCCCCGGAACGACCGAGTCGCCCACCGCACGGTTCGTCCGTACGTCAACGGTGACGCGGGGAAGCGCCGGTTCGCACCCGGTGACGGAGGCGTCGTTCTGCGCAGCGAAGCTGCCTGCCTCCGCGCATGCCGCGCCCACGTCGAAGAAGTCACCGCCGAGGAGATCGCCCCAGTCGTCCGGAGTGAGATCGTCCAACACCAGCCCCGTGAAGACGTCGTCTCTGACTTCACCTGCGGCGGCCAGTGCGGCTGCATCGGCGGCGCCTTGGCCGTCACTGCGAGCTGCTCCTGCAAACCCGACGACGAACAGGGCAAGCGCGGCGAAGAGCAGACCGGCCACCACGACGACGTAGAGAGGGAAGGTCTGCCCTCGGTCCCGCTTGCCCTCCGCGAGCGGCCTCAACCCGTGATGTCGGCGACCGCCTGCACGATGGCCGCGGAAATCCGGTCCCCGACGCCCGACGCGAGGATCGCCCCGATGATCAGGACGATCACCACCACGATCCCCAGGTACTCGAAAGCCGTCTGGCCCTCGTCTCTGCCCTTCAAACGGTGCCACTTGAGGTTCCGCATGGGGGTCCCCTCCCGGTCCGGTCCCGCTGTCGACTCGCGGACGGTACTCAGTCGTACCCGCGCTTGCAAAGGGTCCTGGGACCCATCTACGGACCCACTGCGTACTCCGTCTACCCATGGCCCGCCACCTCGGAACGGATCGTTCCCAGCCATCGGGCTATCGCCTCGCTGCGGCTCGCGCTCTGGAGCTTGGCGAAGATGCGGTTGATGTGGTTCTTGACCGTTTTCTCGGTGATGAAGCAGGTGGCGGCGATCTGCTGGTTTGTCATTCCGGACGCGATCAGGTCCATCACCTCCACCTCCCTCGAACTCAGCCCGAAATTCATGTGGTTGGAGACTCGCTCCGAAGACTGTGCCACAATTCGTTGCGCCTGCGAAGACCCCCGCCTCCGCAGCTCCGCCAGCACCACGCTCGCCGCCGTCGGGGTGAAGTGCGGGCGGCCCGCGTGGACGTCGCGGACCGCGCGGGTCAGGTCGTCCGGCGTGAACTCGCCGTGCAGTAAGTAGCCGTTCGCGCCCAGCAGCAGCGTCTCGCGGACCACGTCCGGTTCCCGGCTGGAGGTCAGCATCAGGACCGCCGCCAGCTGAACCAGGTGCGGCAGGGCCGAGATGCCGTCCACGCCCGGCAGCCGGACGTCCAGCAGGACCACGTCCGGGCGGTGCCGGCGGGTCAGGGCCAGCGCGTCGCCGCCGTTGGTGGCCTGGGCGATCACCCGGAGGTCGGGGTGCGGGGACAGCAGCGCGGCCAGACCCGCCCGGATGACCGGGTCGTCGTCGGCGATGAGGATGCGGATCGGGGTCGGGGCCGGGGTCGGGGGCGGCATCAGCGGGCTCCCAGCATCGCGCCGAAGTCGATGTCCGCCCCGTACACGAACCCGCCGATCAGCAGGATCATCGTGCCCGGCAGCATGAACGTGGTCACCACGAAGGTGGCCTTCGGGACCGCCCGGGCCGCGCGCCGCCGCGCGTTCTGGGCGTCCGTACGGCGCATGTCCTCGGCGATCGCGATCAGCGTGTCCACGATCGGCGAGCCGAGTTCCTCGCCCTGCTGGAGTGCGGTCACGAACTGGGCGACCTGTTCGCTGTCGTTGCGCCGGCGCAGTTCGTCGAAGGCCTGGCGGCGGCTGACGCCCATGTCCATCTGCTGGAGGGTGATACGGATTTCGTCCGACCAGGGGCCCTCGTACTTGTCGGCGACCCGCTCCAGCGCCGGCCGGAAGCCCAGCCCCGCACTGACGACCACCGCCAGCACGTCCAGGAAGTCCGGCAGGGTGCGGTCGATGTGGTCGCGACGGACGCGGATCGCGGACCAGAGGCCCGCTTCGATCCAGAACAGGCCGAAGGCGACCATCACCAGGGACAGGATCAGCTGCCCGTTGAGGAGCATGGCGAAGGCTCCGGCCGCGCCCAGCGCCCCGTACACGGCACGGCGGGCGGCGTAGCGGTCGAGGGTCAGGCCGGCCGGGTTGCCCGCCATGTCGATCTGGCGGCGTTTGCGCGCCACCCGCTTGGGGCCCATCAGGCCCAGGACCAGCGGGGCGTACCGGATGCCCATCCGGTCGACGACCGAGCCCACGGCCGTGGTGCGGGTGGCTCCGACCTCCAGGGCGAGGGCGAGGTCGGTGGGGAGTTTGGTCTCCGAGCGGTACAGGCGGATTCCGTGGAAGGCTCCGAGGACGGAGAGGGCCACCAGGAGGGCCAGCAGCAGGCCGGCGATCGGCGCGGTCATCAGCGGTCGGCCCCTCAGACTTCGATCTTCGACAGGCGGCGGATGGAGACGAAGCCGAGGGCGAACAGCCCGAGGGCGGCCAGGACCGCGATCTGGCCGGCGACCGAGCCGGTCATCCGGTCCAGGGCGCCCGGCATCAGGGTGTCGACCAGCAGCAGGGAGCCGAGGCCGATGAACGGCATCAGGTAGGCGGTCACGGTGACCTGGGACAGCTGGGTGCGGACCTCGCGGCGGGTCTCCTTCCGCTGCTCCAGGGTGACGGTCAGATTGCGGAGGCTGCCCACGATCGCGCCGCCCGCGCGGGCGGACAGCACCAGGGTGGAGACCAGGACGACCAGCTCGCGGGAGGGCAGCCGGTCGGTGAGTTCGCCGAGCGCCTCCTCGATGGAGTGGCCGACGGCCAGCCGGTTCGCGACCCGGCCGAGCTCCTCGCCGGCCGGGGCCTCCAGCTCCTCCGCCGCCATTCCGATGGCGGTCCGGAGGGCCAGTCCGGCCTGGGTGGCGTTGGCCAGGATGCGGGCCAGTTCGGGGAGCTGGTTGATGAAGCGCTCCGTACGGCGGGCCCGCTGCCAGTTGAGGAAGGCATTCGCCGACCACAGGCCGATCAGGCCGGCCACCGGGCCGAAGAACGGCGCGAGGAGGGAGGAGGCGACGGCCCAGACCGCGATCACCGCTGCGGTCATGTACGCGAAGAACTCGCCCGGGGTGAGGTCCAGGCCGGTGGCGGCCAGTTTCGGTTCGAGCCGGCGGCCGAGGGCGGTGCCGCGCAGGCGCCGGTCCAGGGCGCGGAACCGGCGGCGGCGCCCGGCGGGTTCCGGTTCGCCGCTCGCGGAGAGGCGTTCGATGAGCGCGGCTCGCTGCGCGCGGCCCTTCGCATAGGCGTGGACGCCCATGACGAGCAGGACGCAGGCGAGGAGCGTGGCGAGGAGGGTGAGGAGTACGGGCTGGGTCACAGGGCGATCCGGGTGGTGAGCTGGTCCTCGGTGGCGGCGACCCCGAAGGCCTGCGGGATCGGCTGGTTGTTCATGTAGAGGCGTTCGGCGATGCGGCGGGGCAGCGGGTAGTGCTCGAAACGGCCGTGGACGCGTCCGTCGGCGCTGAGCGGCCGGGCGGCGAACCGGCAGACCGTGATGATCCGGAAGGGCTCGCGGCCGTGCGAGTCGAGGATGGAGATCTCGGTGATCCGGCGGGTGCCGTCGGCGAACCGGGTGAGCTGGACGACCACGTTGACGGCGCTGTTGATCTGGTCCTGGAGGGCTTCGAAGGGGACCTCGACCTCGGACATCGAGGCGAGGGTCTGGAGCCGCATCAGGGCGTCCTCGGCGCTGTTGGCGTGCACGGTGGCGAGGGAGCCGTCGTGGCCGGTGGACATGGCCTGGAGCATGTCGAGCGTCTCGCCGCCGCGGACCTCGCCGACGACGATCCGGTCGGGGCGCATCCGGAGGGAGTTGCGGACCAGGTCGCGGATGGTGATCCGGCCCTTGCCCTCGACGTTGGGGGGCCGGGACTCCAGCCGGATCACATGGGGCTGCTGGAGCTGGAGTTCCGCCGAGTCCTCGATGGTGATGATGCGTTCGCCCTCCGGGATCAGGCCGGAGAGGGCGTTGAGGAGGGTGGTCTTGCCGGTGCCGGTGGCGCCGGACACGATCACGTTCATCTTGGCCTGGACGAGGCCGGAGAGGAGCAGCAGCATCTGCTCGTCGAGGGAGCCGAGGGCGATCATCTCGGGCAGGGTGAAGGCGCGCGGGAAGCGGCGGATGGTGAGGGTGGCGCCGGTCAGGGACAGCGGCGGAATGATCACGTTGACGCGCTCGCCGGTGGGGAGGCGGGCGTCGACCATCGGATTGGCCTCGTCCACGCGGCGGTTGACGGCGGAGACGATGCGCTCGATGGTCTGCATGAGCTGCTCGTGGGAGGCGAAGCGGAGGGGGAGCTGCTCGACGCGTCCGGCTCGTTCCACATAGATGTGGTCCGGTCCGTTGACCATGATCTCGGAGATGGTGGGGTCTTCGAGGAGGGGTTCGAGCACACCGAGGCCGAGGGCTTCGTCGACGACACGGCGGATCAGCTGGGCGCGCTCGACGGTGGAGAGGACGGGGCCTTCGCGGCTGATGATGTGGCCGAGTACGCGTTCGAGGCGGGCGCGGCGCTCGGTCGGCGCGAGCGCCGACATTTCGGCGAGGTCGATCTCCTCGAGGAGTTTGGCGCGGTACGAGGAGACCAGGCGGCCGTCCTCGCGGGGGCTGTGGCGGTCGTCGGGGGTGTTGACCCTGGAACGCAGGCTCATGGCAGGTCGGCCCCCTTACGGGTTGGGGTTCGGGTTCGGGTCGTCGTTGGGCATGGTGGCGGTGCGCGTGCGTTGCTCGAAGCTGAGGCCGGGCACGACGGAGGTGACCTGGATGGTCACGGTGGCGGTGAGGGCGTCCCCGCCGCCGACGTCGACGGTGGAGCGGCCCCGCAGGCCTTCCTTGATGGCGGCCATTCCGGCGGCCTGGCCGGCCGGGATGCCGTCCAGGGATGCGGTACGGGCGGCGACCCGCGCGGCGTTCTCGGCCTGCTGCTCGACGTAGGCGATCCAGCCGAGCTGGAGGCCGGCCAGGCCGATGAGCAGCAGGATCGGCAGAAAGGCGAGGTACTCCAGCGCCACCTGCCCCCGGTCCCGCCGGCCCTTACGGCCCCCGGCCCCCGCCTGGAGCCCGCCGTGCGGGTGCACGGGTCCGGCCCCGGGCGTGCGCGCGGGCACGCCGCCGGCCGGGGCCCTGCCGGGCGCGACCTCGGCTGCGGCGGGGCTCACGGGCCTGGCGGCCCGGCCTGCGCCCCTGGACGCGGCGGCTGACGAGGGCGTGGGCCGGGCCCCGGGGTGGGGCAGCGGGCCGGGTTGGGGGAGCATCAGTCGGTCTCCTTCTCCATCGCCGCGCCCGCTTCGCCGGTGATCTGCGGGCCCAGGTTCAGGCCCGGCAGCAGGATCGGGATCCGGAGGCGGACCGAGACCCGGTACAGGCCGGTGCCGGGCGGGGCCGGGCAGTCGGCGGACGTCTCCCAGGACCCCGGGATGTGCTCCTGGGCCGCCGCGGCGCAGGCACCGGGATCGCGGGTGACCGCGCCGGCCCGGGCGGCCTCGTCGGCCGCGTTGCCCGCCAGGGAGAACGCGTAGCCGATCAGCACGCACTGCCAGACCGCCGCGACCAGCAGCAGGATGAACGGCAGCATCCCGGCGAACTCCACGGCGACCTGACCGCGGTCACGGTCGCGGTCACGGTCGCGGTCGTGGGTCGGGCTGGTACCGGCGGGTCTGGGCACGGGGTCAGCCCTCCCGGGTCGGGCGGCGGAGCCAGGAGCCCAGCGCGCCCCGGTCGCCCCGGTCGCCGCCGCGCGTCCGGGCCGGCGGGCCCCCGGCGCGCAGCGCCAGCGTGGCGCCCGGAGCCCCCGGGGCACCCGGGGTGGCGCCGGTGCCGGCATCCGGGTGGCCCGGGCCCGGCGGAGCGGATTCCTCCGGGCTGCGCAGCAGGCCGAGTTCACCGGCCAGGGTCCACAGCGCCTGCTTGACCGCCGAGCGGTTGTCGAGGTCCTGGACCCGGCCCGCGTCGACCACGGACTGGAGTTCCTTGAAGTTCGCCGGGACCGGGGTGCGGGTGGGCCGGGTCTTGGTGATCTTCTCGATCAGGGAGGGCTGTATCTCGGTGTGCTTGGTCCAGCGGTTGACCACCATGGTGGTGTCCTCGGCCTTGCGGACCCGGAGCCGCTCCCACATCCGGACGGTCCGCTTGGCGGCGCGCACCGCGACCACGTCCGGGGTGGTGACCAGGACGGCCACGTCGGCGCGTTCCACGGTGGCGGCGCCCGCCGCGGAGAGCTGGCTGCCGCAGTCGACGACCACGAGGTCGTAGCGGTGCCGCAGGGCGGTGACGATGAGCCGGGCGGCCCGTTCGTCGACCTCCTCCCCACGTTCGCCGTCGCCGGGTGCCAGCAGCAGGGCGAGCCCGGTGGGGTGCTCGTACACGGCGTCGCCGAGCACCCGCGGGGAGATGTCCTGGATGCCGGCCAGGTCGGCGATCGACCGCCGGAACTGCACGTCCAGGTAGGAGCCGACGTCGCCGGCCTGGAGGTCCATGTCGACCAGGGCCACCCGCCGCCCGGCGGCCACCGCGGCGAGGGCGAACTGGACGGCGCAGAAGGTGGTGCCGACCCCGCCCTTGGCGCCGGTGACGGTGGCCACCCGGCCGGTGCCCGGTCCGGTGAAGACGTCCCCGCCGGCGCTCCGCCCCAGGTGGCGGCGTACGCCGGCGGCCCACTGGGCGGCGCCCTGGACGCGGGCGGAGAGTTCCTCGTAACTCAGCGGCAGCCCGACCAGGCCGCGGGCACCGGAGTCCATGGCCGCGGAGAACAGGGCCGGGCCGGCGTCGGAGGTCACCAGGACCACGCCCACCGGCGGGAAGCGGAGGGCGACTTCACGGATCAGGTCGAGGGCGGGCAGCGGCCCGATCCGCTCGTGGACGAGGACGACCTCGGGCAGCGCGTCGACGGACTCGGCGGCCAGCCGGGCCAGGGTGTCCAGGAGGGTGGTGGAGTCCGGGACCGGGGCGGCCGGCTCGGCGGCCGGGAGCTGCCCGAGCAGGGTGACCAGGACGCGGGCGGCGTCCGGGTCGGAGACGGCCGGAAGGATACGGGTGGTCATGCCGGCCTCACTTGTCCCCGTCGAGGGTGTACCAGCGGTCGGCGGGCGGGACGGAGCCCTCGGTGCCGGGGGGCAGCAGGGCCAGCCGGACGTGTTCGGCGAAGGATTCGGCGTAGGCCACGCGGTTGACGTCCTTGTTGCCGAGGGCGAAGGTGATCGGCACGGCTTCGGCGGTGCCGGTGCCGGTGCCCTTGCGGTCGCCGTTCTTCTCCACCGGGGTGAGCCGGCCCACCTCGATGACCTTGGCGTTGACCACGATGATCACGGACCGGTCGGGGTCGGTGGCCTTCTTGCCCTTGAAGGTGGCGGTGATGTTGACCCGGTCGCCCGGGCGGATCTTCCCGGCGACTCCGGTGGACGGGTCGATCATGATGGCGATCTCCTGTTCGCCCGCCTGGAGTTTGGGGCGGTCCACGACCATGTCGGACTGGAGCAGGGAGCCCTTCTTGAGGCCGGTGACCGCGATCTTCCCCTGCACCGTGCCCAGATCGGTCACGGCGGTGGTCGGCCGCCACCGCTCGGGGATCTTCACCTGTTCGAACCGGCCGGCGTCCAGCGGGGTGTAGGGCGCTATGTCGCTCTTGACGCGGTAGGCGACGACCTCGGGCCCGACCTTCGAGTTGACCTCGCCGATCACCGAGATCACCCCGGCGAAGGCGCCGAGGGCGCACAGGACCGAGAGGAGCAACAGGATGACGCCGCGGCGCTGGCGTGAGTTCATGAGCCGGGGACCTCGTCGTTCGTGGGTCAGGAGCGTGGGTCAGGTTCTGGAGAGTGCCGGGATCTGGGTGGCGCAGAAGCCGCAGCGGTCGCCGATGAGTTCGAGGCCGCACCATCGGCAGTCCTCGCGCCGGACGGACGCGACGAGCTGGTAGAGGACCGCGATGTCGGGGATGGCCGCGGCGAACTCGATCAGCTTGGGGGTGCCCCACCAGGCGGGCGAGTCGGCGGGCAGCGGGTTCTCCAGCACGCCCTGAACCTGCCAGGCGGGGGCCAGTTCGGCGGCGATCCAGTCTCCGGGAAGCTGGCCGCGGGCGAAGCTGAGGTGGGTGGCGAAGGCGGGACCGGGCGGGAGGACGGCTCCCGGTCCGAGTTTCACCAGGTGGGGTGTGGGGTTGGCCAGGACGGCGAACTGGGCGCCGGAGACCCAGGAGCGGGCGTGGGCCTTGAGGTCGACGGGGACCCGGTCGAGTTTGGCCACACTGCTCAGCAGTGCGCCGGCGTGGATGTAGTGGGAGAGCAGCCGGGCGGCCGAGGCGATGATTCCGGGGCTGAAGTCGCACACCGTGAGCTGGCGCAGCTGACGGACCAGCAGGGCGGTGGCGAGCGGCGGCAGATCGATGCCGAGGAGCGCGATCCGGTCGGTTTCGAGGATGGCGCGTACGGTGTGCAGCCGGCGGACGGCGGGAGCGGGCAGCCAGGACGGTACGACGACCAGCAGATGGCCGTGGAGGTCCAGCAGGGCGGCGGTTTCGGCGAGCGCCTGCTCCAGGTCGAGCCGGTCGGGAGGGTGCAGCACGGCGGCCGACGGGGTGTGCCGGTCGGGGGCCGGAAGTACCAGGTCTGCGCTGGTGACAGCGATGGCGGTCGGCACGCGAATCCCCCTGTTCCCCGTACGTCCCCGTACTGCCCGGCCACCGCCGGGACCGGTCCCTGTGGTTGCCGTGTCCCTGTGGTCGCCGCGTATGCGCATGCTGCGCGACCGCAAACGATCGACGCTCCCCCGGCTGCCGCCGGGAGGTGCCCCCACCCCTCCTGCCTCAGCACTTTATCCGCGTCCTCGCCGGCAGGGCAGGGCCTTGTCGATTCCCATGCGGAGAGCGGAGGTCGCAGGTGGCGAAAAACCCGGACAAGCAGGAAGGGAACTCCGATCGTTTTCAGCCAGTTTGTAAAGACTCTTGACAGCGAGATTGGTCTGGACCACCTTGGCTGCGGGATCCCCACGCACCCTTCTCCCCACCCCGACTCCCCCCACGGAGCCATCGTGAACCGCAGACGCTCCCTCGCCCTGCTGGGCGCCGCCACCCTCACCGCGACCGGTCTCACCGCCTTCGTCACCGGTACCGCACAGGCCGCCGACGTCAACGTCGCCCGCAACGGCGGCTTCGAGTCCGGCCTCGCCAACTGGAGCTGCACCGGCGGCAGCGGAACCGCCGTCAGCTCCCCGACGTACGCGGGGGCGGGCGCCCTCAAGGCCACCCCGAGTGGGCAGGACAACGCCCGCTGCAGCCAGACCGTCACGGTCAAGCCGAACTCCACCTACACCCTGAGCACCCAGGTGCAGGGCAGTTACGTGTACCTGGGCGCGAGCGGAACCGGAACCCAGGACGTCTCCACCTGGACCCCCGGCTCGGGCGGCGGCTGGCAGAAGCTGTCGACCACCTTCTCCACCGGACCCAACACCACCCAGGTCACCGTCTACACCCACGGCTGGTACGGCCAGCCCGCCTACCACGTGGACGAGTTCTCCGTGTTCGGCCCGGACGGCGGCGGGGGCACCGACCCCGGCCCGGCGATCCCCGGCGCACCCGCCGGACTCGCGGTTTCCGGCCAGAGCTCCACCGCACTCACCCTTTCGTGGAACGCGGTCTCCGGCGCCTCCGGCTACCACGTCTACCGGGACGGCTCCCGGGTGGCCACGGTCAGCGGAACCACCACCCAGCTCACCGGTCTGGCCCCGTCGACCACCTACTCCCTCCAGGTGAGCGCGTACAACCAGGCGGGTGAAGGACCGAGGTCCGCCCCGGTCAACGGCACCACGGCACCCGACACCGGCAACCCGGGCAATCCGGCCGTGCCCCGGCACGCGGTCACCGGCTACTGGCAGAACTTCAACAACGGGGCCACCGTCCAGCGGCTCTCGGACGTCCAGGCGCAGTACGACATCATCGCGGTGTCCTTCGCCGATGCCACCGCCACACCCGGGGCCATCACCTTCAACCTCGACTCGGCGGGCCTCGGCGGCTACACCGTGGCGCAGTTCAAGGCGGACATCGCCGCGAAGAAGGCGGCCGGGAAATCGGTCATCCTCTCGATCGGCGGCGAGAAGGGGACCATCACGGTCAACGACTCGGCCTCCGCGAACAACCTGGCCAACTCGGCGTACGCGCTGATGCAGGAGTACGGCTTCAACGGGATCGACATCGACCTGGAGAACGGCCTCAACGCCACCTACATGACCCAGGCGCTGCGCTCGCTCTCCCAGAAGGCCGGGCCCTCGCTGGTCATCACCATGGCCCCGCAGACCATCGACATGCAGTCGACCTCGAACGCGTACTTCCAGACGGCGCTAAACATCAAGGACATCCTCACCGTCGTCAACATGCAGTACTACAACAGCGGCTCGATGCTGGGCTGCGACGGCAAGGTGTACTCCCAGGGCTCGGTGGACTTCCTCACCGCGCTGGCCTGCATCCAATTGGAGGGCGGCCTCGCCCCCTCCCAGGTGGGCCTGGGCCTGCCCGCCTCGCCCAGCGGGGCCGGTAGCGGATACGTTTCACCGACCGTGGTCAACAACGCCCTGGACTGCCTGACCCGCGGCACGAGCTGCGGTTCCTTCAAGCCGTCCAAGACCTACCCGGCGCTGCGCGGTGCGATGACCTGGTCGACGAACTGGGACGCGAAGGCCGGCAACGCCTGGTCCAACGCGGTGGGTCCGAAGGTGCATTCACTCCCGTAGCAGAGCTGCCGTGGCCGCATAGCGGGCATGTGTGGGGGTGGCCGGTTTCCGGTCCTTGACCGGTCCATGTCAGAAGCGCACGCTGTGCGCGTCCGCACGGCTACCCCCACACTCCCGACCCAGGAGATCGCATGCGGCTACACACCCGCCGGAGGTCCGTCGTCACGGCGGCCCTGCTGGCGCTCGCGCTCGGCGCACCCGCCTACGGCATGAGCGCCACCGCATCGGCGCCGCCGACCCCGTCCACGGCCACCCAGGACGAGGCCATCGTCCAGTACCGGATCCACGGGCCTGCCACCGCCGCCGACCGGACGGCGCTCGCCCGCACCGGAGTGTCGATCGACGAGGTGGACGACCACACCGTGGTGGTCAGCGCCGACACCATCCAGGCCAGGAAGCTGCGCGCCCTCGGCTACAAGATGACCGCCCTCGCCGGCCCGCCGGACCGCTCGCTGCCCGGGATCGCGGCTACCCCGATGGACTTCCCCTCGGCCGACTCCAGGTACCACAACTACGCCGAGATGAGCGCGGAGATCGACCAGCGCATCGCCCAGTACCCGAACATCATGAGCAAGCGGGTGATCGGAAAGTCCTACCAGGGCCGCGATCTGGTCGCCATCAAGATCAGTGACAACGTCGGCACCGACGAGGCCGAGCCCGAGGTGCTCTTCACCCACCACCAGCACGCCCGCGAGCACCTGACCGTCGAGATGGCCCTGTACCTGCTGCGCGAGTTCGGCGAGGACTACGGCACCGACTCCCGGATCACCAACATGGTCAACGGGCGGGAGATCTGGATCATCCCGGACCTCAACCCGGACGGCGGCGAGTACGACATCGCCACCGGCTCCTACCGGTCCTGGCGCAAGAACCGGCAGCCCAATTCCGGTTCCTCCTACGTCGGCACCGACGAGAACCGGAACTGGAACTACAAGTGGGGCTGCTGCGGCGGCTCCAGCGGCAGCAAGAGCTCCGAGACCTACCGCGGCCCGGCCGCCGAGTCGGCCCCCGAGGTGAAGGCCGTCTCGGACTTCGTCCGCAGCCGGGTGGTGGGCGGCAAGCAGCAGATCAAGGCCGCCATCGACTTCCACACCTACAGCGAGCTGGTGCTGTGGCCGTTCGGCTACACCTACAACGACACCGCCCCCGGCCTGACGGCCGACGACCTGGGCGCCTTCAAGGCCGTCGGCCAGAAGATGGCGGCCAGCAACGGCTACACCGCCGAGCAGTCCAGTGACCTCTACATCACGGACGGCACCATCGACGACTGGCTGTGGGGCAACCAGAAGATCTTCGGCTACACCTTCGAGATGTACCCGGCGAGCTCGGGCGGCGGCGGGTTCTACCCGCCCGACGAGGTGATCGAGCGCGAGACCAGCCGGAACCGGGACGCCGTGCTCCAGCTGCTGGAGAACGCGGACTGTATGTACCGGTCCATCGGCAAGGAATCGCAGTACTGCGTCTGAGTCCGCCGTCTGAATCCGGGCAGCCGGACCGGCCGGGGCGCCCCACCGCCAGGGGGGCGCCCCTTCGCGGTGTCAGCCGAGGACCGCCAGCGCGTCGATCTCGATCAGCAGGCCGGCCGGCAGGCCCACGTAGACGGTGGTCCGGGCGGCCGGCGGGGCCTTCAGGGCCTGCTCCTCGAAGTAGGCGTTGTAGAGCTCGTTCAATTCGGCGAAGTGGCCGGTGTCGGTCAGGTAGACGCGGATCATCATCACGTCGTCCCAGGTCGCACCGCCCTCCTCCAGCACGGACCGGACGTTCTCCAGGGTCTGGAGGGTCTGCTCGCGCAGGGTCGGCCCGGCGGGCGTCGGCGGCCGGCCCTCGACGTGCGGAAGGAAGCCGACCTGGCCGGCGACCTGGAGCAGGTTCCCCTTGCGCACCCCGTGCGAGAACCGGGCCGGCGGGGCGGGGTGGGTGGCGGGGGTAACGGCGGTCTTCTCGGTCATCTCGCTCTTCCCGGTGTTCTCGCTCATGCGCTCTCTCCTGAGTAGTCATGGCCGATGTCCTCCGCGGTGCGGAGCACCTGCGGCAGCAGCTCCAGCAGTTCCTCGCCCGTGACGACCACGCTGGGCGCCGACACGGAGACGGCCGCCACCACCCGTCCGCCGGGCCCGCGCACCGGCGCGCCCACACAGTTGACGGACTCCTCGTGGCCGCCGAGGTCGGTGGCCCAGCCCTGGGCGCGTACGAGCTCCAGCTCGCGGAGGAAGGCCTCCGCGTCCGGGGTCGAGCGGGCGGTGTAGCGGGGGTAGTCGATCCGCTCGGCCAGGGCCCGGCGTTCGGTGTCGTCCAGGTCGGCGAGGAGCACCTTGGCAACGGCGGCAACGGTGAGCGGGACGGGCCGGCCGATGCGGGAGTACATGCGGACGGGGTAGCGGCTGTCGACCTTGTCCACGTACAGGACCTCGTCGTCCTGGAGCAGGGCGAGGTGCACGGTGTGGCCGGTCCGGGCGTTGAGGGCGGCGAGGTGGGGGTGGGCGATCGCGCGGACGTCCAGGTTCTCCACCGCTTCGGCGGCCAGGGCGAACAGCCGGGCGCCGAGCCGGTACCGGCCGTCGGCCTGGCGGTAGACGAGGCCGTGTTCGTGGAGGGTCCGCAGCAGGCGCAGCGCGGTGCTCTTGTGCACTTCCAGGGCCTGCGCGACCTCGCCGAGGCCGGTGGGTCCCTGGGCGAGGACCGGCAGGATCCGGAGCGCCCGCTCCACCGACTGGCTCATGCCGTGTCCGCTCCTGTTCCCGGCCGGGCGGCATCGGCCCGCCGTTGACCCGCCGTCACCTCGGATGTTAGACAGCAGCGAGCGGCATCCGCAACGACCGTTGCACAGCACGCAACATGCAACACCCTGGGAGGAACCGAATGGCCAGCGAAGCGATCCGGCGGCTTGCCGACGAGGTGGTCGACCACCGGTTCAAGGGGCTCCCCCCGGACGCCGAGGCCGCCGGACTGACCGTCGGACAGCTGGCCGCCGAGCGCCGCGGCCTGTACACCGGCGGGTTCACCACCCCGGTACTGACCCTCGACGCCGATGCGCTGGAGCACAATCTGGCCGCCCTGAGCGCGTTCTGCGCCCGGCACGGGCTCGCGTTCGCCCCGCACGGCAAGACCTGTATGGCCCCGCAGCTGTTCGAGCGGCAGCTGGAGCAGGGCGCCTGGGGCATCACCGTCGCCATGCCCCACCAGGCCCGGGTCTGCCGGGCCTTCGGCATCCGGCGGATCTTCCTGGCCAATGAGCTGGTCGACGCCGCGGCCCTGCGCTGGGTGGCCGCCCAGCTGCTCGCCGACCCGGAGTTCCGCTTCGTCTGCTACGTCGACTCCGTGCGCGGGGTGGAGCTGATGGACGCGGCCCTGGCCGGCCAGGAGGCCGTGGTCGACGTGGTGGTGGAGCTCGGTGCCGGCGCCGAGGGCCGGACCGGGGTCCGGACCGAGGAGGAGTGCGTGGCCGTGGCCGAGGCCGTCGCCGCCTCCGGGCGGCTCCGCCTGGTGGGGGTGGCCGGCTACGAGGCCACCATGCCCGGCGCCGACGCCGTCACCGTGCGGGAGTGGCTGCGCCGGCTGACCGCACTGGCCGCGGACCTCGACAAGCGCGGGCTGTTCTCCGCTGTCACGGAGACCGAGGAGATCATCGTCAGTGCGGGCGGCAGCGAGTGGTTCGACGCCGTCGCCGAGGTGTTCGCGGAGGTCCCCGGGCTGTCCCGGCCGGTCCTGAAGCTGCTCCGCTCCGGCGCGTACATCTCCCACGACCACGGCTGGTACTCCGGCCTCACCCCCTTCAACCGGGTCCCGGAGGAGGGCGGCCTGCTGCCGGCCTTCCGGCTCTGGACCCAGGTGGTCTCCCGGCCCAACCCCGGTCAGGCCTTCGTCAACGCCGGCAAGCGCGACATCGCCTACGACCTGGGGCTGCCGCAGGTGGTCGCGGTGCGCGGGGCCGACGGGAGCGAGCGGCCGGGCACCGGGATCACCGTGACCAAGCTGTCCGATCAGCACGCCTGGCTGGAGACCGGGCCGGAGGCCCGTCTGGAGGTCGGGGACTGGGTCTCGCTGGGCATGGCCCACCCGTGCACCATCTTCGAGAAGTGGCCGCTGATCCCGGTGGTCGAGGCCGACGGCACGGTCACCGACTGCATCCGGACCTTCTTCTAGGGCTCCCGGCCATGGACCTGGTCATCCGCGGGGCCCGGGTCGTCGACGGCACGGGCGGGCCCTCGTACACCGCCGATGTCGGGGTGCACGAGGGCCGGATCACGGCCATCGGGCATGTCCCGCCGGGCCGGGAGACCATCGATGCGCACGGCCTCGCGCTCGCTCCCGGTTTCATCGACATGCACGCGCACAGCGATCTCGCGCTGCTCCGCGACCCCGACCACAGCGCCAAGGCCGCCCAGGGCGTGACCCTGGAGGTCCTGGGCCAGGACGGGCTGTCGTACGCGCCCGTGGACGACCGGACCCTCGCCGAGGTCCGCGCCGCCATCGCCGGCTGGAACGGGACCGGCGAGGACCTCGACGTCGACTGGCGGACCGTCGGCGACTACCTGGACCGGCTCGACCGGGGCATCGCCGTCAACGCCGCCTACCTGGTGCCCCAGGGCACCGTACGGGCGTACGCGCTCGGCTGGGAGGACCGGCCGGCGACCGCCGCCGAGCTGGACCGGATGCGCACCCTGGTTGCAGAGGGGCTGGCGCAGGGCGCGGTCGGGATGTCCTCGGGGCTGACCTACACCCCCGGCATGTACGCCTCCGGTTCCGAACTGACCGAACTGTGCCGGGTGGTGGCCTCCTACGGCGGCTACTACTGCCCGCACCACCGCAGTTACGGCCGGGGCGCGCTCACCGCGTACGCCGAGATGGTCGCGCTGGCGGCGGAGGCGGGCTGCGCCCTGCACCTGGCCCACGCCACCATGAACTTCGCCGAGAACGCGGGCCGGGCCGGGGAGCTGCTGGACCTGCTGGACCGGGCCCTGGCGTCCGGCGTGGACATCACCCTGGACACCTACCCGTACACCCCCGGCTGCACCACGCTGGCCGCCCTGCTGCCGAGCTGGGCGGCCGAGGGCGGGCCGGCGGCACTGCTGGACCGGCTGCGGGACGACCGGGAGGCGGAGCGGATCCGGTACGCGCTGGAGGTGGAGGGCGCGGACGGCTGCCACGGGGTGCCGGTGGACTGGCCGTCGATCGAGGTGTCGGGGGTGCGCGATCCGGCGCTGTCGGGGTACACCGGGCGCCGGCTGGACGGCTGGGCCACGGCCCGGCACCTGCTGCTGGCGGACCGGCTGGGCACGGCGGTGCTCCAGCACGTGGGCCACGAGGAGAACGTCCGGGCGATCATGCGGCATCCGGCGCACACCGGGGGCTCGGACGGCATCCTGCTGGGCGCCAAGCCGCACCCGCGGGCGTACGGCACCTTCCCGCACTATCTGGGCCGGTACGTACGGGAGTTGGGGGTGCTGGGGCTGGAGGAGTGCGTGGCGCACCTGACGGGCCGGCCGGCGGCCCGGCTGCGGCTGCCCGACCGGGGACTGGTCCGCGAGGGCCACCGGGCCGACCTGGTCCTCTTCGATCCGGACACGGTGGCGGCGGGCTCGACGTACGAAGACCCCCGGCGGCTGCCCGTGGGGATCCCGTACGTGCTGATCGACGGGCGGTTCGTGATGCGGGACGGGCGCCGGACCGATGTACTGGCCGGGCGCTCCGTCCGTCGCACCCCGCCGCGCTGAGCACGGGGAGCTACAGCTACGGCTACAGGCGCTGCCAGAGCGCCGGGACGTTCGGCGGCTCCCAGCCGGTCTGGGCCTGGTGGCCCTGGATGCAGCGGTAGGAGGCGCCGCCGTGGGTGACGGTGTCGCCGGCCTTGTAGACCGTGCCGGCCTTCCAGGTGCCGCCCGGCTCGGGGTCGCCGGGGCCGGGGCCCGGGCCGGGGTCGCTGCCGGTGGTCTTCAGGGTCAGTCCGTACGCCTGGAGCAGCGGGTTCAGCGGCTGGAAGAAGGTGGTGCCGCCGCTGGAGCAGTTCCCGGAGCCGCCGGAGGTGACCCCCTGGGCCTGGCTGCCGGAGATGTAGGAGCCGCCGGAGTCGCCGGGCTCGGCGCACACCGTCGTGCGGGTGACCCCGGAGATGGTGCCCTCGGGATAGGTGACGCTGGTGTTGTGCTGCTGGATGGTCCCGCAGTGCCATCCGGTGGTGGAGCCGGACCGGCAGACAGAGGACCCGACGGGCTGTAGCACCGAGCCGGTGACCTGCACGTTCGCTCCGCCGCTGCCCTTGACGTACGGGGTGGCGGTCCACTGGCTGTTGGCGGCGACCCAGGCCATGTCGCTGCCGGGGAACACCGAGCCCTGGAAGGTGCCCTGGGCGACCCGGTTGTAGCCGCTGGTGGCGGTCCCGGCACGGCCGCAGTGCCCGGCGGTGGCGAAGCCCTGGACGGTCCCCTTGGTCACCGGGAATCCGACCGAGCAGCGCCCGCTGCCGTTCATGTAGTACGCGTCCCCGCCCCGCAGGTCGTAGAGCGGGCGCGGGGCCTCGGCCGCCCGGACGACGCGGACCAGTGCGGGATCGGTGCCGGTGGCGGCGAGCAGCCGGGCGGCGGCCCCGGGCTCGGTCTCCTCGACGACCACGGTGTTGGTGCGCGGGTCGGTGTAGCGGACCGGGGTGGCGGCGCCGGCGGCCCGGTCCAGGGCGGCCCGGGCGGTGTCGAGCGCGGCGAGGGTGTGCGGGACGACCTCGGGGCGGGCCCCGGCGGCCCGTATCGCGGCGGTGTCGGCGGCGCGGGTGGTGGCGACGGTCAGCGTGCCGGCGTCCGCGCCGTCCACCCAGGCTCCGGCGAAGGCGGTGGCGAGCCGGTCACGGAGCCGGGCGGCGGTGGCTCCGGCCTCGGCCTCGTTGACCAGGCGGGCCCTGGCCTGCGCGGGGGTCAGGCCGAGATCGCGCTGGAGGGCGGAGAGCAGCTCGGGCCGGGCATCGGCGGCACGCAGTGCCACGGCGGCGGAGGCGGTGTCCGCGGCGGCGGTGTGCGCGGCGGCGGTTCCGGTGGCGGTCTGCAGCCCGGCGAGCAGCAGTCCGGCGGCTGCCAGGGCGGTACACGCCACGCGGGCGTGTCGCTTGTGCATGGGGATTCTCCTCGGGTTCCGTCAGGAGCGGTGGGGGTCTGCGGAAACCGTAGGAATCCGAACGGGCGGCCGGGAGCTGTCAGTTGGCCCCTGCCCCGGCGTTATGGCCGCGGCGCACGGGCGGGCGGCGGACGGGAGGCCGGTGGTCGACGTGCGTTCATGTCCCGCCCGCCGGAGGATGGGGGTCCGGGGGGTATCCGAGGGAGGTACGACATGGCCGGTGAATCGGACCAGCAGCCCAAGAGCGAAAGCCGCCCGTCCAGGCTGTACAGCGGCGGCGAGCGGCCCTACGACCCCGAGGACCTTGTGATGGCCACGGGCGCCGACCCGACTCCGGAGCGGGTCGAGAAGGCCCGGAAGCTGATCGAGAAGGAGGGCCCGCAGGTCATCGAGCGCTACCTCCCGTAACGCCCGGGACCACCCCAGACCCGGACCCCGGGGCGGGACGGTCGCCCCGGGATCCGGCCGTGCCCGGACCGGCCGGCGGGGGCGCACGCACAGACCGGCGGGGACTCACCGGGACGGGGACGAGCGCGCGAGGGCGTCCGCATGGGCCGCCCGGGTGTGCTCCAGCACCGCCGCCGCCCGGCCCGCCGCGCCGGCGGCCGGATGCCAGCCCAGCAGGTGCCGCCAGACCAGCGGGGTCCCGGCCAGCGGCCGGGTGACCAGCCCGGGGGTGGCCGGGAACGTCGCCCGGCACAGCCCCACCGCCCGGCCCACCTGCACCAGGTGCACGCAGGAGGCGGTGTCCGTCTCGTACACGCACGCCGGGGTGAAGCCCGCGCGCACGCAGGCCGCCGCGAAGCAGTCCCCGAAGCAGCCGTCCCCGGGGACGTCGGTCCACGCCTCCGCCGCCAGCTCCGCCAGCCCGACCTCCCGGCGGGCGGCCAGCGGGTGGTCGGCGGCCAGCATCACGTACACCGGGTCCCGGGCCACCTCCAGCCAGGCCAGCCGGCCCGGCTCCGGCGGGGCGCTCTCCCCGCACACCCCGATGAGTGCGAAATCGAGCCGCCCCTCGGCGACCCCGCCGGCGATCTCCCGTTCCGACCAGGAGGTGTACGTGGTCACGGGCGCGCCCGGGTCGGCCCGGGCGATCCGGTCGACCAGCCCGCCGAGCAGCGGCCCGTGCGTACCGCCGAGGCGGTAGCCGGCCGACCCCTGCCGGGCGAACCGGACCGCCTCCTCCTGGAGTTCACAGAGCGCGGGCAGCACTACCCGGGCCCGGTCCAGCACCAGGTCCCCGAGCGGGGTGACCCGCACCCCGTCCCGGCCGCGCAGGAACAGCGTGCCGCCGAGGGCCCGTTCGATCCGCTTGAGCTGAGCGCTGAGGGCCGGCTGGGCCAGGCCGAGGGCGGTGGCGGCCCGGGTCAGACTGCCGGCGTCGGCGATGGCCCGGACCGTTCTGAGGTGCCTCAACTCCAAGTCCATGCCATGAGCTTGGGCCGCGGCCCGCACCCCCGACAAGAGATAGGTCCAGACCAAATCCCGGGAGGTCAGCCCACCTTCGCCCGGAACGTCTGCCGGTACGCCAGCGGGGCCACCCCGATCGCCGCCGCCAGGTGCCGCCGCAGCGAGGCCCCGGTCCCCAGCCCGGCCTCCGCCGCGATCCGGTCCACCGGCAGGTCCGTGACCTCCAGCAGCCGCCGCGCGTGCTCGATCCGCTGCCGGGTCAGCCACTGGCCGGGGGTCATGCCGACCTCGTCCCGGAAGCGGCGCGAGAAGGTCCGTACGCTCATCCCCGCGTGCCGCGCCAGCTCGGCCAGCGCGATCGGCCCGCCCAGCCGCTCCAGCGCCCACGCCCGGGTGGCGGCGGTCCCGGCCCCCGACACCTCCGGCACCGGCCGCTCGATGAACTGCGCCTGCCCGCCCTCCCGCCACGGCGGCACCACACACAGCCGGGCCACCCGGTTGGCGACCGCACTGCCGTGGTCCCGGCGCAGCAGGTGCAGGCACAGGTCCACCCCGGCCGCCACCCCGGCGGCGGTCAGCACCTGCCCGCCGTCCACGAACAGCACGTCCGGATCCACCTCCACCTGCGGAAAGGCCCGCTGGAAGTGCTCGGCCTCGTTCCAGTGGGTGGTGGCCCGCCGCCCGTCGAGCAGGCCGGCGGTGGCCAGGACGTACGAGGCGGTGCACATGGAGACGATCCGCGCGCCGGCCGGCAGCAGCCGGAGGGTCCGCGCCAGCTCGTCCGGCAGCCAGTCCTGTTCGGCGTCCGCGCCGACACCGCAGGTGAAGGGCGGGATGACCAGGGTGTCCGCGGTGGCGACGACCTCCCCGCCGTGCTCGACGGCCACGCTGAAGTCGGCACTGGTCCGCACCGGCCGGCCGTCGAGGCTACAGGTGAGCACCTCGTACAACGGCTCGCCGGCCGGCCCCTCCGCCGTACCGAAGATCCGCACCGGGATGGTCATCTCGAACGGATACACGCCCTCCAGGGCCAGTACGACGATCCTGTGCACTCCACGCTCCGGCATGGCCAGATCTTTTCACATCGTGTCACTCCGGCCACTCGTCCGGCCGCCGCCCGCCCGCCACCCTTGATCACATGACGCAGACGATGCACGCGACGCAGACGGCGCAGACCGCACACACCATGCAGGCCGTCACCCAGACCGGCTTCGGCGGCCCGGAGGTGCTCCGCCTCACCGAGACCGCCCGCCCCGAACCCGGCCCCGCCGAGGTCCTCGTACGGATCCACGCCGCGGCCCTGAACCCCACCGACGTCTGGCACCGCGCCACCGGCGGCCTTGCGGGCGCCGGCGCCCCGCCGGTCCCGCTGGGCTGGGACCTGTCCGGCACCGTCGAGGCGGTCGGCATCGGGGTGACCCTCTTCGCCCCGGGCGACGAGGTCTTCGGCATGCCCCGCCACCCGGCCCCCGCCGGCACCCACGCCGAGTACGCCACCTCCCCCGCCCGCCACCTGGTCCACAAGCCGGCCGCCCTCGACCACGTCCAGGCCGCCGCGCTCCCGCTGGCCGCCCTGACGGCCTGGCAAGCCCTGGTGGACACCGCCGGCGTGCGCCCCGGACAGCGCGTCCTGGTCCACGCGGCGGCTGGCGGGGTCGGCCATCTGGCCGTCCAGATCGCCAAGGCGAAGGGCGCGTACGTCATCGGCACCGCGAGCGCCGCCAAGCACGAGCTCGTCCGCTCCTTCGGCGCGGACGAGGTGATCGACTACCGGACCACGGCCTTCGAGGAGGCGGTGACCGACATCGACATCGTCATCGACACCATCGGCGGCGCGTACGGCCCCCGCTCCCTGCGCACCCTGCGCCCCGGCGGGATCGTGGTCTCCCTCGCCTCCCCGGCCGAGGCGGCCCTCGCCGCCCAGGCGGAACCGCTGGGCCTGCGGGCGGTGTTCATGGCGGTGGAAGCCGACCACGCGGGCATGCGGGAGATCGCCGCCCTCGCGGAGTCGGGCCGGCTGCGCCCGCACATCGCGGAGACCTTCCCCCTCGCCGAGGCCGCGAAGGCCCACGAACTCTCCGCATCGGGCCGCACCACCGGCAAGATCGTCCTGACCACCGAAATCTCCGGAATCTGAGGAAGGACCACCCGTGGCGACGTACATCCTCGTCCCCGGCGCCTGGCACGGCGCCTGGACCTTCGAACCCCTCGCCCGCGAACTGCGCCGGGCCGGCCACGAGGCGTACCCGGTCACCCTGACCGGCGTGGGCGCCCGCCGCCATCTCCTCTCCCCCGCCGTGAACCTGGACACCCATATCGCAGACGTGGCCAACCTCCTGGAGGACGAGCGGATAACCGACGCGGTCCTGGTCGGCCACAGCTACGCCGGCATGGTCATCACGGCCGTGGCCGACCGCCTCCCGGACCGCGTCAAGGGCCTGGTCTACGTGGACGCGATGGTCCCCGAGGACGGCGACTCGGCCTACTCCCTGGTCACCGAGAACGAGCGCGCCTGGTACCTGAACGGCACCGAGGAGACCGGCTACGCCAGCGCCCCGCTCCCCTTCTTCGACCCGCGCGCCACCCCGCACCCGCTGGCCTCGCTCCTCCAGGCGGTCCGCTTGGAGGGCGACCTGTCCCGCTTCGACAGGTCCTATGTCTACGCCACGGGCTGGCCGACCCCCTCCCCCTTCACCGCCCTCCACGACCGGCTGGCCGCCGACCCGGACTGGTACACGTACGCGGTCGAATCGGGCCACAACGTGATGCGGGAGGCCCCGGAGGAACTCCTGAAGATCCTCCTCAGCCACGCCGGGCATACAACCCGATAACCGCCACAAACCTGGACGTTTAACGTTACTCCGGACGTCGCTGCTCGTTAACCCACACGTCGCCGACGTACGGAGAGCAGGCCGCGCATGCACCAGGTCATGGTCGACTGGGACCACCCCATGGACCCCGAGCCGGGCTGGAGGCTGGACCACGTACGCGAGTACGTGGCCACCGGCGGCGCGGCCGGCCACCTCTGGCGCGGGGTTCCAACCCTCCTCCTGACCACCGTCGGCCGCCACTCCGGCCGCGCGGTCCGTACCCCGCTGATCTACGGCGAGGACCCCGACACCGGCCGCTACATCCTGGTCGCCTCGGCCGGCGGCGGCGCCGAGCACCCGCACTGGTACCGCAACCTGGACGCCGACCCGGTGGTCCGCGTCCAGGTCGGCCCCGAGATCTTCCAGGCCAAGGCCCACACCGCCGCCCCGGAGGAGCGCGAGGCGTACTGGGGCCTGATGACCGGCCTCTGGCCCCAGTACGACGATTACCAGGCCCGCACCACCCGAGAAATCCCCCTGGTCCTCCTCGAGCGCTGATATCAAATCCAGGACCACTTGATATCATGGTGGCCCGTTCAGCGACGCGAGGGAGTTGCCATGAGCCGCACCGTCATAGACATCGATGACAAGATGCTCGCCGAGGCAGCCGAGATCTTCGGCACGACCACCAAAGTCGCCACGGTCAACGCCGCCCTCCAGGACGCGGTCAACCGCCGCAAGCGCGAATCGTTCCTCGGCTGGCTCGCAGAAGGCGGATTGCCGGACCTCACCGGACCGGTCAAGCCCGAAGACGAGGCCCAGCCGGCTGCATGAACACACAGCGCTACCTCATCGACAAGTCCGCCCTCGCCCGATATCCGCGCCCCGCAGTACGCGCCGTCCTCGACCCCCTGCACCGAGCAGGGCTGCTCGCCGTCTGCGGGGCGGTCGAACTGGAAATCCTCTACAGCGCCCGGTCCAAGGCGGATGCAGAACGGATCCGTGACGAGATGCGCGGATTCGAGTGGCTGCCCACACCGGATGAAGTCTGGGACCGGGCGTTCGAGGTTCAGACCGAGCTCATCGACCGCGGCAGCTGGCGGGCGGTCTCCATGGCAGATCTCCTGATCGCGGCGACGGCCGAGCGCCACGGCGCCATCGTGCTGCACTACGACGGGGACTACGACATGATCCGCGCCGTTACGGCCCAGCCGACTCAGTGGGTGGTCCCGGCCGGCACCGCCGACTGACCGCAGGCGGCGGTCCGACCGGGATGCGGGCGTGGCGGTACGGGCGGAAGCTGGGCTCATGCAGCGCGCGCCGTTCGTCGTCCACCGGATCCTGCCCTCGGGGGGCCGCCGGGTCTCCCTCCTGGTGAGCGGCCACGACGAGCCCCTCGGCCTGGCCCGGTCCGACGCCGACGTGATCGAGTTCCTGCGCCGGGCCGACGTCCCCGACCCGGACGAGATCGTCCTCGGGGACTCCCCGCTGGTGGAGTGGACGGGCGGCGACCCCCACCGCTACGACGCCGAGGAACCCACCACGGACCTCCCCTGACCACTCGATCGTGTGATCCATGCTCGAAAACGTCCCGAAGCGGGTAAGGGCCGGGCGAGCATCGGGGCGGGGTCGAGGGGAGGACACGGATGACCGAGGCGTGGCGGTACGGCGGCAACCAGATCAAGCTGTGGCGCACCGAGGCGGGCGTCACCCGCGAGGCGCTCGCCCAGGAGGCGGGGTACGGCGTCGACACGGTGAAGTCGATGGAACAGGGCCGTCGTCGGCCGACTCTCAGACTCCTCCAGATCGCGGACGCGATGTTCGGCGCGAGCGGCAAACTCATCGCCGCGGCGGAGTACATGAAGCCGGAGCCGTTCCCCAAACGCTCCGAGGAGTTCATGGCCGCGGAGACGGAGTGCATCGCCTTCCACTCGTACCAGCCGTTGTTCATCCCCGGCCTTGTCCAGACCGAGGAATACGCCCGCGCACTGATCAGCTCAAGCAGCCCGCCGCTCGACGACGAGACCGTGGAGGAACGCGTCCGCGCCCGTCTCGAACGTCAGGAGACGATGAAGCGCCGCATCAGGACGGTGTACAGCTTCATCGTCAACGAGGCAGCGCTGCACACCGACATCGGCGGACCAGGCATCATGAGGCAGCAGTTGCACCACATGCTGGAGTTCGCCGGACTGCGCAACGTCTCGGTCCAGATCCTCCCTCGGGGCAGGTGCCCGGGCGCCGCGCTCTCCGGCCCGATCCTTCTCCTCAAGACACCCGAACATCAGGTCTGGGCCTGGGCCGAGGGCCAAGAAACGAGCGCAATGTACACCGACCTCGACAGGGTCGGCCGGCTCACCGAAACCCATGACATGATCCGCATGCACGCCCTCAGCAAGGCGGAATCAACGGACTTCATCAAGCAGGTCGCGGAGGAGCTATGAGCAGCAGCCGACTGACATGGTTCAAGTCCAGTTACAGCGATGGCCAGGGCAGCGACTGCATCGAAGTAGCCCTGGACTGGCGCAAGTCGACGTACAGCGACGACCAGGGCAGCGCCTGCGTCGAGGTCGCGACCTGTCCCCACACCGTCCACGTCCGCGACTCCAAGCTCGGCGGGACCAGCCCGACCTTCACGGTCCCGTCCGCCGCCTGGGCCGCCTTCCTCGCTCACGCGAAGTCGTAGACCGTCACGTCAACCCCGCGTGCGCACAACGCCTCGGTGATCAGCGGTTCGACCCGCGACCACTTGCCGCCGGCCAGCCCGCACCCGATGCGCGGCATGTGCACCGAGGCCCCCAGGGCCTCGGCGTGGCCGGCCAGTGCGCCGAGGCAGCGCTCCAGCGCGTCGTAGCGGATCGGCGGGCCGCCGCTGCCGGTCCGCATCCCCCGCTGGCCGACCATGTTGGCCACCCACACATCGGGCCGGACCTGTACCAGCTGCACGGCCCCGAGCCCGAAGTCGTTCTTGGAGCGCGCCCGGTGCCAGGCCCGGTACTCCGCCTCCGGCTGGGGCCATCGGCGCGATATCGCCAGCACGAACCCCTTGCCCCACCCGCCCAGGTCATTGCACACATGCGCAATGATCTTCGGCCCCTTGGCCTGCGGACTGGTCGCATCCCCCGCGATGATCCTCACAGGTCCCTCCTCATACACACCCGCGGCCACCGGTCCAGGCCATGGGCGATCTCCCGGTCCCGGATGGCCCGCAGTTCCGGGCCGAGGTCATCCTCACCGAGCGGGCGGAACCCGCACCGCTCGTAATACGGGGCGTTCCACGCCACCTCGGTGAACGTCGTGAGGGTCAAGGCGGGCACTCCGTCCGCCACGGCCCGCTCCGCCACGTGCTCCAGCAGCAGCCGCCCGATGCCGCGCCGGGCGCTGTCCGGATGTACCGACACCTGCTCGACGTGGAGCAGCCCGTCGACCGGCTCCGCGATCAGATACCCCACGGGACCACCGGTGCCGACGGCCACCCAGGCCAGCCCGGCCTGCTGGTACCGGGCGAGCTCGGCCACGGAGAGCGGCTCGTCATCGGCGATCTCCGGCATGCCGATGTCGCGGAACCATCGGCCCGCAGCCCGCTCGATGTCCTGAAGGAGGGGCAACTCGCCGCCGTCCACTGCTCTGATCCGCATGGGCCCATTGTCCTGGCGCCCGCAGGTCGCAGGTTCGCTGGTCGCAGAAATTCGGTTTCAACCTTTAGCGTGCGGCAGCGCTCTGAAGTGGGGTGACAGGCACGGGCCCCTTGGAAGACGGGCCCCGGAAAGGAGAGCAGATGCCGGACTACGGCCGGGGCTCCGAAGCGCGGGACGGCTCCGACGGGCCCGACAGCTTCGAGACCTTCGCCCGGGCAAGCCAGAGACGGCTGTACCGGACCGCGTACCTGCTGTGCGGAGACACGGACACCGCCCGGGATCTGACGCAGACGACACTCGCCAAGATGTTCCAGCACTGGAAGCGGGCGAGCGCCGCCGACCACATCGAGGCCTACGCCAGGACGGTGCTCACCCGCACCTACCTGGCCGAGCGGCGGCGACGGCTGCGGGACCTGCTGGCCCACTCCCGCCCCGACCCCCGGCCCGCGCCCGACCACGCCGATCTGCGGGTGACCCTGCTGTCGGCGCTGGCCGGGCTGCCGCCCAGAGCGCGCGCCATGGTCGTCCTGCGGTACTGGGAGGACCAGAGCGTCGAGTCCGTCGCCGAGCTCCTCAAATGCAGCGAGTCGACGGTCAAGAGCCAGTGCTCACGCTCCCTGGCGAAGCTGCGCACCCAACTGGGCGAGGCCCACCACTACGCGACGTGGAGCTGAGAAAACCGCATGGAAGACAACATGCCTGTAGACGACCGCCAGAGCGCTCTGCTGGTCCGGGACGCCATGGAACGTACGGTGGAGGAGCTGCCGGGGTTCCACGACCTGGTGCCGGCCGCGATCACCCAGGGCCGGCGCCGCAGGATGCGCGCCCGGGCCGCGATCGCGACCGCGGTCGCCTGTGTGGCCGGGACGGTGGTGTTCGGCACCACTGCACTGCTGCCCCTCGGTGGCGGCGGTGAGTCGACGGTCAACCCCGCCGCCACCGGCACACCCGCGCCCGGCGAATCGGTCGCCCCGGTCCCGGCCCCGGAGCCGAAGCCGTACCGGACGCCGGTGCACATCGAACCCACCAGTGCCACCGAACGGGCCATGGCCGCGCTGCCGCCCGCGGAGCGGGAACGCCGGGCTCAGCACCAGCAGCGGGCGGCCCTGCGCTTCGAGGAGCTGCTGCCTGCCGAGATCGGCCTGATCCGGCCGGTCGACCTGAACGTGAAGCGGTACCAGGGCGAGACGAAGGACGGCAAGGTCTTCCCCATCCTCTTCTCGGTGCGGCCCTCCGACGGCAGCTCCCGTCTGACCTCGTGCCCCGAGGACCCCCGGATCGTCAAGGCCGGAAGCTGTGAGCGGGCCACTCTGCCGGGCGGGATCGAGGCCATCGCATTCAGCTTCACCACCGACTCGCCGGGGACCACGGCCACCACGGTCCAGTTCTCCTACGGGAAGAGCGAGGTCTCCCTGGAGGTCAACCCGGACCCGGCGGCCAAGGCCTCGGCCCCGGTCACCAGTAGGCAACTGCTGACGGCCGCCGCCCACCCCGGCTTCATGGACCTGGTCAAGTACGCCGACCTGAACCCGATGCAGGAACGCCAGCAGGTCATCCCCGGAGGGTGACGGCGACCGGGCGGCCGGACGGCGGGTGCCGCCCGGTCGCCCGGACGTGACGAGGGCAACACGGGCTCTCCCCGCGGAGCAGGACCGCACCCGTTCCGCAGGCCGGAACGGCGCCCCGCCCCCCGTTTCCAAGGATGCGCGCCGCTCCCACCTCCCCATCCCCCGAATCGGGACATTTCTCCACCCTCACCACCCTCACCTCGTCCCAAAAGCCGAAGCGGCGACGGCCACCGGCCCCGTAAGCTCCCGTCATGCAGGTGATCCAGTCAACGAAGCTCGCCAATGTCTGCTACGAGATCCGCGGCCCCGTGCTCGAAGAGGCCATGCGACTCGAAGCAGCAGGTCATCGCATCCTCAAGCTCAATACCGGCAACCCCGCGGCCTTCGGCTTCGAGTGCCCGCCGGAGATCCTTGAGGACATGCTCCGCAACCTCGGCAGCGCACACGGCTACGGGGACGCCAAGGGCCTGCTGTCCGCACGCCGTGCGGTGGTGCAGCACTACGAGACCAAGGGCATCGCGCTGGACGTCGAGGACATCTACCTCGGCAACGGCGTCTCCGAGCTGATCCAGATGTCGATGCAGGCGCTGCTGGACGACGGCGACGAGGTACTCGTCCCCGCCCCGGACTACCCGCTCTGGACCGCCTCCGTCTCGCTGGCCGGCGGCACCGCCGTGCACTACCGCTGCGACGAGCAGTCCGACTGGATGCCGGACCTGGCCGACATCGAGCGCAAGATCACCGACCGCACCCGCGCGCTGGTGATCATCAACCCGAACAACCCCACCGGCGCCGTCTACGACGACGAGATGCTGCGCGGCCTGACGGACATCGCCCGCCGCCACAACCTGGTCGTCTGCTCGGACGAGATCTACGACCGGATCCTCTTCGACGGCGCCACGCACACCAACACCGCCGCGATCGCGCCGGACCTGCTGTGCCTGACCTTCAACGGGCTGTCCAAGAACTACCGCGTCGCCGGCTACCGGGCCGGCTGGATGGCGGTCTGCGGCCCCAAGCACCACGCGGCCTCGTACATCGAGGGCCTCACCATCCTGGCGAACATGCGCCTCTGCGCGAACATGCCGTCCCAGCACGCCGTGGCCACCGCCCTCGGCGGCCGGCAGTCGATCAACGACCTGGTGCTGCCGGGCGGCCGGCTGCTGGAGCAGCGCGACACCGCATACGACCTGCTGACGCAGATCCCCGGCATCAGCTGCGTGAAGCCCAAGGGCGCGCTGTACCTGTTCCCCAAGCTGGATCCGGCCGTCTACAAGATCAAGGACGACCGGCAGATGGTCCTCGACCTGCTGCGGGCCGAGAAGATCATGGTGGTCCACGGCACCGGGTTCAACTGGACCGAACCGGACCACTTCCGGATCGTGACCCTGCCCACCGCCACGGACCTCGCCGACGCCGTCACCCGCATCGGCAACTTCCTGGACGGCTACTCCCAGCACTGACCGGATTCAGCTCAACCTTAGACCCAATCCAATGTAGGATGGTCTCCTGACCACGGCAGGAGGCCATCCTCATGTACGAGCCGAACCGCAAGACGGCGGCTGCGGTCCACCGCATGGGCCGCGGCCGAGCCGACTACCCGCACCGCAGCCGCTCCGAGGAGCTGGACATCCAGCTCGCCGGACACCTGTCGGCCCTGCTCACCGTCACCGACGAGCTCGGCCTCGACCAGGCCGCCGAGCAGATCGCCACCCAGGTGGCCCGGCTGCGCGGCACCCCGCCGGCCCGGCACGCCGGACTGTCCGGTGAGCCCCGCTCCGACCTGCACCGCCGCGCGCACGACCTCGCCGCGCGGGTACTCCTCGTCGCCGCCTCGCGCGCCGACACCGGTGTCGCGATCCTGGCCGCCGAGCAGATGGACGCGCACACCGCCGCCCTCGCCGCCACCGACCTGGCCGGCGCCCTCTGACGGCCCCGGTCCGAGGCCGCGGAGGCCTCGGACCGGGAGCCATGCCCCAGTCCGGGCCCGGACTCACTCAGCCCGGCCCCACTCCGCTCGGCCCCACTCGGACCGGCCCCGCGAACTCCGCTCCCTCGAACTCCGCCCCCACCACTCCGCACCACGGAGTCACCCCGGCCGGCCACACCGGCCCGACCGCCTCCCCGCGCGCGGCGATACCCGGCGCCACCCGGTCCAGCCGCACCAGCGCCTGTGCCGTGCCCAGGGGCGGATCCTGACGGAACCCGACCGTCACCACGTACGAGCCCACCCCCGGCGCCCGGCTCTTCACCTCGATGTCCGCCAGCAGCCGCCTGCTTGCCGGATCGATTCGGCAGCCGGACACCGCCGCATCCTCCACCGGAACGTACGGCGCTGCCGCCACACCCACTGCGCCCGCCGGCTCGGAGGACCCGCCGCTCGCCCACACGTACAGCCCCAGCGGGGCGAAGACGAGCAGCGCCGCCAAGCCCACCAGGCCCACGAACCACCCCTGCCATCTCGGCACATTCCTCGACGCATTCATGGTCCGACCCTTCCTTCCCATGCCATGTCGAAGTGGGACCACCTCGTCACCTGACGTTCATTCAATTCAGCGCGGAATGTGGGTTTCCGTGAGCACGCTGCCCCCGTGAGACGCATCCTCGGAATCGTCCTGGCAGTCCTGCTGATCGGTGGCGTGGTAGCCGTCATCTTGGCAGGAGGCGGAGCTCAGGACCCAGAACACACGGCAACGAAGACCGTGCACGGCGTGATCGGCTCGGAGAAGTCCGAGTTCTTCGCCGACCCCGACGTGGTGAAGGCCCTTTCCGCCAAGGGCTACACCGTCAGAACGGAGACGTCCGGCTCCTGGGCCATGGACCAACTCCCCCTCAAAAACTACGACTTCGCATTCCCCGGCAGCAGCGAACCCGCCAAGGAGGTCAAGGCCAAGGCCGGGGTCCAGGGCTCGCAGGTGGTGCCCTTCTTCTCGCCGCTCGTCGTGGTCACCCGTACGGGAACCGCTCAGGTGCTCGCCCAGAACGGGCTCGTCCGGATGACCGGGAAGAACACCGGCACCCTCGCGATGGGCGCCTTCGTCAAGGCCGCCGGCGAGGACCGCACCTGGCAGCAGCTCAAGGGCTCCGAAGCCCACCCCGAGCTCCTCGGGAAGGTCCTCATCCGGTCCACCGACCCGAGCTCCTCCAACTCCGGCGCCCTCTACCTCGCCGCCCTCTCCAACGTCGCCAACGGCCACACCGTGGTCTCCGACGCCAAGGGCATCGAGACCACCGCCCCGCTGCTCCACAAGCTCACCGCCCCGCAGGGCCAGCAACCGCCCAGCACCGACGCCCCGTTCCGGGAGTTCGTCAGCGGGGCGGGCCAGCCGCTCGTCCTCGTGTACGAGTCCCAGGTCGCGGCGCTGCTGCTGCGCAACCAGCCCGCCGGGGACATGGTCGTCCTGTACCCCGACACCACCGTCAACAGCGACCACACCTTCGTACCGCTGAACGACAAGGCCAAGGAGCTCGGCGAGCTGCTCTCCACCGACCCCCGGCTGCGCGAGCTGGCGGTCCGCCACGGATTCCGGCCGCAGAACGGCGTCCAGGAGTTCACCCAGGCCACCGCCCCGCACACCGCCTACCTCAACCAGAACCTGGCCGGCATCAACCAGGTCGGCACCCCCACCGTGAAGATCCTGCAGACGCTCGCCGAGCGGGCCAAGGGCTAGAGGACGAGTACGCAGATGACACTGACACCACCCGAGGACCCGGCCGTCACCGCCACCGCACCGCTCGTCCTCACCGCCCCCGAACCCGTCGCCCCGGTCCGCCGGGAGCAGGCCTCCGGCCTGGTCCCGCTCCAGGACGGGGTCCACGAGGAGATGGCCCGGCGGGCCGGGGAGTACGTCGGCACGCTCGCCGGACTCGATGCCCGCTCCCCCGAGTTCGCCACCCGGATCGGGGAGATAGCCGGCCTCGGCGCCGCCGACATCCGCAGCGCCGCCCAGCAGTCGAACCGGATGCTGGACCGGGCGGTGCGCTCCCTGTCCACCGACGGCGGCGACGCGCAGGGCCGGGTCGCCGGCTCGCTGGTCGAGCTGCGCCGCACCGTCGAGGACCTCGACCCCCGCGACACCCCCGCCAAGGGCGCCCGCAAACTCCTCGCCCGGCTGCCCGGGGGCAACCGGTTCCGTGACCACGTGGCCAAGTACGCCTCCTCGCAGGCCACCCTCAACAGGATCGTCGGCGCGCTGCGCAGCGGCCAGGACGAGCTGCGCCGCGACAACGCGGCCCTGCACACCGAGCGGGCCCGGCTCTGGGAAACCATGGGCAAGCTCCAGGAGTACGCCGTGCTCACCGAGGCCCTGGACTCGGCGGTCGAGCAGCGGGTGGCGGAGGTGGCGGGGACGGACCCGGCGCAGGCCGACGCCATGCGGGCGGACGTGCTGTTCCCGGTCCGGCAGAAGCACCAGGACCTGCTGACCCAGCTGGCCGTCTGCGCCCAGGGGTACCTGGCGATGGACGTGGTCCGGCGGAACAACGACGAGCTGATCAAGGGCGTGGACCGGGCGGCGACCACGACCGTGTCCGCCCTGCGGATCGCGGTGATGCTCGCCTCGGCCCTGGACAACCAGCGCAAGGTGGTCGAGCAGGTCAACACGCTGCGGAATACGACCGAGGAGCTGATCCGCGGCAATGCGGAGATGCTGAGCACGCAGAGCGGGGAGATCCAGCGGATCGCGGCCGATCCGGCGGTGGGGGCGGAGACCCTGCGGTCGGCGTTCGCGCAGATCTACCGGACCCTGGACACGATCGACACGTTCAAAGTGCAGGCGACGGAGAACATGGCGGCGACGGTGGAGTCGCTGACGGGCGAGCTCCAGGCGGCTTCCGCGTACCTCGCACGGACCCGGACCGCGGGCGCGCTCGAGGGGGGTGTGCAGTGAGGCCGTGGCCGCTGCGCGGGGCATGTTTCCCCACCCCGCCCTCCCCCTCGCTTCGCTGGGGGGACCCCCATCCCGAAACCGGGGCTGCGCCCCGGACCCCCTTCGGGGCTGCGCCCCGGGTGGTCCGACGCGGGCGGGTGGCCATCGGGGCGGTGGCGCTCGTACTCACCGCCACCGCCGGGTGCACCTCCGGCTCCGACGAGCCGGGCAGGCCCTCGCAGAAGCCGAGCAGCACCGCGTACAAGGACGGCACGCTGCGCGTCCTGGCGTCCAGTGAGCTCGGCGACATGGAGCCGCTGCTGGAGCAGGCGCGGGCGGCGACCGGGGTCCGGGTGGAGCCGACCTGGACGGGGACGCTGGACGCCGTCGAACAGGTGGCGTCCGGGGCGGCCGACGGGAAGTACGACGCCATCTGGCTGTCCTCCAACGACTACCTGCGGCTGCGGCCCGGGGCCGCCGGGAAGCTCAGCTCCGAAACCCCGCTGATGTCGTCCCCGGTCGCGCTCGGCCTGAAGCCGGAGGCGCTGGCGCGGCTCGGCTGGAAGCCGGAGGAGGTCACCTGGTCCGCCGTGCACCAGGCCGTCGGCGCCGGCAAGCTCACGTACGGGATGACGGACCCGGTGCGGTCCAACTCCGGTTTCTCCGCCCTGGTCTCGGTCGCCTCCGGCCTGTCCGGTGCGCAGGGCGCGCTCACCGGCGAGGACGTGAAGCGGGTGACCCCGCAGCTGAAGGAGTTCTTCGCCGGGCAGAAGCTGACCTCCGGTTCCTCCGGCTGGCTGGCCGCCGCCTATCTGGGGCGGAAGGACGTGGACGCGCTGGTCAACTACGAGTCCGTGCTGCTGTCGATGAACCGGGACAGCGGGACCGGTCTGACCGTGGTCCGGCCGCGGGACGGGGTGGTCACCGCCGACTATCCGCTGACCCTGCTCACCTCGGCCCCGGCCGGGGCCCGCGAGTCCGGGCGGGTGCTCACCGAGTACCTGCGCGGTACGGCGGCCCAGCAGGCCATCACGGACCGGACCTTCCGGCGTCCGGTCACCCCCGGGGTCGTGCCCGCGCCGGGTCTGGCCGGGGAGCCGCGCCGCGAGCTGCCGTTCCCGGGCACGCCGGCCGTCGCCGACGGGCTGCTGTCCTCGTACGAGAACGAGCTGCGCCGCCCGACCCGCACGGTGTACGTACTGGACACCTCCGGGTCGATGGCCGAGGGGGACCGGATCGGGAAGCTGAAGAAGGCGCTCACCGATCTGACCGGGAGCGGGAGTTCGGGTCCGGGGCAGCGGTTCCGGGACCGGGAGGAGGTGACCCTGCTGCCGTTCGGGTCCGGGGTGAAGAAGGTACGGACCCATGTGGTGGAGCCGGGCAATCCCGAGGCCGCCCTGGGTGCCGTCCGCGCGGATGTGGACTCCCTGACCCCGCAGGGGGGTACGGCTGTCTACAGCAGCCTGGAGGCGGCGTACCAGCACCTGGGGAAGGGTTCCGCCGACGCGTTCACCTCGATCGTGCTGATGACGGACGGCAAGAACACCGAGGGGGTGGACGCCGGGCACTTCGACTCGTTCTACGCCAAGCTGCCCGAGGCGCAGCGGACGACCCCGGTGTTCGCGGTGCTGTTCGGGGACTCGGACCGCAAGGAGCTGTCGCACATCACCGAGCTGACCGGTGGGCGTCTCTTCGACGCCACCGACGGGAAGGGCTCCCTGGACGGGGCCTTCGAGGAGATCCGTGGCTACCAGTAGACGCAGAAGCGGAAGCATCACAGCCCTGTCCCTGGGGTACCTGGAGTCGAAGAAGAACCTGGCGGGCAGTGCCGGCGGGGTGGTGGGGGTGGGTCTGGCCCTCACCGGGGTGGCGGGCGGCCTGTGGCCGCTGGTGGTCGCCGGGCTGTACGCGGCGGGCGCGCTGATCGCCCCGCCGGAGCGGGTCACGCCGCCGGAGTTCGATCCGAGCGAGCAGCTGGGCGTGCTGCGGGAGGACTTCCTGCGGCTGCGGGAGTACCTGGCGGAGGTGGAGCTGCCGCCGGCGGCCGGCGGGAAGCTGACCGAGCTGCTGGAGCTGTACGAGCGGCTGCTCGATCCGGGCTGGGTGGCCGATGTCCTGGCGGCCGATCCGGAGTCGGTGCATGTGCTGTCGCGGGCGGTGCGCACCGATGTGCCGGAGTCGGTGGACACGTACAACCGGGCCCGCTGGTGGAACCGGCTGCAGCCCGGGACGGTGCCGCCGGAGCGGCATCTGGAGCGGCAGCTGTCGGCGCTGTTCGACGAGGCGGAACGCCTGACGGCGGGCCTCCACGAGGTGGAGACCCGCCGTCAGCAGACGCACACGACCTATCTGGAGGAACGAGGACGCTCCTGACGGGCCGGGTGCTGCGGTGGGCGCCGCTTGGTCGGGGGCTCCCACAGCGGTGGGACGCCGCTTGGTCGGGGGCTCCCACGTTCAATGCGCGCCGCTTCGGCGCGGCTCGGTCAGCCGAGCCGCTCCACCAGCGCGTGGTACTGGTCCCACAGCTCCTTCGGAGTGTGGTCGCCGTAGGTGTTCAGGTGCTCGGGGACCAGGGCGGCCTCCTCACGCCAGACCTCCTTGTCGACGGTGAGGAGGAAGTCGAGGTCCTCGGCCGGGAGGTCCAGGCCTTCGAGGTCCAGGGACTCCTTGGAGGGCAGGATGCCGATGGGGGTCTCGACGCCCTCGGCGGTGCCGTCGAGGCGGCCGACGATCCACTTCAGGACGCGGCTGTTCTCGCCGAAGCCCGGCCACACGAACTTGCCCGCGTCGTTCTTGCGGAACCAGTTCACGTAGTAGATCTTCGGGAGCTTGGCCTGGTCCTTGTCGGCGGCGACCTTGACCCAGTGCGCCATGTAGTCGCCCATGTTGTAGCCGCAGAACGGCAGCATGGCGAAGGGGTCGCGGCGCAGCTCGCCGACCTTGCCCTCGGCGGCGGCGGTCTTCTCGGAGGCGATGTTCGAGCCGATGAAGACGCCGTGGTTCCAGTCGAAGGACTCGGTGACCAGCGGGACGGCGGAGGCGCGGCGGCCACCGAAGAGGATCGCGGAGATCGGGACGCCCTTGGGGTCCTCCCACTCGGGGGCGATCGTCGGGCACTGCGAGGCCGGGACGGCGAAGCGGGCGTTGGGGTGGGCCGCCGGGGTCGAGGACTCCGGGGTCCAGTCGTTGCCCTTCCAGTCGATGAGGTGGGCGGGCGCCTCCTCGGTCATGCCCTCCCACCACACGTCGCCGTCGTCGGTGAGCGCGACGTTGGTGAAGACGGTGTTGGCGTACATCGTCTTCATGGCGTTGGCGTTGGTGTGCTCGCCGGTGCCGGGGGCGACGCCGAAGAAGCCGGCCTCGGGGTTGATCGCGTAGAGGCGGCCGTCCTCGCCGAAGCGCATCCAGGCGATGTCGTCGCCGATGGTCTCGACCGTCCAGCCGGGGATCGTGGGCTCCAGCATGGCGAGGTTGGTCTTGCCACAGGCGGACGGGAACGCGGCGGCGACATAGCGGGGCTCACCCTGCGGCGGGGTGAGCTTGAGGATCAGCATGTGCTCGGCGAGCCAGCCCTCGTCGCGGGCCATGACCGAGGCGATGCGGAGCGCGTAGCACTTCTTGCCGAGCAGGGCGTTGCCGCCGTAGCCGGAGCCGAAGGACCAGATCTCGCGGGTCTCCGGGAAGTGCGAGATGTACTTGGTGGTGTTGCACGGCCACGGGACGTCGGCCTCGCCCTCGGCGAGCGGAGCGCCGAGGGTGTGGACGGCCTTGACGAAGAAGCCGTCGGTGCCGAGCTCGTCGAGGACGGCCTGTCCCATGCGGGTCATGGTGCGCATGGCGACCGCGACGTAGGCGGAGTCGGTGATCTCGACGCCGATCGCGGAGAGGTCGGAGCCGAGGGGGCCCATGCAGAACGGGACGACGTACATCGTCCGGCCCTTCATGGAACCGCGGAAGATGCCCTGCTCACCCGTGAAGATGTCCTTCATCTCCGCCGGGGCCTTCCAGTGGTTGGTCGGGCCCGCGTCCTCTTCCTTCTCGGAGCAGATGAAGGTCCGGTCCTCGACGCGCGCGACGTCGGAGGGGTCGGAGGCGGCGTAGTACGAGTTCGGGCGCTTGACCGGGTCGAGCTTCCTGAAGGTGCCCTTCGCGACGAGCTCCCCGCACAGGCGCTCGTACTCGGCCTCGGAACCGTCGCACCAGACGATCCGGTCGGGCTGGGTGATCGCTGCGATCTCGGTCACCCAGGTGATCAGTTCCTGGTGCTTCGTCGGGACGGTGGTGGGAGCCGCGTTGTCGCGCGCCACGATTGCTCCTTGTCGAGGGGTTTTTTGGGTATGCCCCGTGGGGGCTGCGACCCGGACGCTTCGCGCTCCGCTCATCCGGTGCCGACCGCACTCATCTGATCATCCGGTGGATGTGCGCATATGTCCAGGGGGCCTCTCACGTGAGCATCGCCACTCGATTCAATCTTCGGTAAAGCACAAGATCGACGCGATATACGGGCTGCCGGAAACCTACGGACCCGTAGGTAGCATGTGCGGCATGACTGCAGAAGCCCTCGCCAAGCCGATGATGCGCGGCTGGCTGCACGCCGGGATGTTTCCCGCCGTGGTCGTCGCCGGACTGGTGTTGATGGCGTTCACCGACTCGACCGGTGCGCGGATCGCGTGCGGGGTGTACGCCCTCACCGCATGCCTGCTGTTCGGGGTGAGCGCCCTCTACCACCGGGGCACCTGGGGTCCGCGCGGCGAAGCCATCCTGCGACGGCTCGACCACGCCAACATCTTCCTCATAATCGCCGGCACCTACACGCCGCTGACCGTGCTGCTGCTGCCGCCCTCCACCGGGCGCACCCTGCTCTGGGCGGTCTGGCTGGCCGCCGCGGCCGGGATCGCCTTCCGGGTCTTCTGGGTCGGCGCCCCGCGCTGGCTCTACACCCCCTGCTACATCGCCATGGGCTGGGCCGCGGTGTTCTTCCTGCCCGACTTCATGCGGACCGGCGGCATCGCCGTGCTGGTGCTGGTGATCGTCGGCGGGCTGCTCTACAGCGCGGGCGGGGTCATCTACGGAATGAAGCGGCCCGACCCCTCCCCCCGCTTCTTCGGGTTCCACGAGGTCTTCCACTCCCTGACCCTGGTCGCCTTCGTCACCCACTACGTGGGGATCTCGCTGGCGGCGTACAGCCACGCCTGAACATCCGGACGCCTGGACGCACGGTGCCCCGGCCCCCGCGAGCGGGGTCCGGGGCACCGGCGTATCGTCGGAATCGAGGGAGTCGCCCGGCGGTCCACCAGGGCCGTGACCGTGGCCCTGACTCTTCGTCACCCTTCCGGTCTCCGCAGACACCGAAGGAAGACACATGAACAGGCATCACCGCATCGCACTGCTCGCATCCCTCACCGCCTCGGCGCTCGCCCTCGGTCCGGTCGCGGCGGCAGCCGCCACCGGGGAGGCCACGGCCGTGGCCGCGGCCCCCACCGGAACCTGTGCGCTGGTCAAGGGCGACCTCGCTGCGAACAACCGGCAGACCTTCGACCTGAAACTGTCCGGCTGGCCCCGCAGCAGCAAAGTGGTGATCTCCGGACCCAGGGGGTCCGAGACCGTCCGGGTCGCGTCCAACGGCAGATTCACCGACGAGGACGTCAAGCACGGTAACTACCGGGTCCGGGAGGACCGGCGGAACGCGGCCAACGTCAGGTGCAGCTCGGTGCCGGGGCCCGGCCAGGCCCAGGGGAAGAGGGCGAACGTCTCGGACGTCAACGCGGTGGTCGCCATCCGGTCCGGCAACGTGAAGTGCCCCGGCTTCAAGATGAACGCCAGCGGCGAGATCACGACCTCGACCGCCGGCGACGTGAAGTACCGCTGGGTCCGCAGCGACGGAGCCAAGTCCGGTGTGCTGACCCTCAACTTCCCGACGGCCGGCACCAAGTCGATCCCCATCTTCACCTACACCCCCGACCCCGGAGCGGCCCCCGGTGACAAGCTGATCGGATTCGCGCAGGTCGTGATCGAGGGCGAAAGCGAGACATCGAACCAGTCCAACTTCAACCTGACCTGCATCGCCTGACGGCAGGGATCACCAGGCGGGGCTAATCACAGGCGAACCCGTTGCAGTCCGGATCGAGCCGCAGCGGGTCGCTGCCGTTGACCTTCATCCGCTTCGGATACTTGTGCGCGGCCAGCCAGTCGCACCGCGCCTTCGACGTGCTCTTCACCTCCGCCGGGAAGACCGTCGGCACGCACACCGTGGCCGTGCCGTAGTGCCGGTCGCAGCCCGCGATCCTCGGGCTGACCGGGACCGAGTCCCGCTTCGCCGGGTTCTTCTTCGCCGGGCCCAGCCGGTCCGCGAAGCCGTGCTCGTGCGCCGCCGGCTGCCGCTCGCCCGAGAAGGCCGCCAGCGCCGGCGCCCCGCCCACGTGCACCCACTGCGCGATCGAGGGCACGCCATTGGCATCCACCGCGAACAGCATGTACCAGCCGGGCGGTGCCAGGTTCGGGTTGCTGGTCACGTTCAGGTCCACCGTCGTGTCGTTGACCACCGTCAGCGGCAGGTCCACAAACCGCTGGTTCGGGTCCGAGGAGTGGGTGACGGCGGCCGGCCGGATCAGCTCCGCCTTGGCGATGGGCCGGTTGACGGTGATCCGCTGCGTGTCCCCGTACACCCACTGCGTGTCGATCACCGAGGTGATCTGCGGCCGGGGGCCCTTGAACAGATAGGGCGGGGTGTAGACCGACACGTTGTGGTTGTACGTGCCGTTGCCCGGGTTGTCGCCGACCGACATCACCCGGCCGTCGGGCATCAGGAAGGACGCCGAGTGGTACGTCCGCGGCACCGGGTCGGTGGCCAGGCCCGGCTGGTACGTGTTGGTGGCCGGGTCGAAGAACGAGGCCTCGAACACCGGGTCGGCCCGGTCGTGCAGTGCGCCGCCGGTCTCCAGCACCTTGCCGTCCGGCAGCAGCACCGCCGAGACGTACATCTTCCCCTCGGCCCCGGTCTGCGGACGCTTGCCCGCGCCCTGGTCGACCAGGCCCTGCGGCAGGTCCGGGCCGGCCGTGTAGGCGGGGCTCGGCTGCTTGAGGTCGATGATGTCGGTGAGCCGGTTCGCCGCCGGGTTGGTCTCGTTGTTGCCGCCGCCGATGGTCAGCACCCGCTGGTCCTGGGCCGGGGGCAGCAGCACGCTCGCCGATTCGTCGCGCTGGTCCTTGTTCCGCAGGCCCGGCACGTCGGTGATGGTGTTCGCGTCGTAGTCGTAGACCGAGGCGCCGGTGCCCGGGGTGCCGTTGCCGAAGGTGTGGCTGCCCGAGTAGAACAGCCGCCCGTCCTGCATCAGGATCATCGACGGGTACAGGCCCCAGTACGACCAGGTCTGGTTGACCTCGCCCATCGGCAGCCATTTGTGCTGCGCCGCCGAGAACTTCTCCGCCGTCACATTGCCCGTGGAGTCCTCCTTCAGACCGCCGAAGGAGATCACGTCACCGTTGCCGAGGATCGTCGCCGACGGGTACCAGTGCCCGCCGTTCATGTCGTTGGTCCTGGTGTACTTCTCGGTTACCGGGTCGAAGACGTAACTGTCCTTCAGGCCCTGGTAGCCGATCGTGCCGTCGGCCGACGGATAGCCCTTGTTGCCGCTCATCACCAGCACCCGGCCGTCGGACAGCTGCACATGGCCGGCGCAGAACATGTCCACCGGGGTGGGGATGGACTTGAACGAGCCGTTCGCCGGGTCGTACACGGCTGAGGTGAAGGTGCCCGCGTTGAACTGCGCGATGTCGTTCCCGGAGCCGGCGATCAGCAGCACCTTGCCGTTCTTCAGCACGACGGCGTGCATGGACCGGGTCGGGTTCTTGGCCGGAATCACCTCCCACTTGCCCTTCGCGCACTCCTCCGCGGTCCCGGTGCAGGCGGGCGGGGGCGCGGTGACCCCGACCTCCTCCATCGTGTAGTCGTCGGTGGTGAGCGTGCCCACCCCGTACACCGACAGCCCCCACGCGATCTTGTCGGTGTTGGGCGGCACCACCGGGGTCCGGACCTCGGCACGCGACCACCCGGCACTCACCGGCGGATTCTGCAGATCGGTCCAGTAGTGCCAGGCCCCGGTGCCGGCATCCCGCCGGAAGACGGTCACCGACACGTCCGGGGTGGTGGACTTGTACCAGGTCGACAGGTCGTACTGCCTGCCCGGGACGACCGCCGGCGCACAGGCCGTGTTCTCGGTGACCAGTGCCTTCCGGTCGCCGTCCACCCGTCGGGTCAGCGCCACCCGCATCGCCTTGGTGCCGGAGTGGGCGTCGGCGACGGTGCTGAAGGTGAAGTCGTTGTTGCCCCAGCCGGACTTCGACCAGCAGGAGGGCATGTCGGAGCCGGCGGGGCCGGCGGTCTCGAAGCCGGGGTTGGTGAGCAGATTGGGCGGACCGGCCGTGGCCTGCTGCGGTGCGGTCAGCAGCAGGCCCCCGGCCATCGCCCCGACGGCGAGCAGGGCGGCGCGGCGCCGTCCTCGCCGCGCCCGTCGGTTCGGGGTGCGCATGGGTACGTCCTCCCTCGGTTCCTGCGGGTGTTCCGTACGGCTCTACGGCTCTGATGGGTCAGGTCAGCGGGCCGCGCGGCGGTGCTTGGCGCCCGTGCGCGGCAGATAGACGAGGGCTTCGGTGGCCGCGAACCGCACCATGAAGGTGGTGACCAGTGCGAGGGCGGTGGCCGGCAGCACCGAGAGGCCGAACCGGGTGACGAACAGGGCGATCAGCGGTATCCGCAGCAGCAGGTCGGCGTTGGCGAGGAGGGCGAACCGGCCGATCCGGTCGGCCCAGTGGCGGTGCCGGCGCCGGTCGCGGAAGAGCAGCGTCTCGATCAGAACGAAGTTCCACAGCACCCCGGCCTGGTTGGCGACGATCTCGGCCGGCAGGTAGTGCACGCCCGCCCCGGTGAGCAGCCACAGCGCGAACAGGTTCGGTACGAACCCGGACAGCCCGATCAGGCCGAAGCCGGCCATCCGGGACAGCCGGGTGGCCGTCCGCAGGGAGGCCAGGTGGGCCAGGAAGCGCAGGCCCTCCTTGGCGGTGGACTTGGACTCCCCCGCGAACCGCTCCTGGAAGACGAACGGCACCTCGGCGACCTTCGCCGGGCGGCAGCGGACCGCCAGCTCCAGCAGGATCTTGTAGCCGAGGGGTGTGAGGACCTCGGCGGTGACCACCTGGCGGCGCATCGCGAAGAATCCGCTCATCGGGTCGCTGATGCCGCGCAGGGCCCGTGGGAACAGGCCCTTGGTGAGCCAGGTCGCGCCCCGGGAGACGGCGATCCGGTAGTTCCCGGCGAGGCCGGCCCGGCTGCCGCCGCTGATGTAGCGGGAGGCGACGACGAGCTGGGCGCCGGTGCGCTCGCCCTCGCCGACGAGTTCGGGCACCAGGTGCGGCGGATGCTGGAGATCGGCGTCCATCACCACGATCCAGTCGCCGGCCGCCCGTTTCACCCCTTCGACCACGGCGCCGCCGAGCCCGCCGACGGCCTGTTCGCGGTGCAGGACGTCGACCGGGAAGGCGCAGTCCCGGGCCGCCTTCTCGATCACCTCGGGGGTGTCGTCGGTGGAGTCGTCGACGAACAGGACCTCGACCGCCAGATGGGCCGGGAGGGACTCGCCCAGCCGGCGGAGCAGTTCGCGGACGTTCCCGGACTCGTTGAAGGTCGGGATGATCAGGGTGACGCTGCCGGGCGCGGGGACTTCGGCGGATTCGACCGCCGGATCCCCCAGCGCGCGGGTCCACAGGTCTTCGCTCATCGCCGGCCCCCGCTCTCGGTCTCGGTCTCGGTCTTGGGATCGGGGGTGGTCCGGCGGATCTCGATGCGGTCCTCGCCGGTGCCGAAGACGGCGACCGGGGCGGAATGCTCCAGGGCGGCCTTCACGGTGGGCAGGTTGCGGGCGTCGCGGCGCACGGTCGGCGAGGACACGACATAGTCCACGTCCCGCCAGCCCCGCGGCAGGGTCTGGGTGACGGCCGGGTCGAGGTCGGCCTTGTAGAACCAGATGGCGCCGTTGCCCGGCTCGAACCCGGCGTGGACGGCGTCCAGCCACAGCGCGTCGTCGAGCAGCACCCGGGTGCCGCGCGGGTCCGCCACCTCGGTGCCGAGCCAGGCGGCGGCCTGCCGGTAGGGGCCGTTGGCGTCCACGGTGAGCGCGGTGCGGTTGCCCTCGTACCAGCGCGGTACGAGGTACCCGGCGGCGGCCGTGGCCAGGACCGCGGCCAGCGCCCAACGGGCGTACACCGGGACCCGGTTGGTGCCCCGGCGCAGCACGGCGTGGGCGACGCTGGCCGCGCCCCCGGCGAGGACCAGGGCCAGGAAGGGCAGGGCCTGGATCACGTACATGGCGGGCAGGTAGCCGGAGGGGCGCATCGCGACCAGGCCCAGGATCACCACGGCCAGGGCCGGACCGGCCAGCGCGCGGGCCGTGACCGACCAGCGGTAAGTGACCAGCAGGAGCACCGCGCCGGCCAGCCCGCCGAGCGGCAGCACGGTGTCGTAGTACAGCCAGGACTGGAAGACCCCGTGCGAGCCGGAACCGGGGTCGAGGATGAAGCCGGAGCCCTCGCGGCCCATCTGGTAGGTGATCCCGCCGATCAGCGAGACATGCCCCTTGCCGGGGAACAGTTCGCCGTTGAGCAGCGCGTACAGCGGATAGGCCAGGCCGATCAGGGTGCAGGCGGTGATGGCACCGGTGACGGCGAACTTGCGGGTGTCCCGGTGGCTGTGCCGCCACATGGTCACCAGCAGTGCCGGCAGCACCACCAGCATCGTCTCCTTGGTGAGCACGGCGGTGGCGGCGGCCAGCCCGGAGCCGAAGTGGTGCCACAGGTGCCGGCTGGGCGAGGCGGCCAGGCAGAACGCCAGCAGCATCCACATCACCGCGAGGTTGTCCAGGAAGATCTCGCGCTGGAGGACCACGGAGAGCGGGGACAGCCCGAACAGGCCCATGGCCAGGCCGGCCGCCCAGCGCGGCAGCCACAGCCTGCGGGCCAGTACGTACAGCAGGACGGCACTGGCGGCCGACACCGCGAGCATGGCGTACCGCATCGAGGCGACGGTCATCGACTCGGGGCCGAGGAGGGAGGGCAGCCAGGTGAGGCCGGCGATCTGGATCCAGCCGAGCGGCGGATGGTCGTACCAGTAGGTGTAGTGGGCCAGCCCCTCGCCCTGCTGGACCGCCCAGGCCTGCGCGAGGTAGGTGCCCTCGTCGTCGGACAGGGCCGGGAAGGCGGTGATGTTCCAGCCCTGGACCAGCAGGATCACCAGCAGCAGGGCACCGCAGAGCAGCAGATCGGGGCGGGAGGAGCGGAAGCGCACGAACGGCCTGGCGGTGACCGTCCGGTGGGGCCGGGGTGCCGGCGCCGTATCGGCGGGGCGGACCGGATCGACGACGACGGCGGCTGCGGCGATGGCGGCGGTGGACTGGGGATCAGTGGCCGTGGGCAGGGTGGCGGTCACTGGCGGCTGTCCTCTCGGGCAGAGGTCGTGGCGGTGGCGAGGTGCGCACCGACATGGCTGGTGAGCTCCCACTCGTTGCGTCCGCGCTGCTCCCGCCAGACCGCACGGATCGCGGCGCCGGCCAGCATGACCTGGTAGAACGGGCCGCCGACGACGAGCTTGAGGTAGTGCACGAAGCGCACGCGCAGGCCGTACTGGCGGCCGAAGTCGTGCAGTCCGACGATCTCGAAGACGAAGGTGACCATCGCCGTGATCATGGGCAGGAAGGTGATGATGGCGATCCCGACGGGGACGTCGAGGAAGACCGCGATGGCGAAGTTCAGCGGGATGATCACCCCGGAGGCGGCCTGCAAGAACGGGGTCATCAGGGTGTAGCGGGCCAGCCAGCGCTGGCCGCGGCCGGGCAGCTGCTGCCAGTCCTTCTTGCGGTAGACCTGGAGAAAGCCCTGGTTCCAGCGGGTGCGCTGCTTGAGCAGGCTGACCAGGGAGCCGGGGGTCTCCTCGCGGGTCACCATGTCGGAGTCGTAGGCGACGACCACCTTCTTGCCGACGGAGGACAGCCGTACCCCGAGGTCGCAGTCCTCGGCCAGGCAGTTCTGGTCCCAGCCGCCGGCCTCGCGCAGCACCTCGGTGCGGACGAAGACGGTGTTGCCGCCGAGCGGGATGAACCCCTTCTGGGCGTGCAGGTGCAGCCGGGAGCGGAACCAGAAGAAGTACTCCAGGCAGTTGCGCAGGCTGTACCAGCTGGAGTGGAAGTTGATGAGCTGGACCCCGCCCTGGACCACGTCGGCGCCGGTGGTGCGGAAGGCGTGGTCGACATGGGCGAGGAGCTCGGGGTGGACCTGGTCCTCGGCGTCGAAGACCCCGACGATGTCGCCCCGGCAGTACGGGAGCGCGGTGTTCAGGGCCTTGGGCTTGTTCTTCGACTCGTGGTGGTCGGTGACCACCCGGACCCTTTCGGGTGCGCGGGCGGCGGCGCGTTCGGCGACGGCCGCGGTCTCGGGATCATCGTGGCCGACGATCACGATGATCTCGTAGTCGGCGTGGCTCGATTCGAGCAGCCGGTCGATGGTGTGCTCCAGCACGGCCTGTTCGTGACGGGCCGGCAGGAGCAGTGAGAACGCGAGCCGTCCGCCGCCGTCGGGCCGGTCGAAACGGGTCGCGGCGAGCGTCTCGGGCGTGCGCCACGCGTGCATCTGCCACCAGAGCGTGAACGCGGCCATCCAGAAGAGTGCGAGCGAAACGGCAGCAATGAAGACAGACGTGTACAAGTGTCCCCCACAGGCATGCGGCAGCCCCGCAAGGCCGCACGGCCGCAACGACGTCTGAAACCCCCGGAGGAAGGCCTGTCGGCCTGACGACCTGCCGGCCTGAGGACCTGCCGGTCTGACGACCAGCCGGTCCGACGGCCTGACGGCCTGGCGGCCGGCCCCCCGGCCCGCCGCCACCCCCGCTGTCCCCCCAGCAGCGCACCCCCCAGTGCGCGATCCCGAGATCCCGGACCGGATCTCCCGAAGACTAGAGATTAGGCAGAGAACGTGAAACGCAGACGCTCTTCAGATAAAAACCGTGTTTCCGAACGCAGTGGTCATCAAGCGGAATTGACGCTACTCCGGCATTTTCAGGGACGAAGCACGCCCAACTGCCCCGCAAGTTCGACCGGATCTGTCGTAGGCCGCGCGCAGACGAAATGTCGACACACATACGCCGTCGGAAGGTCGCGAACGAGCGTGCGCTCGGCCAGCAGGGGGAACTCCCCGTCTCCCGCCCCCGGACCCTGCGGCAGACCCACCGCCACCACAGCCCCGGGAGCCGTCCCCAGCAACGCCGTCCGGTGCAGCGCGGCCGTCGCCGGATCCTCCGGATGGCCCACCACCGCGACCTCCCGCGGCCCGTCCAGCAACGCCTCCGCGACCGCCAGCCCGTGCCCGATGAAGCGCGGGACGCGCGGACCCAGCGCATGCACCACTCCGAGCGCCCGCTCGGCCGCCGTGCGATGCGCCTCCGAGCCGGTGTGCGCCGCGTACGACAGCAGCGCGCCCGCCGCGGCCGTCCAGCCGGACGGGGCGGCGTTGTCGGTCGGGTCCTGGGGCCGCCGGATCAACCGCTCGGCGTCGTGCGCCGTGTCGTACAGCGTGCCGTCCTCGGCGACGAACCGGTCGAGCACCAGGTCGACCAGGAACCCGGCGAACTCCAGCCAGACGCCCTCGCCGGTGACCCCCGCCAGGGTGAGGAACCCCTCGGCGACATCGCCGTAGTCCTCCAGCACCCCGGCGTTGCCGCCCACCGTCCCGTCCCTGCTCGTCCGGTACAGCCGGGCCCGGCCCGCCGTGGCGTCGAAGTGCACCCGCACCAGCAGGTCCGCGGCCTCGGTGGCCCGCTCGATCAGGTCCGGCCGCTCGAAGTAGGCCCCGCACTCGGCGAGCGCGGCGATCGCCAGCCCGTTCCAGGCCGCCACCACCTTGTCGTCCCGCCCGGGCGCCGGCCGCCCGGCCCGCGCCGCCAGCAGCCGCGCCCTGATCCCCTCGATGCGCTCCCCGTCGGCCGCCGGCCCGTCCTGCGGCAGCTGGAGCACCGACGTCCCGTGCTCGAAGGTCCCCTCCTCGGTCACCCCGAAGTACCCGGCGGCCAGCGCCCCGTCGGCCTCCCCCAGCACCTCGCGCAGCTCCGCCGTGCTCCAGACGTAGTACGCGCCCTCCACATGCCGGCCGGTACCGTCGTCACTGTCGGCATCGAGGGCGGAGGCGAACCCGCCCTGCCCGGTCCGCAGCTCCCGGACCATGAAGTCGGCGGTCTCCAGCGCCACCCGGCGGGCGAGCTCGGAGCCGGTGGCCCGCCAGAGGTGCGCATAGGCCCGGCAGAGCAGCGCATTGTCGTAGAGCATCTTCTCGAAGTGCGGGACCAAAGGTCCATTCGGGCGCGGTGTGAGTACGTACCGGTGGAACCCGCCTCCCACCTGGTCGTACAGGCTCGAACGAGCCATCGCGCCGCACAGCCCCTCGGCCATCTCCAGCGCCGCCACGGAACCGGCACGCGCGTGGTGCCGCAACAGGAACTCGATCACCATCGACGGCGGGAACTTGGTGTCTCCCCTGAACCAGCCGCTCGCGGGGTCGATGTCCCGGGTCAGTTGAAGGAGAGCCAAGGCCTGAGTCTCGTCGGTGGGCAAGCCTGCGGACTCGATACTCAGCTGCCGCCCGGCAAGGTCCCTGGTGATCTTCGCGGCGACTTCGCCCACCTCGTCTCGCCGACTCGTCCAAGCGCTGTGGATGCCTTCGAGCACCTGCCGGAAAGACGGCATCCCGTGGCGGGGCTCCGGCGGGAAGTACGTACCGAAGTAGAACGGCTCCCCGTCCGGCGTCATGAAAACGGACATGGGCCAGCCGCCCTGTCCCGTGGCCGCCTGCACCGCCTCCATATAGACGGCGTCCACGTCGGGCCGCTCTTCACGGTCGACCTTGACGGACACAAAGTGGTCGTTCATGTACACAGCGGCGTCGTCGTCCTCGAAGGACTCGTGCGCCATGACATGGCACCAGTGGCACGCGCTGTAGCCGACACTCAGAAACACAGGGACGTTGCGCCGCCGCGCTTCTTCGAACGCGCCGGCCCCCCATGGCCACCAGTCGACGGGGTTGTCCGCGTGCTGGAGGAGGTAGGGGGACGTGGCCTGCGCAAGTCGGTTCGGCATACCCCCATCCTTACGCACGCACCTCCGCCCCGCTCATACGCCACAGAGGCAACAAACAGATTGCGTAGGAGTCCAGCGCGAACTCACTTCTCGCTGGTTTCCTTCTTCGACAACCAGTCGAACTCAAGCCGTTCCAGGATGGGGGTGTGGTCCCCCTGCCGCGCAGCGGGCTTGACCGTGATGCCCTTCTTTCCAAGAGCGCACTTCAGGAGCATCCGCTTGTCCCCCATATCCGCCGCTTCCCATGCCTCACGCAGGGTGCCGATCTGCGTGAGGGGCGAGAGGTTCGCCTCCGCGTCCAATGCCTCAAGGGTCGCGGTGATGCTCTCGACAACGGCGCGCTGCCCTTCGCTCAGCTCCTCGAAGCGCTCTTCGTCCATCTTCCCGTACAGGTAGAAGTCGTCTTCGAGCTTCTTCACACGCTGCTCAGCCGCCTCAAGGGCCTTCTGAGCCTCGTCCTTCTTCGCCTGCGTTTCGGGGTCCGCGAAGGCGAGCCACCGGCGGGCCATCTCGATGACCACCGGGTCACCGGGTTCAAGGGCCGTGATGTGGTGGACCCAAGCCTGTCCGACCGCGTGGTCGATGCGGTCGGCGAGGGTCACCACTCCCTCGCAGATGGACTTGCCCCGCGTCTGCCGGACCTCACACCGGTAACGTCCGCCACGGTGGCTCATCGAGCCACCACATGACTCAAACTCCCCCGTGCCCTTCTTGTCCCGTAGCCGCCCGCATCGGTAGCTACCGGTGCCCAGATACTTCGCTTCCGGCTTCCCCTTCGACCACCGTTCATCGGTCCGCTCGGCAATGAACGCCTTGATCTTGAACCACTCGCCCGGCGTCACGACCCCCGTGCCGCACATGATGACTTCGCCCCTCTCATTGCGCAGGGGCTCGCCGTACCCCTCCCAACTGTCCAAGGGGTTGCCGTGCTCGTCCGTCTTGCGCCGCCGGACCGGGACCATGCCGGCGAAGAGCGGGGACTGAGCCAGCTTGCTCACCGCCGTGGGCGACCAGGTGGCACCGCTCCGGGTCCGGTACCCCTCCTCGTTGAGTTGGTGCGCGGTGCCCTTCGTCGTCTTCCTGTCGAGCAAGAGGTCCGCCAGCCTGCGGGCTGTGCTGTACTCGTCGGGATGGGGTTCGACCTTGCCGCTTCCGGGCGCGCTGTACAGACCGAACGGGGGCCTGCCCGTTCCCCTTCGGCCTTCCGCCTTGTGCGAGTCATGGCCGATCTTCACGCGTTTCGCCATGTCCTTCGCTTCCTCCCTGGCGCGCTCGCTCAGGATCGCGAAGACCATGCGGCCACCCTGTGATGAGTCCAGCCCTTCGGAAACGGAGACGAGCCGCGATTGCCGGCGGTCGAACTCGTCGAGTATCCGACCCACGGCCCCCATGCCGCGTCGGTCGAAGCGGTCCGCCTTCCACACGCCGAGCGTCTTGGACTTGCCGTCCATGATCGCTTGCGTGGCCTTCTCGAACTCCCGGCGTCTGACGTAGGACTTGGAGGCTGAGAGCTGCTCGAACCAGACATGCCGGATCTGAAGTCCGTTCGTCTGCGCCCAGCGCACCACGTCCCGCAAGTGCCCCCGCAGCGTGGCCAAGTCTTCCTTCTTGTTGCTTCGTCGCAGGTAGGCGTCCATAAGTCCGGACGGCTCGGCCGTCGCGGGCTTGCCCAGTCCCAGGGCATCCAGTTCCTCAGGGCTGAGCCCCAACCCGACCAGCGTCGCTTGATCCTCGCGCACCTCAACCCCCTCTGCTCTCAGGGGAAATGGTAGGGAAGCGGTGGACTCTGGGCCGCTACTTCCTCAAAGTGCGGGACGATCCATTCCTGCTCCACCGAGTACCGCTCGCGAAGCCGCCTCGGGCGGCGCCGTACCCGGGGGTCAACCCAGCAGCGCCTGCGCCATCCCCTCGGGCCCAGGGCCGTGGTTCCGGTTTCTCGGTTTCGCCTCAACTACCTCTGAACCAGCTCAGATTCCCTCGCGCTCCCGCGGGTCGCGCAGGACACTGGGGAGCTCTACCGGAGCGCTCGGAGGGGGATGCTGATGCGGGACAGCCATCGGAGCGAGGCGGAGCGGCTGCTGGTACGGGCCGTCGACGAGGAAGTCCGGCGGGCCGCTGCGGCGGGGCCGGCGATCGACCGGGAGGCGTTGCTGACCCGGGCCCGGGAGGCGCTGGACGCGCTGGCGGCGAGTGCCGCGGTGGAGTACGAGGCGTACGTACGGGCGCTGGACGCGGCGGCGGCCGGGGAGCAGTCGCTCGGGGACGCGTTCCGCCGGGGCGATGCGTCCACGGCCATGCTGGTGACCGCGGTTGCCGCGGTGGCGGCCTTCGGGGCGGATCTGGCGCTCGGGGTGGCGGCGGGTCCCTCGCTGGGCGCGGGCGCGCTGGTCGGGGTGGCCGGGGCGGTGGCGACGGTGGCGAAGGTGACGGGGGCCCACCTGCCGGCCGCGCACCGCCGGGCCGGGGCGCTGGGCCAGCCGGGCGGGCCGGAGCAGTTGAAGCTCCAGTGGCTGTCGGCGCTGGAGGTGCGCGGGATCCGGCCGTTTCTGGAGCAGCAGCGGAAGGTGGCGGCGGCGTCCCGGGTGTCCCGTGCGGTGAAGCCGGCCGCGCCCCCGCAGCTGCGCGGGGCGGACCGCAGTGCGGAGGCGCGCCGACGGAGCGTGCTGGAGCAGAGCTTCGGTCAACTGCCGGAACTGTCAGGCGGGTTCACGGGCCGGCGGTCGGAGATCACCCGGATCGCGCAGTGGGTGCAGGCGGCCCGGGCCAGTACGGAGACCCGGCCGGTGGTGGTGCTGCTGCACGGGGAGCCGGGGGTGGGCCGGACGGCGCTTGCGGTGCGGGTGGCGCACCACCTGCGGGACCAGTACCGGGGTGCGTGCGTGGTGGACCTGCGGGGCGGCCGGCCGGGCGGGGAGGCCCCGCTGCCGACCCGGGAGGCGTTGCTGCACCTGCTGAACCGGCTGGGTGCGCCGCGGGAGCAGCTGCTGTTCCGGGACCGGTCCTCGCCGGAGCAGCAGGCGCGCCGGCTGGGCGAGTTGTACCACCAGCAGGTACAGGGGCTGGCGGTGGCGATCGTGCTGGACGATGCGGTGGACGCGGAGCAGGTACGGGCGCTGCTGCCGGTGCGGTCGGATTCCCTGGTGCTGGTGACCTGCCGGGAGCCGCTGGAGCTGCCGGCGGACCTGCCGGCCTGGGTGCACCGGCTGGAGGTGGCGCGGCTGCCGGCCGCGGAGGCGGCCGAGCTGGTCAGGTCGGGTGTGCAGGGGGTGCGCGGGGCGACGGGACCGGACGGGGCGACGGCCGGGGGTCCGGAGGCGGCCGTCGCCGAGGCGGCGGGCGGGCTGCCGCTCGCGCTGCGGATGCTGGGCCCGCTGCTGGCCCGGCGGGACGCCGGCGGCCTGGCGGAGGCGATGCGCGCCGGGGCGGGGGCGGAGCCCGGGAACGGCACCGGCACCGGCGGGCCCGGGGCCGGCGGCGGGACCGGGGTGCCGCCCGCAGCCGGGCCGGCCGAGCGGGCGCTGCGGATCGCGGACGCCGAGCTGGGCGAGCAGGCCGGCCGGCTGCTGCTGCGCCTGCCGCTGGCCGGCCGGGCTTCGCTGGGCGCTGCTGCCGCCGCCGCGCTGCTGGACGTACCGGAACCGGCGGCCCGGCAGGCGCTGGAGGAGCTCTGGCGGGCGGGTCTGATCGACCGGGTGCGCGGGGACCGGTTCCGGATGCACGACGTGGTGCGCGCGTACGCGGCCTCCAGACAGCTGCGGGCCACCGACCGGGAGGCCCTGGCCGCGGCCCACGAGCGGCTGATCCGCAACTATGCGCAGCTCGCCGACGCGGTGATCCGCATGGTGGACGGGAAGACCTCGACCCGGGCGAACCAGTTCGACGGCCACGGGTTCGGTTCGCCGGCCGCGGCACTGCGCTGGCTGGACGAGGAGTCGAGCTTCATCACCGCGGCACTGCGGCACACCGAGGGGGTGGACCAGCGGGCGGTACTGGACCTGCTGGGGGCCCTGTGCGACTACTGCCTGCTGCGCGGGGACCTGTACCGGCTGGGCGAGATCAACGAGCTGACCCAGGCGGTGGAGGCCGGCCAGGGGCTGCTGGTGCGGTCGGTGCAGTGGCGCACCGGCATCGCGGCGCGCCAGCTCGGTGAGCTGGACAAGGCGCGGACCACGCTCACGGAGGTGGTGGACCGGTTCCGGGAGGCCAATCAGCAGGCGGGCGCAGCGCGCGCACTGGTCTCGCTGGGGATCACCCTGCACCACCAGGGGCACCTGCCGGAGGCGGGCGCGAAGATCCGCGAGGCGATCGCGATGCAGGCGGACCGGGAGCTGGCGGGCGACCGGGCCTGGGCGATGCACGCGCTGGCGGCGGTGGAGCGGGATCTGGCGCATCTGGCGGAGGCGCTGTCGCTGCTGAAGGAGTCCCTGGCCCTGCACCGGGAGAGCGAGAGCGTACACGGGGAGGCGTGGGCGCATTTCCAGCGCGGGCAGGTGTATCTGCGGATGGACGACGTCCCGGCGGCCGAGTCGGAGTTCCGGCTGGCGCTGGACCTGTACGGGCGGACGCGCGACGCCCGCGGCGAGGCGTGGGCGCTGACCCAGCTGGGGCGGGCCCGGCTGGTGGGCGGGGACCCAGCGGAGGCGGCGGACCGGCTGCGGGAGGCGCAGGCGCGGCACCGGGAGGCGGAGGACGCGCGGGGCGAGGCGTGGTCGCTGTACTACCTGGGGCAGGCGCTGGAGGAGCGGGGCGAGCGGGACCCGGCGGTGCGGGAGCTGGAGCGGGCGCGGACGATGTTCTCGCGGATGCGGGACGTGTACGGGCTGGCGTGCGCCCGGCACCATTCGGGCCGGGTGACCCGCGACCAGCGCGCGGCGCAGACCGGCAACCTGCGGAATTCGGGTTTCGCCCGGCAGCTGCTGGTGGACGCGAAGGCGGACTTCCAGCGGATCGGGCTGGCGCACGGCGAGGGGTGGACCGCGCTGGAGCTGGCGGTGGTGGACGCCGGCAACGCGCGGACCCCGCAGGCGCTGGCGCTGTGCGAGGAGGCGGCCCGGCTGTTCGCCTCGTACGGGGACCGGCGGGGCGAGGACTGGGCGCGTTTCCTGCGGTGCACGCTGCTGCCGTACGCGGGCGAGGCGGAGGCGGCCGGCCGTGAGCTGGCCGAGCTCACCGCGGCGCCGCATCCGCTGCGGGACCCGCGGCTGGAGGACTGCGCGGAGGCGTACGCGCTGATCCTGGGGCGGGGGGTGGACCCGGCGGAGGGCTGGCAGGCGTGGCGCCTGCAGATGGTTCCGAACCGGCACTCGCGGGAGATCATGGGAGTCCCGGTACCAACCCCTTCGAGCTGACCCCCACCCCGCCCTGCGGGCCGCCCCTTCGGGAGCCCGACCGCCCCGGGCTGCGGACTCCGCGCCGCGGACTCCGGGCCGCAGGCCGCGCCGTCCGAGCACCGACCGCCCGGGGCTCCGGGCCGCGAGGCCGGGCCCTGAGCCCTGGGCCCCGGGCTCCGGGCCCGCAGGCCGGGCCACCGGCGGCCACAGGGTCCGTGGCACGTCGGGCACGTCGGGCACGTCGGGCACGTCGGGCACCCGAACGTACCCCGCGTCGGCCCCGTCCAGGACGAAGTGGCACGCGCGGCGGCCCGCCGGCCCACCCGTTTTCCGGGGCGGGCCGGGCCGGCGGGTGCGCGCCGAGTGGGTTAGGCCTTCGGCTGGTCCGGGGCCGGGGCGGCGGCCTTCGCCGTCGCCGGGGCCTCCTCGAAGTCGACGCGGCCCATGTGGCGGTTCATCGACTTCATCAGGGCCCACACGCCCACGGCGAGTGCCGCGAACACGAGGAAGCCGAGGACGCCCGGCGTCACCTTGTTCTTGTCGAAGGTGTCGGCGGCCAGCGGAAGGAAGTGGGTCACAGCTGCCTGCGTAGCGCTCATGGCTACGCATTCTCCCGGATGCCCGCGAAGAGGTCGTCCTCGGGGAGGGAAGTGTCGACGAGCGACTTCGCCAGCTCGTACTCCTCCGTGGGCCAGACCTCCTTCTGGATGTCCATCGGGACGCGGAACCAGCCGCCGTCGGGGTCGATCTGGGTGGCGTGCGCGATCAGCGCCTTGTCACGGATCTCGAAGAACTCCGCGCACGGCACGTGCGTGGTCAGGGTCCGCTCCTTGCGCTCGAACTCCTTCCAGCGCTCCAGCCATTCCCCGTAGGGGGATTCCATGCCGCGGTCCAGCAGCGCGTTGTGCAGCGCGATGGTGCGCGGCTTGTTGAAGCCCTGGTTGTAGTAGAGCTTCTGCGGCTGGTAGGCCGCCCCGAACTCGGCCTCCGGGTACTTCTCGGTGTCCGCCGCACCGTCGAAGGCCACCATCGTGATCTTGTGGGTCATGATGTGGTCGGGGTGCGGGTAGCCGCCGTTCTCGTCGTACGTGGTGATGACCTGCGGCCGGAAGGCGCGGATCTTGCGCACCAGGCGGCCGGCGGCCTCGTCCACGTCCTCCAGGGCGAAGCAGCCCTCGGGCAGCGGCGGCAGCGGGTCGCCCTCGGGCAGGCCGGAGTCGATGTAGCCCAGCCATTCCTGGTCGACGCCGAGGATCTCGCGGGCCTCGTCCATCTCCTTGCGACGCACCTCGTGGATGTTCTCCTCGATGTACTTGTCGCCCTGGAGCTTGGGGTTCAGGATCGAGCCGCGCTCACCACCGGTGCAGGTGACGACGAGCACGGGTACCCCTTCGGACACGTACTTGGCCATGGTGGCCGCACCCTTGCTCGACTCGTCGTCGGGGTGGGCATGGACGGCCATCAGTCGAAGCTGCTCGGTCAAGACGGGATCCTCTGTGATTCGGCACGACAGGCGACTTCTATAGTGACCGAATCGGGGGACGGAAAATTCCGGGGCCCCGGAGGAGAGGATCGATCATGAGCTCGGTGCGAGAGGGCCTGCCCGAGGGCCGGTACGGCCGTTCCGCGGACGCGAGTGCGGACCGCAAGCTCAAGATCGTCGGATCCGTGCTGGGTGTGGCCCTGCTGGGTGTGGTCGGCTGGATCGGCTGGGACTACGTGGCCGGGCAGACCGTCAGCGCCGAGGTGATCAAGTACGACGTGGTGTCGGACTCCGAGGTGCAGGTCCACCTGGAGATCCGCAAGGAGGCCGGGGTCGCCGGCGTCTGCACCCTGAGCTCCCAGGACAAGGACCACGCCGAGGTCGGCCGGGCCGATTTCACCTTCGACCGGCCGGAGAAGCGCCTCGACGAGTTGGTCTCCCTGAAGACCACGGGCCGGGCGACCATGATCGAGCTCGTCGGCTGCCAGCCGGCCGGCTCGGCCCGCTGACCTCGGGAAGCGCCCCCGCCCGTCCTGAGCACCGTCGGAACACCCGTCCGGAGCAGCGCACGAACCGGGCGACGGCCGTGCGGCGACCGGCAATGACACACTTCATACACACGGTGTCCTCCCCCTTTTCTTCCCGAATTGTTAGGCTCGTGGTTTCGCCCGCACTGCCCCATCGCATGCGCGGCCATGAAGTCCCCTGTACCGACGAGGAGCACCTGTGACCCAGACGAGCGAGAACGTCACCTGGCTGACCCAGGAGGCGTACGACCAGCTCAAGGCCGAGCTGGAGTACCTGTCTGGTCCCGCACGTACGGAGATCGCCACCAAGATCGCGGCTGCCCGCGAGGAGGGTGACCTCCGGGAGAACGGCGGTTACCACGCGGCGAAGGAAGAGCAGGGCAAGCAGGAACTGCGCGTCCGCCAGCTCACCCAGCTCCTGGAGAACGCCAAGGTCGGCACGGCGCCCGCGTCCGACGGGGTCGTCGCGCCCGGCACGGTCGTGACCATCGCCTTCGACGGCGACCCGGACGACACGATGGAGTTCCTGCTGGCCTCGCGCGAGTACGCGTCCTCGGACTTCGAGACGTACTCGCCGCAGTCCCCGCTGGGCTCCGGCGTCATGGGCAAGAAGATCGGCGAGGACGCCGCGTACGAGCTGCCGAACGGCAAGACGGCCTCGGTCCGGATCCTCGGCGTCAAGCCCTTCACCGGCTGATCACCCCTCTTCTCACTCCTCTTCCGCGCACCCGGAACCGGAACACGAAGGCCCCCACCCTGCCGGTGGGGGCCTTCGCATATCCGGCGCGTACCGGATACACCGCACGGACCGGGACGGTCAGGCGGTGGCCGAGCGGTACTTGCGGACCGCCAGGGTCCGGAAGACCACGACGATCAGTACGGACCAGAGGACCGACGCGAGCACCGGGTGCTGCATCGGCCAGGCGTCCGGCGCCTGGTACCCCGGTGGCAGGTTGCCGAACAGCTCCCGGGCCGCCTGGACGGTCGCGCTGAACGGATTCCACTCCGCGATGTGCCGCAGGAACGTCGGCATGTTGTCGGAGGGGACGAAGGCGATCGAGATGAACGTCAGCGGGAAGAGCCAGATCAGGCCGCCCGAGGTGGCCGCCTCCGGAGTACGCACCGACAGGCCGATCAGCGCCCCGATCCAGGAGAACGCATACCCCAGGAGCAGCAGCAGGGCGAAGCCGGCCAGCACCTCGGGGATGCTCTCGTGGGTGCGCCAGCCGACGAGCAGCGCGACGACCGCCAGCACCACCAGGGTGAGGGTGGTCTGCACCAGGTCCGCCAGGGTCCGCCCGGTCAGTACCGCGCCGCGGGCCATGGGCAGCGACCGGAAGCGGTCGATCAGGCCCTTGTGCATGTCGTCGGCGATACCGGCGCCCGCGCCGGCCGTGGCGAAGGTGACCGTCTGGGCGAAGATGCCCGCCATCAGGAACTCCCGGTATGCCTGCGGCGAGGTGTTGCCGCCCACACTGATCGAACCGCCGAAGACGTAGCTGAAGAGCACGACGAACATCACCGGCTGGATCACACCGAAGATGATCATCTCGGGGATGCGGGACATCCGGATGAGATTGCGCTGGGCGATGACCAGCGAGTCGCTGACCGACTGGACCACCCCGCCGCGCGGCCGGGACGCGGACGCGGACGGGGACGCGGACGCAGGCCTTCCGGCGGCCGTGTCGCCGGAGGTGTCTTTGGTGACGGTCACGTGGCCGCCTCCTCGGTGAGCGCGGTCGCATGACCGGTGAGGGAGATGAACACGTCGTCGAGGGTCGGGCGGCGCAGCCCGATGTCGTCGATCTCGATGCCCTGCCCGTCCAGATCGCGGATGACCTCGGCGAGCAGCTTGGCGCCACCGCTCACCGGGACGGTGAGCTTGCGGGTGTGCTCCTCGACCGTGGTCTCGCCCTTGCCGAAGCCGGACAGGACGGTGCGGGCGGCCGGGATGTGCGCCGGATCGTGCACCACGACCTCCACCCGCTCGCCGCCCGTCTGGGCCTTGAGCTGGTCCGAGGTGCCGCGGGCGATGACCCGGCCGTGGTCGACCACGCAGATGTCGTGGGCGAGGCGGTCGGCCTCCTCCAGGTACTGGGTGGTGAGCAGCAGGGTGGTGCCGCCGGCCACCAGTTCCTCGATGACCTCCCACAGGGCCTGCCGGTTGCGGGGGTCGAGGCCGGTGGTCGGCTCGTCCATGAACATCACCGGCGGGCGGACGACCAGCGCGGCGGCGAGGTCGAGGCGGCGGCGCATACCGCCCGAGTAGGTCTTGGCGGTCCGGTCGGCGGCATCGGCGAGGTTGAAGCGTTCGAGCAGCTCGGCCGCGCGGGCCTTCGCCGCCTTGGAGCTCATCTGGTAGAGCCGGCCGACCATCTGGAGGTTCTCGCGGCCGGTGAGGTATTCGTCGACGGCCGCGAACTGGCCGGAGAGGCCTATCGAGCGCCGGACCTCGTTGGGGTGCTTCAGTACATCGATCCCGGCGACGGTGGCTTTTCCGCTGTCGGGCTGGAGGAGGGTGGTCAGGACCCGGACGGTGGTGGTCTTTCCCGCTCCGTTGGGGCCGAGCAGGCCCAGGACGGTTCCCTCGGGTACATCGAGGTCCACCCCGTCCAGGGCCCGCACATCACCGAAGGTCTTCACCAGACCTTCGGCGTAGATCGCGCCTGGCATATGGATTCTCCCAGCGTGAATCGGGTGTTTCCTGCGCAAATCCTATGGGGAGCACCGAGATACCCCCAGGACCCCCACATGGACGACATACGGCATCCTCGCCACCGCCTGCTGCTCAGCTCAGCTCATGACGAGGTATCCGGCAGTGTGCAGGGCCCGGGCGACCTCCGTGCAGTGTTCCGGCCCCTTGGTCTCCAGGTGCAGCTCCACCTCCACCTCCGTGAGCCCCAGCCGCGGGTCGGTCCGGACGTGGCTCACGTCCAATACATTCGCATCCACCACTGACAGCACACCCAGAAGTCCCGCGAGCGCCCCCGGCCGGTCCGCCACCCGCAGCCGCAGCGAGAGGTAGCGGCCGGCCGCCGCCATGCCGTGCCGCAGGATGCGCTGGAGCAGCAGCGGATCCACGTTGCCGCCGGACAGCACCGCGACCACCGGCCCCTTGCCGTACCGCTCCGGCTCGCTGAGCAGCGCCGCCACCGGACTGCAACCGGCCGGTTCCACCACCAGCTTGGCCCGCTCCATGCAGAGCAGCAGGGCGCTGGACAGGGCGTCCTCGGACACCGTACGGACGTCGTCCAGCAGCTCGCCGATGATCCGGAAGGGCACGTCCCCCGGACGCCCCACCTTGATGCCGTCGGCCATGGTGCTGGGGTTGTCGATGGACACCGGGTGGCCGACGGCCAGCGACGGCGGATAGGCCGCCGCGCCCGCCGCCTGTACGCCGATCACCTGGACGTCCGGGCGCAGCGCCTTGACCGCCACCGCGATGCCGGCGGCCAGCCCGCCGCCGCCGATGCCGACCAGGATGGTCCGCACCTCCGGGCACTGCTCCAGGATCTCCAGGCCCACCGTGCCCTGGCCCGCGATGATGTCGCGGTGGTCGAAGGGGTGGATGAACACCGCCCCGGTCCGCTCCGCGTACTCCTCGGCCGCCGCCAGGGTCTCGTCCACGACCTGGCCGTGCAGCCGCACCTCGGCCCCGTACTCACGGGTCGCGGCCACCTTCGGCAGCGGGGCCCCGACCGGCATGAACACGGTGGACCGGACCCCGAGCAGGGAGGAGGCGAGGGCCACGCCCTGCGCATGATTGCCGGCGCTGGCCGCCACCACCCCGGCGGCGCGCTGCTCGGGGCGCAGGCAGGCGATCCGTACGTACGCTCCGCGCAGCTTGAAGGAGCCGGTGCGCTGGAGGTTCTCGCACTTGAGGTGGACCGGGGAGCCGGTGAGCGCGGACAGGTGCCGGCTGCCCTCCATGGGGGTCATCCGCGCGACCCCGGAGAGCATCTTCTGCGCCCCCCGGACGTCGTCGAGGATCACCTGGGGGACGGGCTCGGGCACGCGGTAGTTCATGCCGCCAGTCTCGCAGCCCGCAGGGGGTCGCGACGCGAGCCGACGGCCGGGCCGGCGGCGGGCCAGTCCGCGCCGCGGGCGAACCGGCGGCGGGTCGGTGCCGGTCTGCGGCCGGACCGGCCGTCAGCCCGGCCGTCGGCCCGCGGAGGGGACCGGGGCGAGGGCCGGGGAGAGGAGCGGCGGTGGACGCGGACCGGGCGGGACCGACCGGATCTCGCCATACGGAACGGCTTACCCGCCCAACGAAAACTCCCGCACACTTGCCCCCGGCACGGCCCGGGACCGGCGGGCTTGCCGTACGTGCCGGATCCGGCACCGCCAGTTCTGGCACGACGCATACGGGCCACAGTCCGGCCGCGTACGCTGTCCCCCATCCTTGTCGGCCCCATGTGAAGAGAGCCCACGGCCATGTCCTCCACCCCGGCCAATCCCGAGCTGCCGGCGCCCGCGGCGCCCGACGGAACTCCCGCCGGAGCCGGCCTCCTCGACGCGCTCCAGCACCAGGTCGCGCTCTTCGCCCGCCGGGCCGAGCAGACCCGCCTCGGCGGGGTCGGCCAGGCCCGCAACTCGATGGACCGCGCCGCCTACCTGCTGCTCAACCGGCTCGACCTGGAAGGCCCGATGGGCGTGAAGGCGCTGGCCGGCGGCATGGGCATCGACTCCTCCACCGTGACCCGGCAGGTCGCCCCGCTGGTGGACACCGGCCTGGTGAAGCGGACCTCGCACCCGGAGGACGGCCGCGCCGTGGTCCTGGCGCTGTCCCCGCGCGGCCTCGCCCGTCTGGAGGAAGTACGTTCCTCCCGCCGCGAATTGATGGCCCGGGTGACGGACGGCTGGACCGAAGAGGAGCGCGAGTCCTTCACCGCGCTGCTCACCCGCTTCAACCTGTCGCTGTCGGACCTGATGGGAGCGGCCTCCGAGGGCGGTCCGACCTCTTGACCCGGGCGGCCGGGCTGCCCGCACTATGAGGGTGTGAACGGGCCGACACCGACAGCTCACGAAATCCCCGCCGCCCAACGGGAGTTCGAGGCCTTCGTCGCGGGGGCGGCGGGCCGGCTCCTGCATGTGGCCATGCTGCTGACGGCAGAACCGGACGGCGAGAGCGCGGCGGCCCGGCAGTTGCTGGCCGGTGCGCTGGCCCGGACGTTCGCCGACTGGCCGCGGCTGCGGGGCGACGACCCGTACGACCACACCCGGCAGGAGCTGTGCGCCGCCTTCGCCCGCACGGCCTGGCGCCACCATCGCGGGCGCGGGGGTCCGCTGTCCCGGCTCCGGCCGCAGCAGCGGCTGGTGATCGTGCTGGTGGTGTACGAGGGCGTGGCCGAGGCGCAGGCCGCGGCGCAGCTGGGGCTGCCGGTGGAACGCCTGCGGACGCTGCGGGGCCGCGCGATTGCCGCCCTGCGGGCGCGGGAGCGGGGGGTGGCGGCGTGAGCGCCCCCGACCCCAAGGAGCGCGATGTCCGGCGGATGCTGGACGGACCGCACCCGGCGGTCCCGCCGGGCCTCGCCTCGGACGCCGCCATGCGCGGCACGAAGCTGCTCCGGCGACGGCGCAGGCTGCGCCGGGTGGGCTGGTGGCTGCTGCTGACGGCGGCGGTGGCCTTCACGGTCTGGGCCATCCTGACGGAACCCTGGACCCCACCCTCCCAACAAATCGCCCCACCCCTGGAATCCTGGTAACCCAGGGGCCCGGGGCGCAGCCGGGCGCCGGGGCCGGGCCCCCGCCACAACCCACCGGGCCGCAGGCCCGGGCGGTCGTTGGCGGGCCTTCGGCCCCGGACGGCAAGCCCGTGGGCGGGCCCGGGCGCAGGCAGGCGGTACCGGGCCGGAGGCCCGGGGCGCAGCCCCCTGGGTACCCGGCAGCCGGACGGCGGCGCCGGGGCCGAGCCCCGCGTGACAACCCACCGGACCGAAGGCCCGGGTCGGGCGCCGGTTCCGGGACCGGGCCCCACGCCACAACCCACCGGGGCCGAGGCCCGGGCGGTCGTTGGCGGGCCGAAGGCCCAGGCGCAGCCGGGCCCCGTGCCGGGCCGACACCCTGCCCGCGGGCCGAGGGCCCGGGCAGTCGGCACCGGGCCGGCCCCCCGCCCGCCGGCAGCGGGCCCGGGCCGCAGGCCCAGCCAGGCGGCGGCGCCGGGGCCGCACTCCCGCGCACCACAACCCGCCGGGCCGAAGGCCCGGGCAGGCGGTGCCGGGCCGGCACCCCCGCACGCGGGCCGAAGGCCCAGCCAAGCGGAGCCGGGGCCGGGCCCCGCGCCGTAACCCGCCGGGCCGCAGGCCCAGGGTGCCGGCCCGGGGGTTCCGGCAGCCGGGCGCTTTAGCCCATGGCGCTTTAGCCCAACGACTGGGTGAGGTCCGCCAGCAGGTCGTCCGCCGACTCGATGCCCACCGACAGGCGGACCAGGTCCGAGGGGACCTCCAGTGCCGAGCCCGCCGCCGAGGCGTGCGTCATCCGGCCCGGGTGCTCGATCAGGGACTCGACCCCGCCGAGGGACTCGCCCAGCGTGAACAGCTTCGCGCGGTTGCAGACCTCGACCGCCGCCTCCTCGCCGCCAGCGACCTGGAACGAGATCATGCCGCCGAAGGACCGCATCTGCTTGGCCGCGATCTCGTGCCCCGGGTGCTCCGGAAGCCCCGGGTACAGGACCCGCGTCACCTTCGGGTGCCGGGTCAGCATCTCCGCGACGCGGGTGGCGTTCTCGCTGTGCCGGTCCATCCGGACGGCCAGCGTCTTGATGCCCCGCAGCACGATCCACGAGTCGAACGGCCCGGCCACCGCGCCCATCGCGTTCTGGTGGTAGGCCAGTTCCTCGCCCAGCGCCGCGTCCGCGGTGACCAGCGCGCCGCCCACCACGTCCGAGTGCCCGCCCATGTACTTGGTCAGCGAGTGCACGACCACGTCCGCGCCCAGCGCCAGCGGCTGCTGGAGGTAGGGGGAGGCGAAGGTGTTGTCGACGACCAGCTTCGCGCCCGCCGACCGCGCGATCTCCGCGACCACCGCGATGTCGGTGATCCCGAGCAGCGGGTTCGACGGGGTCTCCACCCAGATGACCTTCGTCCGGTCGGTCAGCGCGGCCCGCACCGACGCCGGGTCGGAGGTGTCGGCCACCGACCATTCCACGCCCCAGCGCGAGACGACCTTCGCGAACAGCCGGAAGGTGCCGCCGTACGCGTCGTTCGGGATGACCACGTGGTCGCCCGGGGAGAGCAGCGTGCGCAGCAGGCAGTCCTCCGCCGCCAGGCCGGAGGCGAAGGCCAGGCCGCGCCGGCCGCCCTCCAGAGCGGCGAGGTTCTCCTCCAGCGCCGTCCGGGTCGGGTTGGCGCTGCGGCTGTACTCGTATCCGCCGCGCAGGCCCCCGACGCCGTCCTGCTTGTAGGTGGACACCTGGTAGATCGGGGGCACGACCGCGCCGGTCAGCGGGTCCGCCGTGTTGCCCGCATGGATGGCGCGGGTCTCGAAGCTCTGGTGGTCATGGCTCATGGGCAGAGCCTATTCGCCCCCGTGCCATTCGCCCCCGTGCCATTCGCCTCCGGGCCGGTCCGTCTGGTTCGCTTGTCCGTATGGAGATTCTCTGGTTCCTGATCGCGATCGGCCTGCTGGTGGCCGTCCTCGGCCCCTGGATACGGCGCCGGCGCGGCGGCCTGCGCCTGGTCGCGCCCGGCAGCCCCGATGCGGCCGACCCGGCGGACTACGGCTTCGTACGGCAGGAACTGCTCGACATCCGGGTACCCGGCCCCGACCAGGACCTGATGGACGCCCTCGCCGCGGTCCAGGGCAGCGGCCGGTGGGAGGCGGCCTCGCAGCTGCTCGCCGGCACCCCGAAGGAGGGCGAGCAGCGCTGGCAGCGCGTCCAGGCCTTCGCCGGGGCGGCGGCCCTGGAGCTGGCGCAGCAGCCCGGCAGCGGCGCGCTGTGGCTGCGGTCCTGGCGGCTGGAGGCGGAGAAGGACGCCGGCGGCGCCCAGGTGCACGCCGAGTTCCTGGTGCAGCAGGCCTGGCGGCAGTCCGGCGGGGTCGGCTCCGACGACCACCGGATCATCCTGGAGGAGGCCCGGGACGCCTGCCGGAAGGCGGCCCTGCTGGCGCCGGGCGACCCCGTCCCGTACATCACGGAGCTCGCGGTCGCGCGCGGCCTGGCCTATCCGCCGGCGGAGTTCGACGCGCTGTGGGCCAATGTGCTGGACCGGGCGCCGGAGCACTTCGGCGCGCACCTCGCGGCGCTGCACTACTGGTGCGAGAAGTGGCACGGCTCGCGGGAGCAGGCGGACGCCTTCGCCCACGCGGCGGCGGCCCGCGCCCCGCAGGGCTCCCTGCTGGCGGCGCTCCCGCTGTTCGCGGTGTACGAGCACCTGCCCGAGGTCGCGCTGGTGCAGAACTTCTACGGCAGCGCGGTGGTGAGCCGCGCGATGGAGGGTGCCCTGTACGCGGTGCACTCCGCCCGCCAGGACGACCCGATGCTGGCGCACGTCCGCCACCTGCTGGTCTTCTTCCTCGTCAACGGCGAGCGGTGGGCGGAGGCCATGGAGCAGCTCCGCCACGTGGACGGCTGCGTGGGTGCCCTCCCCTGGTCGCACAGCTCCGACCCGGCCGAGATGTACGCGGTGTTCCGTGCGCTCGCGGTGGGCGGCTACGAGGCGAACGGCGGCTCCCCGGCCACCCTCCCCCGCTGACCCCCCGGCCGCCGCCCCGCCGCCACACCGGCCCGGGGCGGGCAGCCCCGGGGCGGCGGCCGGAACCCTGTTCCCCCCTGCCGACGGCAGCCTGCATACTCATCAGGCTTCACACATGGGGTGTACAGGTGTACGTACACCCGGCACCTGTGCATCCCGTGGGGGGATCTGTCCGAATGGGCGCATATCTGCGCGCCTTGCGCGCTCTCGTACTTCTCGCCGGCTTCTATCTGCTCGGCCTCGTCCTGCTCGCCGTCCTGGCCGGCCTCGACTGGGTGCTGATCACCCAGGCCGACGCCGGGGCCCTCACGGGCAAGGTCGTCATCGTCTCCGTGGTCCTCGCCGTCCCGATCGTGCGCGGCATGTTCATGCTCCGCACCCCCAAGGCCGGCCCGGCCCCCGGTGTCCGGGTCACCGAGCAGCAAGAGCCCCGCCTCTGGGCGGCCGTCCGGGAACTCGCCGACCAGGTCGGCACCCGTGCCCCCGACGAGATCGTGCTCGTCGACGAGGTCAACGCAGCCGTCGCCGAGGACGCCCGGCTGCTCGGCCTGCTCGGCGGCAAGCGGACCCTCTACCTCGGCGTACCCCTGATGACCGGGCTCGACGAGACGCAGCTGCGCGCCGTACTCGGACACGAGCTCGGCCACTACAGCAACAGCGACACCCGGATGATGCCGCTCATCGTGCGCGGCCGGGCCCAGCTCGTCCGCACCATCGAGCACTTCCACGAGCGCGCCGACAACAAGGTCGCCAAGGAGGCCGCCCGGCAGGAGAAGGCCGCCGAGAAGCGGATCGCCAAGGGGAAGAAGGCCAAGGAGGTGGACACCACCGGCGTCGGTGCCACCTACCGGACCATGGCGAAGATCTACACCGCGTACGGCAACTTCTACCTGCGTGCCACCCGCTCCGCGGACCGCCGCCAGGAGTTCGCCGCCGACCTCACCGCGGCCCGCATCTGCGGCCGGGACGCGTACGCCTCCGCCCTGCGCGAGCTCAACGCCCTCGGCCCGGCCCACACCTTCTACCTGGACTCGTACGCCACCCTCGGCCTGGGCGCCGGCCTGCTCCCCCGCCCCGGCGAGTTCTTCGGCGGCTTCGGCGCCCTGCTCGCCGCCCGTACCGAGGAGCTCGACGAGCTGCGGCAGGACCTGCCGACCGAGCCCGCCTCCGCGTACGACTCGCACCCGCCGCTCGCCGAGCGGGTGGCCCGGATCGAGGCGCTGCCGGAAGACGGCCGCGCCTCCGGCGGCGTCGGCGCCGCCGGCCCGGCCCTGGGCCTGCTCTCCGACCCGGTGGGCGTGCTGATCGCCCTGGAGCAGGAGGTCCTCACCCCCGAGGCGCTGGCCCTGACCCGGATGGACTGGGAGGACCTGGTCCACGCGAGCATGAGCCGGTACGTCGCCCAGGGCGCGGAGGACATCCGCGAGACCGTCTCCGCCGAGGCCGGCGACGGCACGCTGCCCGCCCTGCTGGACGCGATCGACGCCGACCCGGCCGTGCTGTGGCGGATCGCCGACCGCTTCCCGAAGTCCGAGGAGGCCGCGGCGGCCACCGGCCGCGCCGCCCGCGCCTTCGCCCGCCCGATCGTCCGCCGCGCCTTGAACCAGCTGGTCACGGTCGAGCTGACGGCCCGCGGCGCGGCCCGCTGGCAGCTGTCCTGGGCGGAGTCGGCCTCCGTCCGCTACCCGGCCGACGGCTTCGAGGAGCAGCTGCTCCTCGCCCTGGACGCGGCCGTCGCCGACCTCCCCGACACCGAACCGCTGCGGAAGCTGGTGCTTGCCTCATGATCGGCCTTTACGTCCTGGGACTCCTGCTGCTGGGGGCCGCATGGAAGGTGGGCCGCGGGATGTACTACCTGCGGAAGGCGAAGCGGCTGGAGGCGGAGACCGCCGTCATCGTGGCGCGCACCGAGGAAACCAAGGCGCGTACCGCGGCCACGCTCGCGGAGCAGGCTGCGGAGATCGTCGCGCAGGGCTTCGTACCGGAGGAGCAGCTCGATACCGAGAACCTCATGCCGGTGCCCGCCGACCGGACGACGGTGGTCGCGGCGATCCGTTCCGGCGACTGGCAGGCCGGCGCGGACTGGATCGAGGCGGCCGGCCGGAACTGGGGCGAACGGAATCATCGCGTCGGTGTACTGGCCACGGAAGCGGCGGAGACCGACACGTGGCTGCTCGCCTGGCAGGCCGCCCGACCCGGCGATCCCACGGCCGCGGTGGTCAGCGCCGACGCAGGCGTCACGCTCGCCTGGAATGTGCGCGGTGCAGCGAGCGCCCGGCACACCACACAGGAACAATTCCGCCTCTTCCACACGGCGCTCATCAAGGCGCAGGAGGCCGTGCACGAGGCCCAGCGACTCGCCGACCCGGCGGACCCCGTCCCCTACATCGCCGAACTGCGGATAGGCCGTGGCCTGGCCTACTCGCACGACCAGTTCCGCGACGTGTGGACGGAAGTCGTCCAGCGCGCGCCGAAGGTACAGATGGCCTGGCTTCAGGCGCAGCAGTTCTGGTGCGAGAAATGGTGTGGCACGCACGAGCTGGCGGAGGAATTCGGCCGCGAGGCGGTCAAGCGCAGCGAACCGGGCGATCTGCTGTCGTTGATCGAGCTGCGCGGGTACTTCGAGCGTGAGAACCGCGAGACGGACCTCGACCCTGATGTCTACTACAAGCAGCCGGAGATCGTCGCGGCGGCGACCGCCGCGTTGGCCGACCTCGCAGCCGCGCCGGATCCGGCTGCCGAGCAGGCCGTCCGCCTGCGCCACATGCTGGCATGGATCCTGTACTGGCAGGACCGGTACGAGGAGACCGTCGAGCAGTTCCGGCACATCGACGGGTACTGCGGGATCGAACCCTGGATGTATCAGAGCGGGCGCAAGGCGTCCTTCCTGAAGACACGCGACTACAGCGTGCGCCAGGTGACCGGGAACGCACGGAACAGCTGACACACGGCGTACGGGAAGAGGGCGGTCCGGGGAATCCCGGGCCGCCCTCTCCCGTTGTCCCCATACACAAGGAGGCCACGCATGTTCACGTACCGCCGCACGCCCGAGCTCCCCACCCCCGAGGAGGCCCTCAAGGGCCGCCCGGAGCCCCTCTTCGCGCTGCCCGACCGCCATACGGTCCTCGGCAACCCGCTGGCCGGCCCCTACCCGGAGGGCCTGGAGGTCGCGGACTTCGGCCTGGGCTGTTTCTGGGGCGCGGAGCGCAAGTTCTGGCAGACCCCGGGCGTCTGGACGACGCTGGCCGGGTACCAGGGCGGCTTCACCGAGAACCCGACCTACGACGAGGTCTGCTCGGGCCGGACCGGGCACACCGAGGTCGTCCGGGTCGTCTTCGACCCGGCCCTGGTCTCGTACGGGACCCTCCTCAAGCTGTTCTGGGAGTCCCACGACCCCACCCAGGGCTTCCGCCAGGGCAACGACGTGGGCACCCAGTACCGCTCGGCGGTCTACACCCACTCCCCGTCCCAGCAGACGGCGGCCGAGGCCTCCCGCGCGGCGTACCAGCAGGTCCTGACGTACTCCGGCCACGGCGAGATCACCACGGCGATCCTCCCGGCCGCCGACCGCCCGTTCTGGCCGGCCGAGGCGTACCACCAGCAATACCTCGACCGCAACATTAACGGTTACTGCGGCATCGGAGGGACAGGCGTGGCCTGCCCGATCGGCATTGCCGAGGCTCCGGGAGACGAGTGACTCACAGCCCGGTACAGCCTCCTAGTCAGCTGTGCTGTACCGGGCGAGGAAGGACTCGTACACCTCACGGCACTCCCCGTCAGTCCCGCCACTTCGGGACCAGCAGGTCAGGGTTGAACGGGCGCCGACCACCGCCACCCACGGGCAGGACGATCACCGCGTGCAGTGCGTCCCTGATCAGGGCACGCTTCTGCGCCAGGTCCAACTGGCCGGAGGTCCAGCGCTCGCGCACGTCGCCGGATACTTCGGCTGCACGCTGCTGGTCGAGGACGTGACGGGTACGGTCCGCGCGGAGTTCCTTGACGCGCGCCTCCATCTTCTGATTCTGAGGGAAGAACAGCTCATCCGAGATCTGGTCCTCCTGCCACGCCTGAAGCAGCTTGCGCTGCTTCTTCGTCAGGCGGGCCAGCTCTTCCTCCCCCGCCCATTTTTCGTCCGCATGCTTCGTCCTGGCCGCCCGTTCCTCCAACTTCGCGAGAACTGCCTCCGTGACGAACTCGTCAATCTTGGCTCCGTTGCGACCCGTGCCGCCACAGCCGCCCATTTCCTTGCTGGGGCACTGGTAGAGATAGCCACCGGAAAGGTCCGGGCGGGCAGTGGCGCGGAGCGGCGCGTTGCAGATCTGACCATCCGTACCAGGCTTTCCGCATCGAAGGATTCCCGTCAGCAGGTAGGACGGCGTGCGGTAGTCAGTGACCGATCCGTCGGACTTCACGTTGGGTCCGACGCGCGCCGAGAAGACGGCGTCGATGGCCATCCACTCCTTCGGCGTGATGACGGGCTCCCAGCGGCCCACGACCGGCACGCCGTTGGCATCACGCACCAACTCGCCGTTGTGCTTCCGCCAGCCGCACAGCCGCGGGTTCCACAGCGCGAGCTTGAGTGAGCGGCTCGCCCATTCCTTGTCGTTGATCGTGCGGACGCCGGCCTCCCGCCACTCGCGGAGGATCGAGTGCATGGACTTGCCCGCGATCACCTCGCGGGCGCCCTTCGCCAGCCACGCCGCTTCCTCGGGCTCCAGCGTGAGCTTGTCGTCCTTCCAGCCGAACGGACGCTTGCCACCCACCGGGATGCCCAGCTCCGCGCGGGCGCGGTGTGAACGGCGCGCACGCCGCTGCATCTTGCGCACCTCCATCTTGGAGATGACGACGCCGAAGAGCCCCATGGACTCCACGTCCTCGCTGTAGAGGTTCTTCGACCCCTTGGCGTCCGCGTAGAGCCGTCCTTCCTCGTACGTGAGCGCGTCCACGAACCGCTCATAGTCGCCCGCCCGGCGCGTGAGCCGGTCGTCCGCGACCACGATGACGCCCCGTACGGGCTGGCCGTCCGGTAGGTGTCCCGACTTGAGCGCCTTCACCATGGCCTCGAAGTCCGGGCGCACCACAGCCGCCTTGGCCGCCGACAGGTCGTTGTCGGTGTAGCGGTGCACGATCGTCCAGCCGAGACGGGCCGCTGTCTCCCCGTTCACCTTGTGCTGGTCCTCGACGCCGTGGCCGTCCCTGGCCGTGTCGGCGGAGATACGGGCGTACGAGACAACCGGGATCACCGGTGCCGCTTCGTTCACTTCCCACCCCTTTACGAAGAGTCACCAATTCTACGCAAAGAGAAGTGGCACTATCAGCAGTACCTCGACAAGAACCCCGCGGGCTACTGCGGCATCGGCGGCACGGGCGTCTCCTGCCCGATCGGCGTGGCCGAGGCGCCCGGCGCGTAACCGCCCGCGCCCCCCGCTCCAGCCCCGGCCGACGTCTCCGCGCCCGTCGCGGCTGCGGCATCCGCGGGTGTCTCGTTATGGCTCCTGCGGTCGTCCCTCGTGCATCATTGAGCCGGCTGCTTCTTCATCTTCTTCATCTGCGACCGAAATCCACCTGCTTCAACACGCTTTCCGGCTGCGGAGGTTCGCGATGGCGGTACAGGAGCGCGTCCACCTTGTTTTCGTACACGGGCTGTTCTCCTCGGCGAAGGTGTGGAAGGCCTTTCACACACTGATCAGCACCGATCCGGAGCTGTCCGACTGGGTCACCGTCCACCGCTTCGAGTACGACTCCCCGTTCGTCCGGCTCCGGCCCGACCGCCGGGTCGCCGAGACCGACGACGTCGCCGACCAGCTGGGTACCTTCCTGGAGACCCGGCTCGCCGAAGCCGAGCGGATCGTCCTGGTGACCCACAGCCAGGGCGGCCTCGTCGTACAGCGGTTCCTGGCCCGCAAGCTGTGGAACGGCGGTGGCGCCGAGCTCGCCCGGATCAAGCACTTCACCATGTTCGCCTGCCCCAACACCGGTTCGGGGTTCTTCCTCACCGTCCGCAAGTACCTCAAGGTCTGGCGCAACCCGCAGGAGCAGCAGCTGCGGCCCTTCGACCGGGCGGTCACCGAGGCCCAGCGCACAGTGCTCAGTGCGGTGGTGCACGCCCGCGCCTACTCCGACCAGGAGTGCCCCATACCGGTGCGCGCGTACGGGGGCTCCTCCGACGAGATCGTCCCGCCGGTGGTGGCCCGCGGGGTCTTCCCCAAGGGCGGGGTCGTCACCGCCGACCACTTCTCCATCGTGCAGCCCGCCGACCGCACCCAGGACTCCTACCTGGCCGTCCGCCGCGCCCTGCTCGAAGCGGCCCAAGGCACCCCGCCCGAGGAGGAATTCGCCCCACTGCCCCTCGGGCCCGCGCCCACGCGGCCCCTCTCCCCCGCCGAGGCCTCCGGGCGGCCCTCGCTGCCGCCGCCGGCCGCCGGGGAGCTGGATCTGGCGCCCTTTCCGCCCCCGCCGTACGGCCAGCTGGACGAGGGACAGTTCAAGGGCCAGGACCGGCTGAGCCTGGCCGCCTCCCTGCTGTCCGGGCAGTCCGCCCAGCAGGTGCACGTCCTGGCCGGCCTCGGCGGGTCCGGGAAGAGCCGGCTGGCCCTGGAGGTCGCCGACCGCGCCCAGCGCGCCGGACACCGGGTGTGGTGGGTGTCCATGCCCGAACTCAATCTCCGTATGCGGATGATGGCCCACGACCTCGGCGCCCCCTCCATCGCCGTCGAACGGGCCTGGCTGCTCGGCAACTCCATGGACCTGGTCTGGAAGCTCCTCAACGACTGCCCCGACCCCTGGCTGCTGATCTTCGACAACGCCGACGACCCCGCCCGGCTCGGCCCCCGGGACGGCCTGGTCTCCGACGGCACCGGCTGGCTGCGCAAGCCGCAGAACGCGCGCGGCACGGTACTGGTCACCAGCCGGGTGCGCCGCCAGCAGACCTGGGGCGACTGGAGCGCCGTCCACCAGATCCTGCCGCTGCACGAGGACGACGGCGCATCCCTGCTGCTGGAACGGACCGGCGGCCTGGGCGGTACGAACGAGGACGCCCGCAGGCTGTCGAGGGAGCTGGGCGGGCTGCCGCTCGCGCTGCGGCACGCCGCCGACGCCATCAAGGCCGTCAACGAGAGCCATGTCTCCCTGGACAGCGACATCAGGGACTTCGAGACCTTCCGCCGGACCTTCGCCGCGCGCGCCGAGACCTCCGCGGACCAGGCGGGCCCGGACCTCAGCGAGCTGCTCGGCCGGGAGATCGTGGAGAAGGTCTGCGGGATCGCCCTGGACCTGCTGCGCCGCCGCGAGTCGGCCGGCTCGGCCACCCTCCTGAAGGTCCTCGCGTGTCTGAGCATCGCCCCGATCCCCTACCGCTGCCTGCTCAGCGGCCCCACGCTCGGCCAGTCCCCGCTGTTCCCCGGCGCCACTCCGGCCCGGATCCACGCCGCCCTGACGGGCCTGGAGGACTTCGGGCTGGTGGACGCGTACCAGCGCGAGGGGGTCGCGGAACGCGACCTGGCCCACGTACTGACCCTGCACCCCGTCGTGCACGGTGTGCTGCGCGAGGACGAGGAGGTGCGGGACCGGTCCGCGGACTACTACGGACTGGCCGTACGGATGGTGCTCTCGGCCGCCCACGCCCGCAACCCCGACCACCCCAGCAACTGGCCGCTGTGGTCCGCGCTCGCCCCGCACGCGATGGAGGTCTCCCGGGCCTGCCTGCTCGGGGAACTCAAGCCGTCCGACCGGACCGTACGGACCACCGCCCTGGAACTGGCCCGGCTGACCGCCCGCTACCTGATCGCCATGGGCCTCCTCACCCCGGCGTACGACCTCGTCCACCCGCTGATCGAGGGCTGCGCCTCCTTCGGCTTCGACCGCGATGACCGGGAGATCCTGGGACTGCGCCACGAACAGGGACGCATCCTCCTCGAAGGGGAGCAGCTGACCCGGGCCGAGGACGAGCTGAGACAGGTGGTCGAGGCGCGCACCCGCATCCTCGGGGAGAACGACGCCGACACCCTCGCCAGCCGGCACAAACTCGCCCGGGCGATCAACGAACAGGATGGGGACCGGCAGAAGGAGGAGCAGGTCGAGCAGATGCTCCGGTCCATCGTCGAGGCGGAGCAGGAGGTCCGCGGCCCCGAGTACTACGACACCCTGGTGGTCCGCCACACCCTGGCCCGGGCGCTGCTCACCCTCGGCCGGAACGGGGAGGCCGAGGCGGAGGCCCGGCAGATCCTGGACATCAGCCGCCGGAACCACTGGCCGCCCTCCACCCCCGAGATCCTGCGGGTACGGGAGACCCTGGCGTACGCGCTGCTGAGGCAGGGCCGCCACGACGAGGCGGAGCGGATGATCCGGGAGGCGCTGCGGGACGCGTCCCAGCCGGCGGACTCCAACCTCGTGATGCGCCTGCGGTACACCCATGTCACCGTGCTCCTGCCCATCCGGGGGCGTACGTCCGAAGCGGTGAACAAGCTGAGAGCACTGGTGCGCGACCTCGACCGGGTGGTGGCCTCGGAACATCCGCTGTCCAGGCACGCCAGGGCGATGCTGGAGCAGCTGGACCGGGAGATGCCCGGCTGAAACCTCCCGCCTTCGGGGGCAGTTGTACAGAACTCCACCGGCGGCGGCGGGCTTGCGCGTAGCCTGACGTTGCCTCACTCTGTGTGACGCATCCCACACCGAACATGCACGGAGGTCCGCCGATGAACGCTCTCCCCGCCGATGACAACCAGTCCCTGCAATGGGGTGCTCCGGGGAGCGAGCTGGAGGAGCTGCAGGCGGAGGTCGGCAGACGCATCGCGATGGAAGCGCTGGAGGCCGGGCGCCAGGCACTCGAACTCGACGCGAAGACGGCGTTCCGCGCGACCAGCGCAACACATCCCGGATAACGCACACACCGCGCACACCACGTACGGCCGCTGTTCTCTGCTTTCTGTTCGGTTCTCTTTCTCGATGACCGGGGGGCGATCGCATGACGTCAGCGCAATCCACGCAGGGCGCGTTACAGGACCCGCCGCACGACCCCTTCTTCCGCGCCGCCACCGCACCGGCCTTCACCCACGAGCTGCTCGCCGGTCTGGCCGCCGGGCGGTACGCGGCGGTTCGAGTGCCGGGCTTCCTGCCACGGCAGTGGTGCGAGGAGGTGCTCGGCGCCCTGAAGGAAAAGGCGTTCGACTCGTACGGCACGACCCGCATCCACCCGCCGGTAATGCGCTTCGGGGTGGGCGTCAGCGACCACATGGCGGACGGCGGGGTCGCCGACAGCTACTGGAAGGCCCTGGAGGGGCACTACGCGGCCTGGGAAGGGCTGGGCCTGTCCTTCGACCCCTTTCGCGTCTGCCGGGAGGGGCTCGCCACGCACTGGCCGCACGGGGTGGCGGTCGGCCGGCGGGGCGGCCGGGAGATGGGCGACGGGGTGGCCCGGGAGCCGAACCAGGGGTTCCGGGTCCATTTCGACGACGCCCTCCGCGAGTACGCGGAGGACCTCCTCGACACCCCGCTGATCGGCCAGTTCGCCTTCAACCTGTACCTCAGCGTGCCCCCGTCGGGCGGCGAGACGGTCCTGTGGCGGCACCGCTGGCAGCCCGGGGACGAGGCGTACCGGCTGCCCGACGCCTCGTACGGGTACGACGAGGCGGTGGTGCGGGGCACCGAGTCCATCGAGCTCACCCCAGAGGTCGGCGAGGCCCTGCTCATCGACCCCCGCAATTTCCATGCGGTCCGGCCCAGCCACGGAGACCGCAGAATCGCACTGGGATTCGCGGTGGGGATCAGCACCTCCGGCCGGCTGCTCACCTGGGCCTGAAACACCCCGCCGAGCTGCGCTTTCCATCCCTGCGATCGTCAACTCTCCGATGAATTCGACTCTTTGACGGTCCGCCAGGAATGCCGCTACGTTCGGGCGATGGACCTGTTGCGTTACGTGGCCTTCAGCACCGACCCGCTGGGCGGGAACCCGGCGGGAGTGGTGCTGGACGCCACCGGCATCGACGAGGCGACGATGGCCGCCACCGCGGCGGAAGTCGGCTATTCGGAGACGGCCTTCGCCGTCCCCCGCCAGGACGGCTCCCTCGGCATCCGCTACTTCAGCCCGCAGACCGAGGTGCCCTTCTGCGGCCACGCCACCATCGCCACCGCCGTCGCCCACGCCCACCGGTACGGGCCCGGCGAGCTGCTGCTGCACACCCAGGCCGGCCCGGTCCCGGTGACCACCTCGGCCGGCTCGGACGGTGCGGTCGTCGCCACCCTGGTGAGTGTCGAGCCGCGTACGGCGGAGCTCTCCGAGCCCGACCTGGCCGAGCTGCTGGCCGCACTGCGCTGGTCCGCCACCGACCTCGACCCCGCCCTGCCGCCGCGGGCCGCCTACGCCGGGGCCTGGCATCCGGTGATCGCGGCCACCAGCCGCGAGCGGCTCGCCGACCTCGACTACGACATGGCCGCGCTGGGCGAACTCATGTCGCGCCGGGACTGGGCCACGGTCGCCCTGGTCCGACGCGAGTCGGAGACCGTCTTCCACGCCCGAAACCCGTTCCCGCCCGGCGGCGTGTTCGAGGACCCGGCGACCGGTGCGGCAGCCGCCGCCCTCGGCGGCTACCTGCGCAGCCTCGGCCTCATCGACACGCCCGCCGTCCTGACCGTCCACCAGGGCGTGGACATGGGGCGCCCGAGTCGTATCACGGTCGGGGTCCCGGCGGACCCCGCGGCCGGCATCGAGGTCACCGGCACAGCGGTCCCGATCACCTGACCGGCTGTGCGGGGCCGCTACAGCTTGAGCCGGTAGACGGCCGCGGCGCGTTCACGGCGGTAGCCCAGGGCTTCGTTGACCGCTCGCATCGGGGTGTTCTCGTCGGCCACCGTCGTTCCGATCCACCGCAGCCCGGGGTATGCCGAGGCGACTTCCGCCAGCATCCGGCGTTTCACCGCCCGGCCCAGGCCGTGGCCGCGGTGGCGGGGGACGACCACCGTGTCGTACTGGAGGGCCCGGGTCGCGGCCGGGTCCGGCAGGACCAGCTCCGTGTACGCGGCCACCTCGCCCTCCGCCGTGACCGCCGCCACCGTCAGGAACCGGCCGCCCCGGTCCAGGATCAGCTGCCCGGCGGCGCGGAGCCGGTCCGCGTCCCAGGACGGGACGCGCTCGTCCGTCTCCCCGCTCGGCGCGTCCGCCATCGCGCCGTGGGCGGCGGCGGCCGGGGCCGCCCATGCATCGGGGACCACGCCCTCCCAGGCCACCCACCGGTAGCCGGCCGGGGCATCCGCCGCCGGGCCGGGCGGCTCCGGCACCTCCTGTACGTACCAGGCCAGCGGGAGTACGCAGGTGAAGCCGAGCGACTCCGCGAAGGCCTGGCCGGGGCCGCCCAGGTCCGGCATCACCTCGACCGAGGTCCGGCCGGCTGCCTGCAGTTCCGCCCGGACCCGCTCCCAGAGCGCGGTGCCCACTCCGCGGCGGCGCGCGTCGGGGCGTACGGTCAGCTCCTCCAGGGCGGCGGTGGTGTCGTTGGCGCCGTCCTCGAAGAGGAAGAGCTCGGCCACGCCCTCGTCACCGGCGTCGCCCGCCGCCCAGTGCAGGGACCTGCCGCGGGCGGGCGGCACGCGCAGCCGGCCGGCCACCTCGGTCCGGGAGGGTCCGGGCAGGCCCGGCAGATCGGCGGCCCGGGCGGCGGTCAGGACGGCCCACCAGGTGTCCACCTCCGTGTCGGTCGGCGGAACGGACAGCGGGAACGAGGGCACGGGCCGGGGGGACGTCATGGCGCGGACCCTAGCCGGACAACGAGTACGGCGGGGAGTCCACTCGGACTCCCCGCCGTGTCGCGGTGACGGTTCAGCTCATGCTCGCGGTCGCGGTCGCGGTCACGCTCAGACGGCGGAACCGGCCTTCCACTCGGCCCAGTTCATGTTCCAGCCGTTCAGGCCGTTGTCCGGCTTGATGGTCTTGTCCGGGGAGTTGACCACGGTGACCACATCGCCGATGAGCGAGCTGTCGAAGAACCAGGCGGCCGGCTGGCCCGGGTCGTTGGCGCCCTTGGCATCGTTCAGGCCCACGCAGCCGTGGCTGGTGTTGACGCTGCCGAAGATGGAGTCGTCGCCCCAGTAGTTGCCGTGGATGAAGGTGCCCGAGGTCGACAGCCGCATCGCGTGCGGGACGTCCTTGATGTCGTACTCGCCCTTGCCGTCGTCGTCCGTGAAGCCGACGGTGGCACCGTTCATCCGGGTCTCCTTGAACTTCTCGGAGATCACCATCTGACCGTTGTAGGTCGGGGTGGCCGGGGAGCCGGCGGAGATCGGGATGGTCTTGACGACCTGGCCGTCCCGCTTGACCGTCATCTTCTTCGTCTTGGCGTCCACCACCGAGACCTGGCTGCGGCCGATCTGGAAGGTGGCGGTGCGGTCCTGCACGCCGACCACGCCGGGCGCACCCTGGACCCCGTCCAGCTTCATCTTCAACGTGACGGTGGAGTTGGCCTGCCAGTACTGCTCGGGCCGGAAGTCGAGCCGCTGCGCGTTGAACCAGTGGCCGACGACCTCCTGGCCGCTGCTGGAGGTCACGGTGATCGCGGACTGGACGGCCTTCTTGTCCTTGATCGGCTTGTTGAAGTTGATGGAGACCGGCATGCCCACGCCGACCTTCTGGCCGTCCTCGGGGGTGAACGAGCCGACGAAGCTGTTCTCCGGGGAGACCGTGGTGAAGGAGGCGTTCTCGTGGGCCTCACGGCCGTCGGCGTCCTTGGCCGTGGCCGACAGCGCGTACTTGGTGGAGCGCTTGAGGGCTCCCTCGGGCTTCCAGCTCTTGCCGTCCGCGGAGATCTTGCCCGCGACAGCGGCCCCCTCGGAGGACTTCATCTCCACCTTGGTGAGGGTTCCGTCGCTGACCGTGACGGTGGTGGCGGAGTTGAGGCCGACATTGGTGGCGCCGTCCTTGGGCGCGATGGCTATCTTGGCCTTCGAGGCGTCCTTGGCCGCCGCCGCGTCGACGTCCGCCTGGGACTTGCCCGTCGCCTCGCCGCTGCCCTTGGGGTTGTCGCCACCGCCGTCGCTGCACGCCGAGAGCACCAGTACGCCACCGAGCAGGGCGGATATGGCCGTCAGGCCCCTTCTCCGCCCCTTGCTGTACGTCCTCACACGCCACTCCATCGTTGCCGGAATCCCGGGACGGGGGCCCGGGAAGGGGCCCGAGGCAGGGGCATGCCCCTGCCTCGGATCGGACAACGCGCCAGGCGGCGGGATCGGTTCCACGATCCGTTCGGATGTGGGCCACTCCACTGTCAGGCGTTGTCGTCCTGTTCGTCAAAGACCCCATCTTCGTCGTTGATGTCCCACTCCAATGCGTCGGGGTCGTATTCGACCGACTCGGTGCTCCAGGAGGCCTGGGCGAGCTCCACCCCGGGGACCTCCGCGACCAGGTCGGTGGGGTCGACGAGGTAGGCGAGGGCCTCCGCCTCGTCCGCGCGCACGGCGGCCTCGCCGTGGCCGCGCTCCTCGTCCGTCATGAACTCATCGGCCTTGATGTGCTCGAGTGCCGCTCCGGTGAGTGCATCCGGATCCGGAACTTCCAGTACCAAATCCACCCGAAGCCGGATGTAACGCGAGGTGTCAGATGTCTCCATACGACGGAGAGTAAGCCTGGGGGCCACCCCGACTTCCCCACGACCCGCCCCTTTCATTAGCATCGGCGCACACGGCCAATTCGCTGCTGCCACAAGGGGGATCGAACCGTGTCCGCACGTCGACCGCTGCTCACCGCTCTCGGGGCAACCACCCTCCTCGGCGCCCTCTGGTTCGTCCCTTCCGCCAATGCCACCGCACCGGAACGTTCCGGCCCGCCCGTCGGTCCGGTGAACGCTGCGGCCCCGGCGGAGGTGCTCACCCTGAGGGGCGCCGGACCGGGTTCCGGCTCCACGCCGGCCCACCTCGCCCTCGCCGAGACCACCGGGGTGGACACCACCCCGTTCGTCTTCGCCGGTATCGCCTGCCTCGGCACCGGGGCCGGTTTCTGGGTGTTCTCGGCCCGCCGGTCCCGCGCCGCCTAGCGCACCCTGCGGGCCGCATACACGCCGAAGACACACCGAAGACACACCGAAGGGCCGCCCCGCGCATGTGCGCGGGGCGGCCCTTCGGCCCTGCGTCAGGCCAGCGGTCCGGTGACCGACTCCACCGCGTCGACCAGTCCGCCCGTACGCACGAACTCCTCGGCGGCAGCCAGGTCGGGGGCGAGGAAACGGTCCGGCCCCGGGCCCGCCACGCCCGCAGCCCGGGCCGCCAGGATCGCCGCCTGGGAGGCGGGCGCCGGGGTCAGCCCGTGGCGCAGCTCGATCGCGCGGGTGGCCGCGTACATCTCGATGGCGACGATCCGGGTCAGGTTGTCGATCGCCGTGCGGAGCTTGCGGGCCGCGGACCAGCCCATGGAGACGTGGTCCTCCTGCATGGCGGAGGAGGGGATGGAGTCGGCGGAGGCCGGGACCGCCAGCCGCTTCATCTCGCTGACCAGCGCGGCCTGCGTGTACTGGGCGATCATGAGACCGGAGTCCACGCCGGCGTCGTCGGCGAGGAAGGCGGGCAGGCCGTGGCTGCGGTTCTTGTCCAGCAGCCGGTCGGTGCGCCGCTCGGCGATGGAGCCCAGGTCGGCGGCGGCGATGGCCAGGAAGTCCAGTACGTACGCCACCGGCGCGCCGTGGAAGTTGCCGTTGGACTCGACCCGCCCGTCGGGCAGTACCACCGGGTTGTCCACGGCGGAGGCGAGCTCACGGGAGGCCACCAGGGCGGCGTGCGCGAGGGTGTCCCGGCCGGCGCCGGCCACCTGCGGCGCACAGCGCACCGAGTAGGCGTCCTGGACGCGCGGGGCCTCGTCGTGCTGGAAGTGCCCGGTGAGACCGGAGTCCTTCAGTACGGCGGCCATGTTCGCGGCGGAGTCGCCCTGGCCGGGGTGCGGGCGGATGGCGTGCAGCTCGGGGGCGAGCACCTTGTCGGTGCCCAGCAGCGCCTCCAGGGAGAGCGCGGCGGTGATGTCGGCGGAGGTGTAGAGCCTGCGCAGGTCGGCGAGGGCCATGCACAGCATCCCGAGCATGCCGTCGGTGCCGTTGAGGAGGGCCAGGCCCTCCTTCTCGCGGAGTTCCACGGGGGTGATCCCGTGCTCGGCGAGCAGCTCGCCGGCCGGCCGGAGGGTGCCGTCGGGGCCCTCGGCGTCGCCTTCGCCCATCAGGGCGAGCGCGCAGTGCGAGAGCGGCGCGAGGTCGCCGGAGCAGCCGAGCGAGCCGTACTCGTGCACCACGGGGGTGATGCCCGCGTTGAGTACGTCCGCCATGGTCTGGGCGACCTCGGGGCGTACCCCGGTGTGGCCGGAGGCAACGGTCTTCAGGCGCAGGAACATCAGCGCGCGGACGACCTCGCGCTCGACTCGGGGGCCCATGCCGGCCGCGTGCGAGCGGACGATGTTGCGCTGGAGCTGCGCCCGCAGGTCCTGGGAGATGTGCCGGGTGGCGAGGGCTCCGAACCCGGTGGACACCCCGTACACGGGCTCGGGCTTGGCGGCCAGCGCATCCACGATCGCGCGGGCCCGCCCGAGCGCGTCGAGGGCTTCGGCTGACAGCTCGACCCGCGCGTTGTCGCGGGCCACGGCGATGACGTCCTCGGCGGTGGTCCCGGACGTCCCCACCACGACAGTGTGCATATCCATATTCAGCACCCTACGGACTGAATCGCTTCGTGTCACTAGGTGTCCGGGCGGCCGGGGCGGACCCCCGGGTCTAGCCTGAAGGAGGAACCCCGCAGGAACACTGCAGGAGCACCGCTTCACCCGGCTCACGGGAGGAAGCCGTATGAACCGCAACCGCCGCTGTGCACTGCTCGCCCCCCTGCTCGCCTCCGCGGTGGCGCTGCCGCCGACGGCGGTCGCCCAGGCAGCCGCCCCCGACCGGGCACCCGCGGCACCCAGGTGCGAGCTGAAGGAAATCCGGCTGGGCGAAGACCCGGCCGAATTCGACCCCGAACAGATCGAGTACGACCTCCACCTGAACGGCTTCCCGGCGAAGCAGTCGGTGCGGATCGACGGCCCCCGCACGAAGCTGAACGCCAAGGTGAACGGCAGAGGCTCACTGACCCGCGAGGACGTCGCCTACGGCGTCTACCGCGTCACCTACGACAGCCGCAGGGCGGGCGACAAGGTACGCGTCAACTGCCTTGCGCCGCCGCGGGAGGTTCCGGGCGGGGTCACCGGAGGGGACGCGAAGGTCACCAAGGTCGAGATCACGAAGGTCTTCACCCCCCAGCCGACGAAGGTCGACTGCGACGTGCCGAACAAGGTGCAGCTCGACGGCCAGATCACCGCGACCGGACGGGGCAAGGTCACCTTCACCTGGCAGGGCAAGAACATCGTGGCCCAGCAGGGCTCGGTCGAGTTCACCGGGAAAGAGAAGATCCACTCGGTGCTCGGTTCGCTCACGGTGCCGAAGCGCGAGACACCCAACGCCATGGCCATCGAGGTCGTCGTCAACCTCGTGGCCGTCAATCCGGGCCCGGAGCCCGTGGGCGCGAGCAAGACGCTCACCCTCGACTGCAACTGAAGCCGGCCCGGCCCGCGTTCAGCCCCGCCCGCGGAACCGGCGGCGCTCCGCCGTGCCGGCCGGGGTCTCGTCCGCCAGCCGGACCACCGCGTGGTCCCGCCCCGCCACCACCGGCTTCGCCGACCGCGCCGCCTTCGCCTTGTACTGGGCCGCGTCCGCCAGCCGGAACAGCCGCCGCGAGGAGGTCACCGGTCCGATCTCATCGCCCGTGGAGGCGACCCCGCAGGCCACCCCCTCCCCCAGCTCCAGCTCGCCGGCCCGCTCGCACACCAGCTCCGCCACCCGCACCACCTCGTCCGCGGACGGCCCGGCCGAGACCACACAGAACTCGTCCCCGCCCAGCCGCGCGACCAGCGCACCCGGCAGCATCGCCCCGCACAGGCTCAGCACCGATCCGAACCGCTCCAGCAGCCGGTCCCCGGTCGCATGCCCCAGGGTGTCGTTGACCTTCTTCAGGCCGTTGAGGTCGCAGACCATCAGGCTGACCACCGCGCCCCGGGACCGGTGCTGTTCCAGTGCCTCGTCCAGGCGCATGTCGACGGCCCGCCGGTTGGCCAGTCCGGTCAGCGGATCGGTGAAGGCCAGCCGCCGGGCCTCCTCCAGCCGCTCGTTCTGCGCCAGCCCGGCCGCCACCACGGCGGCCAGCACCGTGGCGAACTCCGCGTCGTCCACGCCGAACCCGGGCAGCCCGGCGTTCCGGGCCACGTACAGCTCCCCCCAGGCCCGCCCGCTGAGCACGATGGGCGCCACCACACAGCTCCCGCGTCCGCGCCGGCGCAGCGCCTCCCCGCGCCGGCCCGGCCGGCCGCTGCCCGCGTGCTCCACCCAGGCGTGCGGGCCGCCGCCGCCCGCCCACCGCTCGTGCAGGAACTCGGTGATCTCGGGGAAGTCGTGCACGGGATAGGACTCGTCCTCCGGGAACTCCTCCTCGCCGGGGCGCCGCTCCCCCTCGTTCACCAGGACCCGCAGCCGCCCCCGCTCGCGCTCCCACGCGGAGATCGCGGCGAACGACCCGTCCATGGCCGTCCGCGCTCCCCGGGCCGCCGCCCGCACGCTGTCCCTCGGCGTATGCGCCGCCGCCATGGCCTGGGCCAGACTCACCACGGCCCGCAGCCGCCCGTCAACTCCCATCACCCTAGATTAGGGACTTTTGTCCGATTCGGACGACCTGCCGGGAGGCTACTGCCCGGGCCAGTTCGGCTTCCGCTTCTCGTTGAACGCCGCCACGCCCTCGGCCCGGTCCCCGGAGAAGGCCACCGTCCGCCAGGCCGCGTCCTCGATCTCCAGGCCGGCCGCCAGGTCCATCCCGTGGCCCAGCCGCAGCGCCCGCTTGGCCGCCCGCAGGCCCACCGGGGAGTTCGCGGCCATCCGGGCGGCCAGGGCGAGGGCCTCCGTACGGTCCTCCCCGGCCGGAACCAGTACGTCCACCAGCCCCAGCCCGGCCGCCTCCGCCGCCTCCACCCGGCGCGCGGTGAAGATCAGCTCGGCCGCCCTGGCCGCCCCGACCCGCCGCGGCAGCAGCTGCGTACCGCCGCCGCCCGGGATCACCCCGACCGACACCTCCGGCAGCCCGACCACCGCGGACTCGTCCGCCACGATGACATCGCAGGCCAGCGCCAGCTCGAAGCCGCCGCCCAGGGCGAAACCGTGCACCGCCGCGATCGTCGGCATGGGCAGCTCCAGCACACCCCCGTACGCGCCACGGGTGGTCGGCCGCTGCCGGACCAGCTCCGCATCGGAGAGGGAATTGCGCTCCTTCAGGTCGGCCCCCACACAGAAGGCCCGCTCGTGCGTGGAGGTCAGCACGACCACCCGGGCCTCCGGGTCCGCCGCCAGCGCGGCACAGGCCGCACCGATCGACCGGGCCATCTCGGTCGACACCGCGTTCATCGCCTTGGGGCGGTCCAGGACGAGCTCCACCACCCCGGGCGCTTCGCTGCCGTCATGCCGCCGCACCTCGACGAACTCACCGAAACGCTGACCCAGCTGACCCATGAGTGATTCCCTCCCGACCGGCCGAAGAGCCGGTTAACGAGCGTTACCGTGCCTCAGTCGGGGATCTTAGAGGCCCGCCGCGTCAGCAACCAGGGCTCCACCACACCGAGACCGCGTACGGGCCGCTGCCACATCGGCTGCAGGGCGAAGCGGTACGGCCGCTCCTCCGGGCCGTGGGCCTCCGCCTCCTTCTCCGAGACCGGCGCATCGCCCGTACGGCCCAGCTCCTCCGCCAGCGCCCCGTCCACGAGCACGGCGTCCTTCGGGGCTATCGAGGTGAGCCGGCTGGCCAGGTTCACGGTGGTTCCGAACACATCGCCCATCCGGGTGGTCACCGTGCCGAAGGCGATCCCGACCCGGAGCTCCGGCATCGAGGCGTCGGCCTCCATGGTCTCGATCAGCCGCAGCGCGATCTCCGCGGCCGTGCCGGGCTCGTCGGCGCAGTACAGGACCTCGTCGCCGAGCGTCTTGATCAGCCGGCCGCCGTGGGCGGCCACCAGGTCCGCGGCGGTGGTCTCGAAGGCCTCGACCAGTTCGCCGAGCTCCTCTTCCTCCAGACGCCGGGTCAGCCGGGTGAATCCCACCAGGTCCGCGAAGCCCACCGCGAGCCGCCGGTCCACCATCTCCTCGTCGTCCGCGGCCTGCACCACGCGCCCGGTGGCCGCGGCCAGCTGCCGCCGCCACACATAGACCAGGAACTCCTCCAGCTCCGGCAGCAGCAGCTCGACCAGCGGGTAGGTCACCTCGGTACGGGTCATGCCGGGCTCGGGCGGCTCGGTCAGTCCCTCCAGGAAGGAATCGATCTGCCATTCCGCCAGCCGGGCGGTGGTCTGCCCGGTGGACCGGGCCACCTGCACCGCCATCGGCTCGCTGAGCAGCCCGGCCTCGACCAGGCCGGCGAGCCGGCGCAGGGCCAGCACATCGGCCTCGGTCAGCGCCTTGGCCTGCCCGATGTCGGCGAAGCCCATGGCCCGCCAGAACCGGGACGCGAGCTCCATGGACACCCCGGCGCTGCGCGCGGCCTGGAACGGCGTGTAGCGGCGCTCGGCGCCCAGGATCAGCTGCTCCAGCCGGATGGCGAGCGGGTCGGCCGTGGGCTGGGCGGTGTGGTCCACCTCGTGCAGCGGGGTGTGCTGGTCGCGCCTCGTCGGGGCGGCGGCGGCCGGACCGTTCGGGGCGGGCGTGCCGGAACCAGTGTCGTCGACGGTCAAGGGCCGCCTCCTGTCCATTCCGTGCGCACTGCCCTGTCGAACCGGTTGATCACCTCGAGCACCGGGATCGCCTAAACCATACGGCAGGTGTGCCGTAGCTCACTCGCCGTCCCCCGTTCCCCGGGCCGGGGCTCCGCTGCGCGGGGCATGCCCCCACCCCACCCCCTTCCCGAAACCGGGCCGCCGCCCGGACCCGCTGGGGCCTGGGGCCCCGGCGAAGTGCGGGGCGCAGCCCCGGGGCGGGGCGTGGGGCGCGGCCCCGTCTCGTCCCTGCCCGGCGGAGCCGGGGCACCCGCGGGGCGTGGGGCGCGGCCCCGGGACGGTGCCCGGCGGAGCCGGGGCATCCGCCGGGTGCGGGGCGGAGCCCCGCGGCGGGGTCCGGGGCCGCAGGCCCCGGTTTCGGGAAGGGGCGGGGTGGGGGAGCTCCGCGCAGCGGCCCCCGGCCCCGCCCCCGCCCGCCCCGGGGGCGGGCGGCCTCGGGGCCCGGGCGGGCCCGCGCAAGCCCAGGCCGGGGCCGGGCGAGGCGGGGCCGGGCCGGGCCGGGCCGCGCCAGGGCCGGGCCTCGCTGCGCCGGGACGGGGTGCGCCAGGGGCCCGCCCGGGGCTAGTGGCCGCGGAGGTGGATCACGTCGCCCGCGCCCACCCGCTCCCGTTCCCCCTCCGCCGTCCGGACGACCAGTCGTCCTTCCGCGTCGACCGCCTCCGCCGTGCCCGTCAGCTCCCGCCCCCCCGGCAGCTCCGCCCGCACATGCCGCCCCAAGGTCGCGCAGCCCGCCGCGTAGGTCTCCTGGAGGCCGCTCGCCGCCGGGTCGCCCTCCGCCGCGCGCCAGCGCCCGTACCAGTCCTCCAGGGACCGCAGCACCGCCTTCAGCAGCGGGTCCCGGTCGGTCACCGTCGCCTTCGCCAGGGCCAGCGAGCCCGCCCCCGGGACCGGCAGCTCGTCCTCCGTGAGCGTGACGTTCAGCCCGATCCCGATGACGAGTGCGCCCTCGGCCTTCTCCGCGAGGATGCCGCCCGTCTTCCGCTCCTCGCCGTCCACGGTGACCAGCAGGTCGTTGGGCCATTTGAGTGCCGTGTCCACCCCGGCCGCCCGCGACAGCCCGGTCGCGGTGGCGACCCCCGCCAGCAGGGTCAGCCACCCCCACCGCTCCACCGGCACCTCCGCCGGCTTCAGCAGGACGGAGAAGAACAGCCCGGACCGCGCCGGTGCCTCCCAGCTGCGGTCGAGGCGTCCGCGGCCGGCGCTCTGCTCCTCGGCGACCAGCACCGCGCCCTCGGGCAGCTCTCCGGCCCGCGCGGCCAGGTCGCTGTTGGTGGACCCGGTGGTTTCGACGACCTCCAGCGAGGTCCACAGGCTGTCGGGGGTGACGAGGGCGCGGCGCAGCGAGGCGGCGTTGAGGGGCGGCCGGTCGAGGCTCGACCAGCGTCCGGCCGATTCGGCGGAGGCATCTGATGGCGTCATGCAAGCCACATTAGGTGTGTCAAACGCCGCACTGCCGTGCGCCATGCCCGCCGATACGCTACGCACCAGTAGCCAGCAGTAGTCAATCAATTGACCAGGCAGTGGACACCACTCAGGGAGCCGCGACCCCGATGTCTCAACCCTCAGAGCCGATCGACATCCACACCACCGCGGGCAAGATCGCGGACCTGCAGCGCCGGATCGACGAAGCCACGCACGCCGGCTCGGCGCGCGCCGTGGAGAAGCAGCATGCCAAGGGCAAGCTGACGGCTCGTGAGCGGGTGGCGCTGCTTCTCGACGAGGGCTCCTTCGTCGAGCTCGACGAGCTCGCCCGGCACCGGTCCAGCAACTTCGGGCTGGAGAAGACCCGCCCGTACGGCGACGGCGTCGTCACCGGTTACGGCACCGTCGACGGCCGGCCCGTCGCCGTGTTCTCGCAGGACTTCACCGTGTTCGGCGGAGCCCTCGGCGAGGTCTTCGGCCAGAAGATCATGAAGGTGATGGACTTCGCGCTGAAGACCGGCTGCCCGGTGGTCGGTATCAACGACTCTGGCGGCGCACGCATCCAGGAGGGCGTGATGGCCCTCGGCATGTACGGGGAGATCTTCCGCCGGAACACCCACGCCTCCGGGGTGATCCCGCAGATCAGCCTGGTCGTCGGCCCCTGTGCGGGCGGTGCCGTGTACTCCCCGGCGATCACCGACTTCACCGTGATGGTCGACCAGACCTCGCACATGTTCATCACCGGTCCGGACGTCATCAAGACGGTCACCGGCGAGGACGTCGGCTTCGAGGAGCTGGGCGGCGCCCGGACCCACAACACCACCTCCGGTGTGGCGCACCACATGGCGGGCGACGAGAAGGACGCGATCGAGTACGTCAAGTCGCTGCTCTCCTACCTCCCTTCGAACAACCTGTCGGAGCCGCCGGCCTTCCCGGAGGAGGCGGACACGGAGGTCTCCGAGGCCGACCGGGAGCTCGACATCCTGATCCCGGACAGCGCCAACCAGCCGTACGACATGCACACGGTGCTGGAGCACGTCCTCGACGAGGGCGAGTTCCTGGAGACCCAGGCGATGTTCGCGCCGAACATCCTGACCGGCTTCGGGCGGGTCGAGGGGCACCCGGTGGGCATCGTCGCCAACCAGCCGATGCAGTTCGCCGGCTGTCTGGACATCAACGCGAGCGAAAAGGCCGCCCGGTTCGTCCGGACCTGCGACGCCTTCAACGTGCCGGTGCTGACCTTCGTGGACGTGCCGGGCTTCCTGCCGGGCGTGGACCAGGAGTACGGCGGCATCATCCGGCGCGGCGCCAAGCTGATCTACGCCTACGCCGAGGCCACCGTCCCGCTGATCACCGTGATCACCCGCAAGGCCTTCGGCGGTGCGTACGACGTGATGGGCTCCAAGCACCTGGGCGCGGACCTGAACCTGGCCTGGCCGACCGCGCAGATCGCGGTGATGGGCGCCCAGGGCGCGGTGAACATCCTGCACCGCCGGGCCATCGCGGAGGCGGAGGCCGCGGGCGAGGATGTGGAGGCCGTCCGGGCGCAGCTGATCGCCGAGTACGAGGACACGCTGCTGAACCCGTACACGGCCGCCGAGCGCGGTTACATCGACGCGGTGGTGATGCCGTCCGAGACCCGGGCACACATTGTGAGGGGGCTGCGCCAGCTGCGGACCAAGCGCGAGGCACTGCCCCCGAAGAAGCACGGGAACATCCCCCTCTAGGAGGTCCGATGATCAAGGTCGTCAAGGGGAACCCGACCCCGGAGGAGCTGGCCGCCGCACTGGCGGTGGTCCAAGCGCGCGCGGCGGTGCTGGCTGCGGCGTCGCCGGGCGCGGAGCAGGCCCCGGACCAGTGGTCGGATCCGGCGCAGGTGGCCCGGCGGCGGGTGCCGCAGCCGGGGCCGCGGGCGTGGGGGCGTACGTACTGGCCGGCGTGAGCCGTGCGGGAACACCGGGGGGCGCTTGAGTACCCGTACTCAGGCGCCCCCCGGGTCCCGGGGAGCAGGATCGGGGCATGCTCTGGTCCGACCCGAAGAACGAGCCGCCGAAGGACATGCGCGAGGCGCAGGCGATGATCCGCCGGATGACGGTGGTCCTTGCGGTGGCCATGCTGGTGCTCGTGTACGTCCTCGGCGTGGGCGGTTTCTAGCGCGGTGCCAAGCGCGGTTCCGGTGCCGGTCCGGTGCCGTTCCGGTGCGATTCCGGTGCGGCTTCGGCGCGCCCCTACGATGGCGGGCATGACTGCTGCCGCCGCCGCTCCGCGCTCCCTGGTCCTCGCCTCCGCCTCCCCCGCCCGGCTCAACCTGCTGCGCCAGGCCGGGCTCGCCCCGCACGTCGTCGTCAGCGGGTTCGACGAGGACTCGGTGGACGCGGACACCCCGGCCGAGCTGGCCCTCGCCCTGGCGGAGGCCAAGGCGGGCGTGGTGGCCGGTCTGGAGACGGCCGCCGGGGCGCTGGTGATCGGCTGTGACTCCGTACTGGAACTGGACGGCGAGGCGCTGGGCAAGCCGGCGGACGCCGAGGAGGCCACGGCCCGCTGGAAGGCGATGCGCGGCCGGGCGGGCGTGCTCCGCACCGGGCACTGCGTGATCGACACGGCGACCGGGCGTCAGGTGTCGGCAACGGCCTCCACCACGGTCCGGTTCGGCGAGCCGACGGACGCGGAGGTGGCGGCGTACGTGGCGAGCGGGGAGCCGCTGCACGTCGCCGGGGCCTTCACCCTGGACGGGCTCTCGGGGCCGTTCATCGAGGGCATCGACGGCGACCACGGCAATGTGATCGGCCTGTCGCTGCCGCTGCTGCGCTCGCTGCTGGGCGAACTGGGCGTGTCCATCACGGACTTGTGGGCGTGACCGGGAGGTCCGAAGCGGCGGGGGCGGCCGGGGTGTCCATGGCGTACGTGGCGTCCGTGGTGTCCGTGGCGTCCCCGTAGAGCAGCAGGGTCAGCACGACCAGGCAGAGGATCAGCATCATCACCGCGAAGGCGGGCCAGCCGACCAGGCCGACCACCAGCGCGCCGAGGACGCCGTGGGTGACGGCCGCGCCGATCAGGACCGCCCGGGCGAACCGGCCGGGCGCCCGGTCCCGGACGGCGGCCAGGGCCAGCAGGACGGCACAGAGCAGCAGGAAGCCGCCCATCCCCGCACCCATGGCGTAGGTTGCCTTGGACATGACATCCGGGTCCATGCCGGCGATCGACATGGACTGGCTCTCCGTCGTCTTGCCCAGCACGACGTGGACGAGGACGAGAACCGCCGCTTCCGCGACGAGCACGAGGGTGGCCACTCCGGCCACCAGTCTGCGCAGCATGCCCCGGAGGCTACTAACGGGTAAACCATGGGACAAGGGGCTGGGCACGGGCAAAGAATGATCGGGGCGTTCGTAGGGACCCCACAAAGAATCGTCGGGGGCCGCTGCGCGTGCGCACAGAGACCTTGACCACATGACAGGGTTACTGTGCCGTTGGGGATGCCCCCGACCTGGGGCGCCACAAGGGTTCTTTGAACTCGAACCGGCCTCGAATAACGCTCTGTGTGGGCAAGCTCACCTCTGGAGACGGGTCGAAAGCCCGTGTCGGCTGTCCCTAAACTCAGCTTGTTTCAAAGGAGGGAGCCATCGTGCGCAAGGTGCTTATCGCCAACCGTGGCGAAATCGCTGTCCGCGTTGCCCGGGCCTGCCGGGACGCCGGGATCGCGAGCGTAGCCGTATACGCCGATCCGGACCGGGACGCTCTGCACGTCCGCGCGGCCGACGAAGCCTTCGCGTTGGGCGGTGACACCCCGGCCGCCAGCTATCTGGACATCGCGAAGGTCCTGCAGGCCGCCGCCGACTCGGGCGCGGACGCCATCCACCCCGGATACGGCTTCCTCTCCGAGAACGCGGAGTTCGCTCAGGCCGTCATCGACGCGGGGCTGACCTGGATCGGTCCGCCCCCGCAGGCCATCCGCGATCTGGGTGACAAGGTCGCCGCCCGTCACATCGCCCAGCGGGCCGGGGCCCCGCTGGTCGCGGGCACCCCGGACCCGGTCTCGGGTGCCGAGGAGGTCGTCGCCTTCGCCAAGGAGCACGGCCTGCCCATCGCCATCAAGGCCGCCTTCGGCGGCGGCGGACGCGGCCTGAAGGTCGCCCGGACCCTCGAAGAGGTTCCGGAGCTGTACGACTCCGCGGTCCGCGAGGCGGTCGCCGCCTTCGGGCGCGGCGAGTGCTTCGTCGAGCGCTACCTCGACAAGCCGCGCCACGTGGAGACCCAGTGCCTGGCCGACTCGCACGGCAACGTGGTGGTCGTCTCCACCCGTGACTGCTCGCTGCAGCGCCGCCACCAGAAGCTGGTGGAGGAGGCCCCGGCGCCGTTCCTGTCCGAGGCGCAGAACGCGGAGCTGTACGCCGCGTCCAAGGCCATCCTCAAGGAGGCCGGCTACGTCGGCGCGGGCACCGTCGAGTTCCTGGTGGGCCTGGACGGAACCATCTCGTTCCTCGAGGTCAACACCCGCCTCCAGGTCGAGCACCCGGTCACCGAAGAGGTCACCGGCATCGACCTGGTCCGGGAGATGTTCCGCATCGCCGACGGCGAGGAGCTCGGTTACGGGGACCCCGTGCTGCGCGGGCACTCGTTCGAGTTCCGCATCAACGGCGAGGACCCGGGCCGCAACTTCCTGCCGGCCCCGGGCACGGTCACCACGTTCAACCCGCCGACCGGTCCGGGCGTCCGCCTGGACGCGGGCGTCGAGTCCGGCTCGGTCATCGGTCCCGCCTGGGACTCGCTGCTGGCCAAGCTGATCATCACGGGTGCCACCCGTGAGCAGGCCCTGCAGCGTGCCGCCCGTGCGCTGGCCGAGTTCCAGGTGGAGGGCATGGCCACGGCCATTCCGTTCCACCGCGCGGTCGTGGCCGACCCGGCGTTCACCTCGGACCCGTTCCGGGTGCACACCCGGTGGATCGAGACCGAGTTCGTCAACGAGATCCCGGCGTTCGCCGCCCCGGCGGCGGAGGACCTGGAGGAGGAGCCGGGCCGCGAGACCGTCGTGGTCGAGGTCGGCGGCAAGCGCCTCGAGGTCTCCCTGCCGTCCTCGCTGGGCATGACCCTGGCCCGCACCGCGGCTGCGGGCGGTGCCAAGCCGAAGCGGCGCGCCGCCAAGAAGTCCGGTCCGGCCGCTTCCGGCGACACCCTCGCGTCCCCGATGCAGGGCACCATCGTCAAGGTTGCGGTGGAGGAGGGCCAGCAGGTCGCCGAGGGCGAACTGGTGGTCGTACTCGAGGCCATGAAGATGGAGCAGCCGCTGAACGCTCACCGTTCCGGCACCATCGTGGGCCTGAACGCCGAGGTCGGCGCCTCGATCACCTCGGGCGCCGCGATCTGCGAGATCAAGGACTGACGTCCGGCGCCTTGGTAGTACGGCAAAGCCCCCGCCCGGGTGACCGGGCGGGGGCTTCGTCATGTCATGCGGGTGTCACCAGGTACCCGGTGCCGCCTGCCAGCTCTTCAGGGGGCTGTCGAAGCCGCCGTCGGTGCGGGCCTTGAAGGTGAACGCCGCGGTGGCTCCGGTGCCGTAGTTGTACATGATCGCGATGTCCTCGCGGCCGTCCTTGTTGCTGTCGCCGGACACCGGCATGCCGTACGACCCGGACCACCAGGAGTCCACGGGGCTCTCCCAGCTCTTGAAGTCCGCGTTGATCCCGCCGTCGGGCCGGCCGGTCAGCGTGAACAGCGCAGCCTTGCCGCCGGTGTAGTCGTACAGGATGGCCAGATCGGCACGGCCGTCGCCGTTGTAGTCGCCCGAGGTGATCCGGCTCTTGTTGAACTCCCAGTTGCCCGGGGTACGGGTCCACGAGGCCACCGGGGCGGCGAAGCCGCCGTCGGCCTTGCCGAGCAGGGTGTACGCGGTCACGGTGCCGTTGCCGGAGCCGTAGACGGCGAGGATGTCGTCCCGGCCGTCGCCGTTGAAGTCACCGGCGACCTGCTTGGACTCGTTCCAGTACCAGCCGCCCTGCGCGGAGCGCCAGCTGCCGAAGGAGGCGTTGAACGAGCCGTCCGGCTTCGACAGGAAGGTGTGGGCGCCGGTCGAGCCGCCGTGGTCGTAGAAGAACGCCACGTCGTCGCGCTTGTCGCCGTTGAAGTCACCGGCGACGAGCTTGGCCTTGCCCGGCTCCCAGCTGCCGGCCGGAACGTGCGCGCTCTTGCCCAGCTGGACGAAGGTCCCGTCGGCCTGGCCCAGGAACGTGAACATGGCGTTCTCGCCCCATTGGTAGTCGTACAGCGCGGCCAGGTCGTCACGGCCGTCGTTGTTGAAGTCACCGACGACCCACTGCGACTGGCTGTAGCGCCAGTTGCCCTTGCCGGTTTCGTAGGCGAGCACGGGCGCGGCGAATCCGCCGTCCGTCTTGCCGGCCAGGGTGTAGAGCGCCGTGTTGTCACTGCCGTAGTCGTAGACGGTGGCCATGTCGGACCGGCCGTCGCCGTTGAAGTCACCCGCCAGGTCGGTGCGCAGGTGGGCGGTGCGGTCGTTCGGCTTGTGCTCGACGCTCACACCGGTGGTGTCGTTGTGCCGGATGTAGCCGCCGTCGAAGTCCGTGCGGGGGCCGCCGTAGACCTCGTACTCCTCCGACTTCGGGTAGCCGAGGAAGCTCTTCTCGGCGCCGAGCGAAACCCACTTGTTGCGGATCCCGCCCCAGACCGCCAAGGCCTTGCGGGTGGTCGAGGTCCAGTAGATGGAGGCGGTGTCGGACGTCTGGCCCCGCTGGCGGAAGTGGTTGTAGCGGCCCACACCGTCGGGGTTGCCGACCTCGTCGGTGGTCGGGTAGCCGAGCCAGCCGCCGGGGCCGCCCGCCGCCAGGTACCTCTTGTAGATCGTGCCGTGGATCGACCAGGAGCCGGTCTGCTCCGACCAGTAGATGGCGCCGTCGCCGCCCGATCCCCTGAACGTGGACACCACGCCGACGCCGTCGGAGTTGCGGATCTCGTCCGAGGTCGGGTAGCCGAGGAAGCCGGTCTCCGCCCCGAGGCTGATCCACTTCTCCCGGTTGCCGTTCATCACGATCCAGGCACCGGTGTTGCGGTGCCAGTAGATCGAGGCGTTGTCGTAGGTGTAGCCGTTCATGCGGAAGTGCATGAACCGGCCGTCGTCGGCGGCCACACCGACGGGGCCCGTCGGCTTGCCGAAGCTCGCGAGACCACCGGCGGCCTTGAACTTGGCCAGCAGCGGACCGCACAGGGAGTGCTTGACGCCTGCGTCGGCGGACGACGGGACGGTCTCGCACTCGTTCCAGGGCGTACCGCCGAGGACGAGCGGCTTGCCGGGACCGAAGGCGGAACCGTTGCTCAGGGCGCGACCGGGGAACTCGGTGATCGCACCGTCCCCGTTGCGCGACCACAGGTCGACGAAGCCGTCGTTCTCGAAGTCCCCGTTGCTGGCCAGGTGCGGGTAGGCGGCGCCGGTGAAGCCGGTGCCGATGGAGGTGGTCCGGACCGCCGGGTCCGCGTACACGGTCAGGTCCAGGGCCACTGCCGCCGTCGTGTCCGTGGTCTTGCGGCTGGTGTACTGGTGGATCTTGCCCGTGGTCTTGTTGCGGGCCCAGATCTCCGGCAGACCGTCCTTGTTGAGGTCGCCGGGGGCGATCAGGGTCATGTCCTGCCAGTCGGCGTTGCCGAGCGGGATCGGCCGGAAGTTGCGCAGGCCGAGCGTGCCCGACGGGGTGCCGGCGTAGAGCCAGAGGTTGGAGCCCTCCTTGACCAGCAGGTCGGGGTTGTCGGCGGCATCGATCTTGCCGTCGCCGGCTTCCAGGATGGGATCGATGTCGTCGTTGACGCTGCCGATGGCCACGACCTGATCGGCCTGGCCCCAGCGGTCGTCCGAGGAGTACTGGGTCGACATCTCGATGGCGCCGGCGTCGGTGTGCTCCAGGTCGCCGTCACCGTTGCCGCGGTAGAGGTACAGGTTCTTGCGGCTGTTGTCCGGCGCCGGCCGCAGGGCGACCAGGTCCTCGTAGTAGTCCGCGTCCCAGCTGCCCCGGTGGGTCAGCGAGGCCGCGTTGGCGAAGGAACCCCGGTCGAGCTTCTTGGACGGCTCGAACGAGCCGTCTCCGTTGCCCGGGTGCATCCACAGCCGGCCGGAACCGGGGTCGACGCTCCAGATGTCGACCGTGCCGTTGCCGTCGAGGTCACCGTGCTTGTCCCGGTTGGCCTGGCGCTTGGCGTGGTAGACGTACGAGGTGGCGCTGGACCGGTTGCCGGAGGCGTCGAGGCTCCAGACGAAGAGGCTGTGCATGCCCGCCGCGGTCGGGGTGTACTTGATCTGCGCCGACTTGTCCGTGGCGGTCACGTTCACCGTACGGACGGTCGGGTCGGACGCCGTGTGCCACTGGTACTTGGCGACGTCGGTGACCCCGTTGGGGGTGAAGGTGAACGTACCCTCGGTGCGTGCGTAGGCGTTGTTCTTCTGGTCGTCCTCGGGGAACTGTGGCGAACTCACGCCCGGCGCCCAGCGGGGCGCTTCCCGGTCGATGGTGAACGAGCAGCGGCCGGCCCAGGGGCCCTCACCGCTACCGTCGGTACCGCGCACGTCCCACACGTAGTTGGTTCCGGGAAGATCCCCCTTCGGGATCCTCACGATGGCGACGTTGCCGTTGGTGATCTCGACCTTGGGCCGCTGGATCGTGCCCCAGTAGTCGTCCGCGTTCCAGTAGTTGAACTCGGCCCAGACCTTGTTGTCCTCGGCGTCGGTGATGCGGGCGCGCAGCACCACCTCGTCGGTGATGCCGATCTCGCCGCCCGCACAGGGGACGGACGGGTGCATCGAGCGCTCGTTCGCGGGGATGGCGTTGGGCAGAGTGTTGTACTGCGTGGAGATGCGCACGCTGTCCGGGTTCATCTTCCGCCAGGAGACGTCGACCGTGTCGTTGGCGGACTTCAGACCGAAGGTCCAGGCGGGCCAGCTCCAGCGGGCTGCGTCGGCGACCGCGGAGGTCACGTTCAGCTCGATGGTGTCGCCGTCACCGGGACAGTTGCGGCCACCGTAGGACTGACCGGAGGCATCCACCATCCGCTTCCAGGCGGGCTGGTTGTTCCAGGTGGTGGAGCCGCTGATGGCGTCGGTGTCCCAGACCTGGATGTCACCGGACTTGCAGCTCCAGGAGCCGGCCGACTTCTGCTGGATGCGCAGGGTGGCGTCCAGGATCTGCTTGCCGCCCAGACCGCCCATACCGACCTGGAAGAAGGTCTTGGCACAGACGACGGCGTTGCCCCGCTGGGCGTCCTTGGCGCAGCCGACGCGGGCGTCGTTGCTGAGGGTGCCGCCGTTCCAGTAGTTGGTGCTCGCGGAACCGGGGATGGCGTTGTGCTTGTAGGCGACCGCCCAGGCCGACTTCCAGTCGTCCCGCCACACCGGGTCGATGACGACCGGGAAGGTGGTGTCGGCGGCGGTGAGCAGGTTGCGGTCGGTGGTGAGGGTGAGCTTGTCGGCCTTCAGCGCCACGCCGAGGTCGGCCTGCTTGGTGCCGAGGGAGATGCCGTCGACGGCGGGCACCCGGTCGGCGGACGGCGCCGGGGTCGCTCCGGCGGCGGGGGCCGCGAGGGCACCAGCCTTTGCACCGGCCGCGGCCTTCGCCTCGGCCACGGCCTTCGCGTCGCCCGCGGGCTTCGCCGCGGGCGGCTGCGCGGCGGGCTTGTCCGCGCCGGAGTCCCACATCTGGGGCTTGGCGGAGCTGAACAGGGTCTGGCCCGCGGGGTCGACGGCCCGCAGCTCGCCGTTGGCCTCCTTGCGGACGGTGACACCGTTCCCCTTGAGGCCGAAGTCGACGGAGGCCAGCTCCGGGTTGGCCGCGGCCTCGCGGTTCTTGACGACCAGCTGGTGCGAGAAGCCGGTCACGTCCGCGCTGACCCGCAGGTCCACGCCCTTCATGACCTCGGCGTACGTGGCACTGTTGCCCTGGACGGTCGGGGCGGGCAGCGGCTTCGGCCAGGACAGGGTGATGTCCCGGCCGTCCTTGCGCATGGTGACCAGCGGGGCGTTGCCACCGCCGGAGAAGCTGAGCCCGGCGACGGTCGCCTTGGGGGCGATCCGGCCGTCCTTCTGCTTGGCCAGTCCGGTGTCCACCGGGACGTAGGCTCCACCGCGACGGACGCGGGTGGGCACCAGGGACTGCTCGGAGGTGAACGAACCGTCCGGGTTCGCCCAGACCTCATCGGTCTCCGAACGCAGCGAGGGCACCTCGACGCGCTTGCCGGTGCGCTTGGCGTCGGTACTGGCCTTGGCCGAGGCCTTCGCCTCGGGGGACATGTTCTGCTGGTCGTCCTGCGCCGCCTTGGCGGCGTTGGCGGCCTGCGCGGCGGACGCGAACGCGGGTGCCCCCGCCGCAACCGCGGGCAAGGCGCCGATCAGGGTGGCGGCGAGCGCGGTCGCCAGGGTGAGTACGGGTGCCCTCCGAGAGGGCGGTCCCGCGACGCGGTCCCGCGTCGGGATTGGTCTCACTGATTGAGTCCTCGAGGTCGGTTTCCGGCGGCCCCCTCTCAGGGGTGGCCGGAAAAGATCGTTTGAACCTCTAAGCGGAGTCTGAAATTCAGCCATCCACCAACAGGCCATGCTTGTTCGATTGATTTGTAGCACCCGAGCCACCGGAAATTCGAGGCGATACCCCACGAAGCCATCGACCGCCACGGCCCTTTATCAGACGTTCACCGGAATTAAAAATTCCGAATACGGAGTTCCGCTTACCCTGCTCGGACCAGTGACGATGGACCGCGAGCCCATCCCGCCACCCATCGGAAACGTCACCATCCCCGAACACCCGCCGCTAAATTCAGCGCGATTAATCGACAGCGCGAAATCACCGTGATCCGCGCGACCCAACGGGGAGTGTTCGAATTTTGAGACGATCCCGGACGCATGCGATGCGTGCGCCTCCGAGGCGTGTCTGGCGGTGGCCCATACCGCTGCTGGCCAGCACATTGCCGGCCAGTGGCATGACGGTGCTGGAGGCGTCCGCAGCCTCCGGCCGGCGGCCGGTTCGGCCGAAATCGAGCTGCTGAACGCCCCGGCCGCGCCGGCAACCGCACTGAAGTCGGCCACCGGCGGTGCCTTCGGTCTCCCGGCTGAGTCACCGGCCTCACGGCCACGCGCACGACGAAGCCCCCGACCGGTTCGGCGGTTTTGAAGTCCATCGCATCCCCTGAGCTGGGGTGTTGCAACGACCACTAGAACCGAAGTTCTCCGGGCGGGGGCTCCGTCATGTCAAGCGGGTGTTACCAGGTACCCGGCGGGGCGTTCCAGCTCCGCAGGGTGCTCTCGAAGCCTCCGTCGGTGCGTCCCTTGAAGGTGAACACGCTGGTGGAGCCGATCGCGTAGTTGTACATGATGGACAGGTCCCCGCGGCCGTCGCCGTCGGCGTCGCCCGACACCAGCAGGCCCGTGCTGCCCGCGTACCAGTTGCCGTCGGGGGTTTCCCAGCTGCGGAGCTCCGCGCCGACCTTGCCGTCGGCCTGGCCGAGCAGCGTGTCCAGCGAGTCGCTGCCGTCAGCATGGTCGTACATCAGTGCCGCGTCGGCACGGCCGTCGCCGTTGTAGTCGCCGACCGTGAACTTGGTGCGGGCGTACTCCCACTGCTCCTTGGTCTTGGTCCACGACTTGACCGGGGCGGCGAACCCGCCGTTCGGCTGGCCGATGAAGGTGAACATCGCGACGCCGCCGGCGGTGTAGCCGTACAGCGCGAGGATGTCGTCGCGGCCGTCGCCGTTGACGTCACCGGACCGGAACGAGGCGTGGAAGATCCACCAGTTGCCGGTGGGCACCCGCCAGCTGGCGACGCCCGAGTTGAAGGTGCCGTTGGCGTTGCCCGTCCAGGTGTGCAGGCCGGCCGCGCCGTCGCCGTAGTCGTAGACCATGGCGATGTCGGACCGCCCGTCGCCGTTGTAGTCACCGGCGACGTAGATGCCCTTGGTCCAGTCGAAGTTGCCCTTGGCCGCCGTCAGACCCTTGACCGGGGTGAAGGTGCCGTCGGCGTTGGACAGGAAGTTCCACAGGGCGTTGCTGCCGTCTGCGTAGCTGTACACCGCCGCGATGTCGGTGCGGCCGTCGCCGTTGAAGTCACCGGAGAGCCACTTGGCGCGGTCGTAGTCGAAGCTGCCCTTGTTGCTGGTCCAGCGGACCGTCGGCTCCTCGAAACCGCCGTCGCCGCGGGCGTCGAGCACCCACAGGGCGGAGGTGTTGTCCTCGTAGTTGTAGACGGTCGCCATGTCGCTGCGGCCGTCACCGTTGAAGTCGCCGGACAGGTCCGTCCGCAGGTGCGCGGTGCGGTCCTCGGGGCGGTGCTCCAGCGCCACACCGGTCGTGCGGTTGTAGCGGATGTAGCCCCCGGCGAAGTCCGTGCGGGGACCGGCCGCGACGTCGTACTCGTCGGACTTCGGGTACCCGAGGAAGCTCTTCTCCGCGCCGAGCGCGATCCACTTGCTGCGGATGGAGCCGTAGACCGGGTGCGCGCCCGTGGCGGAGGTCCAGTAGATGGAGGCGCTGTCCGCGGTCTGGCCGCGCTTGCGGAAGTGGTTGTAGCGGCCCTTGCCGTCGGTGTGGTTGGTCTCGTCGGTCGTCGGGTAGCCGAGGCGGCTCGGGCCGCCCATCTGGACGTAGCGGTTGTAGATGCCGCCGTGGACCGACCAGGCGTCGAAGTCCGGCGTCCAGTAGATCGCGCCGGCGCCGCCGGAGCCGCTGAAGGTGCTGAACCGGCCGACCTCGTCGAAGGTCTTGCCCTCGTCGGAGGTCGGGTAGCCGAGGATGCCCTTCTCCGCGCCGAGGGCGAACCACTTCGCGCGGATGCCGCCCTCGACCATCCAGGCACCGGTGCTCGGGTGCCAGTAGATGGAGACGTTGTTGCTGGTGGAGCCGTTGGAACGGAGGTGGACGAACTTGCCGCCGTCGGGGTTCTCCGTGACGTTGCCCGCGGGCTTGCCAAGGCCGGTGACGCCGCCCTTGGCCTTGAACTTCGCCAGGATCGGCCCGCAGAGCTGGTGCGACCCGGAGATTGCCGAGGCCACGTTCTCGCAGGTGGTCCACGGGGTACCGCCGACCGCGATCTGGCGGGGCGCACCGAAGGCGGACCCGCCGACCGGCTGACGGCCCTGGAACTCCCAGAGCACGCCGTTGTTGTCGCGGGACCACAGGTCGGCGAAGCCGTCCTTCTCGAAGTCGCCGATGCTGGTCAGGTGGGGCCGGGCCGCACCGGTGAAGCCGGTGCCGATGGACTCGGCGCGCGGGGCCGCCTCACCGTAGACGGCCAGGTCGATGCCGGCCTTGGAGGCGCTGTCGGTGGACAGGCGGCTGGTGTACTGGTGGATCTTGCCGCTGACCTTGTCGCGGGCCCAGAGCTCCGGCAGACCGTCCTTGTTGAGGTCGCCGGGCGCGATGAGATCCATGTTCTGCCAGTCGGCGTTGCCGAGCGGGATCGGGTCGTAGGAACGCCGGTCCAGTACGCCGTCGGGCTGGCCGAAGTAGAGCCAGAGCTCCGCGCCGGTCTTGACCAGCAGATCGGGCTGGTCCGCTTCGTCGATCTTGCCGTCGCCGGAGGCCTCATCGGGCAGCGGGTCGTCGTTGATGCTGCCGATGGCCAGCACCTGGTCGGCGTTGGCCCAGTGGTCGTTGTCGTCGTAGCGGGTCGACAGCTCGATCCTGCTGGTCTCGGGGTCCTCGAGCTCGCCGTTGCCCGCGCCGCGGTAGACGTAGAGGTTCTGGCGGGTCGAGTCGGCCGAGGGCTCCAGGGAGATCAGGTCCTCGTAGAAGTCGCCCTCGTTCCAGCTGCCCCACTGCGTCAGGGACCGGGCGCCGGCGAAGTTGCCGTGGTCGGTCTTGCGCGGCACGCCGAAGGCGCCGCCGGTCGTACCGGGGACCACCCACAGCTGGCCGTCACCCGGGTCGACGCTCCAGATGTCCGTCTGGCCGTCGCCGTTGACGTCGCCGTGCTTGTCCCGCTCCAGCGGGCGCTTGGCGTAGTACTGGAAGAACGTCTTGTTCGAGGGGTTGCCCGCCGCGTCCAGGCTCCACACGTAGAGGCTGTGGGGGCCGGCCGCCAGCGGGGTGTACTTGACCTCGGCCGGTCCGCCCTTGGTGGCCGGGACGGCCGTACGGACGGTCGGGTTGTCGGAGGTGTACCACTGGTACTTGGCGACGTCCGCCGCCCCGCCGTTCTCGAACTTGAACGTGCCCTCGGTGCGGGCGTAGCCGTTGTCCGTCTGGTTGTCCTCGGGGAACTGCGCCGAGGAGACCTTGGGCTTGAAGGTCGGGCCCTTCAGGTCCACCGTGAACGAGCACTGGCCGGCCCAGGCGCTGGCGTCGGTGCCGTCGGAGACCCGGACGTCCCACTTGTAGGACCCGTCGGTGGGCGCCGGGATCGTCGCCATGGCGACATTGCCCGAGGTCTTCTTGTCGGAGACCTTCTTCAGCGTGCCGCTGTAGTCGTCGGCCTTCCAGTAGTGGAACTCGGCGGTGAGGCCGTTGTCCTCGGCGTCCTTCACCCGGGCGCGCAGGACGACCTGGTCCGTGCGGCCGATGGTGCCGCCGGCGCAGGGCACGTACGGGTCCGTCGTGCGCTCGGAGACGGTCGGGAGGGTGTTGTACTTGGTGGAGATGCGGACGCTGTCCGGGTTCATCTTCCGCCAGGAGACGTCGACGGTGTCCTTCGCGGCCTTCAGGCCCAGGGTCCACGTCGGCCACTTGCCCTTCGCGGCGGCGGCGACCGCGGAGGTCACGTTGAGCTCGATGGTGTCGCCGTCACCGGGGCAGTTGCGGCCACCGTAGGACTGGCCGGAGGCGTCCACCATCCGGCTCCAGTCCGGCTGGTTGTTCCAGGTGGTCTTCTTGCTGATGGTGCCGGTGTCCCAGACCTGGATGTCACCCGACTTGCAGCTCCAGGAGCCGGCCGACTTCTGCTGGATCCGCAGGGTGGCATCGTGGATCTTCTTGCCCCACAGGTTGCCCATGGGGACCTGGAAGAAGGTCTTGGCGCAGACCACGGCGCCGCCCTTGGCGGCGTCCTTGGCGCAGCCGACGCGGGCGTCGTTGCTGAGGGTGCCGCCGTTCCAGTAGTTGGTGTCGGCGGTGCCCCCGATGCCGTTGTGCTTGTAGGCCACCGTCCAGGCGGACTTCCAGTCGTCCCGCCACTTCGGGTCGATGACGACGGGGTACGTGGTGTCCGGGGCCGTCAGCAGCTGCCGGTCCGTGGTGAGGGTGAGCTTGTCGCCCTTGAGGTCGATGCCGAGGTCGGCCTGCTTGCTGCCGATGTCGATGCCCTCGGTGACGGGCGTGCCGTCGGCCTGCGCGGCGGGTGCGGCCGGTGCGGGCGTCTGGGCGGCGGCCGGGGAGTTGGCGGCGGCCTTGGCGGCCGGGGCCTTGGCTGCGGGGGCCTTGGCTGCGGGCGACTTGGGGTCCGCGGCGGGCTGTGCAGCCGCCGTCTTCTCCCCTCCCGCGTCCCACATCTGGGGCTTGGCGGAGCTGAACAGGGTCTGCCCGGAGGGGTCGACGGCCTGGAGCTCGCCGTTGGCCTCCTTGCGGACGCTGACGCCGTTGCCCTTGAGGCCGAACGTGAGGGAGGCAAGCTCCGGATTGGCGGCTGCCTCCCGGTTCTTCACGATCAGCTGGTGCGAGAAACCGGTGGCGTCCGCGGCGACCCGCAGGTCGACGCCCTTGAGCACCTCCGCGTAGGTGGCGCTGTTGCCCTCCACCGTCGGCTTGGGCAGCGGCTTCGGCCAGCTCAGCGAGACGTCCCGGCCGTCCTTGCGCATGGTCACCAGCGGGGCGGCACCGCCGCCGGAGAAGGAGAGTCCGGTCCGGGTGGCCTTGGTGGCGATCCGGCCGTCCTTCTGCTTGGCCAGGCCGGTGTCCACGGGGACGAGCTTGCCGCCGCGGTGGACGCGGATCGGCACCAGCGCCTGCTCGGTGGAGAAGGAGCCGTCCGGGTTGGCCCAGACCTCCTCGCTCTCGGTGCGCTGGGAGACGATCTCGACGCGCTTGCCGGTGCGCTTGGCCTCGGCACTGGCCTTGACGGCCTGCTCGGACTCGGTGGCGGCAGGCTTGCCGGGCTTGGGCTTGGCGGCGGCCGGGGCGAGCCCCGGTCCGGCCGCCGCGGCGATGGGCACCGCGCCGAGCATGGTGGCGACCAGGGCGGTCGCCACGGTGAGTACGGGTGCCCTGCGGGAGGGCGACCCGGTGACGCGGGTCCGCGTCGGCAAAGGTCTCACTGAGTGGGTCCTCGTTTCGGTTCCGACCGCACCCCCCGGCGCGGCCGAAAAGAGTCGGCTGAGCCTCCAACCGGAAAGCGGAATCCAGCCATCCCGATATCGGCTCGACGTGTTCGATTGATTTGTAGCAGCCGCGGGGGCATTTATTCGACCCGGATCCCACCTCACGAGACCATCCGCGCATATACACGAAGACCAACAGGAATGCCAAATTCCGATTTAAGCGCCCCGCCTCCACCCCTCCAACCAGCGTCTATACGGACTTCACCCTTCCGGATATTTCTCGACTGCCAAGCCCGCCACTGTTAGGTTCTGCCCGTTTGATAAATGCGCGGAATCACAGTGATCCGCGTGCCATAATCGGGAGTGTTCGAATCTTGAAAAGAACCCAGGCGCATGCAATGCGTGCGCCGTTGAGTCGTGCGTGGCGGTGGCCGATACCGCTCATCGCCGCCAGCTTGCTGGCCACGGGTCTGACCGTGGTGGAGGCCTCGGCGGACTCCAAGCCCAAGCTGCCCGGCCATCAGAAGCTGACGAAGGTCAGCGGTACCGACGTCAAGGGCAAGCCGGCGCCCGGGCCCGCGGAATCACAGAAGAAGGCGTGGAAGTCCGCGCCGGGCGTGGCCTGGCCCGCACCCGGTACGGCTGAGATCAGCCTGCCCGAGGCACCGGCCCCGGCCGCCGCGGCACTGAAATCGGCCACCGGTTCGGCCATGGAGTCCGCTGCCGGTTCCGCACCGGCCGCAGACGGCGCGGGCAAGCCCGGCAAGGCGGTGAAGGCGGGCACGCTCCCCGTCTCCGTCTCCGCCCTCCCCACCAAGAACCCGCTCTCGGCAGACCGCCGTTCCGCCGCAGCCGCGGGGGCTCCGGCGGCCGACGCCACGGGCGGGGTCAAGGTCAAGGTCGACCTGCACGACCGGGCCACGGCCAAGCGCGCCGGGGCCGGCAACGGCCTGCTGCTGTCGGTCCAGCGGACCGACGCGGGCAAGGCTTCGGCCCCGGTGTCGGTGGAGCTGGACTACAACGCGTTCAAGAACGCCTACGGCGGTGGCTGGGGTTCCCGCCTCCGCTTCAAGGCCGTTCCGGCGTGTGCCTTCACCACCCCCGAGCGCCCGGAGTGCCGCGAGACCAAGGACGTGGTGACGAAGAACGACCCCGTCACCGGCAAGCTCATCGCGACCTTCGACGCCCCGGCCAACCCGGGTCCGGCTGCGAAGTCCGCGGGCAGCGCGTTCATGTCCGCCCCGGCCGCCGCTGCGGCCGGCGGCGCGATGATGCTGTCCGCCACGGCCGGCGCGGACGGCGCCAACGGCACCTACAAGGCCACCAGCCTCAGCGCTTCGGGTTCCTGGCAGGCCGGCGGCTCGGCGGGTGACTTCTCCTGGTCCTACCCGCTGGACATCCCCGCCTCGCTCGGCGGCCCGAGCCCGTCCCTGTCCCTGGGCTACTCCAGCGCGACGATCGACGGCCGCACCAACGCCTCCCAGCAGCAGACCTCCTGGGTGGGCGACGGCTGGGACCTCGCCTCGAACTACATCGAACGCGGCTACGTCCCCTGCAGCCAGGACAAGCGCAAGGACTCCGGGTACAACAACCCGAAGGACGACACCGGCGACCTCTGCCACGGCGCGCCCATGGTCACCATGTCCCTGAACGGCGGCTCGACCCCGCTCGTCCTGGACGACAAGACCAAGAAGTGGCGTCCGGCCAAGGACGACGGCTCCCGCCTGGAACTCCTCCCCGGCGCCGACAACGGCGACAAGGAAGGCGAGCACTGGCGGTTCACCAACCCCCAGGGCATCCAGTTCTACTTCGGCCTCAACAAGCTGAAGAACTGGGCGGCGGGCAAGCCGGTGACCAACTCCACCTGGACGGTCCCGGTCTACGCCAACCACCCGGGCGAGCCGTGCTACAACGCCACGTTCGCCGATGCGGTCTGTGACCAGGCGTACCGCTGGAACCTGGACTACGTCGTGGACCCCCGCGGGAACGCGATGACGTACTGGTACCAGAAGGAGCAGAACCACTACGGCTCCAACTACAAGATCGCCGGCGGCTCCACCGCCCGCGAGTACACCCGCTCCGGCTGGCTGGACCGGATCTCCTGGGGCCTGCGCGAGGACAACCTCTTCGCCGCCGCCCCCGCCGAGGCCCGCTTCACCGTCGCCGAACGCTGCCTCAAAACGCAGACCTTCGACTGCGACCCGGCCAAGCTCAAGCCGGAGGTCGACTGGAACATCGCCAAGCAGTGGCCGGACACCCCCGGCGACCAGCTGTGTGCCAAGGGCGAGGAGTGCAAGGGCCGGTTCACCCCGACCTTCTTCAGCCGCAAGCGCCTCACGGACGTCAACACGTTCGTGTGGAACGGCACCACCCACAAGCCGGTCGACACCTGGAAGCTCGTCCAGGACTTCCCGCAGACCGGTGACGGCTCGGACTACCCGCTGTGGCTGTCGGAGATCCGCCACGTGGGCAAGAACGGCACGACGGTGGCGGGCACGGCGAACGCGGAGATCGAGCTCCCTGCGGTGAAGTTCCGCGGCAAGCAGCTCGACAACCGAGTCGACAGCAACGGCGACGGCAAGGTCCCCTTCAAGCGCTACCGCATCGAGGCGATCGACACCGAGACCGGCTCCACCATCGCGGTCAACTACGCACCCACCGAGTGCAAGGCCACCGACCCCAAGGTCATGCCGGCCTCACCGGAGAACAACACGCTCCGCTGCTACCCGGTCGTCTCCGAACTCCCGGACCCGACCGACCCCAAGCGCGAGCGCAAGATCTACTCCACCGACTGGTTCCACAAGCACATCGTGGACTCCGTCCGTGAAGAGGACCGCAACGGCAACTCGCCCACCCGCACCACCTCCTACCAGTTCCTCGGAAAGCCCGCCTGGGCCTTCGACGACGAGACGGAGATGATGCGGCCGAAGACGCGTACCTGGTCGCAGTGGCGCGGCTACGAGCGAGTCCGCACGTACATCGGTGCGGCCCCCGATAAGCGGTCCATGACCGAGACCCTGTTCTTCCGCGGCCTGGACGGGGACCGCGCCGGCCCCGACGGCGGCAGGAAGTCGGTCAAGGTCAAGGACTCCGAGGGCATCGAGATCGCCGACCACCGCCTCTACGCCGGCCAGACCCGCGAGGTCCTGGCCTACAACGGCGAAGGCGGCGCCCTCGAAGCAGCCACCACCTACACCCCCTGGCTGCACGGCCCCACCGCCACCCGCCTCCGCAAGGGCGAAGTCCCCGAAGAGGACATCGAACCGCAGCAGGCGTACGTCCAGCAGACCACGGGCGTCAAGTCCCGCATCCTGCTGTCCGAGAACCGCGGCTGGCGCCGCACCGCAATGAACACCGAGTACGACACCCGGGGCCTCGTCACCTCGGTGTCCAACCTCGGCGATGTCGCGGACCCGTCCGACGACAGTTGCGCCCGTTATCAATACGATGCGGACGAGACCCGTTGGATCATCGCCCGCCAGAACCGCGTGGAAGTCGCCGCCAAGGCATGTGATGTGGCCGTCCAGCGCCCGGCCGACATCACCTCGGACATCAAGATGTCCTACGACGCAGCGGGAAATGTGAAGTCCACCGAGTCGCTGACCGGGTATTCCGGCAGCACTCCGCAGTACCAGGTGGACGGCAGCGCGACCTACGACGCGTACGGCCGTCCGAAGACCACGACCGATGTGTTCGGCAAGGTCACGAAGCTGGACTACGCCCCGGCCTCGGGTCAGCTCGTCACCAAGGTCGTGACCACCAACCACGCCGGTCACACGGAGACCACGGAGACCGACCAGGGACGTGGCTCGGTCCTGGCCAAGCAGGACACCAACGGCCGCCGCCAGGTCATGGAGTACGACGCCCTCGGACGACTGGGGAAGGTGTGGTCCCCGTCGCGGAACCCCACCAGTAAGTCGCCGGACGGCATCTTCTCGTACGACGTCCGTACCGACGGTCCGGTGGTCATCAGCAACAAGGCGCTGCTGGACGACGGTACGTACCGCACCAGCTACGACATCTACGACAGCAGCCTGCGCATCCGCCAGACCCAGATGGAGGCCCTGGCCGGCGGACGTGTCATCTCCGACACCTTCTACAACAGCCTCGGCCAGGTCTGGAAGTCCAACGGCGCCTACTACACCGCGGGCGAAGCCTCCGGCGTCCAGTTCGCACCCAAGGACAACGAGGTCCCGTCCTCCACGGTGACCCAGTACGACGGCTCCGGCCGCTCCATCGCCCAGATCTCCCGCAAGTTCGGCGAGGAGACCTCCCGTACCACCACCGCCTACGGCGGCGACAACATCACCGTCGACCCCCCGAAGGGCGAGACCCCGACCCAGGCATTCCTCGACGGTGACGGCCGCAAGACCGAGCTGCGGTTCTTCCGCTCGGACTCGCCGACGGGCGCGTACGACAAGACGACCTACGCCTACAACCAGCGCGGCATGCTGGAGTCGGTCGTCAATCAGGCTGGCGACAAGTGGGGCTTCGAGTACGACATCCGTGGCCGCCAGACCAAGCAGACGGACCCCGACAAGGGCACGACGACGGTGACGTACGGCCCGGGTGACCGGCCGGCGACCATGACCGACGGCCGAGGCAAGACCGTCGCCATGGAGTACGACACGCTCGGTCGGGTCATCGCGACCCGCGAAGGCTCGGTGACGGGCCCGAAGCTGACCTCGGCCACGTTCGACACCCTGCCCGGCGCCATCGGTATGCCGGTGTCCTCGACGCGATACGTGGGCAACAAGGCTTACACACAGGAACTGACGGGGTACGACACCGAGTACCGTCCGACTGGAACCAAGATCACCATCCCGTCGGAGGAGGGCGGCCTCGCCGGCACCTACGAGTTCACTTCGGGCTACCGGGAGAACACCGGTCTGACCGAGTGGACAGAGCAGCCGGCCGTCGCCGGCCTGCCCATCGAGCTCACCACGATGAAGTACAACCACTTCGAGCTGCCCACCGTCATGGGCATCGAGGGCAAGACCTTCGTCGACAAGGTCGACTACTCGCCGATGGGCGACGTCCTGCGGACTCACTCCGGCCCCGCCGGCTCGCAGGTGTACACGTCGAACTTCTACGACGAGCAGACCCGCCGCCTGACCCGGACCGTCAAGGACACCGAGAAGGCGCCGGGCCGCATCAGCGACACGCTGTTCGACTACGACGACGCCGGGAACATCCTCAAGATCACCGACAAGGAAGGTCCCAGCGCCACCCCGGACGTCCAGTGCTTCGCCTACGACTACATGCGCCGCATGAACGAGGCATGGACCGCCACGGACGACTGCGCCGCCAAGCCGAACGCCGCAGGCCCGGGCTCCAAGCCGCAGGTCGGCGGACCCACCCCGTACTGGAGCTCCTACAGCTTCGACGCGGCCGGCAACCGCACCAAGGAGGTCCAGCACTCCCCCACCGGTGACCTCACCAAGGACGTCACCCGCACCTACACCTACGGCACCCCCGGCCAGGCCGGCGCCAACGGGCTGAAGAAGGTCGACACCACCGGACCCGGCGGATCCCGCACCGAGTCCTACACCTACGACGAGGTCGGCAACACCAAGACCCGCACCATCCAGGGCGAGACCCAGACCCTGGACTGGAACATCTCAGGCCAGTTGGAGAAGGTCACCAAGGGCACCGAGTCGACGTCATTCGTCTACGACGCCGGCGGCAGCCGTCTGATCAAGCGGGACAAGACCGGCGCCACGCTCTACCTGCCGGGCACCGAGGTCAAGCTGACCGCGGCGGGCAAGCTGGAGGGCACCCGCTACTACGCCCACCCGGCCGGTCCGACCATGGTCAAGACGGCCAAGGACGGCGTGATCACCACGTCGTACCTGATGACCGACCACAACGGCACGGCGACCACCTCCGTGGACGCCAAGACCTCGGTCGTCACCCGCCGCAAGTTCACGCCCTACGGCGAGGCCCGCGGCATCGCTCCGGCGGTCTGGCCGGGCAAGAAGGGCTTCGTCGGCGGCGAGATCGACGAGTCCATCGGCACCGTCCACCTCGGCGCACGCGAGTACGACCCGGCAACCGCCCGGTTCCTCTCGGTCGACCCCATCGTCGACTTCAACGAACCCAAACAGCAGAACCCGTACGCCTACGCGAACAACTCGCCGGTGACGTTCAGCGACCCGAGCGGGCTGTCCATCGCACCGCCCGTGATGCCGGTCAAGGACTTCACCGAGGCCGAAGCCGCCTGGGCCCGCGCGATCCAGGGCAAGAGCGCCCTGGACGTGGCACTCGACATCGCCATGGGCATCCTGAAGGACGCCTCCGGCTACAACGACATCCGCGACTGCCTCAACGGATCGTGGGGAGCCTGCGCCGGCCTCGCCCTTGACGCTGCCCTGCCCTTCGCAGGGCGCGCCAAGCGCATCCTCAAGGCACTCGACCGTGCCTGGGAAGCCTTCAACAGCTGGTCCCACAAACTCGCCCAGGCACGCAACATCCTCGCCAAGGTCGAGCGCTACGAACGGGACATGGCGAAGTACGCCGAGGACCTGGAGGAATGGAAACGCGCGGTAGAGGAGGCCGCCGAGCGCGCGAGAAAGCTGGAGGAGGAAGCAGCAGCGGCCCGCAGAGCCGCACAGGAGGCGGCAGCCGCAGCCGCCAAACGCGCCGACGAGACCAAGGCATTCGCGGCCCGGCAGGGCAAGTCGTCTTCGACGAAGGCCAGGCACTCGGCCCGCGACGGCAAGTCGTCCCGTTCCTCGGAAACGAGGAGGAACGACAGCCCGAGCAAGGACAACGACCGCCGTGGTTCGGAGGGCTCTGGAGGCTCCGGCGGGTCCGGCGGCTCCAAGGCCCAGGGCGGGGGCGACGACAAGCCCGTCGAGATGGTCCGCATGCGCCACTACACGAACAGCAAGGGCAAGAACGGAATCGTGTCGTCGCAGCAGATCATCGCCAGTGACCAGAACAAGGTGTTCCTCGTTCCGGCCAAGGGCAAGCCGATGAGTCCCACGGATGCGGAGAAGACGCTCGGTATCGGTCGGGGACGCGGGCGCCATGTCGTCGAGTTCGACATCCCGGCCCATCTCGTAACCAAGGAATACAATTCAACGATGAACATCTACGAATGGACGGTGAAGGGCACCGCGAAGATATCCAACATCAGGGTCGTCCGATGACAGAGACTGCCTCGCAGAACCAGCCGGACAGCGTAGAGATGTCCTTGTCGGACGCGATCGTGGCCGCTCGCGACCTCAACGAGTACGTCGTGTCGCTGGACAGGATCCTCTCGCGCATCGGCACGGGCGGACAGGACCCCGAGATCCTCGTCCGGTACATCGTGGACCGCGATGTGCGGACAAGGCTTGCCGAGATGAGGAACGTCATCTGCACGGCCCTGGAGTCCCGGCTCGGAGAAGAGAGGGTCGACGAAATCTGTGAAGAGGCATACTTCTACACCGACTGATTTCGGCGGTCCGCCCGCATGAGTGACGGTGCCCGCCTCGCGTACGCGAGGCGGGCACCGCTGTCTCTTCTTGCAGTTCGCTACCGCCGCCGCATGTCCGCCACCCGCGCCCGGTCCCGTTCACGGTCCGTCGGGTCCGTCAGGACCGGGGCGCTGCGGAGCTGGGCGCTCGGGCCGCCCCGCCGCTGGACCGGGAGGGGGGATTCGCGGCGGGGGCGGCGGCCCGGGAGGCCGTCGACGCCGGTGGTTGGGCCGGAGCCCGCGACCGTGACCTGGACGCCCTGGTCCGCGAGGGCCTGGAGCTCCGCGCCCGCCCGGTCGTCGTGCGGGGGCGGCTCGTCCGTGACCAGGCGGGTGATGACGTCCGTCGGCACCGTCTGGAACATGGTGTCGGTGCCGAGCTTGGTGTGGTCCGCGAGGACCACCACCTCCGCCGCCGCCTGCACCAGCGCCCGGTCCACGCTCGCGCTGAGCATGTTGGACGTGGACAGGCCGCGTTCGGCCGTCAGGCCGCTGCCCGACAGGAAGGCGCGGGAGACCCGGAGCCCCTGGAGGGACTGTTCCGCCCCGCTGCCCACCAGCGCGTAGTTGGAGCCGCGCAGGGTGCCGCCGGTCATGACAACCTCGACGCGGTTGGCGTGGGCCAACGCCTGGGCGACCAGGAGGGAGTTGGTCACCACCGTCAGGCCGGGTACCCGGGCGAGCCGGCGGGCCAGCTCCTGGGTTGTCGTGCCCGCGCCGACGACCACGGCCTCGCCTTCTTCGACCAGACCGGCCGCGACATCGGCGATGGCGGTCTTCTCCGCCGTCGCGAGGTGGGACTTTTGCGGGAAGCCGGATTCACGGGTGAACCCGCCCGGCAGCACCGCACCGCCGTGCCGGCGGTCGAGGAGTCCTTCTGCCTCCAGCGCCCGCACGTCCCGCCGTACGGTCACTTCGGAGGTCTGGACGACGCGGGCGAGCTCACGGAGCGACACGGCTCCGTTGGCGCGCACCATTTCGAGGATCAACTGGCGACGTTCTGCAGCGAACACGAAACAGACGGTAACGCGGACGACCGTCTGCTTTCAGCTCTTTGCGCCGGAATACCGAAGTTGTTCGCAAGGTGGGGTGACTAGTGGTATACGCGGCCCGAGTTGTTCGTGAACATCCGGGGCCGTCCCGGCACCCCACCCCCAACCCCCTTGCGGGCGGCGGGCGTTCGCGGGCGGTTACGCCTCCCCGGACGCCTTGCGGGTGTGCAGCTGGCGGGCCACCTCGGCGATCGACCCGGACAGCGAGGGGTACACGGTGAACGCGTTTGCGATCTGCTCGACCGTCAGGTTGTTGTCGACCGCGATCGAGATCGGGTGGATCAGTTCGCTGGCGCGCGGGGAGACGACCACGCCGCCGACCACGATGCCGGTGCCCGGGCGGCAGAACAGCTTCACGAAACCGTCCCGGATGCCCTGCATCTTGGCGCGCGGGTTGCGCAGCAGCGGCAGCTTCACCACCCGGGCGTCGATCTTGCCGGCGTCCACATCGGCCTGGGTGTAGCCGACGGTGGCGATCTCCGGGTCGGTGAAGACGTTCGAGGAGACCGTCTTGAGGTTGAGCGGGGCCACCGCGTCGCCGAGGAAGTGGTACATCGCGATCCGGCCCTGCATGGCCGCGACCGAGGCCAGGGCGAAGATCCCGGTGACGTCGCCGGCCGCGTACACGCCGGGCGAGGAGGTGCGGGACACCTTGTCGGTCCAGATGTGGCCGGACTCCTTGAGCCGGACCCCGGACTCCTCCAGGTTCATGTCCCTGGTGTTCGGGATGGCGCCGACCGCCATCAGGCAGTGGGTGCCGGAGAGGACCCGGCCGTCGGAGAGGGTGACCTCGACCCGGTCGCCCACGCGCTTGGCGGACTCGGCGCGGGACCGGCCGATGACGTTCATGCCGCGGCGCCGGAAGACGTCCTCCAGGACGGCGGCGGCGTCGGGGTCCTCACCGGGCAGCACCCGGTCGCGGGAGGAGACGAGGGTGACCCGCGAGCCCAGCGCCTGGTACGCACCGGCGAACTCGGCACCGGTGACGCCCGAGCCGACCACGATGAGCTCCTCGGGGAGCTCGTCCAGGTCGTAGACCTGGGTCCAGTTCAGGATCCGCTCCCCGTCGGGCTGGGCGTCCGGGATCTCGCGCGGGGTGCCGCCGGTGGCGATCAGCACCGCGTCGGCGGTCAGAATCGTTTCCGTGCCGTCGGCGGCGGTGACGATGACGTCCCGGGTGCCGTCGATGCCCTGCGGACCGCCGAGCCGGCCGCGGCCCCGCATGACCTTGGCGCCGGCCCGGGTGACGGAGGCGGTGATGTCGTGCGACTGCGCGAGCGCCAGCCGCTTCACCCGGCGGTTGACCTTGCCCAGGTCGACGCCGACCACGCGGGCGGCCTGCTCCAGGTGCGGGGTGTCGTCCGCGACGATGATCCCCAGCTCTTCGTAGGACGAATCGAAGTTCGTCATGACCTCGGCGGTCGCGATGAGGGTCTTGGAGGGAACGCAGTCGGTGAGCACCGACGCCCCGCCCAGACCGTCGCAGTCCACGACGGTCACCTCCGCGCCGAGCTGAGCGCCCACGAGCGCCGCCTCATACCCGCCGGGTCCGCCGCCGATGATCACGATCCGGGTCACGAAAAGTCCGCCTCACGTCTGCCCGGCCGGCAGCCGCCCCGGCCGGTGTGTCCGGGGGCTCGCCCCGGGGGATGCATTCCGTGCCCCATTGTCCCGCACGCTTCAAGGTGCTTCCGCCCGGGGCGGCCATCCGGGAGTACGGGCGACGGGCGTCCAGCGCCACCCCTCCCGTACCCTCGACCTCATGTCGCTCTACGCCGCGTACGCCGGCAACCTCGACCCGCGGCTGATGACGCGCCGCGCTCCGCATTCCCCGCTGCGCGGCACGGGCTGGATCAACGGCTGGCGGCTGACCTTCGGCGGCGAGCAGATGGGCTGGGAGGGCGCCCTCGCCACCATCGTGGAGGCCCCGCGCCAGCAGGTCTTCGTCGCGCTCTACGACATCGCGCCCGCGGACGAGGAGTCCATGGACCGCTGGGAGGGTGTCGGGCTCGACATCTACCGCCGGATGCGGGTGCGGGTGCACACCCTGGACGGCGAGGAGGCGGCCTGGGTGTACGTCCTGAACGGCTACGAGGGCGGCCTGCCCTCGGCCCGCTACCTGGGCGAGATCGCCGACGCCGCGGAGTCCGCGGGTGCCCCGCACGACTATGTGATGGAACTCCGCAAGCGTCCCTGCTGAGCTTCCGCCCCCGCAGGCCCCGGAAACGGGGCTGCGTCGCAGGTGACCGGCGCAAATCGTCGGAAACGACAAGGCAACGATCCGAACACCGTGAGCTGTGCCATCTACGCGCGTAGGCCGGGAGCGGCTACGCTCGTCTGCGTGAACGCATCTGTTACCGATCCCCACGCCGCCGCCGACGCCGCGGCCTCGCGTCTGCGTGAGCTCACCGGCGCCGAAACCCACGATGTCGCCCTCGTCATGGGCTCCGGCTGGGCCCCGGCCGCCGAAGCCCTCGGCGCGCCCGAGGCCGAGTTCCTGATCACCGAGCTGCCCGGCTTCCCCGCAGCCGCCGTCGCCGGCCACGGCGGCAAGGTCCGCTCGTACAAGATCGGCGACAAGCGCGCGCTGGTCTTCCTCGGCCGGACCCACTACTACGAGGGCCGCGGCGTCGCCGCGGTCGCCCACGGTGTCCGCACCGCCGTGGCCGCCGGCTGCAAGACGGTCGTGCTCACCAACGGCTGCGGCGGCCTCCGCGAGGGCATGCGCCCCGGCCAGCCGGTCCTGATCAGCGACCACATCAACCTCACCGCGACCTCGCCGATCGTCGGCGCGAACTTCGTGGACCTCACCGACCTCTACTCGCCCCGCCTGCGCGCGATGTGCAAGGAGATCGACGAGACCCTCGAAGAGGGCGTCTACGTCCAGTTCCCCGGCCCGCACTACGAGACCCCGGCCGAGATCAACATGATCCGCGTCATGGGCGCCGACCTGGTCGGCATGTCCACCGTGCTGGAGGCCATCGCCGCCCGTGAGGCCGGCGCCGAGGTGCTCGGCATCTCGCTGGTCACCAACCTGGCGGCGGGCCTGTCCGGCGAGCCGCTCAACCACGAAGAGGTCCTCCAGGCCGGCCGCGACTCGGCCGCCCGGATGGGCGAGCTGCTCACCCAGGTCCTCGCCCGGATCTGAGCAGGCTGGTAGGACGCTGGTAGCACGAGGCGTAGGCGACGCGAGAGGTTAGGCGGAAGTAGTGCAGGACGATCTGATCGCACGGGCCCAGGCATGGCTGGCCGAGGACCCCGACCCCGAGACCGCCGCGGAGCTCCGCGGGCTCATCGGGGCACAGGACCTCGCCGAGCTCGAGGACCGCTTCTCCGGCACCCTGCAGTTCGGCACCGCCGGACTGCGCGGCGAGATCGGGGCCGGTCCGATGCGGATGAACCGCTCGGTGGTCATCCGGGCCGCGGCGGGCCTCGCGGCCTACCTCAAGGCGAAGGGCCACGAGGGCGGCCTGGTCGTCGTCGGCTACGACGCCCGCTACAAGTCGGCGGACTTCGCCCGCGACACCGCGGCGGTGATGACCGGTGCGGGTCTGCGTGCCGCCGTACTGCCCCGCCCGCTGCCGACGCCCGTCCTCGCGTACGCCATAAGGCACCTGGGTGCCGTCGCCGGCGTCGAGGTGACCGCGAGCCACAACCCGCCCCGGGACAACGGCTACAAGGTCTACCTCGGCGACGGCTCCCAGATCGTCTCCCCGGCGGATGCGGAGATCGCCGCCGAGATTGCGGCGGTCGGCGCGCTGGACGGCGTACCGCGTCCGGCGGAGGGCTGGGAACAGCTCGGGGACGAGGTCCTGGAGGCCTACCTGGCGCGTACGGACGCCGTCCTGAGCCCGGCGTCCCCCCGGACCGTGCGGACCGTCTACACGGCCATGCACGGCGTCGGGAAGGATGTCGTCACGGCGGCCTTCGCCCGGGCCGGGTTCCCGGCCCCCGTCCTGGTCGCCGCCCAGGCCGAGCCGGACCCCGCGTTCCCCACCGTGGCCTTCCCCAACCCGGAGGAGCCGGGTGCGATGGACCTCGCCTTCGAGGCGGCCCGCGCGGCGGGGCCGGACATCGTGATCGCCAACGACCCGGACGCCGACCGCTGCGCGGTGGCGGTTCCCGACGATGCCGTCGAGGGCGGCTGGCGGATGCTGCGCGGCGACGAGGTCGGCGCGCTGCTGGCCGCGCACCTGGTGCACAAGGGGGCTCGGGGCGTGTTCGCCGAGTCCATCGTCTCCTCCTCGCTGCTGGGCCGGATCGCCGAAGCCGCCGGGGTCGGCTACGAGGAGACCCTCACCGGCTTCAAGTGGATCTCCCGGGTGGAGGGCCTGCGCTACGGCTACGAGGAGGCGCTCGGCTACTGCGTCGACCCCGAGGGCGTCCGCGACAAGGACGGCATCACCGCCGCTCTGCTGGTGGCCGAGCTGGCCTCGGAGCTCAAGGAGCAGGGCCGCACCCTGACCGATCTGCTGGACGACCTGGCGATGGAGCACGGCCTGCACGCCACCGACCAGCTGTCGGTCCGGGTCCAGGACCTGTCGGTGATCGCCAACGCCATGCGGCAGCTCCGGGAGCAACCGCCGGCCGCCCTGGCGGGCCTGCGGGTGACCTCTGCCGAGGACCTCACCCAGGGGACCGAGGCGCTGCCGCCCACCGACGGCCTGCGCTACTACCTGGACGGCGACTACAAGGCCCGGGTGATCGTCCGCCCGTCCGGCACCGAACCCAAGCTCAAGTGCTACCTGGAGGTCGTGGTCCCGGTGGCGGACGCCTCCGACCTGGCCTCGGCCCGCAGCCGCGGTGCCGACGTGCTGGCCGCCGTCAAGAAGGACCTGGCCGCCGCCGCGGGCATCTGACCCGCCCGGCTCCCCCGAAGGCCCCCGGACCTCCCAGGTCCGGGGGCCTTCGCAGGCCCGGCGCGCCCTGTGCCCGGCGCGCCGTGTCCCGCCATCCGTGCTGTGCTCGTAGTGGGAACCACAGGGAACGATGGCAACCAAGGAGGAACCATGGCGAAGAACCTGCGGGCCCGGGACATCATGACCGCCGGAGTGCAGTGCGTGGGCGAGCACCAGTCCCTGCTCGAAGCCTCGCGGATGATGCGTGATCTGAACGTCGGCTGTCTGCCGATCTGCGGTGACGACCAGCGGCTCCAGGGCCTGATCACCGACCGCGACATCGTGATCCAGTGCTGCGCGGAGGGCAAGGACCCGGCGACGATGAAGGCCGGCGAGCTCGGCGGGAACCTGCACTGGATCGACGCGGACAGCAGCGCCAACGAAGCCGTGGACAGCATGGAGATGCACCAGATCAAGCGGATGCCGGTGATCGACGTGCAGAACGGCCACCGCCTGATCGGCATGATCACAGAGGCCAATCTGGCGAAGAACCTCTCCGACGAGCAGATCGCCGAATTCGCCGTCCGGCTGTACGCGGCCAACTGAGCCCGCTCCCCGAAGGCGCCCGGTGGCGGACCTGAGCGGCCCCGCCACCGGGCTCGGGCCGTCAGGACGCCGAGGGAGACCCGGACGCCGAGGGAGATCCGCCCGGCGAGGGCGTCCCGGCCGGCGAGGGCGTCGTACGGGCTATCTCGCCCAGGGTGGGCACCGATTCCGGGCGGGTCCGCATCGCATCCGTGCACTCCCACTTGCGCGGCGGATCCGCGTCCGGGCCGCCGAGGATCACCGGGCCGGGGCCGGCCGAAACGGCCTCGCTGCCCGCCAGCGTGCACACCACCTGGGCCAGCGCCACCGGCGGCAGGTCCTCCGGCCGGCGGCTGAGCCGCAGGGTGCCCTGCGGGTCCCCGGACCGGGACCGGACCGCGGACAGCCCGGCCGGCACCCCGGTGGTGAACCCCGCCTCCCGCTCCTCGCCCGAGGGATGCCGCTCCAGCGCCTCCAGCAGCGCCTGCGCCACCAGCGCCTCCGGCTCCCGCACCGGCCGCTTCTCCGGGGCCGGCACCACCCGTTCCACTCCCACCAGCTGCGATCCGCAGACCAGCTCCACCGTGGCCCGGAAGCCCTGGACGGAGGTCGCGCCGTTCTGCGCCGGGATGTCACAGGACACCCGCGAGGGGGCCGCGCCCACGTCCACCGGGACGGTGGTGGCCCGGATCCCGCACCCGGAGAGCAGCAGCACGGCCCCGGCCACCCCGACCCGAACCCCCGTCCGAACCGGCACCCGCAGCCGTACCCGCACCGGCACCCGTACCCGCTTACGCATCCGCATCCGTATCCGTGTCCTCGCCACCGGGGCTCACCCTTCCCACGTCGACCGGCAGCCGCAGCGTGAACAGCGCTCCGCCCCCGGGGGAGTTGGCCGCCGTGATGTCACCGCCGTGGATGTGCGCGTTCTCCATCGCGATGGAGAGTCCGAGCCCGCTGCCGTCCGACCGCGGCCGGCTGGCGCTGGCCTTGTAGAACCGGTCGAAGACGTGCGGGAGCACGTCCTCCGGGATGCCCGGGCCGTTGTCCGCGACCTCGATCACCAGCCACTGCGCGTCCACCCGCACCGAGACCCGGACCGGCGAGCCGCCGTGCTTGAGCGCATTGCCGATCAGGTTCGCCAGGATCACGTCCAGCCGCCGCGGGTCCAGCCGGGCCACGATGCCCCGCTCCGCGTCCAGTTCCACCGCGTCCAGCCAGGCCCGCGCGTCGATACAGGCCGTCACCTGGTCGGCCACGTCCACGTCGTCGAGCACCAGCCGGGCCGTGCCCGCGTCGAAGCGGGTGACCTCCATCAGGTTCTCGACCAGGTCGTTGAGCCGCCGGGTCTCGCTGACCACCAGGTTCACCGCCGGCGCGATCATCGGGTCGAGGCCGTCGACCTCCTCCTCCAGCACCTCGGTCACCGCGGTCAACGCGGTCAGCGGGGTCCGCAGTTCATGCGACATGTCCGCCACGAACCGCCGGCTGGACTCCTCCCGGGCGCTCATGTCGGCGACCTTCCGCTCCAGCGCCTCCGCCGTCTTGTTGAACGTATGGGAGAGATCGGCCAGTTCGTCGGTGCCGGACACGTCCAGCCGGGTGTCCAGCTCGCCCTCGCCCAGCCGGCGGGCCGCATCGCCCAGCCGCTGCACCGGCTTGAGCACGGTCCGCGCCGCCGCCTGCGCGAGCAGCGCCGAGCCGAGCAGGGCCAGGGCCGTCGCAATGCACAGCGACCAGGCCAGCGCGTTCAGGTCGTCCCGCTCGGTGGCCAGGGACTTGTACATGTAGCCGGTCGGCCCGCCGCCCACGATCCGGGTGCCGCCCACCAGGTAGGGGTTGCCGTCGGGCTTCGTCCGCTGCCAGTACATGTGGTATTCGGCGTCGTTGGCCGCGGTCACCTTCTGCCGGTCGTTCACCGCGTACTGGAGGGACTTCGGTACGTCCTCCAGCGTGAACGCGTCCGGCCCGGCCGAACCGGACACCTTGTGCCCGCTCTTGCGCTCGTCCACCAGCAGCACGCTGTAGCCGGGGGCGCTGCCCGCCATCAGCTCGGCGGTGCGCTGGAGTTCCTGCGGGGTCGGGTCGCCGGGCAGCGCCGCGGCCCGGTTCTGCATCTCCTGCCGGAAGTCCCCGAGGGCGGCGTCCTGGGTACGGGTGAGCACCGCCTCCCGGTTGAGCCAGTACGCGATCCCGGACGCCGACACCGCCGCCGTCAGCGCGACCAGCGCGAACACGATCAGGAGCCGCAGCCGCAGGCTGGTCCAGCGCCGGCCCGCGAGCAGCGCACGGCTCACTGCGGGGAGTCCAGGCGGTAGCCGACCCCGCGCACGGTCCGGATCAGCGTCGGCGAGGACGGCACGTCCTCGACCTTGGCGCGCAGCCGCTGCACGCACGCGTCCACCAGCCGGGAGTCGCCGAGGTAGTCGTGCTCCCACACCAGCCGGAGCAGCTGCTGCCGGGACAGCGCCTGGCCGGGCCGGCGGCTGAGTTCCAGCAGCAGGCGCAGCTCGGTGGGGGTGAGCTGGAGGTCGTCGCCGTTCTTGGTGACCGTCATCGCGGCCCGGTCGATGACCAGGGACCCGAAGGTCGCCGAATCGCTGGCCTCGCGCTCGCCGCGGCGCAGCACGGCCCGGATGCGGGCGTCCAGCACCCGGCCCTGGACGGGCTTGACCACGTAGTCGTCCGCACCGGACTCCAGTCCGACCACCACGTCGATGTCGTCGCTGCGGGCGGTCAGCAGGATGATCGGCAGCTGGTCGGTGCGCCGGATCCGCCGGCAGACCTCGAAGCCGTCGATCCCGGGCAGCATCACGTCCAGCACGATCAGGTCCGGCCGCTGCTCGCGCAGCAGTTTCAGGCCGTCCTCGCCCGTCGCCGCGGTGGCCACACGGTGGCCCTGGCGTGACAGGGAGAGTTCGAGGGCCGTGCGGATGGCGTCGTCGTCCTCGATCAGCAACAGGAAAGGCACCCGCTCATTCTGTCCCATGCCCCCTTCGGACTTCGACCGTCGGACGCCGACGATCGGCGGGCGGTCCGGAGACAGGCGGCTGTGACAGCCCTGTGACAGTCGGCGGACACCTCGGTTAAGTCGGCCGGGCAGTCTTTTCGATGTCGGACCGATCAGGAGGCGCGAGATGAACACGCTGCACAGCACCACGCCCAGCGCGGTTGTCACGCGGCTGCACGATGTGAACCGCCGGACGGCTGCCCGTACGGTCTCCCGGCCCCGGCCGGCTCATCTCACAGCCATTGACGCGAACCAGTACCAGGCGGTTCCCGCGCAGCGCACACAGTCTGCGCCGGCTGCGCCGACCGCGCCGTCGCCCTCCTCCGAGGCCGAGTTCACGGCGTACGTACAGGAGCGCCGGGCCGCACTGTTCGCGACCGCGTTCCATCTGACCGGCGACCGGCACGAGGCCGAGGACCTGCTGCAGAGCGCGCTGTTCTCGACGTACCGCGCCTGGGACCGGATCACCGACAAGGCGGCGGTCGGCGGTTACCTGCGCCGGACCATGACCAACCTGCACATCAGCGCCTGGCGCCGGCGCAAGCTGAACGAGTACCCGACCGAGGAGCTGCCGGAGACGGTCGGCGACTCGGACGCGATGCGCGGCACCGAGCTCCGCGCGGTCCTGTGGCAGGCCCTGGCCCGCCTCCCCGAGCCGCAGCGCACCATGCTGGTGCTGCGCTACTACGAGGGCCGTACGGACCCGGAGATCGCCGAGATCCTGGACATCAGCGTCGGCACGGTGAAGTCGAGCATCTGGCGGTCGCTGCGCCGGCTGCGCGAGGACGAGGCGCTGAGCTTCGGCCGGGACGAGGCGGAGTCCTTCGAGGAGCTCGTCGCCTGAGAGCCACCGGCCACGGGGGACCGTCCTGCGGGGGTGGGACGGCGGCCATGGGGGAACGCGCGGGATCAGTCGGCCGGGGGTCCGACTGATCCCGCGCTGTTCCGTTTTCCGGGCGGGTTCCGCCGCCCACCCGATCCACGTCCGCTGCCGGGCCCGGGTTCAACCGCTTGGGCGGAACCGGCCGGAAGGGGCCCGAACGGGCCGGAGCTACGCCGTGGCGGTGGTCGGCGTGCGGTGCCGGCCGGCCGCTGCCGCGGCGAGGCGGCCCAGGGCTTCGTCCCGGCCGCAGGCGTACGCCCCCAGCGCAACGTGCCGGGACACGATGCCCCGCTCGGCGCGCATCAGCCGCCATCCCCGGCGCAGCAGGAACGGCACGGACTTGCGTCCTTCGCGCAGATCCCGGGCCAGCCGCCGCCGGAACGTCGTGGAGGGCCGCCCGCGCAGGCAGATCGCATCGGCCAGCAGCCCCAGTTCCTGGCACCGGGCCGCGATGTCGGCCGCGAAGATCCCCTCCGCGATGAACAGCGGGGTGCGGGAGATGTCGAGGGTCTCGGAGCCGGTCCGGGAACTGGTGGCGATGTCGTAGACCGGCACCTCGGTCCGGCCCGTCCCGCACAGGTCGGCGACGGCGGCGACGGCGGCCTCCGCGTCCCAGGACAGCGGGGAGTCCCAGTCGATGTCGGAGCTGCCGTCGACCTGGGGGAGGGTCGGGTCCGACCCCTCCTTGTAGAAATCGTCGAGGCGCAGGACCGGCAGCCCGGACCGGGCCGCCAGCGAGGACTTTCCGGAACCCGAAGGACCGGTCAGCAGGACAACGCGCGTCGGAAGGGGAGATGAACAGCTCACGGGACACCAGTGTGACGCATTACCCCGCGCAGGGGACCCCCGCGGAGGCCCGTTGGTATTCAGCATCACATCTCAACTACGCTGAGTACATGGGACGTCACGCAACATCTGCACCCCGGCAGGCCCTCCGCAGCGCCGGTCTGACCGTTTCGATGGCCGGCGCGGCCCTGGCGATGGCCGCGGGCACGGCCCAGGCGGAGGTCTCCGTGCCGCACGCGCTGGCCGGGATCACCGACCCGATCACCAACCTGAAGGTGAACCCGCTGGCCGGCACGGGCGTGGACCCGCTGGACAACGGGTTCGGCACACAGGTCGCCGACTTCCCGGCGGTGGGGACCACGATGGTCACCGGGGTACTCACCCAGGGCCCCTCGGTCGGCGAACTGCCCACCGCCGCGGCCTCTTCCCTGCTCGGCCCGCTGACCGGCGGCAAGTAGCCCCCTCGCAGCCCGCGCGGGCGAGTGAGCCGAAGGGGCCGCGTCGGCGAAGGAGGGCGAGCGCCCGGAGGAAACCGTGTGGGGGTCCCCCCGGGCGAAGCCTGGGGGAGAACGAGCGTTTCTGAGGACGCACGTCCTCCTGGAGCCGACAGCAGCGGCCCCGGAGGCGAACCGAGCCCAGGGGGCAGCCCCGGCAGCGCGGGGGTTCGCTGCCGGGGCCGGTCCTGTGTGCGTGCGGGCCTGGACGGCCTAGTAGGCCGAGCCCGACGCGCCGAGGGAACCCGTGGGGTGCCACACGGTCTTGGTTTCCAGGAACGCCGTCATGCGGTGCGTGCCCGGGTCGGCGGTCCAGTCGTCCACAGGCTGTGGACGCAGGACGCGCTTGAGGTTGTCGGCAGCCGCGACCTCCAGCTCCTTGGCGAGGGCCGCATCCGCGCCGGCCAGGTCGATCGCGTTGACGTCCTGGTGGGACGCCAGGTGCGGAGCCATCTCGCCGGCCTTGCCGGACAGGATGTTGACCACGCCGCCGGGCAGGTCCGAGGTGGCCAGCACCTCGCCCAGGGAGAGGGCCGGGAGCGGGGACTTCTCCGAGGCGATGACGACCACCGTGTTGCCGGTCGCGATCACCGGGGCGATCACCGAGACCAGGCCCAGGAAGGACGACTCCTGCGGGGCCACGACGGTGACGACACCGGTCGGCTCCGGGGTGGAGAGGTTGAAGTACGGCCCCGCGACCGGGTTGGCCCCGCCCACGATCTGGGCGATCTTGTCGGTCCAGCCCGCGTACCAGACCCAGCGGTCGATGGCCGCGTCCACGACCGCCGCCGCCTTCGACTTCGACAGGCCCTCGGCCTCGCCGACCTCGCGGACGAACTGGTCCCGGCGCCCCTCCAGCATCTCGGCGATGCGGTAGAGGATCTGGCCGCGGTTGTACGCGGTGGCGCCCGACCAGCCGCCGAAGGCCTTGCGGGCCGCGACGACCGCGTCACGGGCGTCCTTGCGGGAGGACAGGGGAGCGTTGGCCAGCCACTTGCCCTTGGCGTCAGTCACCTCGTACACCCGGCCGCTCTCCGAACGCGGGAACTTGCCCCCCACGTACAGCTTGTAGGTCTTGAAGACGCTCAGACGCTGCTCGGACTTCTCAGACATCGAGGTAGGCCTCCAGACCGTGACGGCCGCCCTCGCGGCCGAAGCCCGACTCCTTGTAGCCGCCGAAGGGCGAGGTCGGGTCGAACTTGTTGAACGTGTTGGCCCACACCACACCCGCGCGGAGCTTGCCCGCGACCGCGAGGATGCGCGAGCCCTTCTCCGTCCAGATGCCGGCGGACAGGCCGTACTGGCTGTTGTTGGCCTTGGCCACGGCCTCGTCCGGGGTACGGAAGGTCAGCACGGACAGCACCGGGCCGAAGATCTCGTCGCGGGCGATGGTGTGCGCCTGGGTGACGTTCGTGAAGAGCGTCGGGGCGAACCAGTAGCCGGCGGACGGGATCTCACAGGCCGGGGACCAGCGCTCGGCGCCCTCGGCCTCGCCCTGCTCGGCGAGCGCGGTGATCCGGGCCAGCTGCTCGGCGGAGTTGATCGCACCGATGTCGGTGTTCTTGTCCAGCGGGTCGCCCAGCCGCAGGGTGCTCAGACGGCGCTTGAGCGAGTCCAGCAGCTCGTCGTGGATCGACTCCTGGACCAGCAGGCGGGAGCCCGCGCAGCAGACCTGGCCCTGGTTGAAGAAGATGCCGCCGACGATGCCCTCGACGGCCTGGTCGATGGGGGCGTCGTCGAAGACGATGTTGGCGCCCTTGCCGCCCAGCTCCAGGGTGACCTTCTTGTCGGTGCCGGCGACCTGGCGGGCGATGGCCTTGCCGACCGCGGTGGAGCCGGTGAAGGCGACCTTGTTGACGTCCGGGTGCTCGACCAGGGCCGCGCCGGTGTCCCCGTAGCCGGGAAGGATGTTGACGACACCCTTGGGCAGACCGGCCTGGCGGCAGATGTCCGCGAAGAACAGCGCCGACAGCGGGGTGGTCTCGGCGGGCTTCAGAACGACCGTGTTGCCGGCGGCGAGCGCCGGGGCGATCTTCCACGCCAGCATCAGCAGCGGGAAGTTCCACGGGATGACCTGGCCGGCCACACCCAGCGGGCGCGGGTTCGGGCCGTAGCCGGCGTGGTCGAGCTTGTCGGCCCAGCCGGCGTAGTAGAAGAAGTGCGCGGCGACCAGCGGGAGGTCCGCGTCGCGGGTCTCCTTGATCGGCTTTCCGTTGTCCAGGGTCTCCAGGACGGCCAGCTCGCGGCTGCGCTCCTGGATGATCCGGGCGATCCGGAAGAGGTACTTGGCGCGCTCGGACCCGGGCAGCGCGGACCAGCCGGAGAAGGCCTTGCGGGCGGCCTTTACCGCGCGGTCGACATCGGCGGCGCCGGCCTGGGCGACCTCGGCCAGCACCTCCTCGCTGGAGGGGCTGACGGTCTTGAAGACCTTGCCGTCGGCCGCGTCGGTGAACTCACCGTCGATGAAGAGGCCGTAGGAGGGCGCGATGTCGACGACGGAGCGCGACTCGGGAGCCGGTGCGTACTCGAAAAGAGATGCCATGGTGATCAGTCCACCGTCACGTAGTCGGGACCGGAGTAGCGGCCGGTGGCGAGCTTCTGGCGCTGCATGAGCAGGTCGTTCAGCAGGCTGGAGGCGCCGAACCGGAACCATTCGTTGGTCAGCCAGTCCTCGCCCGCGGTCTCGTTGACCAGGACCAGGAACTTGATCGCGTCCTTGGTGGTCCGGATGCCGCCCGCCGGCTTCACACCGATCTGGATTCCAGTCTGCGCCTTGAAGTCGCGGACGGCTTCGAGCATCAGCAGGGTGTTGGCGGGAGTGGCGTTGACCCCGACCTTGCCGGTGGAGGTCTTGATGAAGTCGGCGCCCGCGAGCATGCCGATCCAGGAGGCGCGGCGGATGTTGTCGTAGGTCGACAGCTCGCCGGTCTCGAAGATGACCTTCAGCCGGGCGGCGGTGCCGTCCTCGCGGACGCACGCCTCCTTCACGGCCTTGATCAGCTCGTACGTCTCCAGGTAGCGGCCGGCGAGGAAGGCGCCACGGTCGATGACCATGTCGATCTCGTCGGCGCCGGCGGCGACGGCGTCCCGGGTGTCGGCCAGCTTCACGGGCAGGGCCGCCCGGCCCGCCGGGAAGGCGGTGGCCACGGAGGCGACCTTGACGTCGGCGCCGTTCAGGGCCGCCTTCGCGGTGGCCACCATGTCCGGGTAGACGCACACGGCGGCGGTCATCGGGGTGGTGCGGTCGGTCGGGTCGGGATGAACGGCCTTGGCGGCGAGCGCCCGGACCTTGCCCGGGGTGTCCGCGCCTTCCAGCGTGGTCAGGTCGATCATCGAAATGGCCAGGTCGATGGCGTACGCCTTGGCCGTGGTCTTGATCGAACGCGTACCGAGGCCGGCCGCGCGGGCCTCCAGGCCGACGGCGTCCACGCCGGGCAACCCATGCAGGAAGCGGCGCAGCGCACTGTCGGACGTCGTCACGTCAGCGAATGCGGTGAGGGTGGTGGGCATGGTCACCAGATGAGCATATCTACGCGCGTAGCAACCTGTCACCCCCCTCGGGTGCACATCTGTGCGGCGTACGTCGCATCCGCGCGAGCCCGCCCCGGAGGCGTACGGCAGAATCGGCGGCATGACGAGCCCCTCCCCCGCGTCCCCCTCCGACGAGCCGGTGTACCAGGACCGTGTGTACCGCTCCCCGATGGCCATCGTCGGCGGGGTGCTGCTGCTCGCCCTGCTGGTCTGGCTGTGCGGGGACGCCATCGTGCGGGGCAAGGGGAACGCCCCCTGGTACGGGGTTGCCGGGGCGCTGCTCACGATGCCGCTGACGGTGGCCTTCACCCTGCGGCCCGCGGTGTTCGCGGGCGCCGACCGGCTGCGGGTGCGCAATCCCTTCCGCAGCATCGAGCTGCCCTGGGGGGCGGTGGCCGACCTCCGGTCCGGGTACTCCGCCGAGGTGCTGACCGAGGACGCGAAGTACCAGCTGTGGGCCATCCCGGTCTCGCTGCGGGACCGCAAGAAGGCCAACCGGCAGATCGCCCGCCGGGAGGCGCTGAGCCGCCGGGGCGAGACCGACCCCGCGGTGCTGGGGACCGAGAACCCGCGCGCGCAGGCCGACCAGCACGTGGACGAGCTGCGCGAGCTCGCCGAGCGGGGTGCGAAGCGGGAGGGCGCGCAGGGGCCGGTGAGCGTGCGCTGGGCCTACGAGATCATCGCGCCGGCGGTGGCGGGCGCGGTGCTGCTGATTGTGCTGCTCCTCACCCGTTAGGGGCGGCCGGGCGGCCCGCCGGGCGGAACCGCGGCCACTGCGGGCCGCGTCCTTGCAGGTGTGCAGCGTCATGAGGCCGGCGGCAGTGCCGCCATACCACTCCGGCTCCGGGTGCTCGGCGGCGTACTCCTGGCCGCCCATCTGGTGCTCGTCGGCTGGCTGACGCTGCGGCCCCTGGACGTGCCATGGGCCGCCGCGCCCAATCTGACCCCGCTGGCCGGGATCCGGGACGATCTGGCGTACGGGGTGCTGGAGGCGGCCCGGCGGATCGGCTCCTCGCTGGCTCTGCTGGCCCCGCTCGGGGTGCTGCTGCCGCTGGTCAGCGGCCGGCTCGCGCCCTCGCCGCTGGCCGCCTGGTCCTCGCTGACCCGGACCGCCGCCGCGGGCGCGCTGATCTCCCTGGTGATCGAACTGCTGCAGACGGCGGTGCCAGGCCAGGTGGTGAACGTGGACTCGGTGCTGCTGAACACGACGGGGGTGGTGCTCGCGCACCTGGCCGTGGTGCCGGCCGGGCGGGCGCGGCTGCGGCGGACCCGTTCGGTCCGGGAAGCGCAGGAATCCCGGGAGTCCCGGGAGTCCCGGGCGGAAAAGGCGCAGGTTTCTCAGGTTTCTCAGGGCCGGACCCCGAGAATTCCCAGGGTCGGGCCGGCACCGTGGACCGACGTTCTGTCGGCGGTGCCGCGGGAGTATTGAGGTACCGCAGAAAGCGGTGAAGCCGTACAGCGGCACCTCAAGAAGGAGAAACCATGAGCGCCCTTGCCCGCCCCCGTGACGGACGGTGGATCGGCGGAGTCTGTGCCGGTCTCGCGCGACGCTTCGGAATGTCCGCGAACACCATGCGTCTCATATTCGTCGTCTCGTGCCTGCTGCCCGGCCCGCAGTTCCTGATCTACCTGGCCCTGTGGGTGCTGCTGCCGAACGAGAAGTCGGCGTCCACCGCCTGGTGATTCAGCCGATGTGCTGCCCGACCTTTTCGAGCTGCTTGTCCACGACCTCGTGCGGGACTTCGACGGCGGTCTTGGCACCGGCCACATTGAGCCCCATGAGCCGTACGACGGTCGCCCCCTCGCGGACCACCACCAGGTGGACCTGCGCCGAGACGCCCTCGGCCGCGGCGACGGTGGTCCAGCTGACGCTCTCGTCGCCGCCCGTCTTGTACGCGACCGACTTGACCTGGCTGTAGCTGCCGGACTGCTTCTCCACCGTGGCGGTGAAGCCGCCCCCGCAGGCGGCCACGGCGTCCCGGAGCCGCCCCATCAGCCGCTTGGCGTCCGCCTCGGAGTACGCGCTGAGCGAGGCGGAGACGGCCAGCCCGAGCTGCTTCTGTGAGCCGATGCCCCGGTTCACGGTCTCCTCGGCCGCCGGGTCGGGCTTGTCGCCCATGATGTCGGCGAGCGGCTGGCAGGCCTTCTTGTCGGACTGCGGCTGACCGTCGGGGGCGTTCGGGTTCTTGCCCTGCGCGGAGACCTGGTACCCGGCGAGATCGCCCTGGGTCAGGGCGGCCCTCTCCAGCGGGGTACGGGCGGCCGGGGGCGCGCCGGGGGCCCCCGCGGCGGCGGATCCCTTGGGGTCGGGGCTCTTGTCCGCGGCCGGGCCGCTGTCCGGGTCGCCGCTGCAGCCGACGGCTCCGAGCAGCAGTACGGGAAGCAGAACGGGCAGCACGGCGGCACTCGCCGCGGATGACTTCACACGCATGACCGAGACCTCATACCCCGTGTGGAGAGCGGTGGTTGGGGGTGATCGTGGCACACGGCACGGTGGGACGCGCAGCTGCGCGAACAGCCGTACGCCCACCGTGCGGACGTGCGAGTCGCGAATCAGCCGCCGAGCGGAAGCTGTCCGGCGAGGGGAAGCCCGCCCAGGGAGCCGGTCAGCGAGTTGAGCGGCGCGGCGGCGTCGGTCGCCTGACCCTCCTGGCCGGCCTGCTTGTGGGTGAGCGACTCGGCGGTGTTGGTCACCACGCCCAGCGCGTCGGTGGCGCCCAGCTGGGGCAGGGCAGAGGCCGAGGCGGCACCGGCGGCGGAAGCGGCGAAGGCAGCACCGAGGACGGCGACACCGAGGGTCTTGGCAGCTGACTGCTTCATGAAGGATCGTCCTTGCGACAGGGAATTTGAGCGGCTCCGCAAACTAGCCAGTTCAAACCCCGCCCCGCAAACATCCTTTGATATGAGAAAGCGCCCGGGATATGCCACTCCCGGGCGCTTTCACATGGTGATGCTCTGACCTAGGCCGAGACGGAACCGCTGGTGGAGACGGTCTGCCGGAACAGCCACTCGGACTTCAGCTCCGCATAGCCGGGCTTGATCACGTCGTTGATCATCGCCAGTCGTTCATCGAAAGGAATGAACGCGGACTTCATCGCATTGACGGTGAACCACTGCATGTCGTCGAGCGTGTAGCCGAAGGTGTCGACCAGGTGCTCGAACTCGCGGCTCATGCTGGTGCCGCTCATCAGACGGTTGTCGGTGTTGACCGTCAGCCGGAAGTGCAGCTTGCGCAGCAGGCCGATCGGGTGCTCGGCGTAGGAGGCTGCGGCGCCCGTCTGCAGGTTCGAGGTGGGGCACATCTCCAGCGGGATGCGCTTGTCCCGGACGTACGAGGCCAGCCGGCCCAGCGTGACCGAGCCGTCGGCGGCGACCTCGATGTCATCGATGATCTTCACACCGTGGCCGAGCCGGTCGGCGCCGCACCACTGCAGGGCCTGCCAGATCGAGGGCAGGCCGAAGGCCTCGCCCGCGTGGATGGTGAAGTGGTTGTTCTCGCGCTTGAGGTACTCGAAGGCGTCGAGGTGGCGGGTGGGAGGGAACCCGGCCTCGGCACCGGCGATGTCGAAGCCGACCACGCCGTGGTCGCGGTAGCGGTTGGCGAGCTCCGCGATCTCCAGGGCACGGGCCGCGTGGCGCATCGCGGTCAGCAGGGCGCCGACCCGGATGCGGTGGCCGTTGGCCTTGGCGCGCCGCTCACCCTCGCGGAAGCCGTCGTTGACCGCCTCGACGACCTCTTCGAGGGTCAGGCCGGCTTCCAGGTGCTGCTCGGGGGCGTAGCGGATCTCGGCGTACACGACGCCGTCCTCGGCCAGGTCCTCGGCGCACTCGGCGGCGACCCGGAAGAGGGCCTCCTTGGTCTGCATGACGGCGCAGGTGTGCGCGAACGTCTCCAGGTAGCGCGGCAGGGATCCGGAGTCGGCGGCTTCGCGGAACCAGATGCCCAGCTTGTCGGCATCGGTCTCGGGGAGGCTCTCGTAACCGGCCGCCGCGGCCAGCTCGATGATGGTCCCGGGACGCAGACCGCCGTCGAGGTGGTCGTGCAGCAGCACCTTCGGGGAGCGGCGGATCTGGTCCGGAGTGGGCAGGTTGGGGGTCTCGCTCGTCATCTGCGCACTCTACTCCTACGCGCGTAGAGCACCAGTGCGATCCGGGCCGTCGATACGTAACAGTGACCGTGCGGACGGGTGGCATACACCTCGGGGTCTGAGACTGTTCCGCCATGGCACAGCATGCGAAGCCGGACCGCGGGGCACGCCTGGGGCGGGCGGGCGGCGCGGATGGCTCCGGCGGGGCGGTCAGCGGCGTGGTGCTCCTGTTCCCGGGCCGCCCAGGAATGTCCCCCTTATCCCCCGGGCCGGTACGCCCGCTGGCGCGGGCCCTGGCCCGGGCGGGCGGCACCGCGGGCCTGGTCACCCACCTGGTACAGGGCGCGGACGGCAGCGCCGGCGGGACCGGCGGGGCGGCGGACGAGGTGGTGCGCCGCTACGGCGACGTCCCGGTCTGCCTGGCCGGCTACGGGGCCGGCGGTCTGACCGCGCTCCGCGGCGCGGGCCATCCGTCGGTCAACTCGGTGCTGGCGATCGCCCCTTGTCTGCCGGAGGCGGCGCCGGACGGATCACCGGAACCGGTGAAGCAGCTGGCCGGACGGCAGGTGCTGATCGTGCACGGCACCAATGACGACCGTACGGATCCGGAGCTGTCCTTCCGGCTGGCGGCCCGGGCCAAGAAGGCGAATCGTTCGACCTGCCGGTTCGAGGTCCACTCGGACGGCCATGCGCTGCGCGAGCACCGGGCCGAAGTGGTCGCACTGGGCGTGGACTTCGTACTCGGGGCGGTGCTGGGCAGCCGGTGGTCCCGCCCGGTCACGGATGCCCTGGCGGCACCGCCGCCGCTGGGCCTGCGGATGCCCCTGGCCTCCGGTTTCGGCCGCTCCCTGCGGGGCTGAGCAGGACCGGCCGGCAGCTGCCCGGCGGGTGGGCCGGATGGCCGAGAATTCGCCAAGGACGGGCGGGCCGCCGGTGGGGGTGGTGTCCTCGGGGGCCGGATGTGCCTAGCTTTCCGGTGTATGACGGTGGATGCGGAACGGCGGCGCGGGCTGGTACGAGCGGTACTCACCGGTGCGGCGGGGCTGGTCGCCGGGCTGGCGGCCGGGTCCCACGCCCCCTCGGCCCGGGCCGGGACGGCCATCCTGAAGAAGCGGCCCACCACCCCGGAAGCCGCGCTGCGGGAACTCGCGGCGGGCAACCGCCGCTGGCGGCTGCTGCACGAGCGGCATCCGGACGAGGCCCGTACGGTGCGCCGGGCGCTGGTCGGCGGGCAGCACCCGTTCGCGGTGGTCCTCGGCTGCGTCGACTCCCGGGTCCCCCCGGAGCTGGTCTTCGACCAGGGCCTCGGCGATCTGCTGACGGTGCGGTCGGCGGGCGAGGCGCTGGACGAGGCGGTGCTGGGCAGCATCGCGTACGGGGTTCTGGAGCTGGGCATTCCGCTGATCGTGGTCCTCGGGCACCAGTCCTGCGGTGCCGTCGCGGCTGCCGTCGACGCGGACGAGGGCGGCACCCGGCTGCCCGCCCACATGCAGTACCTGGTCGACCAGATCCGCCCGGCCATCGACCACCGGCTCCGGGGGGCCGCCCGGGTGGAGGCGGCCATCGACGCGAACGTGCTGCGGGTACGGTCCCTGCTGGCGGCGGAGCCCGAGCTGGCGGCCCGGATCGCCACCGGCCGGCTGTCCGTGGTCGGCGCCCGCTACGAACTCACCGATCAGCGCGTCCATCCGGCGGGCCCAGCCGGATCGGGTTGGTGAAGGCCGCCAGGGCGCCCGGCAGGGGCGGGGCCACGGCGGGGTGGCGGACCTCGGCCCGGACATAGGCCGAGCGGGCCGGGGTGGTGCGCCACTCCAGCGCTCCGGCGGCCGGGGCCGGCACCGTGTGGACCACGCCCTGGTCGGTGACCAGCCGCAGCTCGCAGCCGGGCGCGCCGGTGACCGCCAGGCGTACCAGGACCTCGGTGTCCGGCGGGCACGCCAGGCGCTCGCCGATGCCGGCGTGCCCGCCGCGCGGGGTCACGGCGGTGAAGGAGAGGGAGACGGCCGCGGACTCGGCGGCGTAGGCGCGGCCGGCACGCAGGCCCGCCAGGATCGCGTCCCGGGTCAGGTCCTCGGCCAGGACCACCGTCTGCGGGCTGCCGATCCGGTCCGGGTCGCGGTGGTAGTCGCTGCCGGCGAGCGCGGGCAGCGGCCGGTCACCTCTGCTGCCGCTGCCGCCGCCTCGTAGCAGGGCGTCCCAGGCGGCGAGGGAGACCTCGTCGTCGGGGGTGTAGGGGCCGTTCCAGACCTCGACGGCGTCCGCGTCGGCGAAGCCGAACTTCCAGCTGCACCCGAGGCAGGTGGCGTGCGGGTGGGCCGGTACGACCAGGCCGCCGGCGTCGCGGACGGTCCGCGCGAACCGGCCGAACCGGTTGTCCCGGGCCCGGTAGCGCCAGTCGACGAAGGTGCCGGGGTCGGTGCCGACGGCCAGCACGTGGCCGGTGCGGGTGGTGACCTCCTCGCCCGTGAGGACCAGCAGGCCGGGGCCGGCCGAGGCGCCCCAGGCGGCGTGCGCGGAGGTGGTGTTGTGCTCGGCGGAGTTGATGAAGTCCAGTCCGGCCGCCCGGGCGAGCTCGGCGATCTCGGCGGGGGTGCGGCGCCCGTCGGAGTGCACGGAGTGGACGTGGCAGTCGCCCCGGTACCAGGCGCGGCCCCGGCCGCGGGCGCGCAGCGGCGGGTAGGAGGGGGTGGCGGCCGGGCCGGGCTCCCCGTACTCCAGGGTCCAGGTGATCTCGTACGGGAGGCCGTCCGGGGCGATCGTGTACGGACCGAGGGCGAGGTGCCAGCGGCCGGGGGTGAGGGGCCCGGGCAGATAGCCGGGCGTGGCCTCGTCCGCGCGCAGGAAGAACTCGCTGCGGGCGCCGCCCGACCAGCCGCGGAAGCCGCGTCCGCCGAGGGCGGTGCCGCGCTGGTCGAAGATGCCGATGTCCAGGGCGTTGCCGGCGGTACCCGGCGGCACCGGCGGCTTCTCGTAGCGGTAGGAGATGCGTAACTCGCGTACGCCGGGTGGGATGTCGAGGGGCAGGTAGACGAAGTCCGGGGCGCCGGACGGGATGGTGCCGCGCAGGGTGCGGGTCTCGGTGCGCCCGGAAGCACCGGAGTCCGGGCCGGGCGGGCCGGCCGCCAGCGGGGCCGCCGCAGCCGTGGACAGGAGGTCGCGCCTGCTGAGGGCCATGCGCCACAGGCTGGCAGCGGCACGTGGCATGACGGTGAATCAGATATGGACCGCCGCCACCGCACGCGTGACCGAGCGGTGCAGAGCGCGCTGCGAGCACGAAGCGGCGCCGCGGCCGGCCCAGCCGTGCGGCCCGACTCCGCCCCGCCCCGGCCCCGTTGGCGCCCCGCCGCATCCGGGCCCCGGACCCCAGGCCCGCACCCCCGTCGGCCTGGGCGCCCGGCGACGGGCTGCGGGGCACGTACCTTCGGGGGGAGCCGCCCGGCGCGGCACCGGGCCGCAACCGCGGCGACACGCCGGAAGCGGGAGCCGGCCCCGCCCCGGGGCCGGGGCCTGCGGGCCGACTCCGCATCCCCGGCCGGCCCGGGCGCAGCAGAGCCGGGCCCCGGCTCCGTACCGGGCGTGCGCCCGGCCGGCCCGGGCCGGGTGGCTCACAGTTCGGGGATCAGCCGCCCCCGGCGGGACAGCAGGAACCGCTTGAACGCCGCCACCGGCGGGGTATCCGGATGGCCGTCCAGCCAGGCGACGCCGATCTCCCGGACCGCGCGCGGGGCGGTGACGGTCAGTTCGACCACGCCCGGGCGGGCCACCGCGGGCGGCGGCAGCAGCGCCACCCCCAGACCGGCGGCGACCAGCCCCCGCAGGGTCTCGGCCTCCTCGCCCTCGAAGGCCACCCGCGGGGCGAACCCCGCCTCGGCGCACAGGTCGTCGGTGATCCGGCGCAGCCCGTAGCCGGGTTCGAGGGTGACAAAGGTTTCGTCGGCGGCCTCCGCCAGCCGGATCCGCTTGCGGACCGCGAGCCGGTGGTCCTCCGGCACCACCAGCCGCAGCCGCTGCTCGTCCAGGCGGCGGGTGACCAGGTCGGGCGCGTCCGGCACCGGCGAGGTCAGGCACAGGTCGAGCTCCCCGCCGCGCAGCCGCTCCAGCATGGCCTCGCCGTAGTTCTGGACGAGGGAGAACCGGACCCCGGGATGGTCCACCCGGAAGGCCCGGATCAGTTCGGGGACCGTTTCCGAGCCCAGGGTGTGCAGGAAGCCGAAGGCGACCTTGCCGCCGGCCGGGTCGGCGTCCGCCTGGACGGATTCGGCGGCCCGGCCGATCTCGGCCAGTGCCCGCTCGGCGGAGGCGAGGAAGGTCCGGCCGGCGGTGGTGAGGGCCACGGTCCGGCCGATCCGGGCGAACAGCGCGACTCCCAGGTCCTGTTCGAGCCGGACGACGGCCCGGGACAGGGTGGACTGCGGAATGCCCAGCTCATGGGCGGCCCGGGTGACGTGCTCGTGCCGGGCGACCGTGACGAACCAGCTGAGGCGAGGGGCCAGCAGACGTGTCACATTCGTGTCTTCTTCGTAACGGCTCATGGACAGGCACCTCAGTGAGCTGTGCTGATGCTGGAGTGGATCGATTTCGATGATTCCATGCATTGGACGCATGAAGGGAATCGGTCCTACCGTCGAGGTATGTCTCCCGCTCATACCGGGGCGTCCACCACGGTGGTCGCCTCTGCCTCGCCGTCCCACGAGACCGCCGCGCACCCCGAGCCGCACGAGCCCCTTGCACCGCACGAGCCCCTTGCACCGCACGAGCCCCTTGCACCGCAGGAGCCCCTCGCCCCCGGCGCCCCCGGCTACCGCCGGATGAGCTTCGCGCTCTTCGCCGCCGGACTGGCCACCTTCGCCCTCCTCTACTCCACGCAGGCCCTGCTGCCCGCCGTATCCGCCGGTTTCGGCGTGACGGCCGGCCAGGCCAGCTGGACGGTGTCGGCGGCGACCGGCGCGCTCGCGCTGTTCGTGCTGCCGCTCAGCGCCCTGTCCGAGCGGTTCGGGCGGACCCGGATGATGACCTGGTCGATGGCGGTGGCCGTGGCGGTCGGCCTGCTGGTGCCGTTCGCACCCAGCCTGGAGTGGCTGATCGTGCTGCGGATGGTGCAGGGCGCGGCGATCGCCGGCATCCCGGCCTCCGCGATGGCCTACCTCGCGGAGGAGGTCAAGCCCAAGGCGCTGGTCTCGGCCATCGGCCTGTTCGTGGCGGGCAATTCCATCGGCGGCATGAGCGGTCGCGTGGTCACCGGGTGGGCGGCCGACCTCTGGGGCTGGCGCGCCGGGCTGCTGGCCGTCGGCCTGATGTCGCTGGGCTGCGCCCTGGTCTTCCTGGCGCTGCTCCCCCGGGCCCGGTTCTTCCGCCCGGCCTCGCTGAACCCGCGGTCGGTGGGCCGTACCGTCGCCGCGCACCTGCGGGACCCGTTGCTGCTCCGGCTGTACGGGATCGGCGCCCTGTTCATGACCGTCTTCGGCGCGGTCTACACGGTGATCGGCTACCGGCTGGTCGAGGAGCCCTTCTCGCTCGGCCAGGGCGTGGTCGGCTCCGTCTTCCTGATCTACCTGGTGGGTACGGCCGCCTCGGCGGCGGCCGGACAGCTGGTGGCCCGGCTCGGCCGGCGCGGCGCCCTCTACCTCGCCGTCACCACCACCGCGCTCGGACTGCTCGCCTCCCTGTCGGACTCGCTGGCCGTGATCCTGGCCGGCCTGGTCCTGATCACCGCGGGCTTCTTCGCCGGGCACGCGGTGGCCTCCTCCTCGGTGAGCCGGACCGCGAAGACCGGCCGCGCGCAGGCCTCGGCGCTCTACCAGTCCGCGTACTACCTGGGCTCCAGCGCGGGCGGCACCCTCGGCGCACTGGCCTGGCACTCCGGCGGCTGGCCGGCCACGGCCGCGCTCGCCCTGGCCGCCGTACTGGGCGTCGTCGGCATCACCCTCTACGGCTCCCGGGTGGCGCGGGCGGAGCGCCGGCTCGCCTCGGCGTAGCAGTGACTCGTACGCCTTCCGTATGAAGCGATGTACGGCGGCCCGGGCGCAACCGCGCCCGGGCCTCCGTGCGTCCCTGGGCCGACAGGCGAAGCAGCACGAGGGCGGGAGGCCGGCGTGATCACGATAGGCAGAACACTGCGCACCCGAGTGGCGGTCGTCGGCGGGGCACTGGCCCTGGCGGCACCGCTGGTGGTACTGGGGGGCGGCACCGCGCAGGCCGCGTCCTGCAATCTCACCACCGGCCCGTACCAGCGGCAGGTGGAACAGTTCCTCGGGCGGCCGGTGGACGGCAGGCAGTCCGCCGCGGACTGCAACGCGATCAAGGCGTTCCAGGCCAAGCACGGCATCACGCCCACCCAGGGCTACGCAGGACCGCTGACCTGGCGGACCATGAACACGATGCTCGCCCAGCGGGCGGCGGGCACCAACCCCAACAAGGCCGGGGCCTGCCCGACCAACAAGGGCCGCATCGCCTGCGTCGACCTGACCCGCCAGCTGAGCTGGATCCAGGACGGCAGCAGGCTGGTCTACGGCCCGGTGGCGGTCCGCACCGGCAAGGACGGCACCGAGACCCGCACCGGCCTCAAGAAGATCTACTACCGCAGCATCAACCACTGGTCGACGATCTACAACGTGTCGATGCCGTACTCGCAGTTCTTCGACGGCGGCATCGCCTTCCACTCGACGACGAAGAGCATGTGGAACCCGCCCGGCTCCGGCGGCTGCGTGAACATGACCCCCACCCACGCCAAGGCGTACTGGAACCTCCTCACCAAGGGCGAGGACGTCTTCGTCTACGGCCGCAAGCCCGGCACCTGATCCCGTCTTCCGGCTGCCGTTGTCAGTGCCCTCGGGTAGGTTCCGAAGTGACGGGAACCACCCGAGGGGGACGGCGGACATGAGTGACCTCGCAACGACGGAACCGGGCCTGGACGAGGCGATGGAGCGGTACCGGGTCGAGCTGACCGGATACTGCTACCGGATGCTCGGCTCCTCCTTCGACGCGGAGGACGCGGTCCAGGACACGTACATCCGCGCATGGCGCAGCTTCGAGAAGTTCGAGGGGCGTTCCTCCCTGCGGTCCTGGCTCTACCGGATCGCCACCAACGTCTGCCTGGACCTGCTGAACGCGGGGAACAAGCGGGCCCGCCCGATGGACCTGACCGCCCCGCAGGCCCAGGCCTCCGCCGTGCTCAACGAGCGGCCGGAGGTGACCTGGCTGGAGCCGGTGCCGGACGGGCGGGTGCTGCCGCAGACCGCGGACCCGGCGGAGGCGGCCCTGGCGAAGGAGTCCGTGCGGCTGGCGTTCGTGGCGGCGCTCCAGCACCTGCCGGCGAAGCAGCGGGCCGTGCTGATCCTGCGGGAGGTGCTGGCCTGGAAGGCGGACGAGACCGCGGAGCTGCTGGACACCACGGTGGCCTCGGTGAACAGCGCGCTGCAGCGGGCGCGGGCCACGATGGCCGCGCACCCGCCGCGGGAGGGCCGGCCGGCGGACCCGCTGGACGCGGACCAGGCCGAGCTGCTCCGGCGCTATCTGACGGCCTTCGAGGCGTATGACATCACCTCGCTGACCGCGCTGCTGCACGAGGACGCGGTGCTGTCCATGCCGCCGTTCGACCTGTGGCTCCAGGGCCCGGCCGACATCGCGGCCTGGCACCTGAACCAGGGCATCGGCTGCAAGGGGTCCCGCCTGATCCCGACCACGGCGAACGGCCTGCCGGCCTTCGGGCAGTACCGGCCGGCGGAGGACGGCGTGGGGCACACCCCGTGGGCGCTCCAGGTCCTGGAGATCTCAGCCGACGGCCGGATCGTCGGGCTCAACGCCTTCCTGGACACGGCCAGGTGGTTCCCGCTGTTCGGGCTCCCGGAGCGGCTGGCCTAGCCCTACGAGGTCCAGCAGGGCGTGCAGGGCGGGCGAGGCGCGCACCCGGAAGGGCACGCCGAGCCGTCGCGCGGTGAGCGCGGCCCGGGCCACGGCGTTGACGGCGCCGAGGGTGGGCGCGGTGAGGGCGGTGGCATCGCACACCACTTCACCGGGCCCGTCCCGGCAGATCGCCCTGACGCGCGCGCACAGCTCGACGGGGTCGACTTCGGGCCCCTCCAGGGCCAGGATTCTGATCTCCACACGCTGATGACCCCCGGGAGCGGGGAAACTCATCGGCGGGCCGGCGTACGCGAACGGACGCGGGAAGCCGAAACGGGACCGGCGGGGGTCCACCGGTCCCGTTCACCCGAAGGGGAAGCCTCGGGTCAGGCGATGCGGTCCAGCACGATCGGCGCAGCCGTGAAGTCGGTGCCCGCCGCGGCGACGTCGTAGACGCCCTCCAGGGAGGCGAGCGCGTACTCGAACTTCTCCGGGGTGTCCGTGTGCAGGGTCATCAGCGGCTGGCCGGCGACGACGGAGTCGCCCGGCTTCGCGTGGAGCTCGATGCCCGCGCCCGCCTGCACCGGGTCCTCCTTGCGGGCGCGGCCCGCGCCGAGGCGCCAGGCGGCGACGCCGACCCCGTACGCGTCCAGGCGGGTCAGCACGCCCGAGGCGGAGGCGGTGACCACGTGCTGCTCGCGCGCGACCGGGAGCTTCGCGTCCGGGTCGCCGCCCTGCGCGGCGATCATGCGGCGCCACACGTCCATCGCCGAGCCGTCGGCCAGCGCCTTCGCCGGGTCGGCGTCCTTGACGCCCGCCGCGTCCAGCATCTCCCTGGCCAGCGCGATGGTCAGCTCGACCACGTCGGCCGGGCCACCGCCGGCCAGCACCTCGACCGACTCGCGGACCTCCAGGGCGTTGCCCGCGGTGAGGCCGAGCGGGGTGGACATGTCGGTCAGCAGGGCGACGGTCTTGACGCCGGAGTCGGTGCCCAGGCCCACCATGGTGCGGGCCAGCTCGCGGGCGTCCTCGATGTTCTTCATGAAGGCGCCGGAGCCGACCTTCACGTCCAGGACCAGGGAGCCGGTGCCCTCGGCGATCTTCTTGGACATGATCGAGGAGGCGATCAGCGGGATGGCCTCGACCGTGCCCGTCACGTCGCGGAGGGCGTAGAGCTTCTTGTCGGCCGGGGCCAGACCGTCGCCGGCGGCGCAGATGACCGCGCCGGTGGTGTCCAGGACGTTCAGCATCTCCTCGTTGGAGAGCAGGGCCCGCCAGCCGGGGATGGACTCCAGCTTGTCCAGGGTGCCGCCGGTGTGGCCGAGGCCGCGCCCGGACAGCTGCGGCACGGCCGCACCGCAGGCCGCGACCAGCGGGGCCAGCGGCAGGGTGATCTTGTCGCCGACGCCGCCGGTGGAGTGCTTGTCGGCGGTCGGACGGGAGAGGGAGGAGAAGTCCATCCGCTCGCCGGACGCGATCATGGCGGCGGTCCAGCGGGCGATCTCGGCGCGGTTCATGCCGTTCAGCAGGATGGCCATCGCCAGGGCGGACATCTGCTCGTCGGCCACCACACCGCGGGTGTACGCGTCGATGACCCAGTCGATCTGCTCGGGGCTCAGCTCACCGCGGTCACGCTTGGTGCGGATGACGGAAATGACGTCCATGGCATTCCTTCCGGACATGTTCGGTACGAGCGCGACTCTACGCGCGTTGAGAGAGAGACGGGTGCGGCCCCCGCACCGGACGGGGTGCGGGGGCCGCGGAGGAGGACCTAGCGGAGATGGTCCGGGCCGAAGGCCTGCGGGAGCATCGCGGAGAGCGGCAGGATGCCCTCCGGGGTGTCCACCTGGAGCTCGGGGCCGCCGAACTCGAACAGCAGCTGACGGCACCGGCCGCACGGGACGAGGACGTCGCCCTTGCCGTCGACGCAGGTGAAGTACATCAGCCGGCCGCCGCCCGAGGCCTGCAGGGCGGACACCAGGCCGCACTCGGCGCACAGGCCGAGTCCGTAGCTGGCGTTCTCGACGTTGCAGCCGGTCACCACCCGGCCGTCGTCGACCAGGGCGGCGACCCCGACCGGGAAGCCCGAGTAGGGGGCGTACGCCCGGGACATGGCGTCCCGGGCGGCCTCCCGCAGGGCGTCCCAGTCGGGAGTGGTCGCCGTGGTCACTTGCCCTGGCCCTTTTGGTACGGCATGCCGTCCGCCTTGGGCATCCGCAGGCGCTGCGCGGAGAGCGCGAGCACCAGCAGGGTGGTGACGTACGGGGCCGCGTCCACGAACTGGCTGGGGATCTCGTCGATCAGCAGGTAGCCGAGGAACAGCACGGCCGCGCAGACCGCCGAGATGCCCGCCTGCAGGTACTTCTTCTTGTACAGCTGCCAGCCGGCGAACAGCGCCAGCAGGATCGCGATCAGCAGCACCATGGCGAGCACGTTCTCGGCGCCGCCGCGCAGCTTGAGGCTGTCGGTGAAGCCGAACAGGCCGGCACCCAGGGCCATGCCGCCGGGCATCCAGTTACCGAAGATCATCGCGGCGAGACCGATGTAGCCGCGACCGCCGGTCTGGCCCTCCTGGTAGATGCCGGTGGAGACGATCGCCAGGAAGGCGCCGCCGAGACCGGCCAGACCGCCGGAGACGATCACGGCGATGTACTTGTACTTGTAGACGTTGACGCCGAGGGACTCGGCGGCGACGGGGTTCTCACCGCAGGACCGCAGCCGCAGGCCGAAGGCGGTCCGCCACAGCACCCACCAGGTGCCGGGGATCAGCAGCAGCGCCACGACGGTCAGCAGCGACAGCTCGGTGACCAGGCCGCCGATGATGCCGGCCAGGTCGGACACCAGGAACCAGTGCTTCTCCTGGATGTCCGCCAGCCAGTCGGCACCGGGCAGGGTGATCTCCTTGATCCCCTCGATGCGCGGGGACTGCTTGGAGGAACCGCCCGCGGCCTCGGCGAAGGTGAAGTTCGACAGGTACTGGGTGAAGCCCAGCGCCAGGATGTTCACCGCCACACCGGAGACGATGTGGTTGACGTTGAAGGTCACCGTGATGATCGCGTGCAGCAGGCCGCCGAGGGCACCGCCGAGGATGCCCACCAGGACACCGGTCCACGGACCCCACTGGTAGCCGGCCCAGGCGCCGAACCAGGTGCCGAGGATCATCATGCCCTCGAGGCCGATGTTGACCACGCCCGCACGCTCGGCCCACAGGCCGCCGAGACCGGCCAGGCCGATCGGGATGGCCAGCTCCAGGGCACCGGAGATCTGGCCGATGGAGGTCAGGTCCTCCGCGCCGGAGACGGTGCGGACCAGGGAGACCAGCACGATGCCGGCCGCGATGATCAGCAGGATCCAGGGCAGAGTGAGTTTGCGGCGTCCGCTCTTGGGCGCGGCGCTCGTCGCGGAAACGGTTTTGGTGCTCACGCCGCGACCTCCTTGTCGGTCTTGATGGCGTGGCCTGCGGCCAGTTCCTCGCCGACCTTCTGCTGCTGTCGGCGGATCCCGTAGCGGCGTACGAGCTCGTACGAGACGACCACCGCGATCACGATCAGGCCCTTCATGATCGTGCCGATCTCCTTGGCGTAGCCGGCCGTGTCCAGGCCGGCGGACGCCTTGTCGATGAACGCGATCAGCAGGGCGGCGAAGAAGATGCCCACCGGGCTGTTGCGGCCCAGGAGCGCGATGGTGATGCCGGTGAAGCCGACGCCGAGCGGGAAGTTCAGGCTGTACGTGTGGCTCTCGCCGAGCAGGATCGGCATGCCGGCCAGGCCCGCGACGGCGCCCGAGATCAGCATCGAGGTGAGGATCATCCTCTTGGCGTCCACGCCGGAGGCCTGGGCGGCGGACTCGCTGGCGCCGGTGGCGCGCAGGTCGAAGCCGAACCGGGTCCGGTTGAGGACGAACCAGTAGACGATGCCGAGCGCGAAGGCGACGAAGGTGAAGCCGTAGATCTGACCGCTGTCACCCATGTCCACGGCCGGGAACCAGCCGGACTCGGCGATGTCGCCGGTGGTCAGGTCGTTGGAGCCGGGCGGCTGGACGCCGAGGTTCTTCGGCAGGATCAGCCAGGCGATCAGGCTGGTGGCGATGGCGTTGAGCATGATCGTGGAGACGACCTCGCTCACCCCGCGCTTGGCCTTCAGCACACCCGCGATACCGGCCCAGAAGGCGCCGGTCAGCATGGCGACGGCCACGATGAGCAGGATGTGCAGCGGGCCGGGCAGCGTGACGGCCGCGCCGACCACGGCGGAGACCATCGCGGCGAGCCGGTACTGGCCGTCGACGCCGATGTTGAAGAGGTTCATCCGGAAGCCGATGGCCACCGCCAGCGCCGCCAGGTAGTACGTGCCGGCCTGGTTCACGATGAGGACCTGGATGTCCTCGTAGCCGGCGTTCTCCACCATGATCCGGAGCGGCTCGATCGGGTTCACACCCGTCGCGGCCAGCACCAGCATGGTCAGCAGGAAGGCGCTGACCAGGGCCAGCGCGGGCCCGGCGATGCCGAGGAGCAGCCGGTCCTTGTCGAATTTCTTCATCGGGCCTCGTCCTCCGTCGCATCGCCGTCGACAGCGTTTTCAACGGAGCTTTCGTTAGCTTCCAGGTGCCCGGAGGCTGCGCCCGTCATGGCGGTGCCCAGCTGTTCGGGGGTGATGGTCGCCGGATCGGCGTCCGCGACCAGCCGGCCGCGGTACATGACCCGGAGCGTGTCGGACAGGCCGATCAGCTCGTCCAGGTCAGCGGAGATCAGCAGAACGGCCAGACCCTCGCGGCGGGCCTCGCGGATCGCGTCCCAAATCTGCGCCTGCGCGCCGACGTCCACACCACGGGTGGGGTGGGCGGCGATCAGGAACTTGGGGTTGTGGCTCATCTCGCGGCCGACGATCAGCTTCTGCTGGTTGCCGCCGGAGAGCGAGGCCGCGGTGACGTCGATACCGGGCGTCCGGACGTCGTACTCGCGCACGATCCGCTCGGTGTCCTTGCGGGCGGCCTTCGGGTCGAGGATGCCGCGCTTGGAGTTGGGCGCCTCGGTGACATGGCCGAGGATGCGGTTCTCCCACAGCGGGGACTCCAGCAGCAGGCCGTGCCGGTGCCGGTCCTCGGGGATGTAGCCGATGCCGTCGACACGGCGCTTGCGGACCGGGGCCTTGGTGATGTCCTCGCCGTCCAGCATGATCACGCCACCGTCGGGGGTGTTCATGCCCATCAGGGCCTCGATCAGCTCGGTCTGGCCGTTGCCCTCGACACCGGCGATGCCGAGGACCTCGCCCTTGTGGATGGTGAAGCTGACGTTGTCGAGGAGCAACCGGCCGGCCAGGGCGGGCTCGTGGAGGTTCTCGTCGCCCGTCGACAGCTCCGGCGGGGCCATGCTCTCGGGCATGGTGATCGTGCCGGACTCGGCGAGGACCAGGTTGCGGACGGTCAGCATGGCGACGTCCGTCACCGTCGACTCGCGGGTCTCCGGGGTGGGGAGTTCACTGCCGACCATCAGCTCGGCGAGCTGCTTGGTGGTGGCGGTCTTCGGGTCGGCGGTGCCGACGGTGGTGCCGCGGCGGATGACGGTGATGTCGTCCGCGACCTTCAGGACCTCGCCCAGCTTGTGCGAGATGAAGATGACGGTGAGGCCTTCGGCCTTGAGCTCGCGCAGGTTGTCGAAGAGCGCGTCCACCTCCTGCGGCACGAGCACGGCGGTCGGCTCGTCGAGGATGAGGATGCGAGCGCCGCGGTAGAGGACCTTGAGGATCTCCACGCGCTGCCGGTCGGCGACGCCGAGGTCTTCGACGAGGGCGTCCGGGCGGACACCGAGGCCGTACGCGTCCGAGATCTCCATGATCTTCGCGCGGGCCTTGGAGCCGATGCCGTAGAGCTTCTCGCCGCCGAGAACCACGTTCTCCAGGACGGTGAGGTTGTCGGCGAGCATGAAGTGCTGGTGCACCATGCCGATGCCGCGGGCGATGGCCTCACCGGGGCTGTTGAAGGAGACGTGCTCCCCGTCGATGGCGATGGTGCCCTCGTCCGGCTTCTGCATGCCGTAGAGGATCTTCATCAGGGTCGACTTGCCGGCACCGTTCTCACCGATCAGGGCGTGCACGGTGCCCTTGCGAACGGTGATGGCGATGTCCTTGTTGGCGACGACGCCGGGGAAGCGCTTCGTAATGCCGTGCAGTTCTACGGCGGGGGGCGGGCTGGACGCGTTGATGACGCACTCTCCTTGGCCGAAAGGAGTCGAAGGCAGGGGGACAGGGCGGGGGGTGACGCTATCGCGTCCGCGGGCTCTCTACGCGCGTAGCACTGTCAAAAATGAAAAGTTGGGACGACTGATCGTCCAAGGGTAAATGCGGCTCGGGGCCCGGGAGGCTGCGGTGCAGCCTCACCGGACCCCGGCCGACCACGTCCTTACGGGGTGGTCTTGACCTTGATGGTGCCGGCGATGATGTCCTTCTTCGCCTTCTCGACGGCAGCCTGCAGCTCCGCCATGTTCTTGTACTCGGGGTTGGAGTCGGCCAGGCCGACGCCGTCCTTGTCCAGGCCGTAGCGGACCTCGCCGACCTGCGGCTTGCCGTCCTTGACCGACTTGATCAGGTTGAACACCGAGTCGGAGACGTCCTTGGTGACCGAGGTCAGGATCTTGTCCTTGAACTTGGCCAGACCCTCCTGGTTGTACTGGTCGGAGTCGACGCCGATGGCCCACGCACCCTTGGTGGCGGCGGCCTCGATGGCGCCGGAGCCGGCCAGACCGGCGGCGGAGTAGATCACGTCGGCGCCGTTGGCCAGCTGGCCCTCCGCGGCGGCCTTGCCGAGGTCGGGCTTGGCGAAACCGTCGAAGTTCGGCGGCTGGGTGAGGTACTTGCTCAGAACCTTGGCGTTCGGGTTGGTGTCCTTGACGCCCTGGGTGAAGCCCGCCTCGAACTTCTTGATCAGCGGAACCTCGACACCGCCGATGAAGCCGACCGTGCCGGACTTGGACGCCTTGGCGGCGGCGACGCCGGCCAGGTAGGAGCCCTGCTCCTCGTTGAAGACCATGTTGGCGACGTTCGGGCCGGTCACCGAGGTGTCGTCGATGATGCCGAAGGTGGTCTTCGGGAACTTCGGAGCGACCTTCTTGATGGCCGGGGCGTAGGCGAAGCCGACGCCGATGACCGGGTTCGAGCCGTTGCGGGCCAGCTCGGTGAGACGCTGGACCTTGTCGGCCTCGGACTCACCCTCGGTCGGCTCGGCCTCCTTGCCCTTGACCTTCAGGTCCTTTTCGGCCATCTGAAGACCCGCGTAGGCGGCGTCGTTGAACGACTGGTCGCCACGGCCGCCGATGTCGTACGCGATGGCAGCGGTGGCTTCCTTCGAGTCCGAGGACCCGGTGTCCCCGGACTGCTTTCCGCCGCATGCGGTGGCGGAGAGAGCGAGGGCCGCGGACGCGATGCCCACGGTTGCGATCCTGGTGATCCGGCGCAAGGGGAGGCTCCTTCAAAACCTGACCGAAGCGCCACGACCGGCGCTGGTTTCGCGGCGATCGTAACGCGCGTAGATGTCAGTTAAAGGCCCGTTCATGAGTCGTTATCGGATCGTCGCGAACCGGACAGTGACCGAACGGTGACGCCGGACATGCCCTGCCCATGTGTACCAAGGGCTGGACAGGTCCGGCGGCCGACACGCTGATGTTGTAAGGGGATGTGGGCGGCGGTCTAACGCACGGTCTGACCGAGCGGGCGGGCACGGTGCCCGTCGATCAGTGCGGCGGCGGTGAAGAACTCCACGCCGACGGCGATCGCGGACTCGTCCACGTCGAAGTCCCCGCGGTGCAGGTCCCGCTTGGCGGTGTCCCCGGGGGTACGGACCCCGAGGCGGGCCATGGCACCGGGGACGTGCTCCAGGTACCAGGAGAAGTCCTCGCCGCCCAGGCTCTGCTCGGTGTCCTCGATCGAGTCGGCGCCGTTGCGGGCCGCCATCGCCTCCCGGAGCAGCTCGGTGACCACCGGGTCGTTGACCACCGGCGGCACCCCGCGGACGTGGTTGATCTCGAACTTGGCCCCGTGCATGGTGGCGACCTCGTCGATCGCCGCGTGGATCTGGTCCGGCGCCTCGTGCCAGGCGTTCAGGTCCAGGCAGCGCACGGTTCCGGACAGCTCCGCGTGCATCGGGATCACATTGCAGGCGTGCCCGGCCTCGATCCGGCCCCAGGTGATGGACATCCCCGCGCGGGCGTCCATCCGGCGGGCCAGCAGGGCCGGCACGTCGATGGCCACCCGGGCCGCGGCCGTCACCAGGTCGGTGGTCAGGTGCGGCCGGGCGGTGTGGCCGCCGGCCCCGTCGAGGTTGACCTCCAGCCGGTCGCAGGCCGAGGTGATCGGGCCGACCCGCAGGCCGATCCGGCCGGCGTCCACCCGCGGGTCGCAGTGCACCGCGATGATCTTCCCTACGCCGTCCAGCACCCCGGAGGCGATCGCCTCGGTGGCACCGCCCGGCAGCACCTCCTCGGCGGGCTGGAACAGCAGCCGGACCGGCCGCGGCAGCAGTCCCTTCCGGTCCAGCCCGGCCAGCACCAGGCCGGCGCCGAGCACGGCGGCGGTGTGCACGTCGTGCCCGCAGGCGTGGGCCCGGTCGGGGACGGTGGAGCGGTACGGAACGTGGGTCTTCGCATCCGGAATGGGCAGGGCGTCGATGTCCGCGCGGAGGGCCAGCATGGGCCGTAGGCCGTCCCAGGTGCCCACGTCACAGATCAGGCCGGTGCCGGAGTCCAGCACCCGTGGCCGGAGGCCGGCTTTCTCCAGCCGTGCCTTGATCGCGGCGGTGGTCCGGAACTCCTGGTGACCGAGCTCGGGGTGCATGTGCAAGTCCCGGCGGAACGCGATCAGTTCGGTGCGCAGGTGTTCCGGGAGTTTGCCCGGCAGCTCGGGCTGGGCGGGCTCTCCGGGCAGGGCGGTCTGGGACTCGCGGGACATCAACTGGTTCACCTGTTGAAGGTTAGGCGCACCCAACCGCCAACCGGGTGGAGATCGGCAAAAGTTCAACCCGTTCGGGGAAGAAATCCCGTCCTCCGGACGCATGAGCCCGTATGTGCGGGGGTAAACTCCGCCGCTCCTCCGGCCCCCCTCCGGTGTTCATCCAGCCGCGGGGGCCGCCTGTGAGGGGAGTCTGTGCACGTCCCGGGCCGTGTCGGCGACCCCGGCCAGGAACCCGCGGGCCCGGGAGGAGGTGGTCGCGGTCAGCCAGGACGGGTCGATGTCACAGACGGCGACCTTCACCCCGGTTCCGTCAAGTGCGTAGGGCAGGGTGTGGACGACCGTGGACGGAAAGCTCACGATCGTACGGCCGATGGGCCCCCTGCGGGCGATGAGTTCCAGCGGCAGGTCCGGGCGGACGATCTCCAGCCCGGTCGCCTCGCTCAGCGCACGCAGCTTCTCCGGGGACTCGCGGCGGTGGGCGAAGTAGCGGGTCGCCCCGTGCACCCGGGTCAGCCGGCCGACCGCCTCCAGGTACCGGTCCGCGTCGACCACCCCGGTCTCCACCAGGGAGGTCCCGACCAGGTCGGTGCCCTTGGTCAGGCGGGGCGGGCCGAACCGGGAGCGGGTCCAGGCGAAGTCGTTGACCCGGAGGACCATGCCGGGCAGCGGGGTGACGGGCATGGAGGTGAACACCTCCACCCGGCGGTCCGGTCCGGGCGTCAGCCGGCGCCGGGCCCGGCCGGAGACCGGCGCGTACGCCAGCTCCTTGATCCGGGCCAGGGTGCCGGTGCCGGTGCGGTGCCAGCGGCGGAGCCGCTCGCCGCGGCCGAGCTGGGCCAGGAACTCCATGGTGGCGGTGCCGTCGTCGACGACCACCAGCTCCTTGGCCCGGGCCGGCACCAGCAGCAGCTGGACGAACCGGGAGAAGGGGTCGCCGACGACGACCCGGTCGGCCCGCCGGACCTCCCCGGCGAGGGAGGCCAGTGCCTTGAAGGGTGCGGCGGAGCCGCCGCGGGCCTCCTGCCACTGCACGGTGTGCCCCTGGTCCCGGGCGATCCCGGCGATCCGGCGCAGCTGGCCCCGCGACATCGGGTCGGTGGGCGGCAGGACGACGATCCGGAACGGCCGCGCGGCGGCGGCACCGTCCGGGGAGCCGCCGGCCCCGGCCTCCCCCGCCTCCCCGGCCTCCCCGGCCGCTGCGACCCGGCGGTCGGGCTGGCGCGGCACCCCGGCCAGCACCTGCCCGGGGTCCGGCACCGCGTCGGTGGCGGCAGCCGCGTCAGCGTGTGCCCACTCCAGCACGTTGAGGAGCTGGACCGGGCTCTCGACGAAAGCCAGAGTGGAAGCGACAGCGTTCACCACGTGACTCCTGTTCCGGGGAGGTCGGGCGGATGGGTTCGCCGGATCAGACGGCGGCGAGGTCGCCCTGGACGCGGCGGAGCTTCTTCATGGGGCCGAGCTCGGACTCGTAGACCTTCTTGATGCCGTCGCCGAGCGCGGTCTCGATGGTGCGGATGTCGCGGACCAGGCGGGCGAGGCCGCCCGGCTCGACGGAGGCGGCCTGGTCGGAGCCCCACATGGCGCGGTCGAGGGTGATGTGGCGCTCGATGAAGGTGGCGCCGAGGGCGACCGCGGCCAGGGTGGTCTGGAGGCCGGTCTCGTGGCCGGAGTAGCCGATCGGGACGTTCGGGTACTCCTCCTGGAGGGTGTTGATCACCCGCAGGTTGAGCTCCTCCGCCTTGGCCGGGTAGGTGGAGGTGGCGTGGCAGAGCAGGATGTTGGCGCTGCCGAGGACCTCGACGGCGTGCCGGATCTGCTGCGGGGTGGACATGCCGGTGGAGAGGATCACGGTGCGGCCGGTGGCGCGCAGGGCGCGCAGCAGTTCGTCGTCGGTGAGGGAGGCGGAGGCCACCTTGTGGCACGGGACGTCGAACTTCTCCAGGAAGGCGACGGCCTCGGTGTCCCACGGGGAGGCGAACCAGTCGATGCCGCGCTGCCTGCAGTGCTCGTCGATGGCGCGGTACTCGTCCTCGCCGAACTCGACGCGGTGGCGGTAGTCGATGTAGGTCATCCGGCCCCAGGGGGTGTCGCGCTCGATGTCCCACTGGTCGCGCGGGGTGCAGATCTCCGGGGTGCGCTTCTGGAACTTCACGGCGTCGCAGCCGGCCTCGGCGGCGGCGTCGATCAGGGCGATGGCGTTGGCCAGGTCACCGTTGTGGTTGATGCCGATCTCGCCGACGACGTAGACGGGCTGACCGGGGCCGGCGGTGCGCGATCCGAGGGGGCGGAAGCGGGCGTTCGGGATGGCGGTCATGACAGGGGACGTCCTTCGGTCGGTACGGGTGCTGGTGCGTGTACTCGGGGAGGGGTGTGGGTTTCGGTGGGTGCGCTCGGGTCGAGCAGCGGGGCCAGGGCGCGGGCCCGGGCCAGGTCGTGGGGATCGTCGATCTCCAGCACGCGGGCGGGGTCGGTGAGGACGGGCACGGTGTGCCCGAAGAACCGGTGCCGGGCGCGGCGGAAGCCGGCCGCGTCCATGGCGTAGGCGGCGCCGGTCTCCAGCAGGTCCTGGGGGCGGTCCTGGCGGCGGGGGCGGGTGGCCTTGTCGTGGTTGACGCCGGCACCCCCGTCTTCGGGGGTGGTCCGCCAGAGGAAGCCGTGGAACGGGGCGACGGTGAGGGCCGAGTCGGCCGGGCCGGTGGCGACGGCGGCGGCGACCGACTCGACGTCGGAGGCGGTGAGGAACGGGCTGGTGCACTGGACCAGCAGGACCACGTCCACCTGGACGGAGTGGAGTTCCTCGTACGCGTCCAGGGCGTGCAGCAGGGCCGATTCGCTGGTGGCGGTGTCGCCGGCGAGGGCGGCCGGGCGGCGGACCACCTCGGCACCGGCGGCGCGGGCAGCGGCTGCGATGTCGGCGGAGTCGGTGGAGACCAGTACCTCGGTGACCGTGGGTGCGGCCTGGCAGGCCCGGACCGCGCGGATCACCAGCGGGATGCCGGCCACCTCGGCCAGGTTCTTGCCGGGGACGCCCTTGGAGCCGCCGCGGGCCGGGATGACGGCCACCACGCGCGGGGCGGTGGCGGGCGCGGTCACAGCTCCCCCAGCCGGCGGATGACCGGGGCCACCCGCTGGACGCCGTGGCGGTAGGTGCCGCGGGCGGCCTCGCGCAGGTAGGTGCGCAGGTAGCGGCGCAGCCGGGACCGTTCGGAGAGGGCCTTGGCGGCGCCCGGCAGCACGGTGCCGTCGGGGGCCAGGTGGTGGCGGGCCAGGATGCCGGGGAGGTAGCCGGGGGCGGTGGCGGCCGTGTAGTACGGGGCGACCGGCGGGAGTTCGGGCAGCGCCGCGAGGGCGGCGATCCGGGCCCGGGCGGCCTCGTACGGGGCGTCGGAGGTGACGCCCTGGGCGGCCAGCCAGTCCGGGTCTCCGGTGGGCCGCAGGCCGGCGTCGATCCCGTCCCAGGAGACGAGGCAGCCGGAGCCGAGGAAGTGGTGGTTGCCGAGGGCCTCGCGGATGCCGAGGTCGGTGAGGACGGCGGTCGGGATACCACGGGCCAGGGACTCCAGCGCGGCCGTGGAGGAGACGGTCACCAGCAGGTCGGTGCGGTCCAGTACCTCGCCCATGTTCCCGTACACCAGGCGGCAGTTGGGGGGCAGTCCGGCCGGCAGCTTCTCGGCGAGCCGCTGGTAGGGCAGTTCCTCGATGTGCGTGGTGTGTTCGCCCGGCTTGCTGCGCAGCTTGATCAGGACCTCGCGGTCCGGGTGCAGCCGGGCGTGCTCGGCGGCCCGGCGCAGCAGGTAGCTGCGCTCGGTGGGGCCGGCGGGCACGGAGGGCTGGGCGGCGAAGACCACCGTGTGGGCGCGGCTGCCGGCCGGGACGTAGGCCGGGCCGTCCAGGAAGGGCAGGGCGGTCTCGGTGACGGCACCGGCATCGGCGCCCGCTCCCTCGTAGACGGCGCGGAACCGGTCCGCATCGTGGCGGGAGTTGGCGAGGACGACATCGGCGCCGTGGCGCAGCAGCAGGCCGTCGGCGAGCTTCTCGTAGACCACGCCCACATAGCCGGTGACCAGGACGGGCCGCCGCGCGGGTTCGGGCCAGAGGGCGCGGATGCCGTGCAGCACGGCCTGGACGGCCCCGCCGACCAGGGCGAGGACGACCACGTCGTAGTGTTCGCGGCGCAGTTCGGCGAGGAACTCCGCGCAGGTGACCTCGTCGAGCCGGTCGGCCTGCACGCCTACCTCGCCGAGCTGGCGGGCGGTGGGGGTGGCCCGGCCGCGGAGCAGGAAGCCGGTCAGGCTGCCGTCCTCCGCAGCGCAGTCGGGAGCGATGCGGTGCGCGGTGAGTGCGCCCCATTTCCATCGCGTATCGGAATCGGCGAGCACTGCGACCCGCTTGCTTACTGGCACGGGCCAGAAGGTATGCCGGAATTCCGGTGATCGGCCCAACGAACGCACAACGGAGGGTTAACAACCCGTCGACGAAATGAGAATCCGGACGGTGCCGGCGAAATGGCGGGGCAGGTTAACGCCGCCGCCACGCGTCGTTCACTTAAAATCTTCACCCGGTCCATGATGAATGCCGCACCACGCCCTAATGTCTCCGGGGTGGTCAAGCTCTCTGTTGTCGTGCCGTTCTACAACGTGCAGACATACGCACCGGATGCCCTGAAAAGCCTCGAACTCAACGCGCGGGACGACTTCGAGTTCCTCCTCGTCGACGACTGCTCGACGGACGGGACGCCCGAGCTGCTCGAGCGGGCGGCGCGCGAGCTGCCGGGGGCGGTGCACCTCAGACACGAGAAGAACGGCGGTCTGGCCACCGCCCGGAACACCGGACTGGACGCGGCCTCCGGCGAGTACCTGACGTTCATGGACGGGGACGACTGGCTGGCAGCCGGCCACCTGGAGCGCGTCCTGGCCGCCATAGAGGCGCTGAGCTGCGATTTCGTCCGCAATGACCATGTCCAGGTGACCGGGAAGACCCGGACCGTGCAGCACATTCCGTACGGTCCGCAGGGGGTGCCGGCCGATCCGCGGACGGCGATCCTGCCCGCCGAGCGGCCCACCTCGGTGGACTATCCGTACGCCTGGGCGGGGATGTACCACCGCCGGCTGCTGGACCGGGGGCTGCTGCACTTCACCGACGGGCTGCGGACGGCCGAGGACCGGCCGTGGATCTGGCGGCTGCACCGCGAGGCGGAGTCCTTCGCCTCGGTCGGATTGCCCGGAATCTTCTACCGGCGCGGGGTTTCCACCTCGTTGACCCAGATCGGCGACATCCGTCAGCTCGATTTCATCAGGGCATTCGATCAGGTGATCTCGGAAACCGCTGCGGACCGGGATGCCGCCCTACTGCTTCCGAAAGCCGTTCGCACATATTGTGCAATCATCGCGCACCACATCGGCTCCATCGAAAGGTTCGAACCGGCCGTGGCCAAAAAACTCCGTTCGATGAGTTCGGCAGCGCTCGGACGAATGCCGCAGGATGTGCTCGACGCCGCCCTGAACTCCATGGACACCGAACGCTCGGTGCTGCTGCGACGGCTCCGCCGGCGGGCCGGCGACGGGGCGGTCGCCTGATGAACGGCCGTACCACCCAGATCTTCGTGGCCTCCACCCTGTACGGAATGGCCACGCTCGCCGCCGCCATCGACGCCGGCAGCTTCGCCCCGGCCTCCCGGCGGATCCTGCTGACCAGCAACAACGCCGTGATCCCGGAGGTCGCCCCCGGACTCGCGGCGATGCCCGGCTTCGGCGCCCTGCGCACCCGGTTCGACGAGCACCTCGACTGGAACCGGACCATCGAGCCCTTCCACCCGAGCGCCTGGTCCCCCCGCCCCGAGGACGTCCCGCTGTGGGAACGTCAGCTCCGCACCGTGTGGGGGCTGGGCGAGGACCGGATCGAGCTGATCGTCGAGTCCATCCAGGTCTCCCCCGCGCAGGCGCTGTGCCAGCTCTTCCCCGGCGCCTCCGTCGAGGTGTACGCGGACGGGCTGATGAGCTACGGCCCCACCCGGTTCAAGCTCGACGCCCAGCTCGGCATGCGCATCCGCCGGGTGCTCCACCTCGACCTGGTGCCCGGCCTGGAGCCGCTGCTGCTCACCGAGTTCGGGGTGCCGGCCGAGCTGGTGCCCGGCGACGCCTTCCTCAAGGTACTCGCCGAACTCTCCGCCGAGACCGCCGACGCGGACGTGCCGGACCTCCCCGAGGCGCCCGCCCTGCTGCTCGGCCAGTACCTGTCCGCCCTCGAACTCCTCACCCCCGAGGAGGAGGACGAACTGCACCTGGCGATGGTCCGCGGGGCGCACGCCCTCGGCCACACCGAGATCGTCTTCAAGCCGCACCCCAGCGCGCCCGCCCGCTACTCCCGCACCGTGGAGGAGGAGGCCGCCCGGCTCGGCGCCCGGCTGACCATACTGACCGCCCCGGTCCTGGCCGAGGTGGTCTACCAGCGGCTGCGCCCGGCCCTGGTCGTGGGCTGCTTCTCCACCGGACTGCTCACCGCCGCCACCCTGTACGGCCTCCCGGTCGCCCGGACCGGCACCGGCCGGCTCCTGGACCGGGTCGCCCCGTACCAGAACAGCAACCGGGTCCCGATGACCGTGGTCGACGCCCTGCTGCCCGACCTGGCCGATGCCGCGGCGGTGCGCTCCTGGGCCGTGCCCGGCCCGGAGCAGGTCCGCACGGAGCTCTCCGGCCTGCTGACCGCCGTCGGGTACGCCATGCAGTCCCAGGTCCTCGCCGCCCGCCGGGAGGAGGCCGAGCAGTACCTGTCGGCCCATCTGAACGACCACACCTGGCGGTACTTCAAACGGCGCCGCCTGACCACGCTCGGACTGCCCGGCGGGATTCCGGCCCAGCTCTCCTTCCTCCCGAAGAGTCCGGCCCTGCGCCGCGCCGTGCGCCGGATCCGCCGGCTGCAGAAGCAGTCCTGGGGGAAGTCCAGGTGAGTACCACCGCCCTGCCCGCCCAGGACCGCGAGGGTTCCCGGGCGGGCGGCAGTGCCGCGTCTTCCGCCGGCCCTTCGGCCACCCGGTCCGCGGGCCCCTCCCACGGCCGGCTCCGCGCCCTGGACGGGCTGCGGCTGCTGGCCGCGCTGATGGTCGCGCTCTACCACTTCGGCGGGCGCAACGGGGACATCTCCAAGGCCTGGGGGGACTCGCCCCGGGACCTCTTCCCCGATGCCGCGCCCTGGTTCGCGTACGGCCCGCTGGGTGTCCAGTTCTTCTTCGTCATCAGCGGTTTCGTCATCTGCATGAGCGCCTGGGGCAGGCCGCTGCGGTCCTTCCTGGCCTCCCGGGTGGCCCGCCTCTACCCGGCCTACTGGGTGGCGGTCGTCCTCGTCACGGTGGTGTTCGCGCTGCCGATGGTGGCCTGGCGGACCGTGTCACCGACGGACTTCCTGGCCAACCTCACCATGTTCCAGCAGCCGATGGGCGCGGAGCGGGTGCTCGGGGTCTGCTGGACCCTGTGGGCCGAGATGCGCTTCTACGTGCTCTTCGCACTCTTCGTGATCCTGCCGGGCGGGGGCCGGCAGCGCACCCTGGTGTTCTGTGCGGTCTGGGCCGTCGCGGCGGTGGTCGCGGACGCCTCGGAGAACGAGTTGCTCGCCATGGCTCTGATGCCCGAGTACGCGCCGTTCTTCATCGGCGGGATCGGCCTCTACCTGGTCCACCGGAACCGCCGGGACATGGCGGGCTGGGGCATCGCGGCCCTCGGCTGGCTGATGGGCCAGCACTACGCGGTGGCCGGCCTGTGGCACGCGCCCAACCCGAAGTTCTTCTCGTACCGCGAGTCCTGGGTGATCATCGCGATTGTCACCCTGGCGTTCGCGCTGATCGCCCTGGTGGCGGTCGGCCTGTTCGACTGGATGAACTGGAGCTGGCTCACCGTGGCCGGCGCCCTCACCTACCCCTTCTACCTGGTGCACGAGCACCTGGGCTGGGTGGTCATCCACACCCTGCACCGAAGGCTGGAGGTGCCGGCGGTCGCCACCTTCGCGGCCACCGTCGGGATCATGCTGGTGCTGGCCTGGCTGATCCACCGGCTGGTGGAACGTCCCCTCACCCCGAAGCTGCGGCGCGCCCTGGACCGCGAAATCGCCTGACCCGGCGGACCCGGCCGACCCGGGCGACCCGGCCGGCTCAGCTGACGGCGAGCTTGGCCGCGAAGCCCAGGAAGACCACCCCGGCGGCGGAGGTGGCGCCCGCGGAGAGCCGCTTGCGCCGCCGGAAGGCGGCCGAGAGCCGGGTGCCGGTGAAGATCAGGGTGCTCAGGTAGAGGAAGCTGCCCAGCTGCATCAGCGTGCCGAGCAGCAGGAAGGACAGCGCCGGGTAGGCGTACCCGGGGTCCACGAACTGCACGAAGAAGGACAGCAGGAACAGGATCGCCTTGGGGTTGAGCAGGCTCACCACCAGGGCCCGCCGGTACGGCCGCTCGGCGGCGGCGGAGGCCGCCGGCTGCGGTTCCGCCAGCAGTTCCTCCTGCCGCGCCCGGCGGTCCCGCCACATCACCACCGCGGCCCGCAGCAGCCCGAAGGCCATCCAGCCCAGGTACCCGGCGCCGACCAGCTTCACGATGCCGAACAGCACCGGGCTGGCCTGGAGCAGCGCCCCGGCGCCGACCGCGGTCAGCAGCATCAGCACGGCGTCCCCGGTGAACACCCCGGCGGCGGCCCGGTATCCCTCGCGCACCCCGCGCCGGGCCGCGACGGACAGCACGTAGAGGGAGTTCGGCCCGGGCAGCACAATGATCAGCACCAGGGCGGCGAGGTAGGTCGGAAGGTCGATGACACCCAGCATGTGCAGGAGTGTCGCCGACTACGCACCTGTCGCGCCACCTGTTTCACCATGTGGAATCGGCCGGCTCGTACGCCCCCCAGACCTCCCGCAGCGCATTGCAGACCTCCCCCACCGTGGCCCGGGCACGGAGCGCCTCCCGCATCGGGTAGAGCACGTTCTCCGTCCCCGTCGCAGCCGCCCGCAACGCGGCCAGGGCGGTGTCCACCGCCGCCCCGTCCCGCTCCGACCGCAGCCGGGCCAGCCGCTCCCGCTGCCGGACCTCGATCTCCGGGTCCACCCGCAGCGGCTCGTAGGGCTCCTCCTCGGCAAGCGCGTACCGGTTGACCCCGACCACCACCCGCTCGCCGCTGTCGGTCTGCCGGGCGATCCGGTAGGCGCTGCGTTCGATCTCACCCTTCTGGAAGCCCTGCTCGATCGCCGCGACCGCCCCGCCCATGGCCTCGACCCGGTCCATCAGCTCCACGGCCGCCGCCTCCAGCGCGTCCGTCATCGCCTCCACCGCGTACGACCCGGCGAACGGGTCGACGGTGTGCGGCACATCCGTCTCGTACGCGAGCACCTGCTGGGTGCGCAGCGCCAGCCGGGCGGACTTCTCCGTCGGCAGCGCGATGGCCTCGTCGAAGGAGTTGGTGTGCAGCGACTGGGTGCCGCCGAGCACCGCGGCGAGGCCCTGGACGGCCACCCGGACCAGGTTGACCTCGGGCTGCTGGGCCGTCAGCTGGACCCCTGCGGTCTGCGTGTGGAAGCGCAGCATCAGCGACTTCGGGTCGCGGGCCCCGAACTCCTCCCGCATCACCCGGGCCCAGATCCGGCGGGCGGCCCGGAACTTCGCCACCTCCTCCAGCAGGGTGGTGCGGGCCACGAAGAAGAAGGACAGCCGGGGCGCGAACTCGTCCACGTCCATGCCGGCGCCGATGGCCGTCCGGACGTACTCGATGCCGTCGGCGAGGGTGAAGGCGACCTCCTGCACGGGCGAGGCCCCGGCCTCCGCCATGTGGTAGCCGGAGATGGAGATGGTGTTCCACCGGGGGATCTCGGCCCGGCAGTAGCGGAAGGTGTCGGCGACCAGCCGCAGCGATGGCCCGGGCGGGAAGATGTAGGTCCCGCGGGCGATGTACTCCTTCAGTACGTCGTTCTGCACCGTGCCCGTCAGGCGGTCGGCCCCGATGCCCTGTTCCTCCGCCACCAGTTGGTAGAGCAGCAGCAGGAGGGCGGCCGGAGCGTTGATGGTCATCGAGGTCGAGACCCGGTCGAGCGGAATCCCCTCGAAGAGCACCCGCATGTCGTCGACCGAGTCCACGGCCACCCCGACCTTGCCGACCTCGCCGTGGGCGAGCGGCGCGTCGGAGTCGTGTCCCATCTGGGTGGGCAGGTCGAAGGCCACCGACAGGCCGGTGGTGCCGGCCTCGATGAGCTGCCGGTAACGGGCGTTGGATTCGGCGGCGGTGCCGAATCCGGCGTACTGGCGCATGGTCCAGGGCCGCCCGGTGTACATGGAGGGATAGACCCCGCGGGTGTAGGGATAGCTCCCGGGTTCGCCCAGTTTGACCTCCGGGTCCCAGCCCGTCAGGGCCTCGGGCCCGTAGACCGGTTGCAGGGGCAGTCCGCTTTCGGTGTGTGACATCCGACAGAAACCTCCGTAGTGCCGACCGGACCGGCCCTGATAAAACGTCTCCGCGCCGTCCGCGACAGCCTTGTCCGGCGGCCGGCAGGCCACGGCCGTCGGTCACAATGGCGCAACATCCCGAGACTGTCCGCAACTATCCACGCCCGCGGAGCATCGTCTCAGTAGAAGCCGCAGACAACGGGGGATGAAGGATGCACCGCCACAACCGCCAGAGAGTCATATCCCGCACGCTCGCCGCCGGCGCCACCGCCGTCGCACTCGCCGCCGGCGCCACCGCCTGCGGCCCGCAGGAGAGCAAGCCGTCCGCACCCGCGGCGCTCGCCCCGTCCCCTTCGGGCGGCGGCGCCTCCTCCGGGACCCCCGGCACGCCCACGCCCTCGGCCCCGCCCTCGGCTTCCACGGACGGCAAGTCCGGCGAGTCCGCCTCGCCGTCGGCCTCCGCGTCGAAGCCGGGCAAGCCCTCCGCCTCCGCCTCGCCCACGGTCAAGTACCTGATGGCGAACGGCGACGAGAGCGAGCAGGTCCGTGAGCTCCAGGCCCGGCTCCGGCAGCTCGGCCTCCTGAAGACGGCGCCCACCGCGTTCTACGGCTCCAAGACCACCGCAGCGGTGAAGTCCTTCCAGGGCAAGCACGGTCTGGCCGTCACGGGCGGGGTGGACGCGGCCACCTGGCAGAAGGTGCAGAGCGCCACCCGCAAGCCCACCGCCGACGAGCTGCGTCCGCCGACCACCAACGAGCTGGCCGCGCCGGACCCGCGCTGTATGCAGGGGCGGGTGATGTGCATCAGCAAGGAGAGCCGCACCCTGGCCTGGATGATCGACGGCAAGGTCGTCTCCTCGATGGACGTGCGCTTCGGCTCGGAGAACACCCCCACCCGTGAGGGCGTGTTCAACGTGGGCTGGAAGGCCAAGGAGTGGACGTCGACGATCTACCACACGCCGATGCCGTACGCGATGTTCTTCAGCGGCGGCCAGGCCGTGCACTACTCGTCGGACTTCGCGGCGCGCGGCTACAACGGCGCCTCGCACGGCTGTGTGAACGTCCGGGACAAGGGCAAACTCGCTGCGCTGTTCGAGCAGGTGAACGTCGGCGACAAGGTCGTCGTCTACTGGTGAGCCTGCGGGCGCACGGCATGTAGGAACCGCGGTACGTAAAGGGCGCGGGCAGGGCCGGGGGAACGTGCCCCGCCCGCGCCGGGTGCGCAGAGCCCAGGGGTACGGGGGGAACCCCGGCTCATGCGCGGCCGATGACCAGTCGGCTCAATATGTACTGCGCCGCCGGTTCGAAAAGTGTTACAGCCGGGTGTCCTGGGTCAGCCCGAGGGCGTTCTCCAGTGCGGCGGGCGGGACCGGAGCGGCCGGCTCCCGGGTCGGCGCCTCCAGGATCTCGCCGCCCTCGCCCGAACCGTCCGAGCCCGGGCCGCGGCTGCCGTCGGACCCGCCCGAACCGCCGTCCAGCAGCCGGTCGCAGAACTGCTTGATCCGCTGGGCGCCCTTGGCCGCGCGGGCCAGCCGGTCCCGCTGGTCGTCGGCGAGCCGGCCCGCCCGGAAGTCCCGGCACAGGTCGGCGATGCGGAGCACCCGGTCCCGGTCCTTGCCCCCGCCGTTGCCGTCGGCGCCGGCGGCTGCCGAGCCGTCCGGGTCCTTGCGGGTGCCGTCGGTGCCGCCGGTGGCGTCCGGCCGGTCCCGGTCGTCCTCCCCGGTGGTTCCGCCGACGGTGCCGCCGATGTTGGCGGTTCCGCCGGTGCCCGGGGTGGCCGCGCCGTCCCCGCCGGGGGCCGGCGTGGTGCCGTGGCCGCCGCCGTCGCGGAACGGGGTGGGGCCGGCGTCCGGGGTGATCCCGGGCGGCACGGCACCGTCGGCCGCGTCCGGGGTCTGGAGCGGGGTGGGGCCGGTGGTGAGGGATACCGCGGGTGCCGGGCCGGCGCTCGTGTGCAGGGCGCGGTCCAGCAGTGCGCCGCCGGCCACGGCGGCGATGCCGCCGATCGCCACGCTGGCCACCGCGGCGGCCAGCCCCAGCCTGAACGTCCGGTTCCGGGCGGGCCGGACCTCGCCGGGCATGCCGAGGGCCACCAGCGGCTCCGGTTCCACGGCGGATCCGAGTACGGATTCCGCTTCGGCTTCCGGTGTGGTCCCGGCTGCGGTCCCGACAGCGTGGGTTGCGGCCCGGAAGGCGGCCAGGGCGGCGGCTTCGCCGGGCAGCTCGGCGCCGGGCGCGAGCGGGCGCGGCGCGAGGTCCTCCAGGGCCTGGCGCAGCCGGGCGGCCTCGTCCCGGTCGGGGTGATCGGCGACGGGCCCGACCGGTTCGCCGCGCAGGAGTTTCTCCGCCGCGGCCTCGTCCAGCCAGTTGTTGCGATCGTCGGCCATCACATGTCCTTCTGCGTCCGCCAACGTGAATCCGTCACACCGGTCGGCCGTACGAGGTCCCCACCCGGGCCGCGCTGCGCCGGCACGGCGTCGAGATCGCGCGCACCCCCGGAGCCACCGCTTCCCTGGGCGCGGCCTCCGGCATTATGGCCGACTTCCGTTCCCGGCTCCGCTCCAAACTCCGTTTCGAGAAGTTCGGCCAGCTTTTTCAGGCCACGGTGGGCTGCCGTGCGGACCGCCCCGGGCCGTTTGCCGAGGGTTTGTGCGGCGCTCTTGGCATCGAGGCCGACCACCACCCGCAGCACCACGGCTTCGGCCTGGTCCTGGGGGAGCCGGGCGATCAGGGCCATGGTGCGGCCGGTGGCGAGGGCCTCCATGGCCTCTCCGGCGGTGTCGCAGTCCGCGGCGCGTCCGGTGAGTTCGGTTTCGTCGCCGCCGATGGCGGGCCGGCGGCCGCGCATGCGCATGTGGTCGAGGGCCCGGTTGCGGGCGATCCGGGCGGTCCAGCCGCGGAAGCGGTCGGCGTCGCCGGAGAAGGAGGCGAGGTCCCGGGCGATCTGCAGCCATGCCTCGGAGGCCACGTCCTCGGCGTCGGCGTCGCCGACGAGCGTCCGTACGTACCCGAGCAGGCGCGGGTGCACGGCGCGGTACACAGTACGGAACGCGCTTTCGTCGCCGTGCTGTGCCGCGAGCACCGCGGCGGTCAGCTCCGCGTCGTCCCCCAGCAAAGTCCCCAACCCGTTCACTGTCCTGTACGTCCTGCGCAAATCAGCACGTTACGGCTTTCCCGCACCCACGTCCACGAGTTGTACAACCTGCAACCATTCGTGCGCGAAGCGGGGTGTGACACAAAACGCACTCGCGACGCTGACAGGGATACGGGCTTGTCGCACGAGTCCGTGTCGGATGGCGGCCGGGGCCTCTCCTGTGGGGGGTGGCGGCCTCGGTCGCCTTCTCCGACTCTCCCCCTCTCTACACCTCCCCCGCCCTTCTCGTCCGGGTGAAATCCGCCTCTGCGTGCGGTACTCCCGCCCCCGCGTCGATAGCGTTGCGGCACACCCCGACACGTCCCGAGGAGCCCCCCGCTGTCCAGCCCCCTCCCGGCCCAGGTCCGCGGCAGCAAGCTCGCCCGGTTCAACGCACTGCCGGCCGAGGCCGCCGAGCGAGCCCTGCTGCACTGCTGCGGCAGCCACCGCTGGGCCCACCGGGTGGCGGCGCACCGACCGTACCCGGATCTGGCCGCGCTGCTCGCCGCCGCGGACGAGGCCTCGTACGACCTGGCACCGGCGGACCTCACCGAGGCGCTGGCCGTCGAATGCTCGACGGAGCTGCACGAGGGCGCTCCGTACGCGGCGCATCTGGCACTCGACGCGGCCCACGCCGAATACGAACGGAAGTTCGGGCACGCCTTCGTCATCTGCCTGGCCGGACACCCGGCGGAGGAGCATCCCGACATGGTGCTGGCCGGTATCCGACGCCGGATGGCACACGAGGAGGACGAGGAGCGGTCCATCTCCGCCGACGAGCTGCGGCGACTCGCCAGGGCCCGGTTGTCCGTACTGGCCCGGATGCCCGAATCCTTCGATGCAGTACGCCCGGAATCACCCTGTTCGCCCCTGTGGGATAGCCCGTCCGTGCCTGTTTGATCACACCGATGGACCCCGCGCGAAGGAACCGACAACTCGTCGCTACGATGGCCGGGGCCGGTGGACCGTACCCGGCCGGGCCCGACCGACAACGAAGCCGGCTGGCCCCCGCCCCGCTTCCGGAGGGTTTTCCGTGCCGGCTGGAACGTTGTACCGCGGCCGGGAAGGAATGTGGTCCTGGGTGGCTCATCGAGTCACCGGCGTCCTCATCTTCTTCTTCCTGTTCGTACACGTCCTCGACACCGCTCTCGTCCGCGTCTCCCCCGAGGCGTACGACGATGTCGTGGCCACCTACAAGACTCCGATCGTCGCGCTGCTGGAGTACGGCCTCGTGGCCGCCATCATCTTCCACGCGCTCAACGGTCTCCGTGTCATCGCCGTGGACTTCTGGTCCAAGGGCCCGCGCTACCAGAAGCAGATGCTCTGGACCGTCGTGATCCTTTGGGCCGTGACCATGATCTACGCCGTGTTCCCCGTCCTGGGTCACGCTGCCGAAGAACTGTTCGGGAAGTGACGCGCATGTCTTCTGACACTTCTTCCGCCCAGGGGATCGGCGACGTGGAGGGCGTTTCCCTCTACGACGTCGACAACCCGGCCCCCTACATCGAGGCCCCGCGCAAGCGCACGTCCAAGACGCCCAAGTCGACCCGCGGCAACTTCGAGATGGCCGCGTGGCTCTTCATGCGCCTCTCGGGCATCGTCCTGGTCGTCCTGGTCATCGGCCACCTGATCATCCAGCTGGTGCTCGACGGCGGCGTCTCCAAGATCGGCTTCGCCTTCGTGGCCGGCCGCTGGGCCTCCCCCTTCTGGCAGGGCTGGGACCTGCTGATGCTGTGGCTGGCCATGCTGCACGGCGCCAACGGCCTGCGTACCGTCATCAACGACTACGCGGAGCGCGCCAACACCCGGCTGTGGCTGAAGGGCCTGCTCTACACCGCCACGGTGTTCACCATCCTTCTGGGCACGCTGGTGATCTTCACCTTCGACCCGAACATCCGCTAGGCAACGGGGCTGAGGCGACACATCTCATGAAGATCCACAAGTACGACACCGTCATCGTCGGCGCCGGCGGCGCCGGCATGCGCGCCGCCATCGAGGCGACGAAGCGCAGCCGCACCGCCGTGCTGACCAAGCTGTACCCGACCCGCTCCCACACGGGTGCCGCGCAGGGCGGCATGGCCGCCGCGCTGGCCAACGTGGAAGAGGACAACTGGGAGTGGCACACCTTCGACACGGTCAAGGGCGGTGACTACCTGGTCGACCAGGACGCCGCCGAGATCCTGGCGAAGGAGGCCATCGACGCCGTCCTCGACCTGGAGAAGATGGGCCTGCCGTTCAACCGCACCCCGGACGGCACCATCGACCAGCGCCGCTTCGGCGGCCACAGCCGTGCCCACGGCGAGGCGCCGGTCCGCCGGTCCTGCTACGCCGCGGACCGCACCGGCCACATGATCCTCCAGACGCTGTACCAGAACTGCGTGAAGGAGGGCGTGGAGTTCTTCAACGAGTTCTACGTCCTCGACCAGCTCATCACCGAGGTCGACGGGGTCAAGCACTCCGCGGGCGTCGTGGCGTACGAGCTGGCCACCGGCGAGATCCACGTCTTCCAGGCGAAGGCCGTCATCTACGCCTCCGGCGGCACCGGCAAGTTCTTCAAGGTGACCTCCAACGCGCACACCCTGACCGGCGACGGCCAGGCGGCCTGCTACCGGCGCGGCCTGCCGCTGGAGGACATGGAGTTCTTCCAGTTCCACCCGACGGGCATCTGGCGCATGGGCATCCTGCTGACGGAGGGCGCCCGCGGTGAGGGCGGCATCCTCCGCAACAAGGACGGCGAGCGCTTCATGGAGAAGTACGCGCCGGTCATGAAGGACCTCGCCTCCCGTGACGTGGTCTCGCGCTCCATCTACACCGAGATCCGCGAGGGCCGCGGCTGCGGTCCGGCCGGGGACCACGTGTACCTGGACCTGACCCACCTGCCGCCGGAGCAGCTGGACGCCAAGCTCCCGGACATCACCGAGTTCGCGCGCACCTACCTGGGCATCGAGCCGTACACGGACCCGATCCCGATCCAGCCCACCGCGCACTACGCCATGGGCGGCATCCCGACCAACGTCGAGGGTGAGGTCCTGTCGGACAACACCACCGTGGTCCCCGGCCTGTACGCGGCCGGCGAGGTCGCGTGCGTGTCGGTGCACGGCGCCAACCGCCTGGGCACCAACTCGCTGCTGGACATCAACGTGTTCGGCAAGCGCTCCGGTATCGCGGCGGCGAAGTACGCGGCCGAGAACGACTACGTCGAGCTGCCGGAGAACCCGGCCCAGCTGGTGGTCGACCAGGTCGAGCGGCTCCGCAACTCCACCGGCAACGAGCGGGTCGCCGACCTGCGCCTGGAGCTGCAGGAGACGATGGACGCCAATGTGATGGTGTTCCGTACCGAGCAGACCATCAAGACGGCGGTCGAGAAGATCGCGGAACTGCGCGAGCGCTACAAGAACGTGTCCGTGCAGGACAAGGGCAAGCGCTTCAACACGGACCTGCTGGAGGCCATCGAGCTGGGCAACCTGCTCGACCTGGCCGAGGTCATGGCCGTGTCCGCACTGGCCCGCAAGGAGTCCCGCGGCGGTCACTACCGCGAGGACTACCCCAACCGCGACGACGTCAACTTCATGCGCCACACCATGGCGTACCGCGAGGTCGGAGCCGATGGCTCGGACTCGGTCCGGCTCGACTACAAGCCGGTCGTCACGACCCGCTACCAGCCGATGGAGCGTAAGTACTGATGGCTACCCCGACCCTGGACAAGGTGGAGGCGGCTTCCGCGGCCTCCCACACCATCACGGTCACCTTCCGGATCCGCCGCTTCAACCCCGAGGTCTCGGCCGAGGCGGAGTGGCAGGACTTCCAGATCGAGATCGACCCGAAGGAGCGTGTGCTCGACGGTCTCCACAAGATCAAGTGGGACCTGGACGGCACGCTGACCTTCCGCCGCTCGTGCGCGCACGGCATCTGCGGCTCCGACGCGATGCGGATCAACGGCAAGAACAGGCTCGCCTGCAAGACGCTGATCAAGGACATCAACCCGGAGAAGCCGATCACCGTCGAGGCCATAAAGGGCCTCACGGTGATGAAGGACCTCGTGGTCGACATGGAGCCCTTCTTCCAGGCCTACCGCGACGTCATGCCGTTCCTGGTCACCACGGGCAACGAGCCGACGCGCGAGCGCCTGCAGTCCGCCGAGGACCGCGAGCGCTTCGACGACACCACCAAGTGCATCCTGTGCGCCGCGTGCACCTCCTCGTGCCCGGTGTTCTGGAACGACGGCCAGTACTTCGGCCCGGCGGCGATCGTCAACGCGCACCGCTTCATCTTCGACTCGCGTGACGAGGCCGGCGAGCAGCGGCTGGAGATCCTGAACGACAAGGACGGCGTGTGGCGCTGCCGCACCACGTTCAACTGCACGGACGCCTGCCCGCGTGGCATCGAGGTCACGAAGGCGATCCAGGAAGTGAAGCGCGCGCTGATCACGCGCCGCTTCTGACCTGCGGTTCTTCCGTTCCGTACGAGGGCCCCGCACCCGGTTTCCACGACCGGGGGCGGGGCCCTCGCTCGTTCGGGTGAGCGCGCGGCATCCGGCGGCCGGGCCGGGTTCCGTCCTACGATGATGCTCTCGACAGCAGCCCACGGGAGGCACGTGATGTCCGCAGCACCTGCTGAGCAGCCACTGGGCGACCGGCGTCTTATCGACGAAGCCAACCGAATCATGGAACGCCTTCCTGGCTACCGCGTCGAGATCATCGGAGGGCAGATCCTCGTGTCTCCACCAGCTGACGGCGCCCACGCGCGTGCTCTCACGAATCTCATGCGCCCGTTCATCGCGGCCGGGCTCGACGACATGGAAGCCGAGGTGCTCCAGGCCATCGGTATCTGGCTCCCCGACGGGCGCGAGGACTACGCCATCCCGGACCTCTCGATCGTCGACGCCGACTTCGAAGACCACCACACCGAGAACAACTGCTACGACCCCGTCGCCTTCCGGCTGGTTCTGGAAGTCACCTCCAGCAACTACCAGACCGACCTACGCACCAAGGTCAGCGCCTACGCCAACGCCAAGGTCCCCGTTTACGTCATCGTCGACCGCAAGCACAACCGGCTGCACGTCCTCACCGACCCGGTGCAGGACAAGTACGACAACTACCGCGTCCACGCCCCCGGCGAGGTCGTGACCCTGCCCGAGTCCATCGGTGCCAAGGTGACCCTGGACGTCGAGGCGGTGCTGGCCGCAGCCCGTCGTAAGCCCGAAGCCGAGTAGGCCCTACCGGGGCGGCCGTAGGATCGGCGCCATGAGCGAGCAGCAGCCGAATCCGTACGCGAGCGAGCCGGGGCCGGCCGGCAGTGGCCAGGACGCCTACAAGTGGGGCCCGGGCAACCCCAGTTACGGATATCCGCAGCCCTATCCGAGCGCCCCGCAGTACCAGCCGACGGTCGCCGGGGCCGGTCTGACCCTGCCGGGCGGGTACGCCGGCGGCCCGGCGTTCAGCCTCGGGGACATCACCATCGCCGGGGACCAGATCATCACCCCTTCGGGTGCCATGCCGCTCAAGGGCGCCATGTGGAACGCCACGGACTTCTCCCGCACCGAGGAGAAGATCCCCACCCATGCGATCGTGCTGGCCATCGTGTTCGCCTTCTTCTGCCTGATCGGCCTGCTCTTCCTGCTGATGAAGGAACGGGTCACCACGGGGTACGTGCAGGTGACGGTGAGCAGCGCCGGCCGGCACCACTCGACGATGATCCCGGTGACCAACCCGGCCGTCTTCCCGTGGGTGATGGGCCAGGTCAACTACGCGCGCTCGCTGAGCATCTGAGACGTGCTGAGGCGTGCCATCATCAGCGGATGATCGTTTCTCATGATGTGGACGGGCCGGCCGACGGCCCCGCCGTGGTCCTGCTGCACTCCTCCGTCTGCGACCGCCGGATGTGGGACGCCCAGCGGGCGCCGCTGGCCGCAGCCGGCCACCGGGTGGTCCGGCTCGACTTCCGGACCTGCGGGGACTCCCCCGCGGCGACCGCCCCGTACAGCGACGAGGGCGATGTCCTCGCCGTGCTGGATGCGCTCGGGATCGAGCGGGCCGCCCTCGTCGGCTCCTCGTACGGCGGGCGGGTCGCCCTCCGGCTGGCGGCGCAGCACCCGGACCGGGTGGACCGGCTGGTGCTGCTCTGCCCCGGCGTCCCCGGTATGCAGCCGACCCCGGACATCACGGCCTTCGACGAGGCGGAGGAAGTGCTCCTGGATGCCGGGGACCTGCTGGGAGCGGCCGAGCTGAACGCCCGTACCTGGCTGGGTCCGGAGGCGGACGACGCGACCCGGGCGCTGGTCCGGGACATGCAGCTGCACAACTTCGAGGCCGGCGCGGGAGCCGACTGGGAGCTCGAACTGCCGGAGCCCGAGGTCGGCCTGGGTGCCGTACGGGTGCCCGCCTCGGTGTTCGGCGGCGCGCACGATCTGCCCGGGTTCCGGGAGGTGTCCCGCACCCTGGCCGAACGGCTGCCGGAGGCCACGTACACCGAGCTCTCCTGGGCCGGTCATCTGCCTGCCCTCGAACGCCCGGATGAGATCACGCAATTGATTCTGAGTCAGTTGCGATAACGCATGGCGGGTCCGCGACCCGTGCTGTCAGCCTGGTCCGATGGACCAGCGGGTGGGCGTAGTCGAAGTGGTCGTGCCGGGGGTCGGACTCGTGGACCGGCTGGAGGCGTTACAGCCCTCCGGCGTCCAGCGGGTCAGCGGTGACGAACGGGCGGGGGTGTACCGGACGGCGGGCGTGCGCGAGCACGGGTCCGGGGTGATACGGGAGGTCTACGACTGGGCCCGGCTGACCATCGGCGGGGCCACCCGGGCCCTGTGGCTGTTCCTGCTGCCGTTCCTGCTGGTCAATCAGGTGGCCTGGATGCAGCCCTTCCGGCTGGACCGGAAGTGGGCCAGTGGCATGTACCGGTGGGTGGCGCAGATGCTGGGCCTGTCGCTGACGATGCTGGCGGTGGCCGCGTTCGCACAGGGGGCGATGGACCAGCTGGTCTGGCAGTGCGGGACGGGCGGGTCGGCCGGTGGTGTGTGCAAGGAGGCCAACCCGCTGGTGCACTTCGTCCGGCAGCACGGCACCGTCACGGGGATGCTGCTGGCCGCGCTGGTTCCGGTGATCGCCCTCGGGTCGATGTCGTTCAGTGCCCGCGACGAACGGCAGGAGTACCGGTCGGTGCGGCGCACGGCCGAGGTCACGGGTGATCCGTGGAAGGCCGTCAAGGGCGGGGAGAAGCCGGAACGGCCGCTCGCCACGCCCCTGTTCTGGGAGTACAACTGGCGGGCCCGGGGGCTGACCGCCCGGCATCTGTGTGCGGGAGTGCTGACGCTGGCCCTGCTGCTGACCGTGCCCGCGTACCGGAGCGGGGCCGGGGACGGGGCGGCCTGGCTGCTGTTCGCGGTGATCGGCGCAGGTGCCGTGCTGGTCTCGGCCGGGTCCTGGTGGTGGCCGGGGCGGCTCGGGGAGCGGGCGGTGGGCACCTGCTGCCTGCTGGCCCTCGCGGGCGCGGCGGTGTACTACGGCGGTTCGGGTGGGCAGCGGACCAACCAGGTGATGCTGCCGGGGGTCGGCATGCTGACCACGCTGCTGCTGGCCGGGCAGGTGGTGCTGCTGCTGGTGATGGCCGCGCTGTGCCTGTGGACGCCGCGGGACCCGGCGGACCGGGTGCCGCTGCGCGGGCTGGCCGGGGTGGCGATGGGGGTGCTGGCCTGCTTCAGCGCCTGGCAGTGCTCGACGGCCGTACTGCTGTGGACCCAGGACTGGCTGACCGCCGAACCGGAGCGGCAGCGGGTGCAGTTGCCGGCCGCGGTGCGCGCGAACGCGGCTGCGCTGCCGATCGTCACTCTCTCGGCGGTCGGACTGACCGTTCTCCTGGTGGCGGTGCTCGCGGCCCGGCGGAAGTGGGCGAGCCGGCCGTGGCCGCGGTCGGACGCCGAGAAGGAGGAGTACGAGGAGCGGCGGCAGCTTCTTGCGCTGGCGCAGGCCCGGGCGGGGGCGGCCGGCGATCCGCCGAAGCTGTTGACCCAGGTGGACCGCGGGCTGGCGGCGGCTGCCGTGCTGGTGACGGCCATCCTCGCGGTGTTCGGGGCGCTGGCCTTCCACAGCCCGGACTACCTGTCGCTGCACTACCAGGAGCTGATGGCCGACGGGCTGCGGCTGCTGACCTCGCTGGGCTCGTTCATGCTGGTGGCTCTGATCGTCGTGATGCTGCTGGCGGCGCGGACGATCATCCTGCGGGCCGAGTCCCGCCGGTACACCGGGATCATGTGGGCGTTCGGGGCGTTCTGGCCGCGGTCGGGGCATCCGTTCACCCCCGCGACCTGGACCGGGCGGGGGGTGCCGGAGCTGACGCACCGGCTGGGGGCGCTGCTGGAGGGCCGGCCGGAGGGCCGGGTGCTGCTGCACGGGCACTCGATGGGGGCGATGATCGGGATGCTGGCGCTGATGCAGGCCAAGGCCGGTTACCGGCCGCAGATCGCCCTGCTGACCACCGGCTGCCCGCTGACGAGCTTCTTCCGGCGGCACTATCCGGCGTACCTGACCCGGGAGGCGGTGGAGGACCTGGCGGCCGGGGTCGGCGGCCCGGACGGGCTGGCCGGCTGGGCGAACGTACGCCGGGACACGGATGCGATGGCGGGGCCGGTCGGGCACGGGCTGGACCGGCAGCCGTGGCCGGACGGGGTGGACCCGGCGGCCCCGGCAGGGACTCCGGCGGGCCCCCGGGGTCCGGCCCAGCCGGTGTTCATACCGCTGCAGCGGCACGACTTCTACCGGGTGGACCCGCGGATCGAAGAGGTCCGGGAGGACCTGCTGAACCGGCTCCGGCAGCCCTGAGTCCGCCCGGGCAAGAAAAGCTTGAACTTGTTCAAAAATACTCCTAGAGTCAATCATGCCAAGCATTTGAACACGTTCAAGGAGGCGGGGGGCATGGACCTCACCGTGGTCGCGTACGTCATCTATCTGCTCGTCAGCGTCGGTCTCACCATCTGGGTGGCGCGGACCCTGAGCCGCAACGGACGGATCTTCATCTCCAGCGTGCTGCAGGGGGACGAGAAGCTCGCGGACGCCGTCAACCACCTGCTGGTGGTCGGCTTCTACCTGGTCAACCTGGGCTTCGTGGCCCTGTACCTGAAGTCCGCGGAGGCCGTGGCCGACGCCCGCTCGCTGTTCGAGGCCCTCTCGGTCAAGCTCGGGGTCGTCCTGCTGGTCCTCGGGGTGATGCACCTCGGCAACGTCTGGGTGCTCAACAAGATCCGCCGCCGGAGCATCACGGAACGCGCGCAGACCCCGCCGGTCGCCCCGCAGGGCTGGGCCACCCCGGCCGGTGCATGACCGTGCGCACCGGCTCGCCGGTCCACCGGCTGACCATCCTGTACGACGCCCACTGCCCGCTCTGCGTCCACGTCCGGCACTGGCTCCTCGGCCAGCGGTGGCTGGTCCCGCTCCGGATGATTCCGGCCGGGTCGGCCGCGGCCCGGCAGGCGTATCCGGGGCTGGACCATGCGGCAACGCTCCGCGAGATCACCGTGATCGGCAACCGCGGGCAGATCTGGACCGGCGCCGACGCGTTCATCGTCTGCCTGTGGGCCCTCGCCGAACACCGGCCGAAGGCCGACTGGCTGGCCACCGCGGCGGGCCGGCCCTTCGCCCAGGCCACCATGCTGGCCGCCGCCGCCTGGCGCGGGGCCACCCGTGACGGATCGGCGGCCTGTGACGAACAGTGCGAGATCCCCGGATAGGCTCGGACACCGTGACGGAACAGAAGGCCCCCAAGAGCGAGCAGACCCGGACGCTCATCCTCGAAACCGCGCTCCGGCTCTTCCAGGAGCGCGGTTACGACAAGACGACCATGCGGGCCATCGCCAAGGAGGCCGGGGTCTCGGTGGGCAACGCCTACTACTACTTCGAGTCCAAGGAGCACCTGGTCCAGGGCTTCTACGACCGGATCGGCGCAGCCCACCAGAAGGCCGTCCGCCCCATCCTGGACCGGGAGACCGACCTCCAGACCCGGCTCGCCGGGGTCCTGACCGCATGGCTGGACATCGCCGCCCCGTACCACGAGTTCGCGGCGCAGTTCTTCAAGAACGCGGCGGACCCGGAGAGCCCGCTCAGCCCCTTCTCCCCCGAGTCGGAGCCCGCCCGCAGGCAGGCGATCGACATGCACCGGGAGGTCCTGGCGGGGGCGAAGACCAAGGTGCCCGCCGAACTGGCGGACCTGCTCCCCGAGCTGATGTGGCTCTCGCAGATGGGCCTGGTCCTGTACTGGGTGTTCGACCGCTCCGAGAACAGCGAGAAGACCCGCAGGCTCGCCCAGCGCGGCGCCCAGCTGACCACCCGCGGCATCGTCCTGGCCCGCTTCCGGGTGCTGCGCCCGCTGGTCCGCGAGGTGCACGAGCTGTTCACCGACTTCCTGCCGGGCATGGCCCAGGCGGCGAGCGCCCGCAAGGCCTGACCGCCCGGGGAACCTTCGGCTTCGATCGACTCCGATCGACTTTGATCATCTTTCGGTCACCGCCATAGCATGGGCATGCCACCCCCCTTCCGTCACCCGGCGAAAGCGACCCATGCATATCAAGCGGTTCCCCGCCGTCCTGGCCGCCCTCCTCTGCCTCGCCACGCTGTCCGCGTGCGAGGACGGCAAGAAGCCGGCTCCGGCCGGTTCCGCTGCCGCCCCGGCATCGAGCGCATCCCCGGCGGCGGGCACATCCCCTGCGGTACCGGCCGGCCTGGCCGAGGCCCAGCGGTACGTACAGAAGTACGTCCCGTGCGAGGACATGAGCACCGATCCCCGCGACCGCCGGCTGCCGCGGACCGGTCTGACCACGGTCGGCAAATGGTCCGTGACCGAGCGCGGGGTGTGCAGTGACCGCACCGAAGGCGCCGAGCTCATCTTCTACATGGCCTCGGACATGAAGGAGTTCCAGGCGGGCTACAAGAAGCACGTCCAGGAGAAGAGGGCAGGGGACGAGAACTACGGGCTGTTCAGCCGGGTCTTCGTCGGCAAGAACTTCGCCGTCACGCCGACCGGGCCGAAGGCGGCCCTCGCCCTCTCCCGCTCGGACCTGAGGATCCTCACCTGCCATCCCAGCTTCTGGGCGCCCAAGGGCTACAAGCAGGAGAAGGCCCTGGTGGACTACTGCGTCCTCAGCGACTTCGTGCACGCCGAAGACGGCACGGGCAGCCCGAACTTCGAGACCCCGACGGACCCGGCGGGCGGCACCGGCGGACCGGAGAAGCCGGGCCAGCCGGCCCAGGGCAGCCTGGGCCTGCCGAGCGCCGCCGGTATGGCGGAGCTGAAGAAGCTCGTCCATCCGCACACGGTCGACTGCACGACCATGTCCACGGCGTCCGAGGACGTGGCCGTCGAATCCATCGACTACCGGCCGGCCGTGTCCGGTGACCCGCGGACCCTGGGCATCACCCAGCGGGCGGTCTGCGGCAACACCGGCGGGGCGCAGCGCGCCCACGACCTGAACTGGCTGGATGTGGTGGGCGATATGACCACCCTGCAGCGGCGGGCGAAGGCCGCCCAGCAGGAGGACCTGAAGGACGGCCGGCTGTCGGCCACCACCAGCAGGCTGCTGGTCGGCGAGAACATCGCGGTGGAGACCAACGACGAGTCCGTCCGCTTCGGCCTCTACCAGCTCCAGTTCCTGGCGCTGGAGTGCCGGCCCGGGTTCAAGGCCCCGGCCGGCTACCGGCTGGAGCGGGCCAAGGTCGAGGGATGCGTGCTCACCAACTACGAGGGCTGAGGACGGATCAGAGCCAGTCGAGTTCCCACAGGCGCCAGACGCCGGTGCCGTCCGACAGGTGCCGGCCGCCGGTGACGGCCTCGCGGGTGAGCACGTAGTCCTTCTTCTGCCAGATCGGCAGGATCGGGACCTGCGCCGCGACCAGGCGCTGCACCTCGCGGAAGTCGCCGGCGGCCTCGGCCCGGTTGCCGAACGACTGGGTCCGGGTGATGAGTTCGTCGATGGCCTTGTCGGAGAAGCCGTTGTTCATGCTGGAGCCGGCGCCGACCAGCGGGGCGGTGAAGTTGTCCGCGTCCGGGAAGTCGGCGATCCAGCCGATGGTGTACGCGTCGTAGGCGCCGGCCGCGTAGCCCTCCTGGAAGTCCTGCCATTCCTTGACGGCCTCGGTCTGCACCCGGAACAGGCCGGTGGCCTCCAGCTGCTTCTTGATCTCGGCCGCCTCGGCGACGTTCGCGCCGCGCACGTTGAAGCCGAGGGTGAAGGAGACCGGGGCGGTGATCCTGGCCTCCTTGAGGATCTTCTTCGCGGTCTCGGCGTTCGGCTCCTGGTAGGTGTCGAAGAACGGTGTGCCGTGGCCGCTGATGCCCTGCGGGATCAGCGAGTAGAGCGGGGTGACCGTGCCGTTGTAGGTGCCCTTGGCGAGCTTGCCGCGGTCCAGGACGGCGGCCACCGCCTTGCGGACGGCCGGCTGGGACATGGGCTTGCCGGGCCGGACGTTGAAGACCATGTTGCGGGTCTCGGTGCCGCCGGACTGCTGGTACCGGACGTCCTTCATGCTCGGGTTGAGGCCGGCCAGCACGGCCGGCGGCAGCTCCCGGTGGGCGACGTGGACCTGGCGGGTCTCCCAGGCCCGGTTCAGCTCGTCGGAGCTCTCGTAGTACCGGACGGTGACCGGGACATGGGCCGGCTTGGCCCCGCCCTTGTACGAGGGGTTGGGCGCGAGTTCGGCGCTGATGCCGGGCTTGAACGCCTTCAGGGTGTACGGGCCGGAGCCGTCGAGCTCGTTGCCCTTGCGGAGGGCGTTCGCCGGGTACTTCTCCTTGTCGACGATCGAGCCCGCCCCCGTCGCGATCTTGAAGGGGAAGGTGGCGTCGCGGGCGGACAGGTTGAAGGTGACCGTCCGGCCCTCGGCCTTGACCGACTCCAGGGTGCTGAGCAGGGACACCGGGCCCTGCTCCGACCTGATCACCTTGATCCGGTCGAAGGAGAACTTCACGTCCTCGGCGGTGATCTCGCGCCCGCCGGCGAACTTCAGACCGGGGCGCAGCTCGCACCGGTAGGTGGTGAGCTTCTGGCCGATGAACGAGCAGGAGCTCGCGGCGTCCGGAACCGGGGTCTCCGAGCCTGCCTTGACGGTCATCAGCGACTGGTAGACGTTGCTGTACAGCGCCCAGGAACCGGCGTCGTAGGCGCCGGCCGGGTCGAGCGAGGAGGCGACGTCGGTGGTGCCGACCTTGATCGCGCCCTTCTTCCCGCCGTCGGACGGCAGCAGTTGCCAGGCTGCGACGCCCCCCGCGGCGGCCAGCACCAGCCCCCCGGCGATCACCTTTCTGCCGAACGAACCCACGCTGAACTCTCCCCCCGTTGTCCGAATACCGGTCACCCAATCACGGAAAATTCTTCGGCGGAAGGTCGATTCACCACCGGATCGGCGGCGTCATGCCTGATATGAGGCGAGTTCTACCACCGTGATGTCGGACGGTGCGCCCACCCGCACGGGCGGTCCCCAGGCACCCGCGCCACGGGACACGTACAGCTGGGTGTCCCCGTGGCGTTCGAGGCCGGCGAGGGTGGGATTGGCCAGGTCGGCGAGGTAGTTCCCGGGCCAGAGCTGGCCGCCGTGGGTGTGCCCGGACAGCTGGAGGTCGACGCCGTGCGCCATGGCCTGGTCGATGACCACGGGCTGGTGCGCCAGGAGGACGGCGGTCCGGCTGCGGTCGCGGTCGCCGAGGGCCCGGGCGAAGTCCGGCCCCTGGCCCTCGCTCTCGCCGGCGATGTCGTTGACCCCGGCGAGGTCGAAGTACGGCAGTTCCCGGCGGTCGTTCTCCAGCGGGTGCAGGCCGAGTTCCCGGACGTGGTCGACCCACTCCTCGGCGCCGGAGAAGTACTCGTGGTTGCCGGTGACGAAGAAGGCGCCGTGCCGGGCCCGGAGCCGGGCCAGGGGCTCGGCGGCCGGCCCGAGGTTCTCGACGGAGCCGTCGACGAGGTCGCCGACGACGGCGATCAGGTCGGGCTGGGTGCGGTTGATGGTCGCGACGATGCGCTCGGTGTGGGCACGGCCCAGGATCGGGCCGAGGTGGATGTCGCTGACCACGGCCACCCGGAAACCGTGCGCGGCGCGGGGCAGCTTGGCGAGGGGGACGGTGACGCGCTTGACCCGGGGGCCGCGGAGGACGCCATGGGTTCCGTAGCCGACGGTGCCGGCCGTGGCCACGACCGCGGCGGCGGCGAGGCTCCGCGCCACGAAGACCCGCCGGCTGACCCCGGGCGCCTCGGGGGCCTCGGGCGCCTCGGGCACCCCGGGCTCTTCGGGTGCCTCGGCCGGGGCGGTGGCCGCCGGCGGGGCGGGATCCGCACCCGGGCCGGGGACCTCGACCGGGACCTCCGCCAGGACCTCCGCCGGAGCCGGAGCCGGAGCCGGCACGGCTGCCGGTGCGCGCCGCGCCCCGGACCGGCGCAGCCACACCGCCCGGACCGGTTCGGCCACCAGCATCGCCAGGGTCAGGTACAGCAGGACCGCCAGCCAGAGGAAGCCCGGCCAGGCCACCGCCTGCTGGAGCCAGAAGGGCGCTCCGGCCCGCTCCGACACCAGGGCGGCCACCGCCAGCAGCGGCAGCACCCACGCGGTCACGGTCAGGGTGCGGCGGACCCGTGAGCCGGCCGTGGTGGTGTCACGGACCAGCCGGATCCACAGCCAGCGGTGCACCAGGAACAGCAGCGCGAAGACGGCCAGCGCGACGAGGGCGAAGATCAGGACGGTCATGGGGCTTCACGTGATTCACGACGCAACGCCCGGACCCCGCGCAACCCGATCAGGCCGACCACCGTCCCCAGGAGAAAGGACGTGATCGCCAGGATCAGGTGGACCCAGAAGTACGCGGTGGGGTCGCCCGCGTCGTCGAAGGCCAGGCCGCTGCCGTCCTTCCAGAGGTTCCGGACGAAGGACACCCAGATGAACCAGCTCCACACGCCGAAGGCGAGCAGGAACCAGGAGGCGGCGCGGCCGAGTTTCATACCCCCAGTATCCGGCCGTCCCCCGGGCCGGACGCGCCGGGGTGGGCTGTCCCGGCAGGGCTTGCGGCTTGTTGGCCCAACCGCGAAGGCAGACCGACAAAAGGAAGGTAATTTCACCATCGTGTCTGTCAAGAAGACCGTAGTAACGGTCATGTCCGCTGCGCTGGTCCTCCCCGGCATCCTCGCGGCCCCCGCCCACGCCGACGACCCCAAGCCGGGCGGCAAGGCCCCCACCCAGGTGCCCGCCAAGGCTCCCGAGAAGGGCCCGGCGCCGCCGGCCCAGATGTCCACGGTCGGCGGGGCCCGGCTCGGCCAGCCCGGTGCGCAGGTCAACCTGCTGCCCGGGGCGCCCCAGCTGCCCGGCAACCTGACCGGCCGGTCGTGGATCGTCGCGGACGCCGAGTCGGGCGAGGTGCTGGCCGCGAACAACGCGCACTGGCGGCTGCCCCCGGCCTCCACCCTCAAGATGCTCTTCGCGGACACGCTGCTGCCCACGCTGCCCAAGGACAAGGTGCGCACGGTGGGCTACGAGGACACCGAGGGGGTCGGCCCGGGCAGCAGCACGGTCGGCATCAAGGAGGGCTTCGACTACACCGTCCACGATCTGTGGCTCGGGGTGTTCCTGCGCTCCGGCAACGACGCCGTGCACGTCCTGGCCGCGATGAACGGCGGCATCGACAAGACCGTCAAGGACATGCAGGCGCACGCCGAGGAGCTCCAGGCCCTGGACACCCATGTGGTGACCCCGGACGGGTACGACGCGCCCGGCCAGGTCTCCAGCGCCTACGACCTCACCCTGTTCGCCCGCTCGGGCATGCAGAAGAAGGACTTCCGGGAGTACGCCGGCACCGCGAGCGCGAAGTTCCCCGGGATGCAGAAGCCGGGCAAGCCGCGCGAGACCTTCGAGATCCAGAACACCAACCGGCTGATGACCGGCGCGGCCGGTCTCGCCCCGTACAAGGGCATCGCCGGGGTGAAGAACGGCACCACCACCCAGGCGGGGTCCACCTTCACCGGGATCGCCCAGCGCGGGGACCGGAAGCTGCTGGTGACCGTGATGAATCCGAGCGCGGGCGGCGGCAATGCCGTCTACCACGAGACGGCGGCGCTGCTGAACTGGGGCTTCGAGGCGGCCGGCAAGGTCAAGCCGGTGGGTGAGCTGGTGCCGCCGAAGAGCGCGGACACCGGCCCGCACGGCTCTCCCGCCCAGTCCCACGACAGCAGCCCGGCGGCTGCCGAGGAGCAGTCCGGCGGGTTCGGCACCGCGCTGGCCGTGACCGGCGGCGCGCTGGTGGCGCTGGCCGGCGGGGTGTTCGTGGTCAACCGGCGCTGGCCGCGCGGTCCTCGCGGCCGGGGGAGCCGTCGCCCTCAGGAGTGAATTCCGCCGGGCTCTCGTCGCCCTGCTCGTCGGTGGCGGTCCAGGCCGCGCAGAACAGCAGCAGCTTCGCCGTGAAGTTGATCCACAGCAGCAGGGCGATGGGCACGCCGAAGGCTCCGTACATGCTCTTCGCCGCGACCTCCCGCATATAGCCGCTGAGCAGCAGCTTCAGCAGTTCGAAGCCGACCGCGCCGAGCAGTGCGGCCTCGATCAGCCGGCGGCGCGGCGGCTGCACCCCGGGCAGCAGGGTGAGCAGGTACAGCAGGAGCAGGAAGGCGGCGATCACCCCGACCCCGAAGGCGCCGGTCCGCAGCACGGCCCCGCCGGCGCCGCGCTCCGGGATGCCCAGCCAGTCGCCGAACCGGCCGACCGCGGTGGAACCGAGGATCGAGGCGAGTGCGGAGGCCAGGGCGGCGCCGCCGAGGCCGAGCAGCACCAGGGCGTCCTTGCCCTTGCGGACCACCGGGTTGCCCTCGTCCTCGTCGTCCTTGTCCCAGACCGCGCGCAGGCACTCCCGCATGGAGCCGATCCAGCCGATGCCGGTGAACAGCAGGAGGGCGCCGGCCACCAGGCCGATGGTGGCCGCGTTGTCGACCAGGCCCGAGAGGTTGAGCTGTTCGGAGATCCCGGGCACCTGCTCGGAGAGCCCGTCCTCCAGCTTCTTCAGCTGCTCCGGGGTGAGCAGCGCCGCGCCGACGGCCGCGGCCACCGCGATCAGCGGGAAGAGCGCGAGGAAGCTGATGAAGGTGATGGCGGCGGCGAGCCGGTTCCAGTGCACCCGTTCGAGGCGCTGGTACGCATGCCACGCGCGGGTCTCCATCAGACGGGTCACCAGGGGCCCGATCACGGGGAGCTTCTTCAGCCAGTCCATGCGATCACCGTAATTGAGGCGCCGGAAATAGCCGGGATTGCCGGGTTTGGGCGCTACGGTCGTCCACTGTGACTTTTCGCCCGATGCATGTGCTCGTGCTGCGCCGACTCCGTTTCCTGGTCCTGCGCGTGCTCCGCGTACTCCCTCAGGAGCGACGTATGGTCGGCTCGTCGACCGGCGAGCCGAGCTGTGCCGGGACGCCGGCCGGGCCGCTCCCGAAGGGGTACTCGCGCAGCTTGCGCCAGACCCCGTCGGAGCCCTGCTCGTAGAGCGCGAAGCCCTCGCAGACCCAGTCGGCCGCATAGTCGGCCAGCTCGGCGAAGGCGAGGTCCATCGCCTCCTCGGAGATCCCGTGGGCAACGGTGACGTGCGGGTGGTACGGGAACGCCAGCTCGCGGCGGAGCGGCCCGCCGGGGTCGCGGACCTGGCCCTGGAGCCGGGTGCAGCCCGCGCCGCCCTCGACGACCTTGACGAAGACCACCGGGGAGAGCGGGCGGAAGCTGCCGGTGCCGGCCAGCCGCATCAGGAAGGGCCGGAAGGCCGTGGCGACCTCGGTGAGGTGGGCCCGGATCTCCGGGAGCCGGTCCGCCGACACCTCGGTGGGCGGCACCAGGGTGACATGCGTGGGGATGCCGTACGCGGCGGCGTCCCCGAAGCCAGCGCGCAGCTGCTGGAGCTGGCTGCCGTACGGCTCCGGGACCGCGATCGAAACGCCGAGCGTTACGGTCCCCACGTATGTCTCCTCGTGTCTGTGTGTCGGCTGTGGCCCGAGTGTGCCGCCCCCCAGTGTGGGGGCAGCACCCCCGTTCCGGCCAGGGCCCTCGGATCGTCAGTGCTTGGCGGGGAGGAAGCCCAGGTGGTCGTAGGCCTGGGCGAGGGTCTCGGCGGCGACCGCCCGCGCCTTCTCCGCGCCCCTGGCCAGCACGGCGTCCAGCTCAGCCGGGTCGTCCAGGTACTCCTGGGTGCGCTGCTTGAAGGGTGTGACGAAGTCGACCATCACGGCGGCGAGGTCGGTCTTCAGCGCGCCGTAGCCCTTGCCCTCGTACTTCTCCTCCAGGACCGGGACGGCGGTGCCGGTGAGGGTGGCGTAGATGGTCAGCAGGTTGCTGACGCCGGGCTTGTTCTCCGCGTCGAAGCGGATCACGGTGTCGGTGTCGGTGACCGCGCTCTTGACCTTCTTCTCGGTGACCTTGGGCTCGTCGAGGAGGTTGATCAGGCCCTTGGGGCTGGACGCCGACTTCGACATCTTGATCGACGGGTCCTGGAGGTCGTAGATCTTCGCGACCTCCTTGACGATGTGCGCCTCGGGGAGGGTGAAGGTCGGGCCGAAGCGCTGGTTGAAGCGCTCGGCGAGGTCCCGGGTCAGCTCGATGTGCTGGCGCTGGTCCTCGCCGACCGGCACCGCGTTCGCCTGGTACAGGAGGATGTCGGCGACCTGGAGGATCGGATAGGTGAACAGGCCGACGGTGGCGTTGTTGACGCCGCCCTTGGCGGACTTGTCCTTGAACTGGGTCATCCGGCTGGCCTCGCCGAACCCGGTGATGCAGTTCATGACCCAGCCGAGCTGCGCGTGCTCGGGCACATGGCTCTGGACGAACAGCGTGCAGCGCTCGGGGTCGAGCCCGGCGGCGAGCAGCTGGGCGGCGGAGAGCCGGGTGTTCTGCCGGAGGGCCGCGGGCTCCTGCGGCATGGTGATCGCGTGCAGGTCGACCACCATGTAGAAGGCGTCGTGCGTCTCCTGCAGGGCCACGTACTGGCGAATGGCTCCGAGGTAGTTCCCGAGGTGGAACGAACCGGAGGTGGGCTGGATACCGGAGAGCGCGCGAGGACGATCAGAAGCCATGGGGCCATTCTCTCAGGTGCGGAGGGCCTCCCGGCCCCTGCGCTGGCCGGAAGGAACCGGCCGCGCCCGGCCGGGGTCCCCGCCCCGCCCGGGTACCGGACGGTAGCGGCCCGTCCGGATCTCACCCCGGTCGAGCGACCGCTTTCCGCCCGGCAGCCGTGGCGCTGCCGGGCGGCGGCGCGGGGGCTACGACAGCGGGAGGCCCGGGGCCGGGAAGGCGGCCATGAGGTCGGCGACCTCGGCGCGGACCGCGGCCAGGGCGGGCTCGTCCCCCGCCGCGGCGGCGTCGACGGACCGGGAGATCCACTCCGCGACCTGCGGCATGTGCTCCGCGGTGAGGCCGCGGGAGGTCAGCGACGGGGTGCCGATCCGGATCCCCGACGGGTCGAACGGCTTGCGCGGGTCGAACGGCACGGTGTTGTAGTTGACGACGATGCCGGCCCGGTCCAGCGCCTTCGCCGCGGCCTTCCCCGGCACCTGCTTCGCCGTGAGGTCCATCAGCACCAAGTGGTTGTCGGTGCCGCCCGACACCAGGTCGAAGCCCCGCTCCAGCAGCGCCGCCGCGAGCGCCTTCGCGTTGGCCACCACCGCGTGCGCGTACGACACGAAGGAGGGCTGGGCCGCCTCGTGCAGGGCCACCGCGATGCCCGCCGTCGTCTGGTTGTGCGGGCCGCCCTGGAGGCCCGGGAAGACCGCCTTGTCGATGGCCTTCGCGTGCTCCTCCCGGCACATCAGCATCGCGCCCCGCGGCCCCCGCAGCGTCTTGTGGGTGGTCGTCGAGACCACGTCCGCGTACGGCACCGGGGAGGGGTGCGCCCCGCCCGCGATCAGGCCGGCGATGTGCGCCACGTCCGCGACCAGGACCGCGCCCGCCTCCTTCGCGATCGAGGCGAAGGCCTCGAAGTCGATGGTGCGCGGCAGTGCCGTACCCCCACAGAAGATGACCTTCGGGCGCTCGGCGAGGGCCTGCTCGCGCACCGCGTCGTAGTCGATCAGGCCGGTGTCGGCGCGTACGCCGTACTGCACGCCCCGGAACCACGAACCGGTGGCCGAGACCCCCCAGCCGTGTGTCAGGTGCCCGCCCATCGGCAGGGCCATGCCCATCACCGTGTCACCCGGACGAGCGAAGGCCAGGTACACGGCCAGGTTCGCCGGAGAGCCCGAGTACGGCTGGACGTTGGCGTGGTCGACGCCGAACAGGCCCTTGGCCCGCTCGACGGCGAGCGCCTCCACCCGGTCGATGTTCTGCTGGCCCTCGTAGTACCGGCGGCCCGGGTAGCCCTCGCTGTACTTGTTCTGCAGCACCGTCCCGGAGGCCTCCAGCACGGCGGCGGAGACGTAGTTCTCGCTGGGGATCAGACGCAGGGTGTCGGCCTGGAGCCGTTCCTCCGCGGCGACGAGCGAGGCGATCTCGGGATCGGTGGACAGCAGGGCGGGATGGCGCGCGGTCATGGCGGCTCCTCCGGGGTCGATGGCGGTTCGTACCCCGCGAGGCCCAGGCGAGCGGCCCTGTGTGCGGACATGCGCGCACGACTCCCCCGGAGTTGGTTCTCCGTACGCCAGTCGCCGTGCGTACCGCACACCTTATCGGCCCCGACACCCGGACGCTTTCGCCGTCCGCGCCGAGGAGCGACGATAGAAAATGACGCCACCCACGTCACAGGCCAGGACGGACGAAACGGAGACCCCGTGTCGACAACAGCTGATGCCATCCGCTCCGCCGACGCGCACGCCGCGCACACCTACCACCCGCTTCCCGTCGTCATCGCCTCCGCGGAAGGTGCCTGGATGACGGACGTCGAGGGCAGGCGGTACCTCGACATGCTCGCCGGTTACTCGGCCCTCAACTTCGGCCACGGCAACCGCCGCCTGATCGACGCCGCCAAGGCCCAGCTGGAGCGGGTGACCCTCACCTCGCGGGCCTTCCACCACGTCCGGTTCGCCGACTTCTGCGCACAGCTCGCCGAGCTGTGCGGCAAGGAGATGGTGCTGCCCATGAACACGGGTGCAGAGGCGGTCGAGACGGCGGTGAAGACCGCAAGAAAGTGGGGCTACGAGGTCAAGGGCGTTCCGGACGGGCACGCGAAGATCGTGGTCGCCGCCGACAACTTCCACGGCCGCACCACCACCATCGTGTCCTTCTCCACCGACCACGACGCCCGCGACCACTTCGGGCCCTACACCCCCGGGTTCGAGATCGTGCCGTACGGCGATCTGACCGCGCTGTCCGCGGCCGTCACCGAGAACACGGTGGCGGTCCTGCTGGAGCCGATCCAGGGCGAGGCCGGGGTGCTGGTGCCGAAGGACGGCTATCTGCGCGGCGTACGCGAACTGACCCGGCAGCGGAACGTCCTGTTCATGGCGGACGAGATCCAGTCGGGCCTCGGGCGCACCGGGAAGACCTTCGCCTGTGAGCACGAGGGGGTCGTCCCGGACGTCTACATCCTGGGCAAGGCGCTCGGCGGCGGAGTGGTGCCGGTGTCGGCGGTGGTCGCCGACCGGGACGTGCTCGGGGTGTTCCGGCCCGGCGAACACGGCTCCACCTTCGGCGGCAACCCGCTGGCCTGCGCGGTCGCCCTGGAGGTCATCGCGATGCTGCGCACCGGCGAGTACCAGCAGCGGGCCGCCGAGCTGGGCGACCACCTGCACGCGGAGCTGGGCCTGCTGACCGGCGGGGGCGCGGTGACCGCCGTCCGCGGGCGGGGCCTGTGGGCGGGGGTGGACATCGAGCCCTCGCACGGCACCGGGCGGGAGATCTCCGAACGGCTGATGGAGCGCGGGGTGCTGGTGAAGGACACCCACGGCGCCACCATCCGGATCGCCCCGCCGCTGGTGATCAGCAAGGAGGACCTCGACTGGGGCCTGGACCAGCTGCGCGCCGAGCTGTCCGTCTAGCCGGACTGTCTGGCCGGCTGTCCGGCCGCCCTGTCCGTCTAGAGGATCACGTGGGGCAGGAAACGGGCGTACTCGTCCGTGATCAGCCCCGCGGACTCCCGGATGCCGAGCCCCGCCGCCTCGTCTTCGACCACCCAGGCACCGAGCACCACGCGGTTGCCGTCGAACTCGGGCAGCGGGGCAAGGGCCTGGAAGCAGTAGGTCTCCCCGGCCTGCGGGGTGAACGGCACCCCGTCCGGGCCCGGCTCGTGGACCGTGACCCCGGCGCCCTCGCGGCCGAGCAGCGGCTTGGCCACGTACCCGCCGTCCTCGGCGAGTTCGCGCGGGCCGTCGAGGTAGGCGGGGAGCAGATTGGGGTGGTCGGGGAAGAGCTCCCACAGGACCGCCAGCAGCGCCTTGTTGGAGAGCAGCATCTTCCAGACGGGCTCGATCCAGCAGGTGGTGCCGGAGCCGCCGCCGTTGTCCATGGTGTCCAGGACCTGCGGGGCGAACGGGTCGGTGGCCAGCCACTCCCACGGGTAGAGCTTGAAGCAGCTGCGGATGAAGCGGAGCTTCTCGTCCACGAACCGGCCGGACAGCCGGTCCCAGCCGATCTTCTCGACCGCCAGGGCGTGCGTTTCGATGCCGGCCTGCTCGGCGGTCTCCTGGAGGTAGGCGACCGTCATCAGGTCCTCGCCGAGCTCGTCGGCCTCGGAGTGCGCGAAGTGCAGCGGGCCGGGCGGAAGCAGCTCGGCCTGCCGGCGCCAGGCGTCGACCAGGCGCTCGTGGAGGGAGTTCCACTGGTCGGCGCCGGGGAAGCGCTCCTCCATCCAGAACCACTGCGGGCTGGCCGCCTCCACCAGGGAGGTGGGGGTGTCCGCGTTGTACTCCAGCATCTTGGCCGGGCCGGTGCCGTCGTAGCGCAGGTCGAACCGGCCGTAGAGGGAGGGCTGTTCGGCGCGGCGGCGCCAGGACTCCACGATCCGCTCGCGCAGCCGGGGGTCGGTGATCCCGAGGTCGGCGAAGCGGTCCTGCTCCACGATGTGCGCGGCGGCGGCCAGGCACATGGCGTGCAGTTCCTCGACCACGTCCTCCAGCGCCTCCACCTCGGGGAGGCTGAAGGCGTAGTAGGCGCTCTCGTCCCAGTAGGGGCGCAGGGAGTCGTCCGGGTAGCGGGTGAGCGGATAGATCAGCCCCTGCTCCTCGACGGTCTGCTGCCAGCCGGGGCGGGGCTCGATGGTGTGCCGCTTCATGCCGGTGCTCAGCCGCCGCTGGAGGAGGAGCCGCCGCCGATGCCGCCCCGCTCGACGGCGCTCTTGTCGAAGCTGCCGCCGGACACCTTGTTGCCGGTGGGGACGTGGCCGCCGTAGTAGTACGCGCCCCGGCCGCCCTTCTTGCACTCCTCCATGGAGTACTGGTCGAGGGTGAGGCGGTCGGCGCAGCGCCGGTCCGGCTCCTTGCTGCTGCCGCAGGCGACCAGGGCCGCCGCGAGCAGGCCCATGCCGCCGAGGGCGACGCCGCCGGAACGCATGCGTCGCCGAGTGCTGGTGCTGCTGTCCATGTCCGATGCTCCCCCTGACGGTGGCGTGCTCCGGACAGACTAGAGCCGGGGGCTGAGGGGATGGAATCCGGCCGCCTGATCACCCCTCCACTACAGTCTGTTTGTGCTGATTGGGATGCTTTCTGCGCTGGGTGCGGCCATCTGTTTCGGTACGGCCTCGGTGTTCCAGGCGATCGCGGCCCGGGCCGCGGCGGATCCGGCGGCCGGATCGGGGGTGGATGCGGCCCTGCTGCTGCGGGCGGTCCGGCAGTGGCGGTATCTGCTCGGTCTGGCGCTCGACGGGGCGGGTTTCGTCCTCCAGATCATCGCGCTGCGGCACCTCCCGATCTACGCGGTGAGCGCGGCGCTGGCGGCGAGTCTCGCCGTGACGGCGGTGGTCGCCTCCCGGCTGATGGGGGTGCGGCTGAGCCGGACGGAGTGGACGGCGGTCGGCGTGGTGTGCGCCGGCCTGTTCATGCTCGGCCTGGCCGCGGGCCCGGAAGGCACCCGGCCGGGCTCGACCGCCCTGCGGCTGGGCCTGCTCCTGACAGCGGTGCTGATCCTGCTGGCGGGCGCGGCGGCCGGGCGGCTGCCGGACGGGCCGCGGGCCCTGGTGCTGGGGCTGGGGGCGGGTGCCGGCTTCGGGGTGGTGGAGGTCGCGGTCCGCCTGATCGACGAAATCTCTTGGGCCGCCCTGGGCAACCCGGCCCTGTACGCCCTGCTGCTGGGCGGCGGCGCCGGTTTCCTGCTGCTGACCTCGGCGCTGGCCCGCGGCTCGGTGACGGCGGCCACGGCCGGGATGGTCCTCGGCGAGACGGTCGGCCCGGCCCTGATCGGCGTGCTCTGGCTGGGCGACACCACCCGCCCGGGCCTCTCCTGGCTGGCAGTCCTCGGCTTCGCGGTAGCGGTGGCAGGCGCCCTCTCCCTGGCCCGCTTCGGCGACCCGGGCCCTGCCCCCGGGCGGGAAGCCAATCCCGAAACCGGGCCCTGAGCCCGGGCGGGGCCCTGAGCCCGGGGGGCGGAGCGAGGCCCGGAGCCGGGCCGGGCCCGGCCTGCCTGGCCCGGCCGGAACCGGACAGGAAACCGGGCTGGGTGCCACGGCCGGGAGCAAAGCCCGGAGCCGGGCCCTGACCCCGGGCACCGCACGGAACCCGGCCCCGCCGGAACAGGCCGGGAAACCTGGCCGGGTGCCCGGCCAGGGGCCGAGCCCGGTCCCGGCCCGGAACCGGGCCCTGAGCCCGGGCCGGGAGACGGGGCCGGGGGCCGGGCCGGCTAGCGGGGCGGGGCGGGCTGCATGGCGCCGCCGGGGCCGGGGCGGTTAGGGCAGGGCTGCGGAGAGGGCTGCCAGGGTGGGGGCCCAGGCGCTGTCCGGTGGGGTGCCGTAGCCGACCACCAGTGCGTCGCGGGCCGGCATGTCCGCCTCCGGGTGCCGGAACCCCGACAGGCCGTCCAGCGCCAGGCTGTGCCAGGCAGCGGCCTGGATGACGGCCCGCTCGGTGCCCGCCGGCAGGTCCAGCACCGCATGCAGACCCGCCGCGATCCCGGACACCGCGACCCGCCCGCCCACCGCCGCGACCAGCTGGTCCCGCCGGCGCCGGTACCGCAGCCGCATGCCGCGCACATGCCGGTCGTACGCCCCCGAGGTGATGAACTGCGCCAGCGTCAGCTGCTCCAGCGCGCTACAGGTCCAGTCCGCCCGGCCGCGGACCGCCAGCACCTCGTCCAGCAGGCCCGGCGGGACCGCCATCCAGCCGATCCGCAGCCCCGGCGCCAGGGACTTGCTGGCCGTGCCCAGGTACACCACCCGGTCGGGGTCCAGGCTCTGCAGCGCCCCGACCGGCTGCCGGTCGTAGCGGAACTCCCCGTCGTAGTCGTCCTCCAGGATCAGCCCGCCGGAGGCCCGCGCCCAGTCCACCGCCGCCGCCCGCCGCTCGGGGGTCAGCGCGGCCCCGGTCGGGAACTGGTGCGCCGGGGTGAGCAGGACCGCACCCGCGGCCGTGCCGGACAGGTCCGGGGTGCGCGCTCCCGCCGCGTCCAGCGGCAGCGGGCGGGTCCGCAGCCCGTCCGCCGCCAGCAGGTCCCGGTGGATGTGCAGGCTGTACGACTCGACCGCCACCTCCCGCACCCGCCGCGCCCGCAGCACCCGGGCCATCAGCATCAGCCCGTGCACGAACCCCGCGCACAGCACGATCCGCTCCGGGTCCGTGTACACGCCGCGGGCCCGCGCCAGGTATCCGGCGAGGGCTTCCCGCAGCTCCACCCGGCCGCGCGGATCCCCGTACCCGAAGGCCTCGTTCGGGGCGTCCGTCAGGGCCCGGCGGGCCGCCGTCAGCCAGGCCGCGCGCGGAAAGCCGCCGAGGTCCGGGGAACCGGGCAGCAGGCTGTACGCCGCCCGGCCCTCCCGGGTGGGCAGGCGGACCGCCTGCGCCGCGGCGGCCTTGCGGGGCCGGGCCCGCGGGGCCACCCGGGTACCGGAGCCCTGCCGGGCCGTCAGCCAGCCCTCGGCGACCAGCTCGGCGTAGGCCTCGGCGACCGTGTTCCGGGCGATGCCCAGGTCTGCGGCGAGGATACGGGAGGACGGCAGCCGGGCGCCGGGCGCGAGCCGGCCCCCGCGCACCGCCTCCCGCAGCGCCTCGGCGAGACCGGCCTTCAGGCCGCGTCCCGCGGCCGGCTCCAGATGCAGGTCGGCGCCACCGAAGCCGACCGAATTGGCCCAGGAATCCGTCATGGATATGGACCATATCGGCGGACGCTCCGCGGCCTACGGTCACTACATGACGAACAACGCACAGACGCACACGGACCGGACCTACGCTCCCGAATCGCCCGCCCGCATGCAGTGGCACCAGCTCGCCCCCGAGGTCTACAAGGCGATGGTCGCCCTGGAGATCGCCTCCCGGAAGGGCCTGGACCCCGTCCTCCTCGAACTCGTCAAGATCCGCGCCTCGCAGCTCAACCACTGTGCCTTCTGCCTGGACATGCACACCAAGGACGCGATCGCCGCAGGTGAGACCGTCGAGCGGATCGTCCAGCTCGGCGCCTGGGAGGAGTCCCGGCACTTCTACACCGAGAAGGAGCTGGCGGCGCTCGAGTTCACCGAGGCCGTCACCCTCCTGACGGAGGGCTTCGTCCCGGACGAGGTGTACGCGCGCGCCGCCAAGCACTTCGAGGAGGCGGAGCTGGCCCAGCTGATGGCCGCGATCGTGACGATCAACGCGTGGAACCGGTTCGCCGTGACCACCCGCGCGGTGCCGGGGCACTACACCCCGGGCATGTTCAAGCACTGAGCGGGGCCGAGCCGGGCCGCCCGCCCTACGGGCGGAAGAACCGCAGGGCCGCCGCGTGGTGCTCCACCGTACGGGACCATTCGGCGGCCGGGCCGGCCGCGATCACGGCCCACAGATTCCCGTCGGACGCCGTGTACACCAGGTCGATGGTGCGCCGTCGGCCGCCGGATTCGGCGCTGTCGTACTCGTAGTCCAGCTGGCAGCCGTCTCCGTCGGAAGCCCGGCCGCGCTCGTGCTCCACGTAGTTCGGGTGGGTGACCGGGTTGTCGAGGCTCTCCGCCGCCTTGTCCACCGCCTGGCACGGGGTGATCCCGGGTTCGGTGACCCGGAACACCTGGATCAGGCCGGACCGGTCGGGCGGCCGGTAGAACACCGACGCGCCGCCGCCTTCCTGGTCACGCCGCCATGAGGAGGGCACGGCGATGGTGAACCCTGCCGGGTCCTCGACCACCCGGTAGCCGGCCGGAGCGGTGGGGCTGCCGGTGGGGCTGCCCGAGGCACTGCCGGTGGGACTGCCCGTGGGACTGCCCGTGGCACTCGGGCCCGGGGCCGGCTCCTCCGGGAACGCCCCGGACGGGGAATCGGTCGGAGCCGCCGTGAGCGCGGTGGCCGGGGCCTGCGCCCCGCGGTCCGGACCCTCGTCCCGCTGGACGAACCACACCGCGGCGGCGCCCAGTGCGACGGCCGCCACCGCGATCCCCGCGGTCGCCGGGGTCAGCCACGGGTTGCGCGTACGGGGGTCGCGCGACGGACCGGAGCTGCCTGCCGGCGCCACCGGCGCCACGGGCGCCGCCGGGGCCACCGGAGGCAGCGGCGGCAGCTGGGGCGGCGCCGGGGCCCAGGCCTGGGCAGGACCCGGAACCCGGGCCGGCGCAGGACCCCCAGCCGGGGCCTGGGCGACACCCGGGGCCGGGGCCGGGGCAGGACCCTGGTCAGCGCCATGGGCCCGGGCCGGCGCAGGACCCCCAGCCGGGGCCTGGGCGACACCCTGAGCCGGGGTCGGGGCAGGACCCTGGTCAGCGCCATGGGCCCGGGCCGGCGCAGGACCCTGAGCCGGGGCCTGGGCGACACCCTGGGCCGGGGTCGGGGCAGGCGCAGGCGCCTGCGCAGGGGCCTGGGGCGGCTGCGGTGGCGTCGGCTGGTCGTCCTGGACCCAGCGCTGGGCGCGCGGATCCCAGCGGGGTGCGGAAGGGGCCACCTCAGCCGCCCATCGCCGTCAGCAGGCCGCCCAACGAGGCCGCCGCACCGACCGACTCGACCAGCGGCGCCCAGCGCTCCAGCGCGCCCCTGAGCCGGGTCAGTACGGCCGGGCGGACCGCGTCCGCCTCCTCCAGCTCGCCCGCGACCTCGTCCAGCTCGCCGTCCAGTTCCGACCGGTCGGTGCTGCGCGGCAGCCGGACCAGCGCGGCCCGGAGGTCCCGTACGGCTTCCAGCAGCTCCTCCGCACCGGGGCCGGCCTCCGGGCCGCCCCCGTGGTGGTGGGTCACGCTGTTGGTGTGGTTGCTGCCGCCGATGCTGAAGGCACTGCCGCTGACATCGCCCAGCCGCACCGCGGGCTGCCCGTCTCCACCGGTCCCGGCCCCGGTCCCGTTACTTGCCACCACTGCTCCCCTTGGCCGACTGGTTGACGTTGTTGGTGTGTCCCGAACCGCCCACGGCGAAGGCGCTCTGGTTCACGGACTGGATGAACACCCCGCCCTCGGCGACGTTGACCGCGCGCTGAGCGAACTCCTCGGTGTGCCAGCCGGCCTCGTGCAGGGCCTCGGTCACCCCGGCCACCACCCGGTCCTGAATGGTCTTCAGGTACCGGTCGAGGTCCATGAGGTGGAAGATCGAGCCGTTGTCCTGGGAGGCGATCTCCCGCACCGAGGCCCAGGCCCCCTCCGGCCGGGCGCCGCCGTGGCCGCCGGTGACGATCCGCCACCAGCTCGCCAGGCCGCGGCTCAGGGTGAGAACGGCCGCCGTGAAGGAGCGGGGGCTGTGCACCAGCGCCCACACCGCCTTGCCGAACCAGTGGTTGTTCAGGTAGCGCTGCGCGTCGGCATCGGCGTTCAGGAAGTGCACCGGCAGCGGCAGCAGCACATGCGGTGCGACCTCCAGCATCAGCATCCCGCCCTGCGTGTGGACCCGGACGAACACGGTGACCACGAGGTTCTCGTCCCAGCCGCCGACCCGGACCCGGAGGAAGTGGCGGCGCTGCTCGCCGCCCTCCTCGACGGAGGCGGCCCGGTGCTCGGCGTAGGCCTCGGCCGTGACCGGCGCGAGGTCGCGGTGCGGCAGCCCGGTGGCGGGCACGAACACGCACTCCTCGATGACCAGTTCACGCAGCCGGTCCATGACGGCGGCCTCGGCCGCCGCGGAGCCGTGCGGGGACGGGACGCGCAGTTTCTGGAGGCGCGGGACCACCTTCTCCAGGATGTGGCTGTTGTCGAGGGGGGTCGGCTTCCGGTCGAGGCCGAGATCGGTACGCGGGCGCAGCTCGACGGACAGCTGCCAGGGCCGGAAGAAGTCGCCCGCCCCGCACAGCGGGTGGTTGATGTCGTACACCACCAGCGGCGACCACTGTTCGCGGCGGATGCGCCGCAGGATCCGGGCCAGCCGGGCGCCGGGCGCGGCCTCGGCGGGGTCGGCGGACTGGTCGGCGTACCGCTGCGGGGAGAGGTCGGTGGCGATGGTCTTGGCGACATGGCTGCGCTGGAACGCGACCAGGGTGACCAGTGCGGCGAACACGGCAGCCGTACCCCAGAACAGGCCGGCGCCCACGGCGAGCACGGTGGTTTCGGAGGAGCCGTACGAGCCGTACGAGCTCTCGTACGGGTCGTCCCCGAAGAGGAAGCCGTCGCCCCCCGGGCCGTCGGCCAGGAGGGCGGTCATGCCGATCCCCGTGCCGAGGAAGCCGAGCAGCACCAGGACCAGGAAGGCGATGGCGTAGAAGCGGATCACCAGGGCGAGGAACCGGAGCAGGACGGATCCCCGCGCGCGCAGCCAGCCGGCCAGGCGGAACGCCAGGAAGGGGATGAGCAGGAGCAGGAGTGCGCCGCCGGTCAGCAGGGCGCCCACGAACCAGGCGCCGAGGATGCCGGCCGCCCAGCCGAGTTCGGCACGGCGGGCGCGCAGGGCGTGGGCGAGCACGCGGCCGGCGTCGAACCCGTACGAGGGGGCGGCGATGCGCTCCTCGTGGATGTACAGCTCGTCGATCACCCGGTCGCGGTAGCCCCCGTCGACGTAGACGCCCGCGCACAGCAAGCGTCCGGCCGTGCTGATCGAGGGGTGCACCGGGGGGCGGCCGTTGCGCGGATCGTCCCAGCCGCCCGCGGCGGGCTGAGAGGGAATGGGGATCTCGGTCACCGCCCGACCCTATTTATCCAGTACATACACCGGACAGGCTTTTTCACGCCAAAGCGCCCCGGTCGGGTTTGACCGGGGCGCTTTCGGAGTTTCAGCAGCTCAAGCGGCTGAGGCGGTTCAGGCGGCTCAGATGAGGCCGAGCTCGCGGACCGCGTCGCGCTCCTCGGAGAGCTCCTGCACGGACGCGTCGATGCGCGTGCGGGAGAACTCGTTGATGTCCAGGCCCTGGACGATCTCGTACTTGCCGTCCTTGCAGGTGACGGGGAAGGAGGAGATCAAGCCCTCCGGGACGCCGTAGGAGCCGTCCGAGGGGATGCCCATGGAGGTCCAGTCGCCCGCGGCGGTGCCGTTGACCCAGGTGTGGACGTGGTCGATGGCGGCGTTGGCGGCCGAGGCGGCCGAGGAGGCGCCACGGGCCTCGATGATCGCGGCGCCGCGCTTGGCGACGGTCGGGATGAACTCGTCGGCCAGCCAGGCCTCGTCGTTCACGACCTCGGCGGCGTTCTTGCCGGCGATCTCCGCGTGGAAGATGTCCGGGTACTGGGTGGCCGAGTGGTTGCCCCAGATGGTCAGCCGCTTGATGTCGGAGACGGCGGCACCGGTCTTGGCGGCCAGCTGCGAGATCGCGCGGTTGTGGTCCAGACGGGTCATCGCGGTGAAGCGCTCCGCCGGTACGTCCGGCGCGGCGGCCTGGGCGATCAGGGCGTTGGTGTTGGCCGGGTTGCCGACGACCAGGACCTTGATGTCGTCCGCGGCGTGCGCGTTGATGGCGGCGCCCTGCGGCTTGAAGATGCCGCCGTTGGCGGCGAGCAGGTCACCGCGCTCCATGCCCTTGGTCCGCGGGCGGGCGCCGACGAGCAGCGCGACGTTCGCACCGTCGAAGGCCTTGTTGGCGTCGTCGGTGATCTCGATGCCGCGCAGCAGCGGGAAGGCGCAGTCGTCGAGCTCCATGGCGGTGCCCTCGGCGGCCTTGAGGCCCTGCGGGATCTCGAGGAGGCGCAGGTTGACCGGCACGTCCGCGCCGAGCAGGTGGCCGGACGCGATGCGGAAGAGCAGCGCGTAACCGATCTGGCCGGCGGCGCCGGTGACGGTGACATTCACGGGAGTGCGGGTCATGGCCTTCTCCGTTAGACAGCTGGCGGTGGGACGTCCCTGCCCCATGTGCGCAGGCTATCCGACCGCAGGACGGCCCAACCCCCGGGTCGGTGTGGCACGTCGCACACGTCGCCCGGGCGTTCGAAGGCCCAGCGGCCTTCCGGCCTTGTTCCTCCCGGTCACCGCACTAGCGGACGATGAACCGCACGGTGCTTTCCAGGAACGGGATCTCCAGCAGCGGATCGGGCTCCATCACCAGGGCGAGCAGGGTGATCGCGATGCCGAGGATCCCGTACGTGACCATGTCCGTGAACCGTGACCGGACCGCGAGCATGCCCACCGAGGGCAGCACCTGCCGCAGCACGGCGGCGGCGATCAGCACCGCCCCGATCAGCAGGCAGCCGATGCGGGGATGCCCCAGCGCGGTGGACAGCAGGCCGGCCGCGGTGGCGGCCAGCACGCTGAGCATCGGCCACTGGCGGGCCGGCGCGGGTGCGTCCCGGGGAGCCGCCCGCCCGCCGCCCTCGGGGCGGGCGGTGTCCCGGGTGACCTGCGGAAAGCGCCGGGACCTGGCACCGGAGCCGGTGCCGGTGCCGGTTTCGGAACCGGCTCCGGTTTCGGCTCCGGTTTCGGCTCCGGAGCCGGTTCCAGCTCCGGCCTGCTCCTGGTCAGCCCGCACTGGTCGACCGTTCCGCCGCCGTGACGACATTGACCAGGAGCTGGGCACGGGTCATCGGGCCCACTCCGCCGGGGTTCGGGGAGATCCAGGAGGCCACCTGGGCCACGCCGGGGTGCACGTCGCCGACGATCTTGCCGTCCTCGTCACGGCTGACACCGACGTCCAGGACGGCCGCACCGGGCTTCACGTCCTCCGGCTTGACCAGGTGCGGGACACCGGCGGCGGCGACCACGATGTCCGCCTGCCGCAGCAGCCCGGACAGGTCGCGGGTGCCGGTGTGGCACAGGGTCACGGTCGCGTTCTCCGACTTGCGGGTGAGGAGCAGGCCGATGGACCGGCCCACGGTGATCCCGCGGCCCAGGACGACCACATGTGCGCCGTTGATCTCCACACCGTGGTGGCGGAGCAGTTCCACGATGCCGTACGGGGTGCAGGGCAGCGGACCGGGCTCGTTGAGGACCAGCCGCCCCAGCGACATCGGGTGCAGGCCGTCGGCGTCCTTCTCCGGGTCCATCAGCTCCAGCACCCGGTTGGTGTCGATGCCCTTGGGGAGCGGCAGCTGCACGATGTAGCCGGTGCACGCCGGGTCCTCGTTGAGCTCCCGGACGACCGCCTCGATCTCCTCCTGGGTGGCCGTCGCGGGCAGTTCCCGCCGGATCGACTCGATGCCGACCTCGGCGCAGTCCTTGTGCTTTCCGTTGACGTACCAGCGGCTGCCCGGGTCGTCGCCGACCAACAGGGTGCCGAGGCCGGGGACGACGCCCCGGGCCTTGAGCGCCGCGACGCGGGTGGTCAGTTCGGACTTGATCGCGGCTGCGGTGGCCTTGCCGTCGAGAATCTGGGCGGTCATGTCCCCATCCTCCCGGATGGGGCCGCCCCGATTCCAGTCGGTCGACCGGTCGGGCGTGCGCCGACTGGACAACGCCTCGCGGAAAAGACCACGATGGCCGGAAGTAGTGCCGCGGGCAGTGCCGGGGGGCGGACCGCACCGCTGACATTCCTCCGCGCGAGCCGCGCGTCCCCGCACTCCCACGGAGGAACACCCCAGATGAGTTTCGGCGCCCCGAACAACCCGTACGGGCAGCAGCCCCCGGCCCCGCAGGGCCAGCCCCAGTACGGCTACCCCCAGCAGGCCCCGCAGGGCGTCCCGCCGCAGGCCGGCTACGGCTACCCGCAGGCACCGCAGGGCATTCCCGCCTACCCGGCCGGAGCCGGCCTCGGCTACCCGGCTCCCGGTATGCAGATGGGGATGCCGGGCAGCGTGGTCGCCTCCCGCGTGATCCTGTTCATCTTCGGCGGCTTCGCGGCCCTGATCGGCGTGATCGTCATCCTCATCGGCGTGTTCACCACCGCCGCCACCAGTTCGTCCAGCTCCGAGGTGAGCGACCTGGGCGCGCTGGCCGGCGGAGCCGCCGTGGCGGGCGGTCTCGTCGCCATCGCCCTGTCCCTGTGGCCGATCCTGACGGCCGCCAAGCTGAGCAAGGGACGCACCGGCGTCCGGGTCTCCGGCATCATCTACGGCTCGCTGATCAGCCTGTTCAACGTCGTGAGCGTGTTGATCAACCTGTTCGCCCTCGGCGCCACCGACGGGACCGGAGCCGGCGGGCTCGTCTTCTCGCTGCTGATCAACGTGGTCGTCCTCGGACTCGGCATCTGGATCATCGCCGGCCTGGCCAACTCGGCCGCGGGCGCCTACTTCCGCCGCCCGTAACCGCCTGCCGTCGTACGGCGAAGGCCGCGCCCCGCAGTGACTGCAGGGCGCGGCCTTCGCCGTACAACGAGAAACCTCAGTGGAAGAAGTGCCGGGTCCCGGTGAAGTACATGGTCACGCCGGCCGCCTTGGCGGCCTCCACGACCTGCTCGTCCCGCATCGAACCGCCCGGCTGGACGACGGCCTTGATGCCGGCGGCCGTGAGGATCTCCAGGCCGTCCGGGAACGGGAAGAACGCGTCGGAGGCGGCGTACGAGCCCCGGGCGCGCTCGGCGCCCGCCCGCTCGACCGCCAGCTTCGCCGAGTCGACCCGGTTCACCTGGCCCATGCCGACGCCGACCGAGCCGCCGTCCTTCGCCAGCAGGATCGCATTCGACTTGACGGCCCGGCAGGCCTTCCAGGCGAAGGCGAGCTCGGCCAACTCGCCCTCGGACAGGGCCTCGCCCGTCGCCAGCGTCCAGTTCGCCGGGTCGTCGCCCTCGGCCTGCAGCAGGTCGGACTGCTGGAGCAGCACCCCGCCGCTGATCGGCTTCAGGTCACCGGGCTGGTGCGGCGTACCGTCCACCTTCAGCACCCGGATGTTCTTCTTCCGGGCGAGGATCTCCACCGCCCCGTCCTCGTACCCGGGGGCCGCGATGACCTCGGTGAAGATCTCCGCCACCTGCTCGGCGAGTTCGACCGTCACCGGCCGGTTGACCGCGATCACGCCACCGAAGGCGGACAGCGGGTCGCAGGCGTGCGCCTTGCGGTGCGCCTCGGCGACGTCCGCGCCCACCGCGATCCCGCACGGGTTGGCGTGCTTGATGATCGCGACGCAGGGCTCGTCGTGGTCGTAGGCGGCCCGGCGGGCGGCCTCGGTGTCCACGTAGTTGTTGAAGGACATCTCCTTGCCGTGCAGCTGCTCGGCGTTGGCGAGTCCGCCCGGCTGTCCGTCGGTGTAGAGCGCGGCGGCCTGGTGCGGGTTCTCCCCGTACCGCAGGCCGGCCTTCCGCTCCCAGGCTCCGGCGAGGAACTCGGGCAGCGCGCCCTCCGCGGCCTCCGCCTCCGGCGCGTACGCGTTGGTGAACCAGGACGCGACGGCCACGTCGTACGCGGCGGTGTGCTGGAAGGCCTCGGCGGCGAGCCGCTTGCGGGCGCCCAGGTCGAAGCCGCCGCCCTGGGCAGCGGCGAGGACATCGGCGTAACGGGCCGGGCTGGTGACCACGGCCACCGACGGGTGGTTCTTCGCCGCGGCGCGGACCATGGACGGGCCGCCGATGTCGATCTGCTCGACGCACTCGTCGGGGGTGGCACCGGAGGCGACCGTCTCCCGGAACGGGTACAGGTTGACCACGACGAGGTCGAAGGGCTCGACGCCGAGCTCGGCGAGCTGCTCGCGGTGGCTCTCCAGGCGCAGGTCGGCGAGGATGCCGGCGTGCACGCGCGGGTGCAGGGTCTTGACCCGGCCGTCCAGGCACTCGGGGAAGCCGGTGAGCTCCTCGACCTTGGTGACGGGCACCCCGGCGGCTGCGATCTTCGAGGCGGTCGACCCGGTGGAGACCAGCGCGACGCCCGCCGCGTGCAGCCCGCGGGCGAGCTCCTCCAGCCCGGTCTTGTCGTACACGCTGATCAGCGCCCGGCGGATCGCCCGCTGCGTCGTGGTCACTGGATCGTTACCTTTCGTCCCTCAATGCGGTAGCCGTGCCGGGCCAGTCGCCCCACGACATCGACGAGCAGCCTGCGCTCGACTTCCTTGATGCGCTCATGGAGAGCGGCTTCGTCGTCCTCGTCCCGGATCTCGACCACACCCTGGGCGATGACCGGACCGGTGTCCACGCCGGCATCCACGAAGTGGACGGTGCACCCGGTGACCTTCGCGCCGTAGGCGAGCGCGTCCCGGACCCCGTGTGCGCCGGGGAAGGCGGGGAGCAGGGCGGGGTGGGTGTTGACGATCCGCCCCTCGTACCGGCCGATGAACTCCTTGCCCACGATCTTCATGAACCCGGCGGACACGATGAGGTCCGGCTCGTGGGCGGCGGTGGCCTCGGTGAGCGCGCGGTCCCAGTCCTCGCGGGTGGGGTACGCCTTCACCGGGCACACGAAGGTCGGAATCCCGGCCTTCTCGGCCCGCTCCAGCCCGGCGATGCCGTCCCGGTCCGCTCCCACGGCCACGACGCGCGCGCCGAACCCTTCGGGTCCCCCGGGATCGGCATCGATGGCATCAAGCAGGGCCTGGAGGTTGGTGCCGGAACCGGAGACCAGCACGACCAGGCGGGAGACGGCCATGGGGGCCCTTTCTCGCGGGTGCGTCTTATGCGATCGTACGAAACTCCGGGACCCTGATTTACGGGGGACCCTACGAAGCCACCGACCGCCTGCAACGATACCGGCACACCGGACGGCCCCCGAGGGACGGTCCCCTGCCAGCGGGGTAGCGTCTGGCATACCAAGCACACCAGCACAGCGCAGCCCACTGCCCACAGCCCACCTTCCAAACCACAGGGGAAGAAACGCACCCGATGCCGGACAGCCGCCAGTCCTCCACCCCGCCGTCCGCGCCGAACGGCGACGACAACCCGTTCGCGGCTCCCCCGGAGGGACGCCCCGACCAGCCGTGGCAGCCGCGCAACGGTGCGGACGAGCACCGGCGGAACGAGGAGCCGTCCGGCGGCCCCGGCAACACGAACGGCGGCGGCCCGGCCCGCTGGGACCCCACCGACCCGGTCCAGCGCCGGGCCCGGTACGCGCTGCTCGCGGGCATGTGGGGCTTCTTCTTCGGCCTGTTCGGGATCCCCTCGATGGGCCTGCTGCTCGGGGCGCTGGCGCTGTACTGGGGCATCACCGCCCTCCGCGGCACCCCCAAGCCACCCACGACCGAAACCCCTTCCCCTTCCCCCCTCCCGGCCCCCTACGCGCGCCCGCAGCGCACGGCGGCGGTGAGCGGCCTGGTGACGGCGTCGCTGGCGATCCTGTTCGCGGTGGGTTCGTACACGCTGCAGATCGTGTACAAGGACTTCTACGTATGCCGCGAGGACGCCTTGACGCAGACGGCAGAACTGAAGTGCAACAACGAACTCCCGAAGCCTTTGCGCGGCATCCTGGGCATCCAGTCCTGACACCGGGCTGACCCGCCGGGCCCGCGGGGCCCGGGCCGGGGCGCGTCGGGCGCAGCCCGGGCAGCCCGAAGGCTGCGGGCCGGAGCCCCGGAAGCCCGTGCCGGGCGAAGCCCGGCAGCATGCGGGGCGCAGCCCCGGGAGCCGGCCCCAGGCCGGACACCCGCCGGGGCCGGGGCTGAGCCCCGGGCGGTGGCAGGCCCGCGGGGGCCGGAGCGGGGCGCGTCGGGCGCAGCCCGGACAGCCCGAAGGCTGCGGGGCGAAGCCCCGGAAAGCCCGTGCCGGGCGAAGCCCGGCAGCATGCGGGGCGCAGCCCCGCATACCGGCCCGGGGCCGGCGGTCGTTCGGGGGCCGGGGCGGAGCCTCGGTTTCTGGGGGCACCTCCCAGCGGTAGCTGGGGGAGAAGGGGCGGGGTGGGGGAATGGCCCCGCGCAGCGGCCGGCCCGCTACGTCGCCCGGTCCCGCCGCGCCACCACCCTGGCCCCCGCCACCCCCGGCACCAACTCAGGAGCCGCCGCAACAGGAACCTCCACCGGAGCATCAGCAGGAGCCCCGGGCGGCGGCCCAGGCGTCGGGAACGGCGGGATCAGGGTGCCCGAGGTTTCGCGGAGGGCCGCCCATCGCAGCTCCCGCACCCCCTTCACATGCCACTCCTCCCCACCCACCGGCCCCGGATCCCGCCCCGTACCGGAGTCGGGGTCGGGGTCGGGAGCCGGAGCCCGAGTCGGGGCCTGATACGGGTCCTGACCCGAATCGGAAGCCGAAGCCGAAGCCGAAGTCGAAACCGGAGCCATGGCCGGAGTCGAGGCCGGAGTCGGGGCCGGAGTCGGGGCCATGGCCGGGGTGCGGTCCGGGGGCGGTTCCGTGCCCGTCCCCCACACCGGCCGCGTCCGCCACCCCTGCACCCCCACAGCCACCGGCACCGCCACCCCCGCCGTCCACATCGCCGCCGCCCCTCCCGTCTCCCACCACACCGGCCCGAACCGGGCCAGCGCCCCGGTTCCCAGCGGCCCCGCAGCCGCCCAGGCCAGCACTCCCATCAGCCCCCCGCACACCAGCCCGCCCAGCGCCGCCGTCAGCGCCGTCTCCCCGTACGAGACGTCCCGCGCCCGCCGTACCGCGAACCAGCCGGCCACCAGCCCCGCCGCCACCGGCACCCCCACCGCCGCCCAGGTCAGCGGCGAGCCCGGCCCCTCCGGGGGAAGGGCCGCCAGCAGCGGGAAGCGGGGCAGTGCGGGGGTTCCGGTGACGGCCAGCGGAGTGGCGGTGGCTCCCGCCCCGAGGGCGAACCCGGGGCCGAGCCCGTAGGCCGCACCCCACACCACCGCATTCGGCACCAGCGCCACCGCCAGCAGCAGCACCGCGAACCGCCCCGACCACACCCCCGTGAGCTGGAGGAACGTGTGCTGCACGGCCGGGCCGTGCCAGACCAGCGAGGCGCCGAGCAGCAGTGCACCACCGCCCAGCAGGGTGAGCGCCCCGGCGGCACCGGCACGCAGCGCCAGCGCGTACCGGGGGCGCTCGCACACCTTCCGTACGCCCCCCGGTAGCAGCGACGGCAGCCAGGACGGCATCGCCGACCACACCCCCGCCACCGCGGCCAGCACGGCCACCAGCGGCAGGTGCCAGGCCGCGCTCAGCGGATCGGCGGGCAGCGGTCCGCCCGCCGCGTAGGCCGTGGCAGCCGCGCCGACGAGGAGGTATCCGCAGGTCACGGCGGAGAACACGGCACTGCCGGGCAGCCCCCCGTCGTCCACGGCCAGCCGGGCGGCCCGCCGGATCAACAGCACGGGCAGGCACACCAGCAGAAGGGGTGTCAGGCCGACCGGGGCGGGCACCCCGGACAGCGTGTCGTACCTGATCAGCTCTGTGCCATGGGCGAGCAGCCACAGCCCGGCCGCCACATGGAGGGCACCGCCCGGCCCACTGTCGGGATACGGGGAGCTGATCCACAGCACCATCACGAGGACGGCGAGGGAGCCGAGCCCCAGCCCGGCGGCCATGGCGCCGCCCAGTACGCAGGCGACGGCCGCCGGAGTGCGCCGGCGGCCCGCGGCCCGCGGGGGCGTCGGCAACGACGTCCCGCGTTCGGTCACTTGGGTCACCCCGCCATGGTCCCAACGACACGCGCTATGGGCGGGTAACAGGCGAATGACCGTGGTGTCGCTCAAGATACGGTTATGTACTTTTTCGCCCAGACCTGCCGGGGTGCGGCATGACCCAGCGTGCGGAGACGGCCGCGGAGCCGGGTGCCCTGCCGCCGCCCAAGGAACGCCGCAGACTGCGCGAATCCCGCGAGCTGACGCACGATGAGGTGGCGGCGGCGGTCGGGGTCACCGCATCCACCGTCCGCTCCTGGGAGTCGGGCCGCACCGAACCCCGCGGCCGTACCCGCGAGGCGTACGCCAAGCTGCTGGCCGAACTCGCCAAGCCGCCGGCGGACCCCGCACAGCAGCCCGCCGAGGAGCATCGGCGGGGCGGCACCGCCCTGCGGGTGGCAGGTGCCGTACGCGCCTTCGCCAAGGGGGGCGGCGGAAGCGGCCACGGCTCCCCCGCCGCCGCCCGCACCCGGCCGAAGGCCGCCGCCAAACGTGCGGCGAAGCCCCCGGGCGGGCCCGCGGGCCGGACCGCCTCCCAGGAGCCGCAGGACCGCCCCCGGCGGGCGGACACCACGACACCAGCACCTCCGACGGACCATCAGGGCCTCCCGGCCGCCGCCCCGGCCGCCGCCCCGGACACCGGTACCGCCCCGTCGGGCCGCCGCCCGGCGGCCGGTGAACCCCTGTCAGCGGGGCCGGCCGGGCAGCCCCTGGCCGGGCCCCCGCCGGAACCCGGGCCGGTGCAGTCCACCGCGGCCGAGGCCTTCGATGCGCTCTACGCCCGAGCCGCGCCCGCCCTGCTCCGGCAGTCCTACCTGCTGACGGGCCGCCGGGCGATCGCCCGGGAGGCCGTGGAGCGGGCCTTCCAGCGGGCCTGGGCCCACTGGCCGGAGGTCGCCACCGACCGCGATCCTGTCGGCTGGGTGCGGGCGGCGGTGTACGAGTACGCCCTCTCCCCCTGGCACCGGTTCCGCCGGGCCCACAAGCACCCCGACCGGGCCCCGGCCGACCTCGGCGACCGGGCGCTGCTCGAAGCGATGCTGTCCCTGTCGGCCGCGCACCGCCGTACGGTCCTGCTCTACGACGGGGTCGGGCTCGACCTGCCCGACACCGCCGCCGAGACCGAGGCCAGCACGCCCACCGCCGGCAGCCGGCTGCTGCACGCCCATGGGCACCTCGCCGCCCGGCTGCCCGAGCTGAACGGCGTGGCCCCGGAGAAGCAGTCCGCCCTGCTGCACGACCGGCTCGGCAGCCTCACCCCGGCGGTCCGCCTCGAAGTCCGCCCGCCCGCGGCGGTCCGCAGGGCCGGGGAGCACCGCGCCCGCTTCTGGACCCGGGCGGCGGTCGGCATGACCGCGGTGATCGCCACCGCGGGCGCCTACACCGCCGCCACGGCGCCGACCCGGTACGAGCCTCCGGTCGCCCCCGGCACCAATGTGTCAGGGGTGCCCGCGTACCACGGTCCGGAGCAGCTCACCGACGAGGACCGGCTGCTCCAGGAGAAGCTCCGCTCCGAGCCGGCCACCGGTCCCGCCCGGCTGGTGCCGCAGTCCGAATGACGAAAACGGGCGTGGCCCGCACCCGGGCAAGGGGTGCGGGCCACGCCCGTCGCTGCGGTGGCGCCGGAGATCAGCCGTTGAGGATCTCGCGGGCCAGCTTGGCGGTCTCGGTCGGCGTCTTGCCGACCTTCACGCCGGCGGCCTCGAGGGCCTCCTTCTTGGCCTGTGCGGTGCCGGAAGAGCCGGACACGATCGCGCCCGCGTGGCCCATCGTCTTGCCCTCGGGGGCGGTGAAGCCCGCGACGTAGCCGACGACCGGCTTGGTGACGTTCTTCGCGATGAAGTCCGCCGCACGCTCCTCGGCGTCGCCGCCGATCTCGCCGATCATGACGATGAGCTCGGTCTCCGGGTCGGCCTCGAAGGCCTCCAGGGCGTCGATGTGCGTGGTGCCGATGACCGGGTCGCCACCGATGCCGACGGCGGAGGTGAAGCCGATGTCGCGCAGCTCGTACATCATCTGGTAGGTCAGCGTGCCGGACTTGGACACGAGACCGATCTTGCCGGGCTTGGTGATGTCGCCCGGGATGATGCCGGCGTTGGACTGGCCGGGGGTGATCAGGCCGGGGCAGTTCGGGCCGATGATCCGGGTCTTGTTGCCCTTGGCGGTCGCGTACGCCCAGAAGGCGGCGGAGTCGTGCACCGCGATGCCCTCGGTGATGACGACGGCCAGCGGGATCTCGGCGTCGATGGCCTCGACGACGGCGGCCTTGGCGAAGGCCGGCGGGACGAAGAGGACGGAGACGTTGGCGCCCGTCTTCTCCATCGCCTCGGCGACCGAGCCGAAGACCGGGACCTCGGTGCCGTCGAAGTCGACGCTGGTGCCGGCCTTGCGCGGGTTCACGCCGCCGACGATGTTGGTGCCGTCGGCCAGCATGAGCTTGGTGTGCTTCATGCCCGTGGCACCGGTCATGCCCTGGACGATGACCTTGCTGTCCTTGTTGAGGAAGATAGCCATGGTGAGTCTGTGACCTCGTCCCTTTACTTCGCAGCCGCAGCGAGCTCGGCGGCCTTGTCGGCCGCGCCGTCCATGGTGTCCACGCGCTGGACCAGCGGGTGGTTGGCGTCCGAGAGGATCTTGCGACCCAGCTCGGCGTTGTTGCCGTCGAGGCGGACGACGAGCGGCTTGGTGACCTCTTCGCCCTTGTCCTTCAGGAGCTGAAGGGCCTGCACGATGCCGTTGGCGACCTCGTCACAGGCGGTGATGCCGCCGAAGACGTTGACGAAGACGGACTTGACGTCCGGGTCGCCGAGGATGATCTCGAGGCCGTTGGCCATGACGGCGGCGGAGGCGCCACCGCCGATGTCGAGGAAGTTGGCGGGCTTGACGCCGCCGCCATTCTCGGACTGGTACGCCTCACCGGCGTACGCGACGACGTCCAGGGTGCTCATGACGAGACCCGCGCCGTTGCCGATGATGCCGACCTCACCGTCGAGCTTGACGTAGTTGAGGTTCTTCTCCTTGGCGGCGGCCTCGAGCGGGTTCGCGGCGGCGTGGTCCACGAACTCCTCGTGGCCCGGCTGGCGGAACTCGGCGTTCTCGTCGAGCGAGACCTTGCCGTCGAGCGCGATGACATCGCCGTTGGCGACCTTCGCGAGCGGGTTGACCTCGACGAGGAGCGCGTCCTCGGCGATGAAGGTGGCCCACAGGGTCACCAGGACCTCGGCGACCTTCTCGGCGACCTCGGCCGGGAACTTCGCCAGGGCGACGATCTCGCGGGCCTTCTCGATGGTCACGCCCTCGTTGGCGTTCACCGGGACCTTGGCGAGCTTCTCCGGGGTCTCCTCGGCGACCTGCTCGATGTCCATGCCGCCCGCGACCGAGGCCATGGCCAGGAAGGTGCGGTTGGTGCGGTCGAGCAGGTAGGAGACGTAGTACTCCTCGACGATCTCGGGAGCGGTCTCCGCGATCATCACCTTGTGGACCGTGTGGCCCTTGATGTCCATGCCCAGGATGTCCGTCGCGCGGGCGACGGCCTCGTCCGGGGTCGCGGCGAGCTTCACGCCACCGGCCTTGCCACGGCCGCCGACCTTCACCTGCGCCTTGACGACCGACTTGCCGCCCAGCCGCTCGGTGGCCTCGCGAGCCGCCTCAGGCGTGTCGATGACTTCACCGGCCAGCACCGGTACACCGTGCTTGGCGAAGAGGTCCCTCGCCTGGTACTCGAACAGGTCCACGCGCGTCCGTCCCTTGTCTTTAAAGATTCGCTTCGCAGTGATCGCGGTTGTCTGCGTGGGCGTGCCGCGAGGGCAACGTGACGGCGCTGTCACAAGGGGAGCGCACACGGTGACCGTGGACGCGGCATGTCCGTCCCGCAGGTTATCCCCGTGGGACACAGGTCCCTAAATCGCAGATCACACCGGAGCGGTGATACCTGTCACAGATCGCCTCAGGTGTGAACCGGATATTCGTGGGATCTCACGAAGCCGAGGGTTCGGGCAGCGGTCGCTTCTCGATCGCGGCGGCCATCACCTCCGGGAACAGATCGGGGGTGCAGGCGAAGGCGGGCGCGCCGAGTGCGGCCAGGGCAGCGGCGTGCTCGCGGTCGTAGGAAGGGGCCCCTTCGTCGGACAGCGCGAGCAGGGCGACGAACTGCACTCCGGCCGCCTTCATCGCCGCCACCCGCTTGAGCATCTCGTTCCGGATGCCTCCCTCGTAGAGGTCGCTGATCAGGACGACCACCGTGTCGGCCGGCCGGGTGATCTTGGACTGGCAGTAGGCGAGGGCCCGGTTGATGTCGGTGCCGCCGCCCAGCTGGGTGCCGAACAGCACGTCGACCGGATCGTCGAGCTGATCCGTCAGATCGACCACCGAGGTGTCGAACACGACCAGACGGGTGGCGATCGACCGCATCGAGGCGAGCACCGCGCCGAAGACCGAGGCGTAGACCACGGAGGCGGCCATCGAACCGGACTGGTCGATGCAGAGGATGACCTCCTTCTTCACCGACTGGCTCGCCCGGCCGTAGCCGATCAGCCGCTCGGGTACGACGGTGCGGTACTCGGGGAGGTAGTTCTTCAGGTTCGCCCGGATGGTGCGGTCCCAGTCGATGTCCCGGTGCCGGGGGCGGCTGATCCGCGCGGACCGGTCGAGGGCTCCGGTGAGGGTGGCCCGGGTCCGCGAGGCCAGCTTCTTCTCCAGTTGCTCCACCACCCTGCGGACCACCGCGCGGGCGGTCTCCCGGGTCGTCTCGGGCATCGCCTTGTTCAGCGAGAGCAGGGTTCCCACCAGATGGACGTCCGGTTCGACGGCCTCCAGCATCTCCGGCTCCAGCAGCAGCGAGGACAGCCCGAGCCGGTCGATGGCATCGCGCTGCATCACCTGCACCACCGAGCTGGGGAAGTACTGGCGGATGTCGCCGAGCCAGCGGGCCACCGACGGCGCCGAGCCGCCGAGGCCGGCCGACCGCTCCCCGCCGCGCCGCCGGCCGCCGCCGGCCGCGCCTCCGTAGAGCGCGCCGAGCGCGGCATCCATCGCCGCGTCCCGGCCGGTGAGCGCGCAGCCGGTCCCGTCGGCCTCTCCCCCGCCGAGGACCAGCCGCCACCTGCGCAGCCGCTCGTCATCCGTACCGGCCGCTGCCTGCATTGCCGTCATCCGTCCGTCCCCCTCGTGTGGTTGTGGTGTGGTGTGCCGGTCAGGCGGCCGTGCCGAGCAGCAGCCGGACCAGCGGGACCACCGCGTCCGCGCGGTCCTGGTCCAGGTCCGGGGCAAACCCGTCAACGGAGCCGCCGGACCCGGCCGGGCCGGACCGGGCGGTGCCGCCGCCCGGTCCGCGGCGGGCCAGCTCGCCCAGAGAGCGCCGCACGCCCGTCTCGTACGCCCCGAACGTCCGGCGCAGCAACGGCAGTACGTCGGTGAATGCGCCGGCCGGTATACCGGTCAGCCAGGTGTCGATCAGGCCGAGCAGCCGCTCGTCGTGGACCAGCAGGGTGCCGCCGCCTGCGCCGCCGCCCGCGAAGCCCTCGATCCAGCCGGCCGCGTCCACCGGGGCCGCTGCCGGGGACAGGGCCAGCCCCATCAGCCGGGCCGTCTCCTCGGGGGCCAGCCGGCCCTCGTCCAGCAGCAGCCGGGCCGCCCGGCCGCGGATCAGCCCGGGGACGGTGTCCCGCACGGCCAGCGTGCGCAGCACCGCCGCCCAGCGCTCCGCCAGCCCCGGCTCGGCCGGCCCCGGTTCCGGTTCGGCTCCCGCAGCGCCGTCGGCTTCGGCCGGGGCATCCGGGGTGTCCGGGGTGTCCGGGGTGTCCGCGGTATTCGGGGCGGAGCCCAGCAGGCCGATCGCCCCGTGCACCGCGTCCAGATGACCGCGCAGCTCGGCCGCACCGTCGGCATCGAGTCCGGCCGCGCAGGCGGGCGGCAGTGCCACGCAGATGCGCTCGGCGAGGCCCGCCGCGACCGTGCCCAGCGCGGCGGTGTCGGTGCCGCGGACGTCCCCGTACCGCAGGGAGCGGGCCAGCGCGGGCAGCGCCTTGGCCAGCCGGGCCACATCGGTGTCCAGCGCAGCACGGTCGGCCAGGGCCCGCAGTACGGCGGGCAGCGCCTCGGAGAGCCCGGCCAGCAGGCAGCGCTCGGCCAGCGAGGTGACCTCACCCAGCTCCGCCGCGGCGGCTGCGTCCGCCTCCGCCCTGGCGGTGGCGGCGGACTGCACCGTATTGCCCCAGACGGCGGCCTCGGCCACCCGCACCGACAGCTCCGGCTCCCAGCGCAGCCGCCAGGTCTCCCGGAAGGTGCCGGTGCCGCCCCGGGACACCGTGGGCGTGCCCCAGCCGATCCCGAGCAGCCGCAGCCGGTGCAGCAGCAGGCTCTTCGCCGCGTCGGTGTCCTTGCGCAGGTCCAGCTCCAGCTCCCGGTCCGCCGCCTCGGGCTTCAGCCGCAGCGAGCGCTGGAGCCGGCCGAGGTCGCGCTGGAGCGGAACCATCGGGGCCGTCTCCGGGACCTCGCCGAGCAGGTCGCCGACGACGAGGCGGTCCTCGATCAGGGCCAGCGGCACGTCCGAGCCGTCGCACATCACCGCCCGGGCCGCCTCCAGGGTCTCCGAGAGGCCGGGCAGCGGCCGGCCGCGCATCGCGGCCAGGGTCTCGGCGAGCCGGACCGCCTCGATCACATGGGCCGAGGAGACCTGCCGGTCCTCCGCCCGCAGCAGGCCGGCGACCTTGGTCAGCCAGCGCTCGACCGGCCGGTCGGGGGCGGTGAACAGGTGGCCGTACCACCCCGGGGACGTGATGCCCGCCCCGTACCCGCCGGCCCGGGCGAGCCGGCGGTGCGTCCAGGGCACCCAGGCGGTCTCCACCTTCACCTTGGGCAGTCGGGCCAGCAGCGCCTTGTCGGCCGCCGCGGTGGTCTTCGCGCGCAGCGCCGGGACGTGCCAGGCCCCGCACACCACCGCGTAACCCGCGCCGAACTCCCGCTTCGCGGCCCGCATCTTCTGCCGCATGTACGCCTCGCGCACCAGGTCACGGGCATGGCCGCCGTCCCCGTACGCCTCGCGCAGAGCGCCCATCGCCTCGCCGAGCGCCTCGAACGGGGCCAGCGGATCGGCCGGGCCCGCACCCCGGTGCTCGACCACGTCCTCCCACCAGCGCTCGGGGTCGTCGTACCCGGCGGTCCCGGCCAGCACCGCGAGCGGATCGATCCGTACCGCGCCGCCCGGGTCGCCGCCCGTGTCGTGGCCCCCGTCCTCGTCGCCCGGCTGCTCTTCGGCGGCCAGCGAGTGGGCGGCCGGCAGGTCGATGAACCGGACCGGTACGCCGGCCTCCTGCGCCCAGCGGATCGCCACCCATTCGGGGGAGAACCCGGCCAGCGGCCAGAAGGCGGCCCGGCCCGGATCGCCGGCCGCGTGTGCCAGCAGGGCGACCGGGGGGCGCATCCCGGGGTCGGCGGCGAGCGGCAGCAGGGCATCGCCCTCGGGCGGGCCCTCGATCAGCACGGCCGCCGGCCGGGCCGCCTCCAGGGCGGCCCGCACCGCACGGGCCGAGCCGGGCCCGTGGTGCCGTACCCCGAGGAGCAGAGGCCCCGCGGCGGTGACGGTGGCGGTGGCGGTCATACCGTCACCTCGCGGCAGGCGCGGTAGAAGTCCTTCCAGCCGTCCCGCTCGCGGACGACCGCCTCCAGGTACTCCTGCCAGACGACCCGGTCGGCAGCCGGGTCGCGGACGACCGCGCCGAGGATGCCGGCGGCGACGTCGGAGGGGCGGAGCACCCCGTCCCCGAAGTGGGCGGCCAGGGCAAGGCCGTTGGTGACCACCGAGATGGCCTCGGCGGTGGACAGGGTGCCGCTGGGCGATTTGACCTTCGTCCGGCCGTCGTCGGTGATGCCCTCGCGGAGCTCGCGGAAGACGGTGACCACCCGGCGGATCTCCGCCAGGCCCTCGGGGGCGGCGGGCAGGTCCAGCGCGCGCCCCATCTGGTCGACCCGGCGGGCGACGATGTCGACCTCGGCGTCGGCGGTCGCGGGCAGCGGCAGGACCACCGTGTTGAAGCGGCGGCGCAGGGCGCTGGAGAGCTCGTTGACCCCGCGGTCGCGGTCGTTGGCGGTGGCGATGAGGTTGAACCCGCGGACCGCCTGCACCTCCTCGCCCAGTTCCGGTATGGGGAGGGTCTTCTCGGACAGCACGGTGATGAGGGTGTCCTGCACATCGGCGGGGATGCGGGTGAGCTCCTCGACCCGGGCGGTCATGCCCTCGGACATGGCCCGCATGACCGGGCTGGGGACGAGGGCCTCGCGGCTGGGTCCGTGGGCCAGCAGCCGGGCGTAGTTCCAGCCGTACCGGATGGCCTCCTCCGGGGTGCCGGCCGTGCCCTGGACCAGCAGGGTGGAGTCGCCGCTGACGGCGGCGGCGAGATGCTCGGACACCCAGGTCTTGGCGGTGCCGGGGACGCCCAGCAGGAGCAGGGCGCGGTCGGTGGCGAGGGTGGTGACGGCGACCTCGACGATCCGGCGGGGCCCCACGTACTTCGGGGTGATCACCGTGCCGTCCTCCAGGGTGCCGCCCAGCAGGTAGGTGGCGACGGCCCACGGGGAGAGCTTCCAGCGGGTCGGGCGGGGCCGGTCGTCGACCGCCGCGAGGGCTTTCAGTTCGTGCGCGAAGGCGTCCTCGGCATGCGGTCGCAGCGGCTCGGCACCGGTGCCGTTCTCGGACATGGTCATGGGTCCCCCTCCGGACTCGGCAGCCCTTTCCGGCTGCTGTCCACCACCGTGCACCACCCCACTGACAACGCCCCTCGCTCCCAACGTCGTTGCAGGTCAGAGCGATTGTCAGTGGGGATCTCTACGGTGGTTTCCATGACTGAGCAGCAGGTCCGCTGGACAGCGGAACAGGTACTGGCTCTGGCTCCTGACGATGCATCACGCAAGGCGGGAGGCAAGCTCGGCGGAGCGGGTCCGTGGTCGCAGACCGGAGGTTCCGCTTCCGGTGCGGTGTGGGGGTGGTGCAAGGGCAGCGGCAGCAAGCCGTACCGCACGGTCGTGGACCTGACCGGGCCGGCGTACACCTGCTCCTGCCCGAGCCGGAAGTTCCCGTGCAAGCACGCGCTGGGACTGCTGCTGCTCTGGGCGGCGGAGGGGCTGGGCGAGCCCGCCGAGGCCCCGGACTGGGCCGCGGAATGGCTGGCCAAGCGGGCGGAGAAGGCCGCCGCCCGGTCCGCACCGGCCGCACCGGCGGACGCGGAGGCCGCGCGCAGGCGCGCCGAGCGGCGGGCCGGCCGGATCGGGGCGGGGGTCACCGAACTGGAGCGGCGGCTCGCCGATCTGCTGCGCGCCGGACTGGCCGGACAGGAGCAGGCGGGATACGGCGTGTGGGAGGAGACGGCGGCCCGGATGGTCGACGCCCAGGCGCCCGGACTGGCCGCCCGGGTCCGGGAGTTGGGGACGATCCCCAGCTCCGGCGCGGGCTGGCCGGGCCGGATGCTGGAGGAGTGCGCGCTGCTGCACCTGCTGGACCGGGCCTGGCTGGGGGCGGCCGGGCTGCCGGAGCCGCTGGCCGCCACCGTGCGGACCAGAGTGGGACTGCCCGCAGCCGCGGAGGGGGCGGCTGCGGTGCGGGACCGCTGGCTGGTCCTCGCGCAGTACGACTCGGTCTCCGCGGACGGCCGGCTGACCACCCGGCGGATCTGGCTCCAGGGCCTGGAGGGCGACCGCAAGGCCCTGGTGATGGATTACGGGCCGCCCGGCCGCCCGCCCCAACTGGCCCTGCCGGTGGGCCTGGTACTGGAGGCGGAGGCCCGGTTCCGGCCGGGCTCGGCCGGCCTCCGGGCCGATCTCGGCGACCGGTTCGCGGCACCCGCCCCGCACTCCCGGCCGCCGGCCGGGATGAGCGCGGGCGCCGCGCTGGAGGAGTACGGCACCGCCCTCCGGGAGGACCCCTGGCTGGATTCCTGGCCGGTGGTGCTGGGACCGGTGGTGCCGATACCCGGGGAGCTGGGCTGGCAGCTGGCCGATGCGGACGGGAAGGACGCGCTGCCGGTGCGGACCGGCGGCGGGCGGGCCGGGGCCGGTCTGTGGCAGCTGGCCGCGCTGTCGGGCGGCGGGCCGGTGACGGTGTTCGGAGAGTGCGGCCATCGCGGCTTCGTGCCGCTGACGGCCTGGCAGACGGAGACACAGGCGGACACGGATATGGGGACGGGGGAGCCGGTATCGCTGTCGTGAGCAACGACAACCACGCGACCTGACACCACACATACGACACATACAGCGGATTAGCCGCACACGGACGGGGAGGGACTTGTGAACGGGTACGGGGACGGTTACGGGGACTGGGAGGAGCTGGTCGGCACCGCGCTGCTCGGCACCGACCGGAGACAGGGCGGTACGCCCGAGGCGCTGCTGGACGCCGCCGCGGTGCAGGCGCTGCGGCGCCGGGCCGGGCTGCGGCCGGCGGAGGCCGGCCCGCGACCGGAACCGGCGGCACCCGATCCGCGGCCGGAGCCGCCCGAGCCGGCCCGGCGGCGGCTGGCCCAGCTGCTCGCCGGCCGGGCGGGGGCCGGGGGCGGCCGGCGGGGCTCGGCGCCGGACCTGACCGAGCTGCTCCCGCAGTGGCTGGCCGCCGCCGCCCGGCACGGGTACCGGGCGCCGGCCGCTCAGCTGCCGGCCCTGCTGGACGCGGCCCGGGCGCGGACCGACCTGCGGCCCCAGGCGCTGGCCCTGGCCGGCCCCCGGGGGCACTGGCTGGCCCGGCTGAACCCGGACTGGCGGTTCGCCCTGCGCAGCGGGGCGGGCGGAGCGGAACTCCCGGACCCCGGGGACCGGGAGGGGGTGGCCCGGCTGTGGGAGGAGGGGCTGTTCGCGGAGCGGGTGGCCCTGCTGGGTGCCGTACGGGCGGCGCAGCCGGCGGCGGCCCTGGCGCTGCTCTCGACCACCTGGGCCACCGAGCGGGCCGAGGACCGGCTGATGTTCCTGGACTCGCTGCGGGCGGGGCTGTCCCAGCAGGACGAGCCGTTCCTGGAACGGGCGCTGGGCGACCGGAGCCGCAATGTGCGGGCGGTGGCGGCGGAGTTGCTGTCGGCGCTGCCCGGGTCCGCGCTGGCCGGGCGGATGGCGGAGCGGGCGCTGGCCTGTGTGGGCCCGGAGGGGGTGACCCCGCCCGCCGAGTGCGATCAGGGGATGGAGCGCGACGGGGTGGTCCGCCGCCCGCCGGCCGGCCGCGGGGAGCGCGCCTGGTGGCTGGGCCAGCTGGTGGAGGCGGCGCCGCTGGCCTGCTGGCGGGACCGGTTCGGCGGGCTGGGCCCGGCGGAGATCGTGGCCGTACCGGTCGCCGAGGGCTGGGCGGAGGAACTGCATGCCGCCTGGTGCCGGGCCGCGGTCCGGCAGCGGAACCCGGAGTGGTCCAAGGCCCTGCTGGGCGCGGCCACCGATCCGCCGGCCGCGGGCCCGGGCACGGCCTCGCTGGCGGAGCGGGCGAAGCTGCTGGAGACCCTGACCCAGGAGGAACGGGCCGCCTGGGTGGCGGAGTTCATCCGGGCGCACGGCCTCTCGGAGGCGTTCCAGCTGCTCGGGGTGTGCGCGGTTCCCTGGGCCGGGGAGCTGGGGCGGGCCGTGGTGGACGCGCTGGAGGCGGCGCGGGATGCGGGCAGCTACCCGTGGAGCTTCAGCGGGGTGATGGGGCTGGCGGAGCGCTGCCTGGATCCGGCGGAGGCGGGGCGGCTGGAGGCGGTGGCCGCGGAGCGGCGGCCGGAGCCTGCGGAAGCGGAGGCGGCGGCCGGGGCGGAGGCGTACTGGGCGGAGGCGTTCCAGCGGCTGGTGGCCACCCTGCGGATGCGGGCGGCCATGCTCACCGAACTGACCGCCCCCGCCTGAGCCCGGGAACCGGGGCGCTCCGCCCCGGCCCGGGGTCCCGCCGGCTCCGGGTCAGACCGCGGAGCGGACGTTCGCGCGGACCCAGTCCACGATCGAGGTCGTCGTCGCGCCCGGGGTGAAGATCTCCGCCACGCCCTTCTCCTTCAGCGGAGCGATGTCCGCCTCCGGGATGATGCCGCCGCCGAACACCTTGATGTCCTCGGCATCGCGCTCCTTCAGGAGCTCCAGCACCTTGGCGAACAGCGTGTTGTGCGCGCCCGACAGGATGGACAGCCCGATGGCGTCCGCGTCCTCCTGAATGGCCGTGTCGACGATCTGCTCCGGAGTCTGGTGCAGGCCCGTGTAGATGACCTCCATCCCCGCATCGCGCAGCGCACGCGCGATCACCTTTGCGCCGCGGTCGTGGCCGTCGAGACCCGGCTTGGCCACCACCACACGGATCGGACCGGTCACACCCATCGCACTGCCTCCCGAGTGAACGAACGTTAAGTACAGCATCCCGCACGACACCGTTTCGCGGTCAACCACGAGGGGGAAATCACAGAGCAAAGCACCGTACGGGGTGCAGCGCCTCCGTGCCGACAGCCGCACGGCACGGCGGCGCTGCCGACGCATCGGGGGAGGGCGTCGGATGGGGCTGTCACTCGTACCTTCCGGGCCCGCGCCCCGGTCCGCCGGTGCGCTGCGCGCAGTCGTGCTGGAGCTGGTGGTGCTGGCCGGCCACCTGGTGCTCTACCCGACCGGGATCACCCAGGAGCGCACCGCTCCCCCGGGCAAGGACTGCGATGCGCGGCCCCCCGTACTGCTGCTGCACGGGTTCGGCGACAACCGGTCCGTCTTCGTGCTGCTGCGCCGCGCCCTCGGCGCGGACGGCCGGCGCCGGGTGGAGGCGTACAACTACTCGCCGTTCACCTGCGATCTGCGGGCGGCGGCCCGGCTGCTGGGCCGCCGGGTCGAGGAGCTGTGCGCGCGGACCGGACAGGAGCGGCTGGACCTGGTGGGGCACAGCCTCGGCGGCCTGGTCGCCCGCTACTACGTGCAGCGCCTCGGCGGGGACGCCCGGGTGCGCACCCTGGTCACGCTGGGCACCCCGCATTCCGGAACGACCGTCGTCCCGTTCATGGACGCGCACCCGGTGGTCCGGCAGATGCGGCCGGACTCCGAGGTGATGGCGGAGCTGGCGGCGCCGGCACCCGGCTGCCGGACCCGGTTCGTCGCGTTCTGGAGCGAGTTCGACGCGCTGATGGCCCCGGTCCACGCGGCCCGTCTGGAGCATCCCGACCTTCTCGTGGAGAACGTGCAGGTGACCGGGATCGGACATCTGGCGCTGCCGGCGCACCCGGCGGTCATCGCGGCGGTCCGCCGTGCTCTGGACGGCCTGGTCCAGGCGGTTCGGGAGGCCCCCGAAGACGCTTCGGGAGCCGCGTCCGTCGCATGAACCGGAACCCACCCGAAGTCGAACGGATTTCGAACTCAAGGCCAAGGGTCTGTGATGGTGCGACCGAAAGACGGCCGAATGCCCGGTTCCTGAGAGGTCAAAGCCCCTCGAAGATTGTCGACGCCACGAACCGCCGGGTACAGTCACGCCACTGCTCTCCTCCGGGGATTCCGCTTCCCCGGCCACCCAGGCCCCCACTGCCGAGGCGAAAGAGAAGTTGGTGAACGACCGCCCCTCGTCGGGCCAGTACCCGGACCCTGGGTATGACGGCCTTTCCACCACCACTTTCGCTGGTGACCTGCCCTACGGTTCCTTTGAAACGCAGGCTCAGGGATACGACTACACGGGCGGATTCACCTCCTACGCCTCCGCGTCCTACGAGCCCACGGCCACCTACGACGCGACCGGCAGTTACGACACGACCGCCTGGTCCGCGGGCATCCCCGCGCAGCCGGTTCCGCAGGACACCACCGCCACCGGCCAGTGGTACGCGGCCGAGTACCAGCAGACCTCCTTCGGCTACGACACCACCACGGCCGAGCAGACCGGCCACTGGGCGATGCCCGGGTACGGCACCACGGCCGGCCTCGAGACCGGCGCGTACGACGCCACCGCCTGGAACACGGTCGCGCAGGAGGAACTGCCCCAGCAGTACACGTACGAGCAGGAGTACGAGTACGAGCAGCAGCCGCAGGCCTACGCGTACGAGCAGCAGCCGCAGGCCGGTTATCCGGCGGCCGAGGCCACCCCCGAGGCATCCGCCCCGACCCCCACCCCGACCGCCGTATTCGAGGTCATCGCACCGGAGCCGGCGGAACCGGCCGAGGCAGAGGCCGAGGCACCGGACGCGCCCGACGCAGCACTGCACGGCGCCGAGACCCAGACCATGCCGCAGCAGCCGTCGGCCCCGGAAGCGGCCTCCGTGCCGCGCTCCGCGCGCCGCGCCGCCGGCAAGTCCGCCGGCGCAAGTCGGCGCCGGAACCCGGCGAAGCGTTCCGCCCTGCTGACCGTGGCCGTGCCCTCCGTGTGCGTGATGGGTGTCGCGGGTGTCGCCGCCGCCTCCGTGGGAGGTCTCACCGGCGGCGAGGAGAAGGCCGACGAGCAGATCACCACGGCCACCGCGCCCGACCCGTCCTCCGTCAAGCCGGTGGCCGCGAACAACAAGCTCGACACCCAGCTCGCCGCCCTCAGCGCCGACGCCGGTGACTTCGCGGACCGCGCGAGCCGCACCCAGGAGCGCATCGACCTGAAGGTGCGCCAGGACGAGGAGCGCAAGAAGCGGGCGGAGGAAGCGGCCCGCAAGGAGGCCCTGCGCCCCAAGTTCGCGCTCCCGGTCAAACAGCACGGCCTGAGCGCCGGCTACGGCCAGTCCGGCGGCATGTGGATGTCCGTGCACACCGGCATCGACTTCCCGGTCTCCTACGGCACCCCGGTCATGGCCGCCACCGACGGCACCGTGCGCACGCAGTACAACAGCGCCTACGGCAATATGGCCATAGTGACCTCGCCCGACGGCACCGAGACCTGGTACTGCCACCTCAGCAGCACCAAGATCCGGTCCGGCAAGGTCAAGGCCGGGGACGTCATCGCGTACTCCGGCAACTCGGGCAACTCCACCGGCCCGCACCTCCACTTCGAGGTACGGCCCGGCGGCGGGGCGGCGATCGACCCCAGCTCCTGGCTCCGCAGCCACGGCCTCAACCCGAACTGACCCCACTGACCCCACTGAATCCCGGGACGGCCGCGGCCGTCCCGGGTGCGGTTCAGAGCTTCTCGACCGGTGCGTAGCGCAGCAGCAGCCGCTTCGGCTTGGCGTCTCCGAAGTCGATGGTGGCCTGTGCGTCCGCGCCGGCTCCCCGGACCTCCATGACCGTGCCCAGGCCGAACTGGTCGTGGGTGACCCGGTCCCCCACCGCCAGCGAGATCACCGGCTTGTCGGCGGCCCGCCGGGTCGCGAAGCCGGACGGTCCCGACTTGGTCCTCGAGGACGACAGGAACGCCTCCGGCGAGGTCCCGAACGAGGACGAGGACTTCCCCGCACCCCGCGCGCCCGAGATCGGCCCGGCGGGCTTCTGCGCCGGTCCGGTCCGCTTCCATGACAGGTACTGGTCTGGGATCTCCTCCAGGAACCGCGAGGGCGGGTTGTAGGAGGGGGTCCCCCAGGCGCTGCGCATGCTGGAGCGGGTCAGGTAGAGCCGCTCGCGGGCCCGGGTGATGCCGACGTAGGCGAGCCGCCGCTCCTCCTCCAGCTCCTTGGTCTGGCCCAGTGCCCGCATGTGCGGGAAGACCCCGTCCTCCATGCCGGTCAGGAAGACCACCGGGAACTCCAGGCCCTTGGCGGTGTGCAGGGTCATCAGGGTGATGACTCCGGTGCCTTCCGTGTCCTCGTCCGGGATCTGGTCGGAGTCGGCGACCAGGGCGACCTGCTCCAGGAACTCGGCGAGCGTGCCAGGGGTCGCCGAGTCCTCGCCGCGGGCCTGCTCGAACTCGAGCGCCACGGCGGCGAGTTCCTGGAGGTTCTCGATCCGCGTCTCGTCCTGCGGGTCGGTGGAGGCCTGCAGCTCGGCCAGGTATCCGGTCCGCTCCAGGACCGCCTCCAGCACCACCGCCGGGCCGGCGCCGGAGTCGACGATCGTACGGAGCTCCTCCATCAGGACGTTGAACCGCTTGACCGCGTTGGTGGAGCGGGCCGCCATGCCGTACGCCTCGTCCACCCGGCGCAGCGCCTGCGGGAAGGTGATCTTCTCGCGGAGCGCCAGCGCGTCGATCATCGCTTCGGCGCGCTCGCCGATGCCCCGCTTGGGCACATTGAGGATCCGGCGCAGCGGGACGTTGTCCTCGGGGTTGGCCAGCACCCGGAGGTAGGCCAGGACGTCCCGGACCTCCTTGCGCTCGTAGAAGCGGACGCCGCCGACGACCTTGTAGGGCAGGCCGACCCGGATGAAGATCTCCTCGAAGACACGCGACTGCGCGTTCGTCCGGTAGAAGATCGCGACGTCCCCGGCCTTCGCGTCGCCCGCGTCCGTCAGCCGGTCGATCTCGTCGGCGACGAACTGCGCCTCGTCGTGTTCGGTGTCCGCGACATAGCCGGTGATCCCGGCGCCGGAGCCGGCCTCGGTCCACAGGTTCTTGGCGCGGCGGTTCTCGTTGCGCTCGATGACCGCATTGGCCGCGGAGAGGATCGTCTGGGTGGAGCGGTAGTTCTGCTCCAGCAGGATCGTCGTCGCGTCCTTGTAGTCCTCCTCGAACTGGAGGATGTTGCGGATGGTCGCGCCGCGGAAGGCGTAGATCGACTGGTCGGCGTCGCCCACCACGCACAGCTCGGCCGGCGGCAGGTCCGGGTAGCCCGGCCCGACCAGCTCGCGCACGAGCGTGTACTGGGCGTGGTTGGTGTCCTGGTACTCGTCGACCAGGACGTGCCGGAAGCGGCGCCGGTAGTGCTCGGCGACATCGGGGAAGGCCTGGAGCAGGTGCACCGTGGTCATGATGATGTCGTCGAAGTCGAGCGCGTTGGCCTCGCGCAGCCGTGCCTGGTACATGGCGTAGGCCTGGGCGAGGGTCTTCTCGAACCCGTCCGCGGCCTGCCCGGCGAAGGCGTCCTCGTCGATCAGCTCGTTCTTCAGGTTCGAGATCTTGGCGCTGAAGGACTTCGGCGGGAACCGCTTCGGGTCGAGGTCGAGATCGCGGCAGACCAGGGCCATCAGGCGCTTGGAGTCGGCCGCGTCGTAGATCGAGAAGGAGGAGGTGAAGCCGAGCCGCTTGGACTCGCGCCGCAGGATGCGGACGCAGGCGCTGTGGAAGGTGGACACCCACATGGCGTTCGCACGCGGGCCAACCAGGCCTTCGACGCGCTCCTTCATCTCACCGGCGGCCTTGTTGGTGAAGGTGATCGCGAGGATCTGGCCGGGGTGGACGTTGCGGGCGGCCAGCAGGTGCCCGATGCGGTGGGTGAGCACCCGGGTCTTGCCGGAACCGGCGCCGGCCACGATGAGCAGGGGTGAGCCCGCGTGCACCACGGCGGCGCGCTGCTGTTCGTTCAGCCCGTCCAGCAGGGCCGCCGGGTCGATGACGGGCTTCGGGGCCCCGTCCCGGTAGTAGCGGTCCCCGGTCATGGGCGCGTCGAAGTGCCCTCCGAAGAGGTCGTCCGCGCCGGCTTCCGGGGCGTACTCCTCGGGCGGCGGGGGCGGCTCCTCCTCGGAGGGGGTGAGGTCCGCCAGGAAACTGTCGTCAAAGAGGCTGCTCATCGCCATCCGAGTCTAGAGCTCCGCGCCGACAGTGGGGCCGCCCCCGCCGGATCTCGCCATACCCGCGACCCGTACCCTCACAACATGGACATATTGATCAACTTCTTCGTCGGCCTGCACATCATCGGTATCGCCGCGCTGCTGGGCGGCTTCCTGACCCAGATGAAGGCGATCGGTGCGGGCACCGCCCGGTTCACGCCGGCGATGCTGCACGGGGCGCTCACCATGCTGGTCACGGGCGTGCTGCTGGTCGGCTTCCGGGAGATGGACGGCGGTGGCCTCAACCACATCAAGATCGGCGTGAAGCTGGCCGTCCTGTTCGTCATCCTCGCGCTGGTCTACGTCAAGCGGGACGAGGAGAAGGTGGACAAGGCGCTGTTCGGGGCGGTCGGCGGACTGACCGTGCTCAACATCTTTATCGCCGTCCTCTGGAAGTAACCGGCAACCGGTCACATCCGATCACTTCGAGCCATCTCGTCATCCGCCCGTTACCTCCGGGTCTAGCGTCCTCCCCCAAGACGAACGGAAGGACGCCCCCCGTGGCCAGTCATCGAAAGCCCAGGCAGCGCCCGCTCTCCGGCGGCACCGTCCGGAAGGCCGCCACCCTCGCCCTCGCGGGCGCTGCCACCGCCACCGCGTTCGAAGGGTCCTCGCAGGCGGAGCCGCGGCTCTCCCCGGACCAGGTCAAGGCCCAGGTGGACCGCCTCTACGAGGAGGCCGAGGCCGCGGCCGAGCGCTACAACGGGGCGAAGGACAAGGCCGACCGGGCCGAGCGGTCCCTCGCCGGGCTGCGGGAGCGGACGGCCCGCCAGACCGACCGGCTCAACACCGCCCGCAACGCCCTGGGTTCGCTCGCCACCTCCCAGTACCGCAGCGGGGCGCTGGGGCCGGCCGTCCAGCTGGTGCTCGCCGACAGCCCGCAGGAGTACCTGGACCGGGCGGCCATCCTGGAACGGACCGGCGATCGCAAGGCCGCCGAGATCGCCTCGGTACGCCGGCAGCTCGGCGAGGTCGGCACGCTGCGCGAGGAGGCCGCCGGGCAGCTGGCCGAGCTGCGCGAACGGCAGGCCGAGCTGGCCCGCCACAAGCAGACCGTGGAGTCCAAGCTGGCGGCGGCCAAGCGGCTGCTGGCCCGGCTGACCGCGGAGGAGCGGGCCGCGTACGAGGCCCGGAACGCCCACTCCGGCCCCGCAGCCGCGCCCACGTCGCCCGCCGCGCCCGCCGCCGCAGCCGGCGCGGCCAAGGCCGGTGCCGCCGCCCGCCCGGCGCCCGCCCCGGCCCGCCCGGCCGCCGGCAGCTCCCGCGCGGCCCGCGCCGTCGCCTTCGCGTACGGGGCGATCGGCAAGCCGTACGTCTGGGGGGCCACCGGCCCCGGCTCCTTCGACTGCTCGGGCCTCACCCAGGCCGCCTGGCGCTCCGCGGGGGTCTCCCTGCCGCGCACCACCTACACCCAGATCAACGCCGGGCAGCGGATCACCAAGAGCGGGCTGGCCCCCGGCGACCTGGTCTTCTTCTACTCCGGGATCACCCACGTCGGGCTCTACATCGGCGACGGCAAGATGATCCACGCCCCGCGCCCGGGCTCCACGGTGCGCATCGCCCCGGTGGACTCGATGCCCTGGGCCGGCGCCAGCCGCCCGGCCTGACCGCCCGCCCCGCCCGGCCCTCCCCGCCCTGCCTCCCCGCCCGGCCCGTTCCGGCTCAGGCCGCCTTCAGCCGGGTGCCCAGCCAGGCGAAGGTCCGGGGGATCTGGCGGACCCAGGATTCGATGTTGTGGCCGCCGGCCACCCGCTCCGCGTGGACCACCGTCGGCGGGTGCGCCGCCCGGGCCAGCGCCTGCCCGGCCTCGTAGCCGTCCTTCTGGGCTCCGGAGAGCCACAGTGCGACCGGCGGCGGGGTCGCGGCCGAGGTCAGCATGGTCAGCAGGTTGTGGCTGCGGCGGAGTTCCGGATCGCGGCCGACCAGCGAGGTCGGTTCCTGGGCCGGGTCGTTGTAGCCGGACAGGGAGACCGCCGCGGCGTACCGGTCGGGGTGCGCGATCGCCAGCCTGGCGGCGCAGTGGCCGCCTGCCGAGTACCCGGACACGCCCCAGGCCCCGGCCCGGTCCGAGACCCGGAAGGTGTCGGTCACCGCCCGCCGGACGTCCACGCTCAGCCAGCTGTCGGCATTGACCTTGCCGGGGATGTTGGCACAGCCGGTGTCGGTGCCGCCCAGCAGCATGGTGCGCGCCGAGACCAGGACGAAGGGCGGGATCTTTCCGCTCTTCATCAGCGGTTCCAGCACCTCGTGCACCTTCAGCCCCTGGAACCAGGACGTCCCGGTGCCGGGCATGCCCGGGATCAGCTCGACCACCGGGAACCTGCGGTCCTTCCAGGCCGGGTCCTCGTACTGCGGCGGCAGCCACACGTGCACATCGCCCTGCACCCCGGAGACGGTGCCGTCGACCTGCGCGGTCAGGACCCGGCCGCCGAAGGCCCCGTCCGGCCGGAACTCCTGGCGGACCCTGGGCAGATCGGCGGCCTTCCGGCCGCCCAGCCCGTCCGGGCCCAGGTCGTGGGCCGCGACCACGTAGTCCCCGGTACCGAGCAGATCGTCCCAGGAGGCGTAGAAGTTCTCCGACCGGTTCACCGCGACGAAGACCAGTGCAATGGCCGTCACCTGGGCGAAGACCACCATCGAGCAGCGCACCAGCCCCCGCACCGCGGCCGGGCCGCGCACCCTGCTCCACAGCAGCAGCGGCAGCAGGACGGCGATCACCGTGAGGGCGATCGCCGTCGCGTAGAGCGGGGTCCCGGTCAGGCTCGTCACGCCTCCCTAGAGGGGCACACAGCCCGTCCGGGTTGCCCTATTTCATTGCGGTATGCATCACACCAGCCGTCGCAGCGGCCGTCACACCAGCCGGCGTGCGGTGGCCCACCGGGTCAGCTCGTGCCGGTTCGACAGCTGGAGCTTCCGCAGCACGGCCGAGACATGCGATTCGACCGTCTTCACCGAGATGAACAACTGCTTGGCGATCTCCTTGTACGCGTACCCGCGGGCGATCAGCCGCAGCACCTCCCGCTCCCGCTGGGTCAGCCGGTCCATGTCCTCGTCCACCGGCGGCGCGTCGGTGGAGGCGAAGGCGTCCAGCACGAAGCCCGCCAGCCGCGGCGAGAACACCGCGTCCCCCTCCTGCACCCGGAAGACCGAGTCGACCAGGTCGGCGCCGGTGATCGTCTTGGTGACGTACCCGCGGGCCCCGCCCCGGATCACGCCGATGACGTCCTCGGCCGCGTCCGACACCGACAGGGCCAGGAACCGCACCGGGTTCTCCGCCGCCGCCATCAGCGGGGCGCAGCGCCGCAGCACCTCGACCCCGCCGCCGCCGGGCAGGTGCACGTCCAGCAGCACCACCTCGGGGCGGGTGGCCGTGATGACCGTGACCGCCTGGTCCACATCGGCGGCCTCGCCGACCACCTCGACCCCGGTGCGCTCCGTCTCGCCGATCTCCGCCTGGACGCCTGTACGGAACATCCGGTGGTCGTCGACGAGCACCACCCGCACGTGCCGGCTCCGGTCGTTCTCCTCGGTCATTGCGCGCTCGCCGCCCTCTCCATCTCCAGCTCGACTTCCGTGCCCCCGCCGGCCGCGGACCGCAGCCGGGCGGTCCCGCCGTTGCGCTGCATCCGGCCGATGATCGATTCTCGTACGCCCATCCGGTCGCCGGGTACCGCGTCGATGTCGAAGCCCGGTCCCCGGTCCCGTACGGACACGAACACCGTCCGGCCCTCCACCTCCGCGTAGACCTGCACCGGTCCGCCCTCGCCACCGTACTTGGCGGCGTTCACCATCGCCTCGCGCGCCGCCTGGAGCTGGGCGCCCAGCCGGTCGTCCAGCGGGCAGTCGCCGACGACCACGACCTCGATGGGGACCCCGTGGTGGTCCTCCACCTCGGCCGCGGTCTTCTTCACGGCCTCGGCGAGCGTGTCCGGCTCCTCCGCCTCGTCCTTGCCGGTGCCCTCCGGCTTGTAGAGCCAGTTCCGCAGCTCGCGCTCCTGCGCCCGGGCCAGCCGCCGGACCTCGCCGGCGTCCTCGGCATTGCGCTGGATCAGGGTGAGGGTGTGCAGCACCGAGTCGTGGACGTGGGCGGCGACCTCGGCCCGCTCCTGGGCGCGGATGCGCATCAGCCGCTCCTCGGAGAGGTCCTGGGTCATCCGGATCAGCCAGGGTCCGGCGAGCAGGGCGATGCCGACGAGGACGGCGAGGGTGGCGGTGAGGAGGTTGCCGAGCTGAGCGGCGGAGCCCCGTACGACGATGAACACGGTGAGCCCGACGCCCACCAGGGCGACTCCGGCGAGGGCCCGCCCCGCCTGGAGCAGCCGGGCGTTCCGGCCCGCGGCGGCCGTCCAGTGCGCGCGGCGGGCGTTGTCGGCCTGCCGCCACACCAGGACCACGCCTGCCCCGACCAGCAGGGTGGGCCACAGGTAGCGGCCGGACTCGCCGCCGACCTGCACCTTGGTGATGAACAGGACCACCCCGACGGCCAGCACGGCCAGGGCGACGATCTGCCCCTTGTCGGGGGTGCGGAGCCGGCGGCGGCCGTCCGGCAGGGTCTCGAAGAGCGAGCGGCCGGTGGGCTTGCCGCCGACCCCCAGCGGGACGAAGACCCAGAACGCGGCGTAGAGCAGCACCCCCAGCCCCTCGCCGAACATGAACATGCCGAGGAAGGCGAGCCGGACCCAGACCACGGGCAGCCCGAGGTGCCCGGCGAGGCCGCGCGCGACACCGCCCAGCATCCGCCCGTCGGCGCTCCGGTAGAGCCTGCGCTGCGGCTGCTCCTCGGTGTCGGGGACGTGCGGACTGCTGGATGCGGGGACCACTGGCATGTTCCCGATGGTCACATGGGCGGGCGGGCCGGGGACATCGGGAGAGCCCCCGGTTTTCCCCCGTCCGCCCTCCGGGATTTATCAGGGTTGCGCCAGGGTCGGGCCGGATACCGGCAGGTACGGGCGGCCGTCACCATGGACGCATGACCGAAGTCCACGAGTCCCCGCCGGCCGGACCGGCCGAACCGGCCGGCGAACGGGCCGCCGCCCCGGCCGACCGCCCGCCGCTGCGCCGCAGCAAACGCGACAAGGTGCTGGCGGGCGTCTGCGGCGGCCTGGGCCGGTACTTCGACCTCGACCCGGTGATCTTCCGGATCGTGCTGGGTGTCCTCGCGGTCACCGGCGGCGTCGGTCTGATCTTCTACGGCTTCGCCTGGCTGCTGGTGCCCCTGGACGGCGAGGAGGACAACGAGGCCAGGAAGCTGCTCACCGGCCGGATCGAGGGCGGCACCCTGGCCGCGGTGCTGGCCTCGCTGGTCGGTTGCGCGGTGTTCCTGTCGCTGCTGGACAACGGCGGCATGGGCGGATTCTCGGTCCTGGTGATCCTGGCCGTGGCCGGAGCGGCCTACTGGTCGCACCGCCGCCGGTCGGTGCCCGCCGCCGAGGCCGAGCCGGCCCACCCGCGGGTCGAGGCCCCGCCGGAGACCCAGGCTCCGCCGACCCCCGGCACCCCCTCCTGGTGGAAGGACCCGCTGGTCAAGAACGGGGCCCCGGGCACCGGTTATCTGTGGGGGCCCGACGGCGACGCCGCCGGACCGGACGAGGCCGGCGGCCCGCTCGCACCGGACCGCGCCGGGCCGGACCGCGCCCGGGGGAACCGTCCGCCGCGCGGCGGGATCGGCGGCCGGGTCTTTGTGTGCGCGCTGCTCGCCGGGCTGGCCGGCGCCGCCGCCAGCTGGCACGGCAATCCGCTGGGGCAGGCCCTCCAGGTCGGTCTCGCCTGCTCCCTCGCCCTGTTCGGCCTGGGCCTCGCGGTCAGCGCCTTCCGCGGTCGCACGGGCCTCGGCACCATCCTGCTCGCCGTGCTCACCGCCGGCCTGCTGGCGGGGGCCGCCGTGCTGCCCCGGGACATCGGCACCGACTTCCGGCGGGTCGAGTGGCGGCCGGCCGCCGTCGCCGAGGTCAAGCCGTCCTACGAAGCCGGCACCGGCCTCGCCACCCTGGACCTGAGCCGGCTGGACGTGGCCAAGGGCAGCACGCTCGCCGTCAGCGCCGCCATCGACGCCGGCCGGCTCAAGGTGGTCCTGCCCCGCGAGGTCACCGCCGAGGCCGACATCCGGGTCCGGGTGGGCGACGTACAGCTGCCCGGCGAACGGCCCGACCGCATCGAGGGCGTACGCAACCAGAAGCGGACGGCGACCCTGCCGCCCGCCGCCGGCACCGAGGCCGGCGGAACGATCGAACTGCACCTGACCGCAGGTGTGGGACAGGTGGAGGTGGCCCGTGCGGCGGCATGAGTTCCAGCCCGGCCGGCTCCTCGCGGGCCTGGTCCTGCTGGTGGCGGGCGTGCTCTACCTGCTCGACGCGGCCGGCGAGACCGACCTGGCCTGGTGGGTGATCGTCCCGATGACCATGGGCGGGCTGTCCCTGGCCGCCCTGCTGGGCCTGATCACCTACGCCGTACGCCGCGACCGGCGCGACCGGATCAGCGCGTCCAGCGACCAGTAGGCCGCTCCGGCCAGCACCAGCGGCAGCCAGGCCATCAGGTACGGCAGGTCGTTGCCGTAGTAGTACGGGGAGGCCTGCCAGCTCATGGTGAGCCACAGGCTGAGCGAGATCAGTGCCCCGCCGAGAGCCGCGACCCGGGCGAACAGCCCGGCGAGGGTGCCCAGGCCCACCAGCAGCTCGCCGACGGCCATGGCCGCACCGACGGCCACCGGCGCCTTCAGCCCGAGGTCCACCAGGGACGGAATCGCCGACAGGTCCCGGATGTTGGTCATCTGGAAGGCGATCGACCCCTGGCGCTCCGGATCATCGGAGAGGAAGGCGGGGTCGAACAGCTTGTCCAGCCCGGCATAGACGAAGGTCACGCCGAGGAACAGGCGCAGCGGCAGCAGGGCGTACGGGGCGACGCCCTCCCGCAGGGCGGCGAACCGCGACCACAGGGCGGCGCGCCGCGACCCGGAACGAGGCAGGGGTTCGGAGGTCCGTTCGGAAGTCTGGGTCACGACCCATGTCTACCCCCATCCCGGTCAGTCGGCCACGTCGATGGCGCAACGGTTGGATTCCACCCCCGCCGCGGTCACCACCTGGATCTCGGTGCGCCCGGGTTCCACCTCGGCCGGCACCGGGACCACCAGCACGGTGTCCGAGGGGTTGGTGAACCCGCCCGCGACCGGCACCAGCGGCACGTGCACGTGCACCGCCCCGATCCGCACCACCAGCCGCGCCAGCATCTCCGGGGTGTGCGCGCCGGGCGGCACGAAGCCCACCCCGCGGATCTCGATGTCGTCCCCGGTCCGGACCGCCGCGTCCAGGTCCCCCGGCTCCCGGGTCCGGACCACCGACAGCACCAGCGGACGGCTTCCCTCCGCGTACTTGGCGGCCAGGTAGACCACCGCCGACAGGGCGACCAGCAGGGCCAGCGCCCAGGGCAGCCGCGGCAGCCGGTCCGGGAACCGGGCCAGCGACACCGCCGCATGGGCCAGCACCACCGTGGACACCAGCACGTACTGGGCGTCGGGGAAGCTGCCCCGCCCCGCGTCGTCGGTCAGCAGGTCGGCCCCGCGCGGCCGGTCCGCCGGCAGCTTCTGCAGCCGCTGCGCGAGGATCCGTACGGACACCACCCGGCGGACCACCACCGCCACCGCGGAGGTCAGCGCCAGCACGGACAGCAGCGGCAGCGCCCGCCACAGCTCCAGGCCGGCGTACAGGGCGTCCCGCTCCGCCCCCGGCCCGGAGGCGGCCAGCCGCAGCGCCGGCAGCAGGGCGGCGAAGGCGGTCAGCAGCAGCCAGGCGCAGGGCACCGCCTTGGAGGTGGACAGCCGGTTGTCCTCGCCGACCAGCGGGGCCAGCAGCCCGCCGCGGAGGGACTGCGCCCGGGCCGCCACCGTGAGCAGCCCGGCCAGCAGCAGTGCGGCCAGCAGCCCGGCGGTCCGGGCGGTGGACCAGCCGGTGCCGAGCGCGGTGCCGACCTGGACCAGCAGCAGCACCCCGGCGGCGATCCACACCGTGAGGACGGCCCGCCGGGACAGCAGGTACAGCCAGGAAAGGCCGGCCTCGCGGCCCCGGTCGGCGACCGTACGGGCGGACACGGTCAGCTCGTCGGACACCCACTGGCGGGAGGCGCCGGCCGAGCGGGCGACCGCCGCGGGCAGCCCCTGGCCGGCCGCGAACCCGTCCCGCTTCTCCCGGAAGGCCAGATCGGCGCGGCGGTGGCCCTCCCGCGCCCCGTGCGGGCAGTCGTCGCAGGTGCAGCCGCCGCCGTGGGTGGTTCGGTGGATCTCTTGGACAGCCACGAGCGTGCCGCCTCTCTGGACTTCTGATCTACAGAGCTACTGGACTGCCGAACTACGGTGCAGTGCCTGCGAATTGTGCACCACTACGCCAGTGCTCCGGATTGCGCACGATGTCAGAGCAGGTGATTAACCGTTCATGATGTTGACGCCACCGGCCGGGCCCGGCTGCCGGCGCAGCGGCTGGTAGCTCACCCAGGCCGCCAGATCCGTCCCGAACCGCTCGCGGGTCGCGACCGCCGCCCGGTGGTCGATGGGCACCGGCTTCCCGGCCGCCCGCGCGATCAGCTGCACCTGCGCGGCCCGTTCCGCCGCGATGGACCACCAGACCGCGGCGTCCACCGAGCCACCGACCGTCAGCAGCCCGCGGTTGCGCAGGATCAGCGCCTTGTACGGGCCCAGCGCCCGGCCGATCCGGGCGGGGTCCTCGGCGACCGCGAACTCGTCCAGCAGGGCGTGGTCCTCGTAGAAGGCGCAGGCCTCCGGGGTGATCGGGGCCAGCAGCTCGCCGAGGGCGGCCAGGGCGCGGCCGTACGGGGCCGGCACCCGGACCACGGACACCACCTCGGGGCGGGCCCGGTGGACGGCCGCATGCACGGCGAAGGCCAGCTCGTTGACCCGGCGCCCGCCCTGGAGCACCCGCCCTTCCCCGTCGACCAGCAGCAGATCGGCGGGGGTCAGCCCGCCGAAGGCCGTTCCGAAGGGGTTCACCCAGTAGCAGTCCGGGAACTCCGGGTCCCGCGCGGTGATGTGCCCGGCCACCCCGTCCTCCCAGCCGAGCCGCGCCAGCAGCCGCAAGGCCTCGGCGAGCCGCTCCTTGCGGTGCGCGCGCTCCTGCCCGGGGGTGCCGGGCTCGGGCGGCAGGTCGAAACGCAGCCGCTCCACGGGTACGGGTTCGGGTCCTGGCTGGTCCGACATGGCCGCTCCTTCGGGTCGCGGCGCAAGGTACCCGCGCCCCCGCGAACTGGCCAGACACACGACGAAGCCGCCGCTCGGAAGGGAGCGGCGGCTTCGGCTCGGGTCCGGGTGGGGACTACTCCCACTCGATGGTGCCCGGGGGCTTGCTGGTGCAGTCCAGGACCACACGGTTCACATCGGGGACCTCGTTGGTGATCCGGGTCGAGATCTTCGCCAGCACCTCGTACGGCATCCGGGTCCAGTCCGCGGTCATCGCGTCCTCGGAGGAGACCGGGCGCAGCACGATCGGGTGGCCGTAGGTACGGCCGTCGCCCTGGACGCCGACGCTGCGGACGTCCGCGAGCAGGACCACCGGGCACTGCCAGATCTCGCGGTCGAGACCGGCCGCGGTCAGTTCGTGGCGGGCGATGGCGTCGGCCTCGCGGAGCAGGTCCAGACGCTCCCGGGTGACCTCGCCGACGATCCGGATGCCCAGGCCGGGGCCGGGGAACGGCTGGCGCTGGACGATCTCGTCGGGCAGGCCGAGCTCCTGGCCGACCATCCGGACCTCGTCCTTGAACAGCTGCCGCAGCGGCTCGACGAGCTGGAACTCCAGGTCCTCGGGCAGGCCGCCGACATTGTGGTGGGACTTGATGTTCGCGGTGCCGGTGCCGCCGCCGGACTCGACGATGTCCGGGTAGAGGGTGCCCTGGACCAGGAACTCCACCGGGGTCTCGTCCGGGGCCTCGGCGATGATCTCGGCCTGGGCCTGCTCGAAGACCCGGATGAACTCGCGGCCGATGATCTTCCGCTTCTCCTCGGGGTCGGAGACCCCGGCGAGGGCGGCGAGGAAGCGCTCCTGCGCGTCCACGACCTTCAGCTGTACGCCGGTCGCGGCGACGAAGTCCTTCTCGACCTGCTCGGTCTCGCCCTTGCGCATCAGGCCGTGGTCGACGTACACGCAGGTCAGCTGGTTGCCGATGGCCTTCTGCACCAGGGCCGCGGCCACCGCGGAGTCCACGCCGCCGGACAGGCCGCAGATGGCGCGCTTGTCGCCGACCTGCTCGCGGATGGCGGCGATCTGCTCCTCGACGATGGAACCGGTGGTCCAGCTCGGGGCCAGGCCGGCACCCCGGTAGAGGAAGTGCTCGAGGATCTGCTGGCCGTGCGTGGAGTGCATGACCTCGGGGTGGTACTGGACCCCGTACAGCTTCTTCTCGTCGTTCTCGAAGGCGGCGACCGGGACGACGTTCGTCGAGGCGGTGACGGTGAAGCCCTCGGGGGCGGCGGAGCAGGCGTCGCCGTGCGACATCCACACCGACTGGTGCTCGGGGGTGCCCTCGAAGAGGGTGGAGCCGGGCTTGCTGACGGACAGCGGGGTGCGGCCGTACTCGCGGGCGCCGGTGTTGTCGACGGTGCCGCCGAGGGTGGTCGCCATCAGCTGGAAGCCGTAGCACATGCCGAAGACGGGGATGCCGGCCTCGAAGATCGAGCGGTCGAGCTGCGGGGCGCCCTCTTCGTACACGGAGGACGGGCCGCCGGAGAGGATGATCGCCTTGGGGTTCTTGGCCAGCATCTCGGCGACGGGCATCGTGCTGGGCACGATCTCGCTGTAGACCCGGGCCTCACGGACGCGGCGGGCGATGAGCTGGGCGTACTGCGCGCCGAAGTCGACAACGAGGACGACGTCCGGTGCGGCGGTGGGTGCTACTGGCACGGGGCGGCCTTCCGGCGGAAAGAGGGTGTGTGTTGTCGATTCTAACGGGGGACGCACGGGCGTCTTCGTCTCACCATCCGAACCTGCTTGGCCGGGCGGAGCGCCGCTGGTAATAATTCCTTCCATGCGCAAGCAGCTGAGCTTCCTCTTTACCTATGGCACCGGCCGGTCCGGTCGCCATGGGTCGCTGTGATGCTCGCTTGAGCCGCTGACTTCCCAGAGCGCCCCGGTCCGACAGGACCGGGGCGCTCTGCGTTTCCGCTCCTGCCGGCACAACCTTCAGGAGACCCCCATGACCACCGCCACCGCCACCGCCGCCACCCCGCAGCAGCTGATCGCCGACTCCCGCGAGCGGATCGACGCCATCGACGACCGGATCATCGGGCTGATCCAGGAGCGGATGGCCGTCTCGGCCGTGATCCAGGAGGCCCGGATCTCCTCCGGCGGACGCCGGGTGCACCTCTCGCGCGAGATGGAGGTGCTCCAGCACTGGAGCGACGCCCTCGGCAAGCCGGGCACCTCACTGGCCATGACCCTGCTGGAGCTGTGCCGCGGCCGGGTCTGAACCGGGCTCGCGGGCGCCTGTTCGTCACCCGTCCGGGCCGTGACCGCCCCCGGCGGCCTTCGTTGGTGAGGTTGTCACGCGTGGCTCCGTCGGAGCGGTGAGACGTACGGCCCGTGGTGCGTGCGTCGTGGGACCCCGTTCCGGCGCGTGACCGGACGGCAGGGGACAGCGGCCCGGTCACCATGAAGGACGGCCGGCTTCGGGGACGCCCGAGGCCGGCCGTTCTGTGTCCGCCAGCGTCGTCCGCTCGGCGTCGTCTGTCAGCGTCCCGTGCGCCGTACGCCGCGGCGCAGCGCCACCCCGCAGGCCACCGCCAGGGCCGCCACCAGGGCCGTCAGGCCCGCGCCGGAACCGGTGGCGGCGAGCCCGCCGCCCGTCGCGGCCGGGGCGGGAGCGGGGGCCGCACTGCTCGCCGACGCGCTGCGGCCGGGGCGCGGCGTGGATGTGGCCGTGGCCGTGGTCGTGGCCGGGCCCGGAGTCGGGCGGGTGCTCGGCCCGGTGGTCGTGGTCGGGCCGGTGGACGGTCCGGGCGAGCCGGGTGCGGTGCCGGAGTGCAGGACCAGCGCGGAGGTGTTGTTCTCCGCCTTCGGGTCGGTGGTGTGGGACCCGATCGGGTTGCCGTCGCTCTCGTACGGGCCCACCGCGACCCGGCCGGCGGACTCGGTCAGCGCCTGCTCGATCTTCAGGCCGAAGGCGAAGGTCCGCACCTCGTCCTCGCGTACGGCGGTCCGGCTGCCGCACCGGAAGACCTGGGCCTTCGGGTCGGTGCCCGGGGGCCGCACGGCACCCAGCTCGGTGCAGCCCGGCGGGGTCGCCACGGCCCGGGCGCCGCGCGGGAGGACCACCTCGACCAGGGCGTACGGGACGGGCTTGGCGGGGTCCGGCGTTCCGGCCCAGGCGGGGCCGCGGTTGCGGTAGCCGACCTCGGCGCGCACGGTGTCGCCGACCCGGCCGTCGACCGTGGCGCCGATGGCTGCGAAGTCGGCGGTGTTGGACACCGTGAGCCGGGCCCGGCGGGTGTGGTTGCCGGGGTCGCGGTCGGTGTCCGCGGCGGTGTCCGCGGCGTAACGGTCGGACCGGGGTGCCGGGTCGGTGGCCGGGTCGGTGGCCGGTGCGGGTGCCGGTGCGGTGGTGGCTGCGGCCAGGTCGAGGGTGGTCCCGCCGGGTGCCTGCCCGCCGAAGGCGGCAGCCGCCGGCGCCGGGTGGAAGCCGTAGACGAGCTCCTCGTCCTGCGCCTGCCCGGCGGCCCGGAGGGTGAGCGGCCCGCTCAGCCGGTAGCTCGCACCGGCCTCGTAGCTGCCGGGGAAGGTGCAGGTGGTGACCGCGTCCCAGGCGCCGGGGACGGTCCGGCAGTTCCGGTAGCGCTCGACGAACTCCAGCCCCCGGGTCCCCTTCACCACCAGCTGTACGCCGTTCGCGGCGGCGGTGCCGCGGTTGGTGAAGGCGAAGAGCGCCGGCTGACGGTCGCCCGGCCGGAGGCCGGTGGTGCGCAGCGGCAGCTCGTGCACGGCGAGGTCCGGGCCGGGCGCCGACGCGGGATCGGCCGCGTGTGCCGGAACCGGGGCAGCCAGGGCGAGGGCCAGCAAGCCCGTCACGGCCGGCAGGGAGATGGGTCTCATGCCGAGGTGGACCTCCGACCAGGGCACGGAGTTGCCCCGGCCGGTGCGTGACCCAGGTCACGTACGGGCGGAAACGAGGGCGGGACCGCGCTCCCCCTCCGAGCGCGGTCCCCGCCGATCGCACCTAAGTGACCGGCGATCGGCCCGGAAGGTTGCACGGAGGGCCGCGAGTTTCGGATGTGACCTGCCCCACATACCGGAGGGTGCAACTCCGCTGTGGGGTCGCCGGTCTCGCCAGACATGAGAAAGCAACTGTCCCTGCTGGCTGCGGCCGGCCTGATCGCCCTCGGGTCGGCCGTGCCGGCCGGTGCAGCGGAACCCCAGTACATCCTCACCGGCCAGCCGGAGGTGTTCCTCAAGCCCTACCCGCAGTCCGGCAGTCCGGCGTCCTCCCGGATCGGTTTCGGCGTGAGCTACGTGATCCCGGAGACGCCCGAGGACATCCCCTTCGACGTCACCTACCGCCTCGATCTGAGCAGGCTCCAGGGCATCGCCGAGGCCACCCTGCCCGCCGGCTCCGAGAACAAGGGCTGCACCCTCACGGGCACGACCGTGGTCTGCGAGAAGAAGCAGAGCCACCCGGTCCGGGACGGCGTGGCCGTCCTGAACCTCACGGCGGCCAAGGGGACCAAGGGCGGCGAGACCGCCGAGATCACGGTGACCGGCGCCGCGGCCGGCACCACCTTCGCCCCGCGCACGGCCAAGGTCACCGTGTCCGACGGCCCGGACCTCGCCGTGGCGGACTTCCCGGTCGGCACCAAGCCCAGGGTGGGTGAGCAGCAGTCGCTGCGGCCGGCCTTCACCAACAAGGGAACCAAGCCGGTCACGGCCGTCCGGATGACCTTCCAGGCCTCCCGCGGCCTGGACCTGTCGGGCCGGTACGGCAACTGCACCGCCACCGAGCAGTCCCACCTGTCCTGCACGCTGGTGGGCGACTTCCTCCCGGGGGTCACCTACGAGCTGTCCTCCGACACCCCCGTCGGACTCAAGGCCAACACCCGCGCCTACCGGGAGACCCTGGACCACTCGGTCCACGCGGTACCCGCTCCGGCATCACCGGGGGCCGGCCCGCTGCTCAAGGCCGTCCCGCGGACGGCTGCGCTGCGGGCTGCGGACGGCGGGGACGTGAACCCCGAGGACAACGCGCGCCGGGTCCGCCTCTCGGTGGAGAACACCGCCGACCTGTCCGCGGACGAGACGGTGCTGGCGGGCAAGCCCGGCGAGACGGTCAAGGCCCGGCTGGGCTTCCGGAACAACGGTCCGGCCTGGATCGACCACTCCGTCGACGACCCGGAGAACCCCGGATCGCCGGTGGCCTTCCTCGACGTCCGGCTTCCCGAGGGCGTCTCGGTGGTCAAGAAGTCCACGGCCTGCGAGACCAGGACCGACCTGCCGAACGGCGGCACCCGCCACCTCTGCCGGAGCGGGACCTCCCTCTCCGAGAACGCCAAGGTCGGCTTCCCGTTCGAGCTGAAGATCGACAAGGCCGTCAAGGGCGCGAAGGGCTCGGTCACGGTCCTCGGCGACGAGCACGGCTACAGCCTCCCCGCCTGGGACCGGAACCCGGCGAACAACGCCGCCGCCATCACGGTGGACACCGCCGGCACCTCGCCGTCCCCGGGCACCTCGCCCAGCCCGGGCACCAGCCCGTCCCCGGACGCCGGCACCCCGACGCCCACCACCTCGGCCTCTCCCTCGGCTTCGGCCTCGTCCTCGTCCTCCGGGACGCCCACGCCGGTGCCCGCCGCGGGCGGCAGCGGCACCACGCCGCAGGGCGGCCTGGCCGACACCGGCAGCTCGGTGCTGCCGGTCGCCGTCGGCGCGGCCGTGATCGCCGTGACCGGAGCCGCGCTGTTCGCGGCGTTCCGCCGCCGCGCCGGCCAGGCGTAACACCCCGGCCGGCCTCAGGACTGCGGCTGTCGTTTCGGCGGTACCTCCGGGACCGCCAGGAACGGCAGCCGCAGCGCGCCGAAGGCCTCCTTCGGGACCGCCGGGGAGACCGGCTCCACCGCGGCGAGCCGCTCGTACGCCTCGCCCTGGGCCGGCCGCGGATCCGCCTCGCCCTTGTTCGGCCAGTACGACATGGCCCGCTCGGCCTGCGCGGTGATGGTCAGCGACGGGTTCACCCCGAGGTTCGCGGAGACCGCCGAGCCGTCCACCACCGAGATGCCCGGGTGTCCGTACAGCCGGTGGTACGGGTCGACCACGCCCTCCTCCGGGGAGGCACCGATCGGGCAGCCGCCCAGGAAGTGCGCGGTGAGCGGGGTTCCCATCAGCTCGCCGACGTTGCTGCCGGGGAAGCCGCCTATCTCCTCGGCGAGCAGGGTCGCCGCCCGGGTGGCCTCCTCGATCTGGGTGGGGTTGGGCGCGCCGTGCCCCTGGCGGGCGGTGAGCAGGCCCTTCCCCACGCCGCCCGGTTTGCGGTAGGTGGTCAGGGAGTTGTCCAGTGACTGCATCACCAGGCCGATGATGGTCCGCTCGGACCAGCGCCGGTTGGAGAGCGAGCGCAGCAGCTGGACGGGGTGGGTGGCGGTGCGGGCGAGCCAGGCCGCCACCCGGTGCCGGCCGTAGGGGACCTGGAGGATCGTCAGGAAGCCCATGGCGTTGGAGCCCTTGCCGTAGCGGACCGGCTCGATGTGCGTGTCCGCGTTGGGGTGCACGGAAGAAGTGATCGCCACGCCGCGGGTGAAGTCGGCCCGCCGCTCCGAGCCGTGCCGCCTGCGGTAGCGGCGGTCGTCGGTCTGCGCGCCGACCAGGCCTTCGGAGTTGGTGCGGGTCAGATCGCCCAGCCGGTCCGAGAGCCGCGGGAGTTCACCGCGGTCCTTCATGGTGTGCAGCAGGGTCTGGGTGCCGTACGTGCCGGCGGCGAGGACGACCTGGCGGGCCCGCAGCACCTTCGCCTTGCCGCGGCGGCGGTTGTCGGTGGGGACGGTCCGGACCCGGTAGCCGCCCTCGGGGTGCTCGGCGAGGGCGGTCACGGTGGTCATGGGGTGGATGGCGGCGCCGGCCCGCTCGGCGAGGTGCAGGTAGTTCTCGTTGAGGGTGTTCTTGGCGCCGTGCCGGCAGCCGGTCATGCACTCCCCGCACTCGGTGCAGGCCTTGCGGGCGGGACCGGCACCCCCGAAGTAGGGGTCCGGGACCTCGCCGCCGGGGCGGGCGGTGGCGGTGCCGTCGGCGTCGTCCCCGTCGCCGAAGAACACCCCGACCGGGGCCATGTGGAAGGAGTCCCCGACGCCCATCTTCTCGGCGGCGGCCTTGAGGTGCACATCGGAGGGGGTCATGGTCGGGTTGAGCCGGACCCCGAGCATCCGCTTGGCCTGGTCGTAGTAGGGGGCGAGCTCCTCCTGCCAGTCCGTGATCCCGGCCCACTGCCGGTCCCGGAAGAAGGCCGGCGGGGGCACGTACAGGGTGTTGGCGTAGTTGAGCGAGCCGCCGCCGACCCCGGCGCCGGCCAGCACCATCACCTTGCCGAGCAGGTGGATCCGCTGGATCCCGTACAGCCCGAGGGCGGGCGCCCACAGGTAGTTCCGGAGGTCCCAGGAGTTCCTGGGCAGACTCTCCCGGCTGAACCGCCGGCCCGCCTCCAGCACGGCGACCCGGTAGCCCTTCTCGGTCAGCCGCAGGGCCGACACCGAACCGCCGAATCCGGATCCGACGACGATGACGTCGTAGTCGTACTGGTGCTCGTACCCGTTGTCGAACGACACTGCCGCGCCTCCTAGGGGGTGTCCGGTGGATCAGGGCCGGATAAGCCCGGGTCGTCTGGTGCCGTGGATTGCAAGGCGGAGGAGGGAGCCCACGCGGTGGGGGCACCTCCCAGCGGTAGCTGGGGGACGTCGGCGACCGACGACAACGCGGCAAGCCGCGGTGCTGGGGTCCCCCCGGACGGAGTCTGGGGGAGGGCCGGGCCCGGCCATGATCCGCCGGGCACCCCCTAGCGCATGCGAAGGGCCTTCATGGCCTTGAGGCTGCGGGTCATGAACGCGGCGTACCTGTCGTCGTCCATGCCGAGCGAGGGCGCCATCGGCAGCAGGCGCTGGTGGGCGATCGTCTGCGCCTCGGTGTACTTGAGGATGCCCTCGGAGCCGTGCCGGCGGCCGAGACCGGAGTCCTTCATGCCGCCCATCGGGGACTGGACGCTGCCATAGGCGGGCGCATAGCCCTCGTTGATGTTGACGGTGCCGGTGCGGAGCCGGGCGGCGACGGCGTGGCCGCGCCTGGCGTCCTTGGTCCAGACGCTGGAGTTGAGGCCGTACGCGGTGGCGTTGGCCTGCGCGATGACCTCGTCCTCGTCGGTGAACCGGTAGACCGAGACGACCGGGCCGAAGGTCTCCTCGGCGCACACCGCCATCGGCGCCTCCACCCCGTCGAGGATGGTGGGCTCGTAGAAGAGCGGGCCGATGTCGGGCCGGGCGACCCCGCCGGCGACCAGGGCCGCGCCCTTTGCCACGGCCTCGTCGACGTGCCGCTGTACGGTCTCCAGCTGGCGCTCGCCGACCAGCGAGCCCATGTCCGCGCCGTAGGCGAGGGCGCCGCCGAGCCGCATGGCCTTGGTGCGGGCGGCGAACCGCTCGACGAAGGCGTCGGCGATCGAGGCGTGCACGTACAGCCGCTCGATGGAGATGCAGAGCTGGCCCGCGGAGGAGAAGCAGGCACGGACGGCGCCCTGGGCGGCCTTCTCTATGTCCGCGTCGTGCAGCACGAGCATGGCGTTCTTGCCGCCGAGTTCCAGGGAGACCCCGACCAGGCGGGCCGCGGCGCCCTGGGCGACCTCCCGGCCGGTGCGGGTGGAGCCGGTGAAGGAGACGTAGTCGGCGTGCCGGACCACCTCGGGGCCGACCACCGGTCCGTCGCCCAGGACCACCTGGAAGACCTCGGCGGGCAGCCCGGCCTCGATCAGCAGGTCGCGGGCCCACAGGGCGGTCAGCGCGGTCTCGGTGTCGGGCTTCATGACGACCGCGTTGCCGGAGACGAAGGCGGGCAGCGCATCGCCGACGGACAGCTCCAGCGGGTAGTTCCAGGGGGCGATCTGCCCGACCACGCCGCGCGGCTGGCGCAGCTCGGTGACCTTGGTGAGGGTGGGCATCGCGCCGGCGTGCCGCTTGGGGCGCAGGTAGGCGGGGGCCTTGCGCCCGTAGTGGCGGGCCGCGACGGCGACGGCCTGGACCTCTTCGTGGGCGTGCAGCCGGGCCTTGCCGGTCTCCAGCTGGATCAGGTCCAGGACCTCGGCCTGCCGGGAGAGCACCAGGTCGTGGAAGCGGAGCAGGACGGCGGCCCGCGCCCGGACCGGTACGGCGGCCCAGGCGGCCTGGGCGCCGCGGGCCCGCTCGAAGGCGGTCTCGACGTCCTCGGGGGTGGCCTCGGGGAGGTCGGCCAGCTTCGCCCCGGTGAAGGGGGTGTGGTTGGCGGTCCGGCCGGAGCCGATCACCCCGCGGGTCAGCCGGGCGACCAGGTCGGGGGTCACCACGTCGGCGGCGGTGCGCGCGCCGGCCGGGGCGGCGGCGACCGGATTGGTGAATTCAGGGGTGGCCGGGGTGGCGGGGGCGGTGGCCGGGGCCTGCGAGTCCGTCATGCGGGTGAGCGTATTCCCCGGGGAACCCTTTGGGTACCCGCCGGTAACCGGAATTTGAGTTTTCCGCCAGCGATCGCTGGCAGGGTCCGGCAGGGTCGGTGGGCGGCGTCAGCGGGAGGCGGGCGGCTGCCAGCCGCTGAGCACCGTGTCGAACTGTGTGCGCATCGTGGACCAGTCCGATGCCGGGCCGGCCATGTAGACCGCGTACTCGGAGCCGTTCGGGGCCACGTACATCTGGTCGATGGCGCGGCGCGGGCCCGGGTGGTCCTTCTTCTCCTGCCAGCTGAACTCCCAGAGGGCGGCCTGGGTCTGGCCCTGGAAGGTGTTCGGCTGCAGGGACACCCGGGTGTAGGCGGACCGGGCGCTGACCTGCTTCTCCAGGTCGAGCAGGTGGGCGTACGGGTCCCGGTAGTCCGGGGTCGGGTCGACGCTGATCCGGATCCGGTGGTTTCCGTTGTCCGGGGTGTAGTCGATCTGGTCCCCGAACTTCTGGCGCTTCCAGCCCTGCGGAACGAAGAGGGTGAACCCGGCCGGGTCCTTGACCCGGGTATAGCCCGCCGGGGCGGTGGCCTGCTCGCCGTCCTTGGAGGTGCCGGTGTCCTTGCCCGTGCCCTTGTCCGTGCCCTTGTCGGTCCCGGTGCCCGTTCCGCCGGCCGTCGCGCCGTTCGCGGTCTTGGACCTGTCGCCCTCGCTGTTGCCGTCGAGGTACTTCATCACTCCGAGGGCGCCGCCACCGCCGAGCAGTGCGGCCAGCAGGGCCACGATCGCCCCGCGGCGGAACCGGCCCTTGGGGTGGCGGTTGCCGTGGCCGGCCACCGGACCGGGGTCGGCCGGGCCGGGCATCCGGGCGGTGCCGCTGCCGGTGGTGCCGGTGAATCCGGTGGTTCCGGCGGTGCGGCCGGGGTCGGTGCCGGGGCCGGGGCGGCCGGCGGTGCGGTCCGGGGCGGGCGCGGTTTCCGGGCCGCCCGGGTACCCCCCGGCGCGCTCGGATGCGGCAAGGGACTGCGTCGGGACGTACTCCTGGGCCGCCTTCGGCTCCCGGCCCTCCATCGCCTCCATCAGCATCCGCTCCGCCTCGGCGGCAGAAGGCCGCTGGGCCGGGTCCTTGAGCAGCAGTGCGGTGATGACCGGCCCCAGGGCGCCCGCCTGCCGCGGCGGCGGGGGCGCGTCGTTGACCACGGCCGCCAGGCTGGAGATCGGGGAGGTCCGGCGGAACGGCGAACGGGCTTCGACCGCGGTGTAGAGGGTGGCGCCGAGGGACCACAGGTCGGAGGCCGGATCAGGGGCCCCGCCCGTGACCCGCTCGGGCGCCAGGTAGTCGATGGAGCCGACGAGTTCGCCGGTTCTGGTGATCGAGGTGTCCCCTTCGATCGCGGCGATGCCGAAGTCGGTGAGCAGCACCCGCCCGTCCTTGGCGAGCAGTACGTTGCCCGGCTTCACGTCCCGGTGCAGCACGCCCACCGCGTGCGCGGCGCGCAGGGCCCCCAGCACGTGCAGGCCGATCCGGGCCGCCTCCCGGGGTTCGATCCGCCCGGCCGCCTTGGCGGCATCGGCGAGGGAGGGGCCGTCGATGTACTCCATGACGATCCACGGCCGGTCGTCGTGCTCGAACACGTCGTGCACGGTGACCACGGCCGGGTGCGCAATACGGGCGGCGGCCCGCGCCTCCTTCTGCGTACGGGCGTGCAGAACGGCCCGGTCGGCCTCGGCGACGTACAGACCGGCCGTCAGTTCCTTGACCGCCACCGTCCGGTGCAGCAGTTCGTCGTGCGCCCGCCAGACCTTGCCCATGCCTCCGCGGCCGATGGGCTCGACGAGCCGGTACCGGTTCGCGAGTACGTCGCCCTCGCCTGTCCTGTGTTCCACGAAACCCCGCCGCTCTCTGCACTTCGGACGCCAGGTTACGGAGCCCACGGCTGTGGGCGGGACCAAGCGGGGTCGGTGAGACAGCACTGTGACGCAATTGCCGTAGTGACGGTGGATCAGACGGTGTCACGGGGTGCTCAACGCCCCAGTCTGTAACTCCCCGTGGCCTTTGCGTGCACTTCGGTGACCTTCTCCTGACCGTCTTGCGGGCCGAGCACCATCACCACGTGGTAGCGGCCGGCGAGCGCGGCGACGTGGTTGCGGACGTAGAGGCTGCGGCCGGTGGCATCGGTCCAGGTGTAGGTGCCCTCGGCGGTCAGCTTCTGGCCCACCTTGGTCTGCCGGGTGCCGGTGGAGGTGGCCCAGGTGGAGGACCGGAAGGGTTCCAGCTCGCGCTCCTTGTCCTTCTGGTAGGCGAGCGGGTCCGGGTTCCCCTGGATGGCGTCCCGCCCGGGAACCACGATCAGTTCGTAGTCGCCGTTGGAGTAACGCACCTGACCGGAGTCGTTCTTGGCGGTGCGCTCCCAGCCTGCCGGGACCAGCACCTCGAAGCCCTCTGGGTCCTGGGCGAGGGTGTAGCCGGGCGGGGCGGAGGCGCTGCCCGCGGGCGGGGTGCCGGCGGCGGTGCCGGTGTCCGGGGAAGGCTTGGACTCGGGGCCGGTGGAGGCCTGCGGTGCGGCACTGCTGCCTCCGCTGCCTCCTGAACCGCCGCCCGGATCGGGGGACTTCGCCCCGTTCTGCCCCTGGTTCCGGGTGGGCGTCGGGGCGGATCCGGAGCTGCCGGCCGGGTCCTGGTCGGCCTTGGGCAGGAAGAGCATGGCGAAGGCGATGAGGGCGGCGAGCGCGAGCAGGATGCCGAGCAGCAGGCTCCGTCCGAGCGAGCGCGCGCTGCGGGGGCGGCGCGATCCGCTCTCCTGGCGGTGCCGCCCGTGGTGCACCTCGCCCCGGCGCCGTACGACGGGCAGCCGTGCGGGGTCGGCGGCGGGCAGCGCCACCGGGTCCTCGCCCTCGGGCTCCGGAGCCGACCGGACGAGCGACCGCAGCCAGCCGCGCAGTTCCTCGAACTCGGGTCGCTCGGTGGGGTCCTGGCGCAGCAGGGATTCGACCACCGGACGCAGCGGCCCGCATTCCTCGGCGAAGGCCGGCGGCTCGGCGCACACCATCTCGACCAGCTCGTGGGTGCTGTCCTCGGGGTAGGGGGCGTGGCCTTGTACGGAGCGGTAGAGGAGGGCGCCGAGCGCCCACAGGTCCGTGGCCGGCCCGACCGGCGCGGCAAGCTGCCAGGTGCCGTGCACGGGGCGGGCCTGCTCCGGGGACCACCGCTCGGTGACGGCCCCGACCACGGCGATCCGGGTCTGCCGGGCCCGCTCGGCCGCGAGCCCGCGCCCGGGTCCGGCCTCGGCACCCCAGCCGGACCGCGCGGGCGCGGGGACGGGGGCGGGCACGAGCTCCGGCTCAGGCTCACGGGCCGGGGCGGTGGCCGGGGTGGTGGCCGGTTCCGGCAGGTACGGCTGCTGTCCGGCGGCCCGATCCTCGGCCTGCCGGTAGCCCTGTGGGAGGGCGAGCTGCGCGGGCAGGGCGGCGGGGCGGGCGTACGGAACGGGGGGCACCCCGATGGGTGCCGTCTGCTCCGCCTCCGGACCGCTCCCGGCCCGGGCGTCCTGGCCCGGCTCCTGACCGTGGTCCAGGTCCTGGTGCGGGTCCACGTGCTGGTCCGGGTGCTGGTCCACGTGCTGGTCCACGTGCTGGTCCACGTGCTGGTCCGGGTGCTGGTCCGGGTGCTGGTCCACGTGCGGCGCGGCCGGGAGCGCGGTGCGGCGCGGGGTGGCTCCGTGCCAACTGCCGCCGGCGGCCTCCGGACCGCCGCCGTACGGGTACGAGTACCCCTGCGGCACCTTCGAGCCCCGGGGCCGCGCTTCGGGCTGCCGGTCGGGGCCGGCGCCGCCGGCCCGGCGCTCCTCGGTGACCCGCGCCGCGGCCTGCGCCCCGGCACGGTAGGCCGCGACGGCCCCGGCACGCGCGGCGGCCTTCAGGTCGGGCCGGTCCTCGGCCCGCTGCCCCGGGGTGATCCGGTCGGCGTACACGGGCCCCTGTCCGTCGTCCGGGCGCGGCCGGTCGGCCGCCGGCCCGGCCGGAGCCGGACCTTCGGCAGGACGGGGAACGGCGGGCGCCGGCCAGGGCGTTCCGGCCGGCCGGTCGACCGGACCGGGCGGAACACTCGGCGGCACTTCGGGCAGGTCCAGCGCGGGCACCGGGTCATAGCCGCAGAGCGCCTCTTCGGCGGCACCCGCGGCCAGGCCGGTCAGGACCACCCGGCCGTCATCGCATATCAACACCGTGCGCACCGTGATGTTGCGGTGGGTCCAGCCGTGCGCGTGGAGGACGCGCAGAGCGGTCAGCACGTCCGAGGCGACCTCCGCGGCCCGGTACGGGCTCAGCGGTTCGTCCGCGATCAGTGCCGCCAGCGGTCGTGCCGGTATCAGTTCGCTGACGATCCACAGCGAGCCGTCCTCGGCGAAGACGTCGAAGACCTGGTCCAGCCGCGGATGGTCCGGAATCCGGGCCGCCGCCTGCGCCGCCTCGATGGCACGCCGGACCGCCGGGAGTTCGGCGAGTCCGGACGGGTCCCGGCGGGCCGGGGCGGGCCGGCCGCCGTCCAGCAGTTCGGCGTCCACCACCTCCGGCAACGGCACCTGCCGGATCAGCACTTCCTGCCCGCTGCGGGTGTCGAAGGCGCGGGTCTCGATCAGTTCGTACGCATCGGACGGCGGCAGCGGCAGACGGTAGCGGTCGGCCAGGATGCGCCCCGCGTAGTCCTCCACTTCGCCTCCCCCGAGCCGAATTCACGTGCGAACGGGGCATGTTCCCCCATGACCCCGCTGACACGATACGTCCCACACCCGGCCTGCGTCCCGGACCTGGCGAGGTCTGCCCCGGCCGGGCGATCCCGGCCGGGGGCACGCTCAGTCCACCGGCTGGAACGTGTCGAACGCGGTGTTGCGGATCTTCGTGCACTCCTCGCCGTCCCACTGGTCCGCGGCACAGCTGATCATGATGGCGTAGCCGTGGGTGGCGTCCACCTTGAAACCGCGGTTCAGCACCCGCACCTTGGTGCCGCCCTGGACGCGCTCGAACTCCCAGTCCGCAACGGTCGGATAGCCGCGGTAGTCGACCTTCTGGATCCCGATCGGCCGGTAGCTCTGGCTGCTGGGGCCCACGGCCTTGGCCAGCTCCATCCAGGCCAGCCGGGCGTCGTCCTTCGGCTCGTCGTTGAAGTCGACCTGAATACGGGGGAATCCGCCGTCCCGGCTGTATATGGCGCCGGAGTTCTCCCCTGCGGTGCCGGTCTGGCGGAAGCCCTCCGGCATCGCCATGGCGAAGTGGAACTTGGAGTTCGTCACCGACACGAATCCGGCGGGCAGGGTGTTGCCGGTTCCGCCCGGGCCCCCGGGAATCGTTCCCGGCGTGCCCGAACTGCCCGCCGTGGCGGAGCCGGAGCCCTGGCCCGAGCCCTGCCCGGAGCCCTGGTCTCCCGTACCCTGGCCGGCGCTCTGGCCGGTGCTCTGGCCGGGAGCCGGGGTGCTGCCGCCCTTGGGGTCGCCGCCTCCCGTACCGCCACCGGGGGTCGGGGTGCCGGACACCTGGGTACCCGGATTCCCGCCCTTGGCCGTGCCCTTGGCGCCCTTCTCGTCGTCATCACCGAAGGCCCACACCACCAGCGAACCGACCACGGCCAGGACCACCACCACGGCGGCTATCGCCAGCGCGATCGTGCGGCGGGTCATCACGTCCGTCAGCGGGGCCACGACCGACCGCTTCCGCGGTGCGGGCGGGTTCGCGGCTGCGGCCAAAGCAGTGGATCCGGAGGCGGACTTCCCGGACTCGGCCGGGGCCTCCGCGGCGCTCGCCGCGGTCGCCGCGGAGGCGGCAGCCGCCTTGCGCGCCGCCTTCAGGGCCTCCCGGGCCCGCTCGCGCTGCTCCCGTTCCCGCTTTGCCGCGGCCTTGGCGGCAGCCTTCTCGGCCGCCTTCTCCGCGGCCTTTTCCGCCGCGGCCTTCTCCGCCGCCTCCTTGGCCGCCGACAGCGAGATGACCCGGGTCTCGTCGGCCGGGGCCTCCGGAGCCTCCTCCGGCGCGTTGATCACCGCGGTCAGCAGGGCCCGTGCCCCGGCGTCGTCGAGCCGCCGGGCCGGATCTCTGACCAGCAGGCCGTAGATGACCTCGGTCAGCGGGCCGGCGTTCTTGGGCGGGTCGACCGGCTCGGTCATCACCGCGGTGAGGGTGGCGAGGGCCGAACCCTTGTCATACGGGGGAACGCCTTCGACTGCCGCGTAGAGCAGGCCGCCCAGGGACCACATGTCGGCGGGCGGGCCCGGCTTCTGGCCGCGGGCGCGCTCGGGCGAGATGTAGGACGGGGCGCCGACCAGCATGCCGGTGGAGGTGACCGAGGGGTCGCCCTCGACCTGGGCGATGCCGAAGTCGGTCAGCACCACCCGGCCGGCGTCTGAGATGAGGACATTGGAGGGCTTCACATCACGGTGGAGGATGCCTTCGCCGTGCGCGGCCTTCAGCACGTCGAGCACGGCGAGGCCGACCTCGGCGGCCCGGCGCGGGGTCAGCGTGCCGCGCTCGCGGATGTACTCGGCGAGCGAGGAGCCCTCGATGAGCTCCATGACGATCCAGGGGCGGCCGTCCTCGTCGACCACGTCGAAGACGGTGACGGCGCCGCCGCTGCGAATCCGGGCGATGGCCTTCGCCTCGCGCAGGGTACGGGTGATCAGGCGGCGCTTCTCGTCCTCGTCCACCCCGGAGCTGAACCGCAGCTCCTTGACGGCCACGGTGCGGCCCAGGGTCTCGTCGACGGCTCGCCAGACGGTACCCATACCGCCCTTGCCCAGCACCCGGTCCAGCCGGTAGCGCCGGGCCAGCAGCCGCCCTTCGTCCTCGGCGGTGTCCCCGGTCACCCCCTTGGGGGCAACGGACTTGGCAGGCTCGGCCTTGCCCGCGGCCGGCCTGGCGGCAGCCTTCTTGCCCGGCTCCGGCGCAGCCCCCACCGCCTCGGCGGTACCCGGCTTCGCGCCGGCCCGCTTCGCCGCGGCCGGCTTCGCCAAGTCCGTCTTCGCAGCAGCCCGATCGGCCGGCTCCGGCGTAGCCGCCGCCGGCTGGGCCGGGCCCGGCTTCGTCAAGTCCGGCTTCGCGTCGGCCCGCTTCACCTCAGCCGGCTTCGCCGGGTCCTCATCGGCCGTCTCGGCCGGGCTCGGCCTCGCCGAATCCGAGGCGGCCGGACCGGGCGTGGCAGCACCCGTCTCGGCAGCGTCCGGCTTCGCCACCTCGTGCTTCGCCCTGACCGGCTCGGCCGAATCCGGCTCGGCCGAACCCGGCGTGGCAGCGGCCGGCTCGGCCGTGGCCTGCTTCGGTGCAGCCTGCTTCGGGCCCGCGGGCTCGGCTTCGTCCGGCGCCGGCTCGGCCGAGGCCGAGGTGGCCGGATCGGGCGCAGCCGCCGCCGGCTTCGCGTCGGCCCGCTTCGCCGCAGGCGGCTTCGCGTCCGAGGGCGTGAGATCCGGTCCCGGGGTGCGGTTGTCGTCCTCGCCCCCACCGGAACCAGAGGGCGTGTGCTCCGGCTTCGACATGCGTCCCCTCTGCGATCGTGCCGCCCGCTCCGGCCGGCCCGGCGTCCGCCGGGTCCCGACGTAACCCGCCCCGGCCGGACCCTCATTGTTCCTCACTCCGGGACGGACGGGCGCCCGGGGTCTACGGTTCCCCCCTGCCCGGAAACCCGGCACGGCTCACAGCGGGACGATGTCCGGAGCCCCCAGCCTGGCCGCGTCCGCCGTCTGGTCGTCGGGCTGCCGCTGCGACTCCCGCTCCGCCTGGACCCGCTTCTCGTAGTGCTCGACCTCTTTCTCGATCTGGTCCCGGTCCCAGCCCAGCACCGGCGCCATCAACTCCGCGCACTCCCGCGCCGATCGGGTCCCCCGGTCGAAGGTCTCGATGGAGATACGGGTCCGCCGGGTCAGTACGTCGTCCAGGTGCCGCGCCCCCTCGTGCGAGGCCGCGTACACGATCTCGGCCCGCAGGTAGTCGTCCGCCGCGGACAGCGGCTCTCCGAGCCCCGGATCCTTTTCGACCAGATCGAGGAGCTCCTCGGTCAGGGAGCCGTACCGGTTCAACAGGTGCTCGACCCGCACCACATGAAGACCCGTCCGGGCGGCGGTCCTGGCCCGGGAGTTCCACAGCGCCCGGTACCCCTCGGCCCCGACCAGCGGGATGTCCTCGGTGACGCAGGGGGCGACCCGCTGGTCCAGGCCGTGCACGGCCTCGTCCACCGCATCCTTGGCCATCACCCGGTACGTCGTGTACTTGCCGCCCGCGACGACCACCAGCCCGGGCACCGGATGCGCCACCGTGTGCTCCCGGGAGAGCTTGCTCGTGGCGTCCGACTCGCCGGCCAGCAGCGGCCTCAGCCCCGCATACACGCCCTGGACGTCATCCCGGGTCAGCGGCACCGCGAGCACCGAGTTCACATGCTCCAGCAGGTAGTCGATGTCCGCGCTGGACGCCGCCGGATGCGCCTTGTCCAGGTCCCAGTCGGTGTCCGTGGTCCCGATGATCCAGTGGCGGCCCCACGGGATGACGAACAGCACGGACTTCTCGGTGCGCAGGATCAGGCCGGTGGTCGAATGGATGCGGTCCTTGGGCACCACCAGGTGGATGCCCTTGGAGGCGCGGACGTGGAACTGCCCGCGCTCGCCGATCAGGGCCTGGGTGTCGTCCGTCCAGACCCCCGTCGCATTGACGATCTGCTTGGCGCGGATCTCGTACTCCCCGCCGCCCTCGACATCCCGCACCCGGGCGCCGACCACCCGCTCGCCCTCGCGCAGGAACCCGATCACCCGGGCCCGGTTGGCGCAGTGCGCCCCGTACGCCGCGGAGGTCCGCACCAGGGTGGTGACATACCGCGCGTCGTCCATCTGGGCGTCGTAGTACTGCAGGGCCCCCACCAGGGCGTCCTTGCGCAGGCAGGGGGCCACCCGAAGGGCCCGGCTGCGGGACAGGTGCCGGTGGACGGGCAGGCCTCGCCCGTGTCCGCTGGACACCGACATGGCGTCGTACAGGGCGACGCCCGAGCCGGCATAGAACCGCTCCCAGCCCTTGTGCTGCAAGGGGTACAGGAAGGGCACCGGTTTCACCAGGTGCGGCGCGAGCCGCTCCAGCAGCAGGCCGCGCTCCTTGAGCGCCTCCCGGACCAGCGCGAAGTCGAGCATCTCCAGATAGCGCAGACCGCCGTGGATCAGCTTGCTGGATCTGCTGGACGTCCCCGAGGCCCAGTCGCGCGCCTCGACCAGCCCGGTCGAAAGCCCTCGGGTGACCGCGTCGAGCGCGGTGCCGGCCCCCACCACTCCGGCGCCCACCACCAGCACGTCCAGTTCCCGCTCGGCCATCCGGGCGAGCGCCTCCGCGCGCTGCTCCGGTCCCAGTGTCGCTGTCCTCACCGCTGCCTCCCGTCGGTGTGCGGGTCACCCCGCTCACGTCCCCCGTGGAAATCAGTCTGACCGCGCACTCCCACATCAGCCACCGCCTGTGGACAACACAACGGTGGCGACCACCCCGCAATGCGACACATCGGTCATATATACGCCTAGTCTGACATAGCGCCAGCTCACCCTGTCCACAGGACGTGCGCGCACAGCCCCCTCATGTCAGGGAAGGGACGGCACCGCCATGCCCGCAGATCTCGCCGTCATCGGACTCGGCCACCTCGGCCTGCCGCTCGCCCAGGCCGCCGTCTCCGCCGGTATCGAGACCGTCGGCTACGGCTGCGGCCCCGCCACCGACACCACGCTCACCGCCGCCGAGATCCGCCGGATGTCGGCGGCCGGCTTCCGCATCACCACCAACCCGGCCGAGCTCGGACGGGTCCGGACGGCCGTCATCTGCGCCCCCACCCAGCTCGGCCCCGACCGCGCGCTCGACCTGTCGGCGGTCGGCGAGGCGGCCCGCGCGCTCGCCGCCCGGCTGCGCCCCCACACCACCGTCATCCTCGAGTCCGCCGCCCATCCGGGTGTCACCGAGGACTATCTGCGCCCCCTGCTGGAATCGGGCTCCGGCCTCCGGGCCGGCCGGGACTTCCATCTGGCCTACTCCCCCAGCCGCTTCGACCCGGGCAACCGGACGCACACCTTCGCCAACACGCCGAAGGTGATCGGCGGCCTCACCCCGGCCTGTACGGAATCCGCCGCAGCCTTCTACGCACGCCTCACCGAGAAGGTGGTCCGCGCCCGCGGCCTGCGCGAGGCCGAGACCGTCCAGCTGCTCGAAACCAACTACCGGCACGTCAACATCGCCCTGATGAACGAGATGGCGGTGCTCTGCCACGACCTCGGCGTGGACCTGTGGGACGTCATCCGGTGCGCCGAAACCAAGCCGTACGGCTTCCAGGCCTTCCGCCCCGGCCCCGGCGTCGGCGGCCACGCCGTCCCGCTCGACCCCAACTACCTCCCCCACACCACCCGCACCCCCGGCCACCCGCTCCGCATGGTCGGCCTGGCCCAGGAGATCAACGGCCGGATGCCGCAATACGTGATCCAGCGCTGCGCCACCCTGCTGAACGAGCACGGCAAATCGGCCCGCGGCGCCCGGGTCCTGCTGCTCGGGGTGACGTACAAGCCGGACCTCGCCGACCAGGAGGGCTCCCCGGCCCCCGAGATCGCCAGCCGCCTGCTCGACCTCGGCGCCCTGATCAGCTACCACGACCCGTACGTGCCCGGCTGGCGGGTCCGCGACCGGCCGGTCCCCCGCGCGGACTCCCTCTACGAGGCGGCGGCCAACGCGGACCTCACGGTCCTCCTCCAGCACCACCGCACATACGACCTCCAGGGCCTGGCGGTGAAGGCCCAGCTGCTCCTCGACACCCGCGGCGCCAGCCCGGTCGGTGCGGCCCACCGCCTCTGACCGCAGCACGGTGCAACGTTCGTTGCACATATGTTGCACAGCCCGCTACGCTGATGCCATGGCAACGACGATAGGGTTCCGGCCCACCGAAGAGGACGAGCGCATCATCGCCGCGGCCATGCGGGACGGGGAGCGGACCAGCGATGTGATCCGGCGCGCATTGCGCCTGCTGGAACGCGAGGCATGGCTCGAGCAGGCCCGGGCCGCCGCCGAACGGCTCGCAGACGAGGACCTGAGCGGCGAACCGGACGCCTGGTGATCCGCGGCGCCGTCTACCGCGTCGACCTCGGGGATGCCAAGCGCGGGCACGAGCAGCGCGGCAAGCGCTTCGGCCTGGTGCTGAGTCCCAGCGGGATGCCCTGGAGCGTGGCAACGATCATCCCGACGTCCACCCGTGCCCAACCTGCGGAATTCCGTCCCGAGCTGGAAATCGCCGGGGTGCCGACCCGGCTCCTCGTGGACCAGATCCGCACCATCGACACCCGGTACATCCACGGTGATCCGGTCCACTACCTCGAACTCGGCGAGTTGACTCAAGTGGAGCACGCCGTAGCGCTCTACCTGGGGCTCTGAAATCTCCCCCTCCGGATGTCGTGACCTCCTGCTAGCCTGCGGCATCACTTATCTCGCGCTTACGTTCGCCCTGCAGGCGTTCGTGACCCGCGCATGCCAATCCCTTGGGGGGGATTTCCCATGAGCCAGTCCTTCCAGCCGCCCGCGCCCGAATCCCAGATGCCCGCCCACCCGGCCACACCCCCGGCCGCTCCCCCGGCGCGCAGCGGCAACATCGGCCTCGGCATCGCCGCCGCCGTCATCGCCGCCCTGGTCGCGGCCGGTGCGTACGGCGGCATCATCGGCGCCACCGAGCGCGAGATCGGCTACGCCGCCCTCGCGGTCGGCCTCATCATCGGCTTCGCCACCGGCAAGCTGGGCGGCCCGCACCCGGCCCTCCCGGTCGTGGGCGCCGTGCTCTCGCTCGGCGCCGTCTACGGCGGCCAGGCTCTCGGCACCGCCATCATCGGGTCCAAGGTGCTGCCGCTCACCGTGACCGAGCTGCTGACCGAGCACTTCGACCTGGTGCAGGCCTCCCTGAAGGAGGACCTGAGCCCGATCTCCTTCCTCTTCTACGCCCTGGGCGCGGTCACCGCCTTCCAGACGGCCCGCAAGGTCGCCGCCTGACCCGGCCGTGAAAACGCCGGAGGGCCGGCACCCCGCCCGGGGTGCCGGCCCTCCGTACGCGCCGTCCGTACGACGGACGGCGCGGAAGCGTCAGCGGCGGTGCTGGGAGTCCGCCACGGTGACCTCGACCCGCTGGAACTCCTTGAGCTCGCTGTAGCCCGTGGTGGCCATCGAGCGGCGCAGGGCGCCGAAGAGGTTCATCGAGCCGTCCGGGGTGTGCGACGGGCCGGTGAGGATCTCCTCGGTGGTGCCGACGGTGCCGAGGTGGACCTTCTTGCCGCGCGGCACGTCCTCGTGGACCGCCTCCATGCCCCAGTGGTGGCCCTTGCCGGGCGCGTCGGTGGCACGGGCCAGCGGGGAGCCCATCATCACGGCGTCGGCGCCGCAGGCGACGGCCTTGGGCAGGTCGCCGGACCAGCCCACGCCGCCGTCGGCGATGACGTGCACGTACCGGCCGCCGGACTCGTCCATGTAGTCGCGGCGGGCCGCGGCCACATCGGCGACGGCGGTGGCCATCGGAACCTGGATGCCCAGCACATTGCGGGTGGTGTGCGCGGCGCCGCCGCCGAAGCCCACCAGCACGCCGGCCGCGCCGGTCCGCATCAGGTGCAGGGCCGCGGTGTACGTGGCGCAGCCGCCGACGATGACCGGGACGTCGAGCTCGTAGATGAACTGCTTGAGGTTCAGCGGCTCCGCGGCGCCGGAGACGTGCTCGGCGGAGACCGTGGTGCCGCGGATGACGAAGATGTCCACGCCCGCGTCGACCACGGCCTTGGAGAACTCGGCGGTGCGCTGCGGGGAGAGCGCCGCGGCGGTGACGACGCCCGAGTCGCGCACCTCCTTGATGCGCTGCCGGATCAGGTCGGCCTGGATCGGGGCGGAGTAGATCTCCTGGAGGCGGCGGGTGGCGGCCTCCTCGTCCAGCTCGGCGATCTCGTCCAGCAGCGGCTGCGGGTCCTCGTACCGGGTCCACAGGCCCTCGAGGTTCAGCACGCCGAGGCCGCCGAGCTCGCCGATGCGGATCGCGGTCTGTGGGGAGACCACCGAGTCCATGGGGGCGGCCAGGAACGGGAGCTCGAAGCGGTAGGCGTCGATCTGCCAGGCGATCGAGACCTCCTTCGGGTCGCGCGTGCGGCGGCTGGGGACGATGGCGATGTCGTCGAAGGCGTACGCCCGGCGACCGCGCTTGCCGCGCCCGATCTCGATCTCAGTCACGTGTGGTGGCCTTTCCCTCTTGGTCTGCCCGTCCAGTATCCCCGAACCCCGGAGCCGCGCGTTCCCGTGACCGCTGGACGGACGCTTCCGGGAACGCCCGCGGGGCGGGCCCGGTGATCCGGACCCGCCCCGCGGGTGTGTGCGCGTCAGCCCTTGCGGGAGTAGTTCGGCGCCTCGACCGTCATCTGGATGTCGTGCGGGTGGCTCTCCTTGAGGCCCGCCGAGGTGATCCGGACGAACCGGCCGCGGTCCTGGAGCTCGGGGACGGTGCGCCCGCCCACGTAGAACATCGACTGGCGCAGGCCGCCGACCAGCTGGTGGACCACCGCGGCGAGCGGGCCGCGGTAGGGGACCTGGCCCTCGATGCCCTCGGGGATCAGCTTGTCGTCGCCGCCCACGCCCTCCTGGAAGTAGCGGTCCTTGGAGAAGGAGCGCTGCTCGCCGCGGGACTGCATGGCACCCAGCGAGCCCATGCCCCGGTAGGACTTGAACTGCTTGCCGTTGATGAAGAGCAGCTCACCCGGGGACTCCTCGCAGCCGGCCAGCAGCGAGCCGAGCATCACCGTGTCGGCGCCCGCGACCAGGGCCTTGGCGATGTCGCCGGAGTACTGCAGGCCGCCGTCGCCGATGACCGGGACACCCGCGGCCTTGGCGGCCAGCGAGGCCTCGTAGATGGCGGTGACCTGCGGGACGCCGATGCCGGCGACCACGCGGGTGGTGCAGATGGAGCCGGGGCCGACGCCGACCTTGATGCCGTCGCAGCCGGCGTCGATCAGCGCCTGGGCGCCGTCGCGGGTGGCGACGTTGCCGCCGATGACATCGACCGAGGAGTTCGACTTGATCTTGGCGACCATGTCGCCGACCAGCCGGGAGTGGCCGTGCGCGGTGTCGACCACGATGAAGTCGGCGCCGGCTTCGATGAGCGCCTGGGCGCGCTCGTACGCGTCGCCGGCCACGCCGACCGCCGCGCCGACCAGCAGCCGGCCGTCCTTGTCCTTCGCCGCGTTCGGGTACTTCTCGGCCTTGACGAAGTCCTTGACGGTGATGAGGCCCTTGAGGATGCCCGCCTCGTCGACCAGCGGCAGCTTCTCGATCTTGTGGCGGCGCAGCAGCTCCATGGCGTCCACGCCGGAGATGCCGACCTTGCCGGTGACCAGCGGCATCGGGGTCATGACCTCGCGCACCTGGCGGTTGCGGTCCGACTCGAAGGCCATGTCGCGGTTGGTGACGATGCCGAGCAGCTTGCCGGCGGGGTCGGTGACCGGGACGCCGGAGATGCGGAACTTGGCGCAGAGCTCGTCGGCCTCGCGCAGGGTCGCGTCCGGGTGCACCGTGATCGGGTCGGTGACCATGCCGGACTCGGAGCGCTTGACCAGGTCAACCTGGTTGGCCTGGTCGGCGATGGAGAGGTTGCGGTGCAGAACGCCGACGCCGCCCTGACGGGCCATCGCGATGGCCATACGGGCCTCGGTGACCTTGTCCATGGCGGCGGACAGCAGGGGAACGTTCACACGGACGTTCCGGGAGATGAGGGAAGAAGTGTCGATCTCGTCCGGAGCCATGTCCGACGCGCCGGGGAGGAGGAGCACGTCGTCATACGTCAGCCCCAGCGTCGCGAACTTGCCCGGTACTCCATCGACGTCGCCGTTGACAGTCATGACACCTTCCCAGATGGTCTTGCTCAGCGCGGATGTCCATGCTAACGGGATCGCACGGCGTCTCATTCCACGATGAAGATCGACCGGGAGTTTCGTCGGTTCATACGAAGTTTTCCTACGGGCACGAAAGCCGCGCCGCCGACCCGCCGTGTCTACTGCTCGGCGAGCGCCCGCAGCCGGCTCAGCGCCCGGTGCTGGGCCACCCTGACCGCGCCCGGGGACATCCCGAGCATCTGACCGGTCTCCTCGGCGGTCAGCCCGACCGCCACCCGCAGCACCAGCAGCTCCCGCTGGTTCTCCGGCAGGTTGGCCAGCAGTTTCTTGGCCCATTCGGCGTCACTGCTGAGCAGCGCCCGCTCCTCGGGGCCCAGCGAGTCGTCCGGCCGCTCGGGCATCTCGTCGGAGGGGACGGCCGTACTGCCCGGGTGCCGCATCGCGGCCCGCTGCAGGTCGGCCACCTTGTGCGCGGCGATGGCGAAGACGAAGGCCTCGAAGGGCCGGCCGGTGTCCCGGTACCGCGGCAGGGCCATCAGCACGGCGACACAGACCTCCTGGGCGAGGTCCTCGACGAAGTGGCGCGCATCGCCGGGCAGCCGGGAGAGCCGGGTGCGGCAGTAGCGCAGGGCCAGCGGGTGCACATGGGCGAGCAGATCGTGGGTGGCCTGCTCGTCGCCCTCCACGGCCCGGCGGACGAGCGCGCCGACCGCCCCCGCGCTGCCGCCCTTGGCGGTGCCGGTGGGGCCTGTGGCCGCGGGGGACCCCATGGCCTCGTCGTCGCGCATCAATCCATGGTGCCTTGACGCCGGAGCATTTGCGGCACCATGGCCCGGGTTATGCATCGAAGCGTTATGAGCGGGCGCACCGGAGCTCATCACTTGCGCACTCCCCTCCCGCTCGGCCGAATGTCCCCGAGGACTCCCCCGAGGACTCCACATCTCCAAGAATGCGGCACACCCTCAAGGATGCGGCATCGCGCACGAAGCGACACGTCCCCCGGATTGTGCCTCGCCAACCCCCGGCCGCGCACCGGGTAGGACAAGACCCGCCATGGCCGCCCCGTCCGCCCGGGGCGGACGGGGACCGCTATTCCGGCTCCGCGGTCAGCGGACCAGGCCCCAGCGGAAGCCGAGCGCGACGGCATGCGCCCGGTCCGAGGCGCCCAGCTTCTTGAAGAGGCGGCGGGCGTGCGTCTTGACCGTGTCCTCGGAAAGGAACAGCTCACGGCCGATCTCGGCGTTGGAACGGCCGTGGCTCATGCCCTCCAGCACCTGGATCTCGCGGGCGGTGAGCGTGGGCGCGGCACCCATTTCGGCCGACCTGAGCCGGCGCGGGGCGAGCCGCCAGGTCGGGTCGGCAAGGGCCTGGGTGACCGTGGCCCGCAGTTCGGCGCGCGAGGCGTCCTTGTGCAGATATCCGCGGGCACCCGCCGCGACCGCGAGGGCCACGCCGTCCAGGTCCTCGGCAACGGTCAGCATGATGATGCGGGCGCCGGGGTCGGCCGAGAGCAGCCGGCGGACCGTCTCGACACCGCCCAGGCCCGGCATGCGGACGTCCATCAGAATCAGGTCGGAGCGGTCGGCACCCCAGCGGCGGAGGACTTCCTCGCCGTTGGCAGCCGTCGTCACACGCTCGACGCCGGGCACGGTGGCCACCGCGCGACGGAGCGCCTCTCGGGCAAGCGGGGAGTCGTCGCAGACGAGGACGGATGTCATGACCGCCCTCCGCAGCTGCTGATGCGCGTCACCTTGAGCCTCCAGGCTGGTACGTATCGTCACCTGTGCGGTCGATGTCCCCGGACATCTGTCCGAGAACTTCTTCGTTCAACCGCCTTCGCACTCTCAACGATGGTCACTCGAAAGAGTTACGGGTCGGACGGACACCTTCGGCACTCTACGTGAGGAAGCGAACACGACACGGGCGCCACAAGCCAACTGTCCTCCATCTGGAGCTATGCCCTATTTGGCGGCTTTCCTTCCGTTTGGCGTGTGTCTGAGGCTAGATTCCCAATGAGTCATATTTACATCTACTCCGACAGTAGGTGTGGAGACATGGACCGTATCCGCCTCAGTACCGGCACCAAGAGGACTACCAATGGCAGATTTCTCCCGCCTCCCCGGACCGAACGCCGACCTCTGGGACTGGCAACTGCTCGCCGCCTGCCGTGGGGTCGACAGCTCCCTCTTCTTCCACCCGGAAGGCGAGCGGGGAGCGGCCCGGAGCGCGCGCGAGGCCTCGGCTAAAGAGGTCTGCATGCGATGCCCGGTGCGCTCGGAATGCGCCGCGCACGCGCTCGCCGTACGTGAGCCCTACGGAGTGTGGGGCGGGCTCACCGAGGACGAGCGCGAGGAACTGATGGGGCGCGCCCGGCACCGCCTCATCCCCGCCAGCACTGTGACCGGCCCGCCCGCGCCGCATTGAGCGCCTGAGCGGAGAAGCGCACGAAGGAACGTTTCTTCGAATCCGTGGGACCCGTGGGACCCGTGCGGCCCGCTCGGGCGTGTCGCGCGCCGGGCCGCCGGCCGTCAACGGCCGGCGGCCCGCTCCAGTTCCGCCAGCGTCGCCGCCACCGCCGGCACCCGGGCGAGGTCCGGCAGGGTCAGCGCCACGACCTCGCGCTCCACCGCCGGCTCCACCTCCACCGTCCGCGCGCCCTTGACCCGTACGGATTCCACCGCCAGCTCCGGCAGCACGGCCACCCCGAGCCCCGCACCGACCAGTCCGACCACCGCCGGGTAGTCGTCGGTCGCGAAGTCGATGCTCGGGGTGAATCCCGCGCTCTCGCAGATGTCCACCAGATGGCGGCGGCAGCGCGGGCAGCCGGCGATCCAGGGCTCCCCGGCCAGTTCGGCCATCCGGACCCGCTCCGCGCCGGCCAGCCGGTGGCCCTCCGGCACCAGCCCGACCAGCCGGTCGGTGAGCAGCGGCCGGACGACCAGGTCGTCCCATTCCGCCGCGTCCGCCGTGCCGGAGCCGTAGCGGAAGGCCAGCGCCACATCGCAGTCGCCCTCCCGCAGCATCTCCACCGAGCGCGGCGGCTCCGCCTCGACCAGGGAGATACGGGTGCCGGGGTGGGCCTCCCGCATGGCGGCGAGGGCGGTGGGCACCAGGGTGGAGCTGCCGCTGGGAAAGGACACCAGCCGGACCCGGCCGGCCCGCAGGCCGGCGATGGCCGCCACCTCCTCCTCGGCGGCGGTGAGGCCGGCGAGGATGCCGGCGGCGTGCCGGACCAGCGCGTCACCTGCCTGGGTCAGCCGCATCTCGCGGCCGGCCCGGACCAGCAGCGGGGTGCCCGCCGACTGTTCCAGGGCCTTCATCTGCTGGGAGACGGCGGGCTGGGTGCAGCCGAGTTCGCGGGCCGCGGCGGAGAAGGAGCCGGTGCCGGCCACGGCGCGCAGGACCCTGAGATGACGTGCCTCGATCACCCTTCGAGCATAAGCCCCGCTTTGACTGCCGCGCCAATACCCTTCCAGCGCTTTGGGTGGGCTGGGTTAGCGTACGGACATGGACATGCAGCTCATCTCCGTCAACCTGGGCAGGCTCACCGAAGCCGACTACACCGACTCCGGGATCGGGGTGACGGGCATCGGAAAGCGCCCGGTGCCCGGCCCGGTGCGGGTCTTCGCCCCCGGCCCCAAGGGCACCGCCGGCTCCGGGGTGGAGGGTGACGAGATCGCCCAGTGGCGCCACCACGGCGGCGACGACCAGGCGGTCTACGCGTACGCCCGCGAGGACCTGGACCGGTGGGAGGCGGAGCTGGGCCGCGAGCTGCCCGCCGGACTGTTCGGCGAGAACTTCACCACGGCCGGGGTGGACGTCAACGGCGCGCTGCTCGGCGAGCGCTGGCGGGTCGGCCCGGGGCTGCTGCTGGAGGTGTCCTCGGCCCGGATCCCGTGCCGGACCTTCCAGGGCGCCATGGCGGAGCCCGGCTGGGTCAAGCGGTTCACCCAGGCCCGGCGGCCGGGCGCGTACCTGCGGGTGATCGAGGAGGGGCGGGTCTCGCCGGGCGACCGGATCGAGATCGTGGACCGCCCGGACCACGAGGTCTCGGTGGAGTTCTGGTTCCGGGCGTTCACCACCGAGCGCGCCCTGCTGCCGCGGACCCTGGCGGCGGGCACCGCGATGTCACCGCGCAATCACGAGACCGTCCGGGAGTACCTGGCCAAGTACGGCGGGCCCACTCGGGGCTGACAGCGCATCGGTCCCGCCGGGCCCCTGCCGTGCGCACGGCTCCGGGCGGCTAGGTTGCCCGCATGACGACTGCGTTGATTACGGGATCCACGGCGGGCATCGGCGCCGCCTTCGCCCGGCGGCTCGCCGCCCAGGGCCACAACCTGGTGCTGGTGGCCCGGGACACCAAGCGGCTGCGCGAGCAGGCCACCGAGCTGCACGACCGGCACGGCATCGAGGCCGAGGTGCTGACCGCCGACCTGTCCACGGACGAGGGCATCGGTGCGGTGGAGGAGCGGCTGTCCGACCGCACCCACCCGGTGGACCTGCTGGTCAACAACGCGGGATTCGGCAACAAGGGCCGCTATCTGGACGTGCCCATGGCCGACGAGCTGACGATGCTGAAGGTGCACATCGAGGCGGTGCTGCGGCTGACCTCGGCGGCGACGGAGTCGATGCGCTCGCGGGGCCGGGGTGGTGTGATCAACGTGGCCTCGGTGGCCGCGTTCCTGCCGCGGGGCACGTACGGCGCGAGCAAGGCGTGGGTGGTGCAGTTCACCCAGGGCGCGGCCAAGGACCTGGCGGACTCGGGGGTACGGCTGATGGCGCTGTGCCCGGGCTTCGTCCGGACCGAGTTCCACCAGCGGGCCGGGATGGGGACGGACAACATCCCCAACTGGATGTGGCTGGACGCGGACAAGCTGGTGGCGGAGGCGCTGGCCGATCTGGCGCGCGGCCGGACGGTGTCGATCCCGGACCCGCGCTACAAGGCGCTGATGGGGATCGTGAAGCTGACGCCGCGCGGGCTGCTGGGCGGGGTGTCCTCCCGTACGGGCCGGAAGTACGGCCCCCAATAACCCCATACCGGAATAAAATGGGCGTGTCGGCATGTCCCATCCAGTCCGGAGCCGGGAGACACGATGACATTCGTACAGATAATCGATTACAAGACCCGCCGCTACGATGACCTGTCCGACCTCATGGACCGGTACGTCGCGCAGAGCCAGGGCAAGCGGACCGTCACCCACAGTCTGATCGGCAAGGACCGCGAGGACGGGGAGCACTACGTCGACGTGATCGAATTCCCGTCGTACGAAGACGCCATGAAGAACTCCCATCTCCCGGAGACGGACCGGATGTTCAAGGAGATGGTGGCCCTCTGCGACGGGATGCCCACCTTCACCAACCTGGACGTGGTCCGGGACGAGCAGCTCAACAAGCACCTGGTGAACCGGGTGTTCGACGACGCCCTCATGCACGGCAACATGGCCGTCATCGAGGAGTGCTTCGCGACGAACTACATCGACCACGACGCGAGCAAGGAGGAGTCGACCGTCATCGGACGCGATTCCATGCGCGCCGACATGGAGATCTGGCGCAAGGCCTTCGACATGACGTTCGAGCCGGTGTGCCAGGTCGCCGAGGGCGATTTCGTCACCACGGTGTGGAACTGGCGCGGCACCCACAAGGGTGAGTTCATGGGCGTCATGCCGACCGGGAAGACGTACGAGATGTCCGGGACCACCACGTTCCAGTGCGTGAACGGGGAGATCATCGAGGGCTGGTGGCACTACAACCCTGGCCAGCTGCAGCGGGAGATGGGCGGATCCGGGTCGCCGTACGGGTCCCGCTGAACCGAACGAACCGACCGAACCGAGCGGGCGCAGTCGCAGCCCGAACACGGGAAAGCCCCGTTCCGCATCGCGGAACGGGGCTTTCGTGCACGGGGCCGATCAGTGGCTGTGGCCGTGACCGTGGCCGTGGCCGTGACCGTCGTTCTCCTCCTCGGCCGGCTTCTCGACGACCAGGGTCTCGGTCGTGAGCAGCAGGGAGGCGATGGAGGCGGCGTTCTCCAGGGCGGAGCGGGTGACCTTCACCGGGTCGATGACGCCGGCCTTGACCAGGTCGCCGTACTCGCCGGTGGCGGCGTTGAAGCCCTGGCCCTTCTCGAGCTCGGCAACCTTGGAGGTGATGACGTAGCCCTCCAGGCCGGCGTTCTCGGCGATCCAGCGCAGCGGCTCGACGACGGCGCGACGGACGACGGCGACACCGGTGCCCTCGTCGCCCTCCTTGCCGAGGTTGTCCTCGAGGACCTTGGCGGCGTGCACCAGAGCGGAGCCACCACCGGAGACGATGCCCTCCTCGACCGCGGCGCGGGTCGCGGAGATGGCGTCCTCCAGACGGTGCTTCTTCTCCTTCAGCTCCACCTCGGTGGCGGCGCCGACCTTGATCACGCACACGCCGCCGGCCAGCTTCGCAAGGCGCTCCTGGAGCTTCTCGCGGTCCCAGTCGGAGTCCGTGGCCTCGATCTCGGCCTTGATCTGGTTGACGCGGCCGAGGACGTCCTCGCTGTTGCCGGCGCCGTCCACGATCGTGGTGTCGTCCTTGGTGACGGTCACGCGGCGGGCGCTGCCCAGCACGTCCAGACCGGCCTGGTCGAGCTTGAGGCCGACCTCCTCGGCGATGACGGTGGCACCGGTGAGGGTGGCCATGTCCTGCAGCATCGCCTTGCGGCGGTCACCGAAGCCCGGGGCCTTGACGGCGACCGCGTTGAAGGTGCCGCGGATCTTGTTGACGACGAGGGTGGAGAGCGCCTCGCCCTCGACATCCTCGGCGATGATCAGCAGCGGCCTGGAGCCACCCGCCTGGATGACCTTCTCCAGCAGCGGCAGCAGGTCCTGGATGGAGGTGATCTTGCCCTGGTTGATCAGGATGTAGGGGTCCTCGAGGACGGCCTCCATCCGCTCCTGGTCCGTCACGAAGTACGGCGAGAGGTAGCCCTTGTCGAAGGCCATGCCCTCGGTGAACTCCAGCTCCAGGCCGAAGGTGTTGGACTCCTCGACGGTGATGACACCGTCCTTGCCGACCTTGTCCATCGCCTCGGCGATGAGCTCGCCGACCTGCTGGTCCTGCGCGGAGAGCGCGGCCACGGCGGCGATGTCGGTCTTGTCCTCGATCGGGCGGGCGGTGGCGAGGAGGTCCTCGGAGATCGCCTTGACCGCGGCGTCGATGCCCTTCTTCAGGGCGGCCGGGGAAGCGCCGGCGGCGACGTTGCGGAGACCCTCGCGGACCAGCGCCTGGGCCAGCACGGTGGCGGTGGTGGTGCCGTCACCCGCGATGTCGTTGGTCTTGGTCGCCACCTCCTTCACGAGCTGGGCGCCCAGGTTCTCGTACGGGTCGTCGATCTCGACCTCGCGGGCGATCGTGACACCGTCGTTGGTGATGGTGGGGGCGCCGAACTTCTTGTCGATGACGACGTTGCGGCCCTTGGGGCCGATCGTCACCTTGACCGTGTCGGCAAGCTTGTTGACGCCGCGCTCGAGGGCGCGACGGGCGTCCTCGTCGAACTTCAGGATCTTCGCCATGGGAGCGGTTCAGCCCTCTCGAAAAATCTGGGTTTCAACGAACTGCGCCCCTCGCCGCCCGGCAATCAGCGGGGTGACCAGGGGCGCAGCTCAAAGCATCTTGGTGCTTGGGTGAATTACTTCTCGACGATCGCGAGCACGTCGCGAGCCGAGAGGACGAGGTACTCCTCGCCGCTGTACTTCACCTCGGTGCCGCCGTACTTGCTGTACAGCACGATGTCGCCGACGTTGACGTCCAGCGGGAGACGCTGGCCGTCCTCGAACCGGCCCGGGCCCACGGCGAGGACGACGCCCTCCTGGGGCTTCTCCTTCGCGGTGTCCGGGATAACCAGGCCAGAGGCCGTGGTCTGCTCGGCGTCGAGCGGCTGGACCACGATGCGGTCCTCGAGCGGCTTGATGGCAACCTTGGAGCTGGCGGTCGTCACGATCCGACCTCCCCCTTCGGAGATCTCACGGGGTTAACTGTCTGAGGTGGCGACCAGGTCGATCCGTCGTCGCGGGTGCCGGACCTGCCCGTCGCTGTGTTGGCACTCACCGGTGGCGAGTGCCAGGCCCGAGACTATTCCGGCGATTAGCACTCGGTCAAGCGGAGTGCCAATTCACGCCATGGGCGTTGCGGAATACCGGCTTCCCATACTGCTCCAACCCCCCTGCCCGGGCCCCGTTCCGGGCCGCACCACGGCCACCCGCACATACGTCCGGGGATGCGTGCGGCGCGTGTCCGGGGTGCGCTTTTCGGCGCTGGTGCTCATGGGTCAGTGAGGAATCGATTCTCCAGGCGCGTAAGGATGATCAACGGACGACCCGAGGCATACCCCGCAGCCCGGCCGGGAACCCAGTGGCCGCAAGATCGAACCCCACTCCCCCGTGAGGAACCATGCGCATCCGCCACACCCTCGGCGCCGCCGCCGGTGCCGCCCTGCTCGTTCTGGCGCTCCCCACCTCGGCCGGCGCGGCCGAGGGCAGCTTCACGTACAAGTACCGGTCCCAGGACCGGGCCATGCTGAGCGGGAAGCTGGTCGACCCGCCGAGCGAGCAGTGCATCACGCTCGACGAGGCGGACGACCCGAAGGAGGTCCCGCCGGCGCACTCGCCGTACAACGGCACGGACGAGACGGCCACGGTCTTCGAGCAGCCCGGCTGTGAGGGCGACTCCTTCGACCTCGAAGCCGGGGCGCAGGGCTCCGCCAAGCTCGAGGTCCGCTCGGTGGTCTTCCATGACTGACGCCTGAGGCCATTCGGGCGGCGCGCGCCCCACACGTCCCATATGTGACAGTTGGGGGGTGCGCATCCTCGTGGTCGAAGACGAAGAAGGCCTCGCCGAAACCATTCGGCGAGGCCTCGCCGCTGACGGCCACCGGGTGGAAACGGCCCACGACGGCCACCGCGGCCTGGAACTCGCCCTCAGCGGCGGCCCCTACGACGTCGTCCTGCTCGACCTGATGCTCCCGGGCCTGTCCGGGTACGAGATCTGCGCCCGGCTGCGCGCCCACGGCGACCGCACCCCGGTGCTGATGCTGACCGCCCGGGACGGCGAGCACGACGAGGCCGAGGGCCTCGACCGCGGAGCCGACGACTACCTCACCAAGCCGTTCTCCTTCGTGGTGCTCGGCGCCCGGCTCCGGGCCCTGGCCCGCCGGGTCGGCACCCCCGAGCGCACCACCCTGCAGGCCGGCGATCTGTGCCTGGACCGCGAGTCCCGGCGCTGCCGCCGCGGCGCGGCCGAGATCGAACTGACCGCCCGCGAGCTGGCGGTGCTGGGGTGCCTGATGGAGCGGCCCGGGCAGGCCGTCGCCAAGCAGGACATCCTGGACGAGGTCTGGGAGGCCCCGGCCGGCATCGACCCGAACATCGTCGAGGTGTACGTCTCCTCGTTGCGCCGGAAGATCGACGCGCCGTTCGGCCGCCGCTCCATCCTCACCGTGCACGGCACCGGCTACCGGATGGCCGCGGACGGCGGCGCCGGCTGTACGGGCCAGGGCGGCAGCGGTGCGGCGGGGGCGGGTGGCGGCGGTGCGGGGTAGTTCCCTGCGCGCCCGGGCCGCCCTCGCGGCAGCCCTCGCCATGGCCGCCCTGCTGGCCGCCGGCGGCCTCTGGCTCCACCACCTGCTGCGCGCCAACCTCCTCGACAACACCGCGTCCCGCACCGAACTCGCCGCCCGCAAGGCCGCCGCCCAGGCGGACGCGCACGCCCTGCCGGCCGACGGCCGGCTGCCCGCCCCGGACGCGGGGGTGGACCTGGTCCTCGTCCTCGACGCGCACGGCCGGACCCTGGCCGCCGGCGGCAACACCCGGGCGGTGGCGCCGGCCGAGCTGGCCGGCGTACGGCCGCCGCCCGGGACGGATTCGCGGACCGTGATCCTTCCGGCCGACCGCCCGGGCGGTGAGCGGCGCGGGGTGGTCCTCGTCGAGGCGCAGGGCGCCGGGCCCGGCGAGCGGGTCACGGTGTACGCGATGACGGTGCTCGGCGATGTGGACGATGCCACCCGGGCCATCGCGCTCGGCCTGCTGGCGGGTGCGCCGCCGCTGATCGGGTTCGCGGCACTGCTGGCCTGGTGGGTGACCGGGCAGGCGCTGCGGCCGGTGACCGCGATCCGGAGCGGGCTGGCCGCGGTCACGGCGAGCCGGCTGGACCGGCGGGTGCCGGACCCGGGCGGGGCGGACGAGATCGCCCGGCTGGCCCGGACGGTCAACGACACCCTGGACCGGCTGGAGCGGTCCGACGCCCGGCAGCGGCAGTTCACCGCCGATGCCTCGCACGAGCTGCGCAATCCGCTGGCCGCCGTCCGGTCCCGGCTGGAGGTGGCGCTGGCCGGTGCGCCCCGGCCCGGCGACCGGCCGGACCGGGAGTCGGTCCGGGCGGCGCTGGCCGAGACCGACCGGCTCCAGCGGATCGCGGCGGACCTGCTGCTCTTGGCCCGGCTGGACGGCGGGGCCGACGGGGCGGCCGGGGAGCCCGTGGACCTGGCCCTGCTCGCGGCGGAGGACGCGGCCCGCCGTCCCGTGCCCCGGCCCCGGCAGGTCCGGCTGCGGGTGGAGGCCGAGGCTCCGGTCCCCGCCACGGGACGCCCGGCCCGGCTGGAGCGGGCCCTGGCCAATCTGGTGGACAACGCGCTGCGGCATGCCCGTACCGAGGTCGTCGTACGGGCGTACGCGGCGGCGCCGGGGACGGCCGCGGCCACCGCCGTCCTGGAGGTCCGCGACGACGGCCCCGGGATCCCGGCCGCCGACCGGGACCGGGTCTTCGAGCGCTTCGTACGGCTGGACGAGGACCGCGGCCGGACCGGCGGCGGCACCGGGCTGGGCCTGCCCATCGCCCGGGAGATCGCGCGGGCGCACGGCGGCGAGGTCACGGCCGGGGAGGCCCCGGGCGGCGGCACCCGGCTGGTACTGCGGCTGCCCGCGCACCGGCCCCGGCCCTGAGGCAGCCTTCGGGGATTCAGGGGTTCAGGGATTCAGGGATTCAGCTTTCCTTCAGCAGGCCCGCATCAGAATCGACAGGCATGAGCGCGCACCGAAGGAAGACCACGACGCCATCGGCACCCGGCCGGCACACGGCAGGGCGCCGGCGCCGGCGGAGGCCGCGCCGCATCATCCGCCTGCTGCTGACCACGGCCGCGGCCCTGACCGTCCTGGCGGGCGGCACCGCCTGGTACCTGTACCGGGACCTGGCCGGCAGCATCGGCAGTTCCAAGGCCCTGGAGGGCGCCGAGAAGTCGGCGCACGGGGACACCAACATCCTGCTGATGGGGCTGGACAGCCGGCGCGACCAGAACGGCGAGAAACTGCCGGAGCAGGTGCTCGACCGGCTGCACGCGGGCAGTTCCGACATCGGCGGCTACAACACGAACACGCTGATCCTGCTGCACGTCCCCGGCGACGGCGGCAAGGCGAAGGCCTTCTCCATACCCAGGGACGACTTCGTCGAGCTCAAGGGCATTCCCGGCTTCACCGGCAAGGACAAGATCAAGAAGGCGTACGGGCTGGCCAAGGCGGAGCAGGAGCGACGCCTGGCGGCGCAGGGGGTCACGGACCGGCGGCAGCTGGAGCGGGAAGGGCGCGAGGCGGGCCGGAAGGCGTCGATCGAGACGGTCCGGTCCTTCCTCGGGGTGCCGGTCGACCACTTCGCGGAACTCAACCTGGCGGGCTTCTACCACCTGGCGGACGCGCTGGACGGGGTTCCGGTGTGCCTGAACAAGGCGGTCAAGGACAAGAACTCGGGCGCCGACTTCCCGGCGGGCCGGCAGACCCTGAACGGGCAGCAGTCGCTGGCCTTCGTCCGGCAGCGGATGGGGCTGCCGAGGGGCGATCTGGACCGGACGAAGCGGCAGCAGGCGTTCCTGGCGGGGGCCACGCAGAAGCTGAACTCGGTCGGCACCTTCACCGACCCGGTCAAGCTGATCAAGCTGATCGACGCGGCGAAGAAGGACGTGGTGACGGACGAGGGCTGGGACCTCCTGGCGTTTGTGAAGCAGGCCAAGAACCTGTCCGGAGGGCGGGTGGAGTTCACCACACTGCCCGTGGAGGGGTTCGGAAGGAACCATGGGGAGGACATTAACGTCGTAGATGATATGAAGATAAAGCGCCGCATTGCCGAGCAGATCGGACCAAAGACTTCCGCCGACCCCACGGCCTCGGGCGACTCCGGCGCATCACAGGCTCCGGCCTCGGAACCGACCCCGCCGGCGAACTCCGCCGGGGGCCAGAACCGGCACCGGACGGAAGGGACCGCCATCGACGGCGGCGGCATCCCGTGCGTGGACTGAGGCCCTTGACGGTGGCGGGCGCCCGCCGCCGCACCGAAGCCCTGTTGCTCGTCCTGGTCGTCGGCATCGCCGTGTTCGGGCACGCCAATGCCGGCCTGTCGATGAACGGCGAGCTGCCCGCCGACCTCGCCGGCTTCGCCATCAGCCTGAGCCTGCTGTCCCTGGTGGGGCATCTGGGGGTGCGCCGGTTCGCCGCGTACGCGGATCCGCTGATCCTGCCGCTGGCGATGCTGCTCACCGGGCTGGGGCTGGTGCTGCTGCACCGGCTCGACCAGTCGTACATCGAGCGGTACGGCGGCGAGGCGAACGCACCGGGCCAGCTGCTGTGGACGGTCATCGGGGTGGCTTCGTGCGTGCTGGTGGTGGCGCTGCTGAAGGACCACCGGTTCCTGCAGCGGTTCATCTACCTCACGATGGCCGTGGCGCTGGTGCTGCTGATCGCCCCGGCGTTCATGCCGGCCGATACGTACGGCGCCAAGCGGTGGATCTTCATCGGGCCGTTCTCGGTGCAGCCCGGCGAGTTCGTGAAGATCATGATCGCGGTGTTCTTCGCCGGGTACCTGGTCGTCCACCGGGATGCGCTGGCGCTGGCCGGCCGGAAGTTCCTGGGGATGCGGCTGCCGCCGATGCGGCAGCTGGGGCCGATCATCACGGTGTGGATCCTGGCCATGCTGGTGCTCGTCTTCGAGCGGGACCTGGGCACCTCGCTGATCTTCTTCGGCGTCTTCGTGGTGATGCTGTACGTCGCCACCGAGCGCACCAGCTGGATCGTCTGCGGCGTCCTGATGGCGGCGGTGGGCGCGTTCGTGGTCGGCTCGACCGAGCCGCACGTCAAGAACCGCATCCAGGCCTGGCTCAACCCGATGGCCATCTTCCTGCCGGAGGGCCAGCGGCCCGACGGCCTGATCTCCGACCAGTCGGCCCAGGCCCTGTTCAGCTTCGGCACCGGCGGCATCTCCGGCACCGGCCTCGGCCAGGGACACCCGGAGCTGATCAAGTTCGCCGGCCGCTCGGACTTCATCCTGACCACGGTCGGCGAGGAGCTCGGGCTGGCCGGGGTGATGGCGGTGCTGGTCCTCTACGCGCTGCTGGTCCAGCGCGGCCTCCGGATGGCCCTCGGCGCACGCGACCCCTTCGGCAAACTCCTCGCCGTCGGCCTGGCCGCGTCGCTGGCCCTCCAGGTGTTCGTGGTGGCGGGCGGCGTGACCGGCCTGATCCCGTTGACCGGCAAGACCCTGCCGTTCCTGGCGAAGGGCGGCTCATCCCTGCTGGCCAACTGGATCATGATCGCCCTGCTGCTCCGCATCAGCGACAGCGCGGAACGACAACGCGAGGCGGACAGCCGCGCCACGACGGAACCCCCGGCAACCCTGGCGGCGTAGCGGGCCTGCTCCCTTGCCCCTCAGGCCGCCGGCCCCGGATGGTTCGCGGTGAGCAGGGCGATGACCTCGGACGGTGTGCCGGCGTGGGCGAGCGGCGCCCCGGTGTGGAAGCGGCGGAGGCGGAAGCGGCCGTCCGGGAGAGGGGTGACCACGGGCAGGTGAACCTCGTACGGGTACTCCGTGCAGGTGCTGAAGCCCAAGGTGTCGTGGCTGGTGAACGGGTAGAGCTGCCGCAGGGCCGGCACCTCGTACGCCGCCTCCAGGAGGGGGACGAGGCCCTGGTAGGTGCTCTCGGGCCAGAGGATCCGGTGGCGTTCACGCGTCCACCGGCGGCTCAGGATCAGCCGCTGCCACGTCACCTCGATCACGGCGGCCCGCCCGCTGCGGCGCGCCGCGGTCAGGTCGGGGAGGTCGGGCTTCGGGGGGAGGGGCTGCGTCACAGGTAGTCCTCCAGGCGGCCGATCCTGAAGCCCTGTTCCTGGATCTTCTGGAGCATCCGTGTGGTCATCTCGGTTTCCGTCGAGCCCTTGAGCTCGGACGGGCCGCGGAAGTGGGCCAGGATGATGTCGCCCGGTTTGAGGGCGGAGCCCTCTGCGTACTGGAGGTTGCGTATCTGCATCGACGCCCGCCACAGGACCAACGCCTCCGTCCCGCAGTCCTTGGCCGCGCGGAGGGTGTTGTCGTTGTAGTTGCCGTAGGGCGGGCGGAACAGGCGCGGGCGGGTGCCGAAGCGGGCTGCCAGGCGGTCCTGCTGGCCGCATATCTGGGCCTTCTGCGCCTCGTAGGAGAGGGTCCGCAGGTTGAGGTGGGACAGCGTGTGGTTGTTGATGACGCTGCCGTTGCCCAGGTCGCGGAGCTTCGCGAAGTGGTCGTAGCCCGCCGAGGCGACGCTGTCGGTGAGGAACATGCTGATCGGCAGCCGGAGGTCGGCCGCCATCTTCAGGAATTCGGGGTCGCGTTCGGCCCCGTCGTCGAAGGTGAGGAAGACGGTCTTCTCCCCCGCCGGCACGGGTATTCGGTCCACCACCGGAACCCGCCCCGGTGCGGCCTTCGGCAGTTCCGCCTTGCGGTCCGGTTTCGGTGCGAGCTCCACCGGGCGGGACAGGCCCCAGCGCCGGTGGCTTTCGGTTCCACCGGCTGCACCGGAAGGCGACGGTTTCGTCGGGGCGGATGCCGATGCGGATGCGGATCCCGATGCGGATGGCGCGGTCGGGCCGCCGTTCGCACCGCCGTCCCGGACTTCGCCCGTCGCCTTCCGGCCGAGCCGTTCGATGGGTTCCACGCTCTCCCCGCACCCTGCCAGGGAGAGCGCAAGCGCGCCGGCCGCCAGGAGTCCGGCCGTCAGCCGGCGCGCGCTCGTCACAGGTAGTCCTCCAGGCGGGCCACGGCGTATCCCTTGTCCGTGACGGTCTTCATCACCTGACGGATCATGTCAGGCATGGTGCCCTTCCAGTCCTCCCGGCCCCGGAAGTGCGTGAGGATGATGTCGCCGGGGTGGATGTCGCGGTCCCATTCGCGGTAGTCCATCTTGTCCGGGAACACCTCGGCGTTCCACAGCGGAACGTGCTTGATGCCGCAGGACTTGGCGGCGCGCAGGGTGTCCTCGTTGTAGTTGCCGTACGGCGGGCGGAAGACGGTGGGCCGCTTGCCGAACACCTTCTGCAGCGTCTCCTGCTGGCCGCAGATCTCCTGGCGCTGCTTCTCGTAGGAGAGGGCCGGCATGTAGCGGTGGTTCAGGGTGTGGTTGTTGAGGGTGACGCCGGCCGCCTGCATCTGCTTGAAGTACGGGTAGTTGTCCCGTACCAGGTAGTCGCTGAGGAAGGCGGTGTAGGGGATGTCGAGTTCCTTCATCATCTTCAGGAACTGGGGGTCCTTCTCCGCGCCGTCGTCGACGGTGAGGAAGACGATGTTCTCCTCGGTGGGGATGGTGGTGAACACCGGCGGGAGGCCCTCGTGGTCGTCGACCTCGAAGCCGTCGCGGGTTTCGATCTCCGGCTTCTCCTTGGGTGCGGCCGGGGCGCGCAGCGGGGTCTTGGCCAGCCCCCACCGCTTCACGGCGGCGAGCCGGGCCAGTTCCTTCTGCTTGCGCAGGGCGGCCGGGTTGACGGGTGCGCCGGCGGCGCCGGCCTCGCTGCCCGCCTTCGGCTTTTCCGGCTTGCCCGGTTGTCTGCCGGTCTCGGAGGAGCAGGCGGTGCCCAGGGCGGCGACCAGCAGCGCGGCCAGCGCCACCCCGAACCGGCCGCGCGAGCCGACAACCCGATGAGCTTTTTGTTCCTTTTTTCCTACTAGCTGCATAGCTGGGCATATTGTCAGGCGGCAGTGCGAGTCCCCGGACGACACCCGGACGACACCGCGACCGGATCCGCACTGTCCACCGGCTGGCGCACAATGAGCCGGTGAACCCGCACGATTTCGCCGCCCTCCGCACCCCCGAGGGCCTCGCCCTCCTCGACTCGCTGCGCGACTACGACCCCGCCCGCGAGCTCGCCGTCGCCACCCGGCTGCGCCGCGAGCACCCGGCCGGGCTGGTGTCCGCGGCCCTGGGGCAGGCCCGGCTGCGGCAGCGGGCGGTGGCGAAGTTCGGGGCGGAGGACGCGTACCGGATGTTCTTCACCCCCGGCGGGGTCGAGATGGCCACCCGGGCGAGCGTGGCCGCCTACCGCGCCGACCGGTTCTCCGCGCTCGGCGTACGCAGCCTCGCCGACCTGTGCTGCGGAATCGGCGGGGACGCCATCGCGCTGGCCCGGGCCGGCATCCGGGTGCTGGCCGTGGACCGAGACCCGCTCACCGCCGCCGTGGCCCGCGCCAATGCCGAGGCGCTGGGGCTGGAGGGGCTGATCGAGGTCCGGGAGGCGGATGTGACGGAGGTCGACACCGCCGGGTACGACGCCGTGTTCCTGGACCCGGCCCGGCGCGGCGGGCGCGGCCGGACCTTCGACCCGGAGGCCTACTCACCGCCGCTGTCCTGGGCCGTACGGGCCGCCGGCAGCGCCCGGTTCGCCGCCGTCAAGATCGCCCCCGGCATCCCGCACGAGGCCGTCCCGGCCGAGGCGGAGGCCGAGTGGATCTCCGACCACGGGGACGTGAAGGAAGCGGTGCTCTGGTTCGGCACCAGCCCCGGGGCGGTCCGGTCCACCCTGCTGCCGGGCCCGCACTCGCTGTGCCCCGGGAACCCGCTGCCCGATCCCGAGCCCGGCCCGGTCGGCCGCTGGCTCTACGAGCCGGACGGCGCCGTCATCCGCGCCCATCTGGTCGCCGAGGTCGCCGCGGAGCTCGACGGCCGGCTGATCGACCCGACCATCGCCTATGTCACCGCCGACGAGCTTCGCCCCACCCCGTACGCCACCGCGTACGAGATCACCGATGTGCTCCCCTTCAACCTGAAGAAGCTCAAGGCGCTGCTGCGCGAGCGCGAGGTGGGCATCCTGACCGTCAAGAAGCGCGGTTCGGCGATCGAGCCGGAGGAACTCCGCCGGAAGGTCAAGCCTCAGGGACGGAACGCGGCGACCGTGTTCCTCACCCGGGTGGCCGGGGCCCCGTCCGTGCTCATCGGCTCGCCCGCGTCGCCGGCCCGGTGAAGACCCGTGCCGCCCACCGGTAGTGGGCGGCGGCCTTGCCGGCGCCCAGCAGCCCGGTGACCCAGAGGATCATGCCGAGGCCGATGTAGTACGCGACCTCGGCGTACGTGGCGTACGTGGTCCCGTCCGGCCGGGCCGAGGCCGCCCAGCCGAAGGCCACCCAGAGGCCGGCCGCGCACAGCACGGCGGAGCTCAGCAGCCAGCCCAGGCTGCGGCCCGGCGCACACAGCCGCAGCCCGGCCGCCGGATGGCCGGCCGGGACCCCGGCGGGCGGCTCCGATTCGGCCCACGCGCACAGCAGTTGCCGCACCTCGCGGTCCCGCCGCGCACCCCAGGCGAACCAGAATCCGGCCGGCACCAGCACACCGAACCCGAGCGCGGCGAACACCGCGCCGATCACGGCGCCGAGGCCGTCGCCCTGTTCGAAGGACATCAGGGCCATGCCGAGGAAGGACCAGCCGAACGCGAAGACGGCGGCGACGGACCAGAGCAGCAGCAGCCGGGTGAGGCCGAGGCTCTGCCGCGCCAACTCGGCCAGGAACGTGGCCCGGTCGTCCCTCAGGACGGCCTCGTCATGCCAGGCGCGCAGGTGCGCCGGCGGCGGTGGGGGCGGCAGATGACGGCGAGGCATGCGCATGACCATAGCGGGACCGTGGTCCAGGAACGCCGGACTCCGCCACGACGGCGTCAGGTCACCGATTCGAAGCGCCAGCGGTGCACCGGACGGGCGATCAGGTCCTGGGCCGGCTCCGGGAGTTCGGGCAGTTCCTCGGTGAGGGAGCCGGCCTCCCACCAGGTGATGACGAGGACCCGGTCCTGCGGGGCCCGGAGCACCTCGCGGCGCAGCGGTTCGCGCTCCAGCACCCGCGAACGGGCCCATTCGAGCAGCTCGTTGCCCCGCCCGTCGACGGCCCGGGCCTCCCACATCAGTGCCACCGTGATGCTCACGAGTACAGGTTGTCCTTGCTCAGTTCGTGCACGTGGTCGTGGTCGTGGCCGTGCCCATGGCCGTGGCCGCTGCCATGCCCGTGCCCGTGGCCGTGCGAGGTGCCCGGCACATGCGGGTCGGTGACCGGCAGGGAGGAGTCCGCGGACAGGTCCCAGTCCGAGGCCGGCCGGTTCCGGGCGACCATCTCCGCGCCCAGCGCCGCCACCATCGCCCCGTTGTCCGTGCACAGCTTGGGCCGCGGAACCCGCAGGACGATGCCCGCGTCGTCGCAGCGCTCCTGCGCCAGCGCGCGCAGCCGGGAGTTGGCCGCCACACCGCCGCCGATCATCAGGTGGTCGACGCCCTCGTCCTTGCAGGCCCGGATGGCCTTGCGGGTGAGCACGTCCACCACGGCCTCCTGGAAGGACGCCGCCACATCGCGCACCGGCACGTCCTCGCCGGCGTTCCGCTTGGCCTCGATCCAGCGCGCCACGGCCGTCTTCAGCCCGGAGAAGGAGAAGTCGTACGCCGCATCGCGCGGCCCGGTCAGCCCGCGCGGGAAGTTGATGGCGGCCGGGTCGCCCTCCTTGGCCAGCCGGTCGATCACCGGGCCGCCGGGGAAGCCCAGGTTCAGCACCCGGGCGATCTTGTCGAAGGCCTCGCCCGCCGCATCGTCGATGGTGGCGCCGAGCGGCCGGACGTCGGAGGTGATGTCCGGTGCCAGCAGCAGCGAGGAGTGGCCGCCGGACACCAGCAGGGCCATGGTCGGCTCGGGCAGCGGCCCGTGCTCCAGCTGGTCCACGCAGATGTGCGAGGCCAGGTGGTTCACCCCGTACAGCGGCTTGCCCAGGGCGTAGGCGTAGGCCTTCGCCGCGGAGGTGCCGACCAGCAGGGCGCCGGCCAGACCGGGTCCGGCCGTCACCGCGATGCCGTCCAGGTCCCGGGCGGACACCCCGGCTTCCTGCAGGGCCCGCTCGATGGTCGGGACCATCGCCTCCAGGTGGGCCCGCGAGGCGACCTCGGGCACCACACCGCCGAAGCGCGCGTGTTCGTCGACGCTGGAGGCGATCGCGTCGGCGAGCAGGGTGGTGCCACGGACGATCCCGACTCCGGTCTCGTCGCAGGAGGTCTCGATGCCGAGGACGAGGGGTTCGTCAGCCATGGTTCTCACTTCGCACGGGTCGCACAGGAACGGAGCTTGCAGGGTCACAGAGGCGCATCACGAGCGCGTCGACGTTACCGGGCTGGTAGTAGCCGCGCCGGAAGCCGATCGGCTCGAAGCCGAAGCGCTCGTAGAGCCGCTGGGCGCGGGTGTTGTCCACCCGCACCTCCAGCAGCACCTCGGTGCATTCGAAGGCGGTGGCGGCGCGCAGCAGGTCGGTCAGCAGCCGGGCGCCGAGTCCGGTCCCCCACTGGTCGCGGGCGGACGCGATGGTCTGTACGTCGGCCAGGTCGCCGGCCGCGGCCAGTCCGGCGTAGCCGACCAGGCGGCCGGTGCCGCGCTCCTCGGCCACCACATAGCGGCGGGTGGCCTGCGGGCCGCGCGCGTGGGCGAGTTCGGACCAGAACATGCCGGCGGACCAGGCGTCCTCGGGGAACAGCTCGTGCTCCAGCTCCAGCACCGGCTCGATGTCCCACCAGCGCATCTCGCGCAGCACGACGGCCCCGGTGGCCTCGGTGGACGCGGCGGTGGTCACTGGGGGGTGACCACCTTGTAGTTCTTGGGGACCTGCGCGTCGGGCCGGCGGAGGTAGAGCGGGGTCGGCGGCAGGAATCCGGTGGCCTCCTGCCCGGCCGCGAGCCGTTCCGCCGCGAGGGAGGCGAGGGCCGCGGCCGACTGGTGCTCGGGGCCGCGGGCGTCCGGGAAGACCTCGGGGTAGAGCAGTGCGCCCGCGCCCACCGCCGGCAGCCCGGCCACCTGCTCGGCGATGTCGGCCGGCCGGTCCACGGCGGGCTCGCCCGTCCGGGTGCGCGGGTCCTCGTACCGGGCCCAGTAGACCTCCTTGCGGCGCGCGTCGGTGGCGACCACGAAGGGGCCTTCGATCCCGGCCGTCCCGGCGGCGTACGCGAGGCCGTCGAGGGTGCACAGCCCGTGGACGGGCACACCGAGGGCGGAGGCGAAGGCGGCGGCGGTGACCAGGCCGACCCGGAGCCCGGTGTAGGGGCCGGGGCCGGTGCCCACGACGATGCCGGTCACGGCGTCGAGCTTCAGGCCGGCCTCGGCGAGGACGGCGTCGACGGAGGGCAGCAGCAGCTCCCCGTGTCGGCGCGCGTCCACCTTGTTGGATTCGGCGAGGACGGACTCGCCGTCGTGGAGGGCGACGGTGACGGCGGGGGTGGCGGTATCCACTGCGAGCAAGAGCACGCGAACAGCCTACGACTCCGGGGACGGCGGTCGCCCGCGCCCGTTGCGGCCGGATCCCCGGGGCCCCGGCTGCTACCGTCGACCCAGGGTTGGATCAGGGGCAGCACCGGGGAAGGTGGAGCAAGGTGGCACGCAGCAGCTCGGGAATCGTGGCCGGGCTCACGGCGGCGGCGATCGCCGTGGTCGGCTTCCTCGCCTACCAGGCGTCGGCGAGTGCACCGGCGCGGCCGGCGGCCGAGGCCCGGCAGCCCGCGAACCCGGCCCCGCCGCAGCCCGCGGCGCCCCAGGACCCGGCGAAGCCGGTGGCGGTCCCGGAGAACTCGGGCACCGGCAAGCGGGTGGTCTACTCGGTGGGCCAGAAGCGGGTCTGGCTGGTGGAGGCCGCCGCCGGTGCGGTGCCCCGGACGTTCCCGGTGGTGCCGAGCACGGTTCACCCGAAGCCGGGCAGCTATGTGGTGGGCTCGCGCTCGGGCGCGGTCACCGGCTCGGACGGGGTGCCGATCGAGCACGTCGTACGGTTCGCCAGCAACGAGGGCACGGTGATCGGGTTCAGCGCCCGGGTGGACGGCTCGACGCCGGCGCCCGACCCGGCCAAGAAGACCGGCGGCATCCGGATGACGCGGACCGACGGGGACGCGATGTGGGGCTTCGCGATGGTCACCTCGAAGGTGGTCGTCGTTCCGTAACGGCGCACTCCGGCGGCTTTCGCCGCCGGGACGATCATCCGCGGAACCACCCGGACGGGGGACGCCGGCTGACGGCGGCACCCCCCGCGGGGAAGCTCGGGGGAGCTCCTCAGGCAGCCGCGGCTGCTTCTCCGGGAGCCCCGCCGCCGCCCTCTCCCTCGCCGTCTCCTTCGCCGCTCTCGGCCTGTTCGGACTTCGGGGGCGTGGAGACCGCCGTCGCCGCCGCGCACGAGGCGAGCAGCGCCTGCATGGTCAGCCCGAAGGGGACGAGTGCGGGGCCGGACCTGCGGGACGCGTCTCCCCGCTCTGCTGCCGACATGGCCGCCATGGCTGCCTCCTGCATCCGGATACGCCGAAGTTAGGTAGCCCTAACCAGTGCTCGGTACCATGTCATCACGCGGCCCGGCACCCGCGCAATATCTTGCCGACGAGTTGTCGGTACGTTTCCCTACGCGGTCGGCTCCGCCAGCGCCTTGAGCTGGTCCGCGCCGCGCTCCGCGCCCCAGCGCGCTCCCACGCCCCGTACCGAGACCTCGCGGACGTCGTCGAGCACCTCCTCGTGGCCGACCGCGCGCGCGATCACCACGTGCAGCCGGTCCTCGGACAGGTCCTCGACCTTGCCGTCGCCCCACTCGACCACGATCACCGATTCGGGCAGCGACACATCGAGGTCCAGGTCCTCCATCTCGTCGAGCCCGCCACCGAGCCGGTACGCGTCCACGTGCACCAGCGCCGGGCCGCCGACCAGCGAGGGATGGACCCGGGCGATCACGAAGGTCGGCGAGGTCACGGCCCCGCGCACGCCCAGCCCCTCGCCCAGTCCCCGGGTCAGGGTGGTCTTGCCCGCGCCGAGTTCACCGGTCAGCAGGACGAGGTCGCCGGGGCGCAGCAGGGCGGCGATCCGGCGGCCGAGGTCCTGCATCCGCTCGGGGGAATCGACGGTGACGGAGACGGAGACAGAGCCGGCGGCCACGGTGGTGGCGGTCTCAGCCGCCTGGGTGTGCGGTGCTTCCATAGGAGCCAACGGTAGTGGCTCCGGGCACCGCCCCGGCGCGGCCCAGCAGGTCCAGCAGCAGGCCGGTGACGGCCTCGGGGCGCTCCAGCATCAGCAGGTGTCCGGTGTTCTCCAGCACCACCAGCTCGGCATCGGGGAGTTCGGCGGCGATGGCCTCGCTGTGCTCGGGCGGGGTGATCATGTCCTTGTCCCCGGCGATCACGGTGACCGGAACCCCGGTGAACCGCCGCAGCGCGGCCGATTTGTCGTGGACCTGGAAGGCCGGGTAGAACTCGGCGACCACGTCGATGGGCGTGGCCTCGATCAGCCGTTCGGCGAAGCGCGTCACCGCCGGGTCCACGTCCCGGGACCCGAACGAGTACCGCTTGATCATGCCGGCGAAGAGGTCGGCGGTGGCCCTGCGGCCCTTCTCCACCAGTTCCACCTGCGAGCCGAGCGCACGCAGCACCCCGGGCAGCACCCGGCGCACCGCGGTCATGCCGACGGCCGGAAGTCCGTACGTCACCTCGTCGAGGCGCCCGCCGGAGGTGCCGGCCAGCACCACCCCGCGGACCCGGTCCCGGACCAGTTCCGGGAAGAGGTCCGCCAGCGCCATGATCGTCATGCCGCCCATGGAGTGCCCGACCAGCACCAGCTTTCCCTCGGGGGCGGCGGCGTCGATGACGGCCTTGAGGTCGCGGCCGAGCTGGTCGATGGTGACCGGTTCGCCGTCGGCCTGGGACAGCCCCCGGTCGGAGCGGCCGTGGCTGCGCTGGTCCCAGTAGACGCTGCGGACGACACCGCGGAGGGCGGCCCGCTGGAAGTGCCAGGAGTCCTGGCTGAGGCAGTACCCGTGGCAGAACACCACGGTCACCTGGCCGGCGGCGGCATTGCGGCGCAGCGGGCGGCGGCGCCGGGGCTCCGCGGGCAGGTCGTCGACCTCGTAGTGGAGCTCGGTGCCGTCCTCGGCGCGGGTGGTGCCCTCCCGGCCGCGCAGCGAGCCGTAGGGGCCGGCCGCGTCGAGCGCGATCCGTGCTCTCGTCCGGATGCCGCGGCCCACGGTGAGCCGCTCGACCGCGACGCCGGCCGCCGCGCCCGCGGCCATGACGCCGATCGCGGCACCTGCCCAGCCGGCCTTCCGCCAGTTCTCGCTCACGCCGCCCGTCCTCACTCGGCCTCAGCCGTTGCGGTACACCCGAGGCACCCGCCCTCCGATACGGGTGACGATCTCATACGCGATCGTGTCTGCCGCTTGAGCCCAGTCCTCGGCGGTGGGTTCGCCGTGTTCGCCGGTCCCGAAGAGGACGGCCTCGTCACCGGCCCGCACCCGGTGCTCGCCGGGCCCGAGGTCGACGACGAACTGGTCCATGGCCACCCGTCCGGCGGCGGTCCTGACCTGCCCGCCGACCAGCACCGGGGCGCGGCCGGAGGCGTGCCGGGGAATGCCGTCGGCGTAGCCGGCCGGGATCAGCGCGAGGGCGGTCTCGGCGGCGGTGGTGTAGTGGTGGCCGTAGCTGACGCCGTGTCCGGCGGGCACGGTCTTCACCAGGGCCACGGTGGCCTTGAGGGTCATGGCGGGGCGCAGGCCCAGCTGGGCGGGGGTGCCGAGCTCGGGGGCGGGCGACACGCCGTAGACGGCGAGGCCGGTCCGGACGAGGTCGAAGTGGCTGTCGGGGACGGTCAGCGTCGCGGGCGAGTTGGCGATGTGCCGGACCTCGGGCTCGACGCCCTCCTTCTCGGCGTACGCCACCATGTCGCGGAAGGCGTCGAGCTGGAGCCGGATGGAGGGGTGGCCGGGCTCGTCGGCGCAGGCGAAGTGGGACCAGAGGCCGGTGACCGTGACGGTGCCCTCGGCCTGGGCGGCCACCGCGGCCTGGACCAGCTCGGCCCAGTCGGCGGGCTGGCAGCCGTTGCGGCCGAGGCCGGTGTCGGCCTTCAGGTGGACCCTGGCGGGGCGGCCGGCCGCGCGGGCGGCCTCCCGTACCTCGTCGAGGGCCCACATTCCGCTGACGGAGACGTCGATGTCCGCTTCGACGGCCTCGCGCCAGGGGCCGCCGGGGGTCCACAGCCAGCACATGATCCGTCCGTCGACACCGGCGGCGCGCAGCGCCAGGGCCTCGTCGGGCGTGGCGGTTCCGAGCCAGGAGGCGCCGGCCTCCCGGGCCGCGCGGGCGCAGGGGACGGCCCCGTGCCCGTAGGCGTCGGCCTTGACGACGGCCATCAGTTCGGCCCGGGGCGCCCGGGCGCGCAGGGCACGGACGTTCTCCCGTACGGCGTCAAGGTCGATCTCGGCGAATACCCGCGGTCTCTCGTTCATCCCGGTCAGTCTCTCAGACCCCTTTCCCCCCAGCCCCCCCACAGCACCCACCCGGCCCCACCACCAGCCGAAACCCCGGCCCCCTGTGTCACCTCGGACCACCGCCCCCGGGCCGGGCCGGGCCGGGCGAAGCCGGGGGGCGCGGGGCGCAGCCCCCGGGCCGGGACGGCTCCGGCGGAGCCGGGGGCCCGGGGCGCAGCCCCGCACACCGCCCGGCGAAGCCGCGGGCCCGGGGCACAGCCCCGCACCACGCCCGGCGGAGCCGGGGGCTCGGGGCGAAGCCCCGGGCCGGGCCGGGGCCGGGGGGCCGGGCAGGGCCTCAGGTCAGGGAGCGCCAGGCCGCCGGGAGGGCCAGGGCCACCTCGTGGGCCGTGATCGGCGCGCCGGAGGCGCGGGCCGGGTCCCGCGCCGCGCCGGAGGCGAGTTCGGCCGCGCGGCCGTGCAGGTACGCCGCCACCGCGCCCGCGTCCCGCGCTCGCAGCCCCGCCGCCAGCAGCGAGCCCGCCAGCCCCGACAGCACGTCCCCGCTGCCCGCCGTGGCCAGCCAGTGCGAGCCCGTCGGGTTGACCCGTACCGGAGCCCGGCCGCCCGGTTCGCACACGAGCGTCGCCGCCCCCTTCAACAGCACCACCGCCCCGAACCGGTCCGCCAGCTCCCGCACCGCCGCCAGCCGCCCCCGCTCGACCTCCTCCCGGGACACGCCCAGCAGCGCCGCCGCCTCCCCGGCGTGCGGGGTCAGCAGGGTCTCGGCGGTGCGGGCCCGGACCGCTTCGGGGGTCAGGCCGCGCAGCCCGTCCGCGTCGGCCAGCAGGGGTACGTCCCCGGCCGGCAGCGGGACCTCCTCGCTGCCCAGCCCTGGGCCCATCACCCACGCCTGCACCCGGCCCCTGCCGATCAGCACCTCGGGGTAGCGGGCGAGCACCGCGTCCGCCGCCGGGCCGACGTACCGCACCGCGCCCGCACCGCCCCGCAGCGCACCCGCCACGGCCAGCACGGCCGCGCCCGGGTACTGGGCGGAACCGGCGATCAGGCCCACCACCCCGCGCCGGTACTTGTCGCTCGCGGCCGTGGGTACCGGCAGCAGCCGGCGCACGTCCGCGTCCTCCAGCGCCTCCACCGCCGGCTCCCCCGCCGCCTCCCCGGGCGGCCCCGGCAGCTCCAGCCCGATGTCCACCAGCCGCACCTCGCCGGCCAGCGAGGCCCCGGGCTCGATCAGCAGGCCCGGCTTGTACGCCCCGAAGGTCACCGTCAGCCCGGCCGCCACGGCCCGCCCCGCCGTCTCCCCGGTGTCCGCGTCCACCCCGCTGGGCAGATCGACGGCCACCACCGGAACCCCGGCCGGCACCCCGTCCGCCAGGCCGGCCGCAGCCGCCCGCAGGCCGCCCCGGCCGCCGATCCCGACCAGCCCGTCCAGCACCAGGTCCACCCGTTCCGGCACCCGGTCCGCCGTCCGCCCGCCGGCCCGCAGCAGCGCGGCCAGCCCGCCCGGATGCATCCGCTCCGGGTCCATCGGCACGGCCCACACCCCCGCCCCGCGCCGCGCCAGCCGGGCGCCCGCGTACAGCGCGTCGCCGCCGTTGTCCCCCGGCCCCACCAGCAGCGCCACCCGGCTGCCGGACACCCGCCCCAGCCGCTGCGCGCACACGGCGGCCAGCCCGGCCGCCGCCCGCTGCATCAGGGCACCCTCCGGCAACCGGGCCATCAGCGCGCGCTCGGCGGCCCGTACGGTCTCCACGCGGTAAGCAGTACGCATGGGGTCAGCCTTCCGCGATCACCACCGCCGACGCCACCCCGGCGTCATGGCTGAGCGAGATGTGCCAGGAGCCCACGCCGAGCTCCTCGGCGCGCGCCGCCACCGTGCCCTGCACCCGCAGCCGCGGCCGGCCGCTGTCCTCGACGTACACCTCGACATCCGTCCACAGCAGGCCGGGCGGCGCGCCCAGCGCCTTCGCCAGGGCCTCCTTGGCGGCGAACCGGGCGGCGAGCGAGGCGATACCGCGCCGCTCGCCGCTGGGCAGCATCAACTCCGCGTCGACGAACAGCCTGCGCGCCATGCCGGGCGTACGCTCCAGCGCGGCCTCGAACCGGTCGATCTCCGCAACGTCGATCCCCACGCCGATAATCACAATTGACGACCCATCACTCCACGGTCACTGACTTCGCGAGGTTACGCGGCTGGTCCACCTCGTTGCCGCGCGCCGTCGCCAGCTCGCAGGCGAACACCTGCAACGGCACCGTCGCCACCAGCGGCTGCAGCAGCGTCGGCGTGGCCGGAATCCGGATCAGATGGTCGGCGTACGGGACCACCGCCTCGTCCCCCTCCTCGGCGATCACGATCGTCCGCGCCCCCCGGGCCCGGATCTCCTGGATGTTCGACACGATCTTGTCGTGCAGCACCGACCGGCCGCGCGGCGACGGCACCACGACCACCACCGGCAGGTCCTGCTCGATCAGCGCGATCGGGCCGTGCTTGAGCTCGCCCGCCGCGAAGCCCTCGGCGTGCATGTACGCCAGCTCCTTCAGCTTGAGCGCACCCTCCAGGGCCACCGGATAGCCGACGTGCCGCCCCAGGAACAGCACCGTGTTCTTCGCAGCGAGCGACCGGGCCAGCTTCCGCACCGGCTCCATGGTCTCCAGGACCAGGTCCACCGCCCGTGCGATGTCCGACAGCTCGCGGACCACGGCCCGGATCTCGTCGCCCCACTTGGTGCCCCGCACCTGCCCCAGGTACAGCGCGACCAGGTAGCAGGCGACGAGCTGGGTCAGGAACGCCTTCGTGGAGGCGACCGCGACCTCCGGCCCGGCATGCGTGTACAGCACCGCGTCCGACTCCCGCGGGATGGTGGAGCCGTTCGTATTGCAGATGGCCAGCACCCTGGCGCCCTGCTCCCGCGCGTGCCGCAGCGCCATCAGGGTGTCCATGGTCTCGCCGGACTGCGAGATCGCCACCACCAGCGTGCGCTGGTCCAGGATCGGGTCCCGGTACCGGAACTCGCTCGCGAGTTCCGTCTCGCACGGGATCCTGGTCCAGTGCTCGATCGCCAGCTTCGCGATCAGGCCCGCGTGGTACGCCGTGCCGCAGGCCACGATCACGACCTTGTCGACCTCGCGCAGCACCGAGGCCGGGATGCGCACCTCGTCCAGCGTCAGCGAGCCGCTGCCGTCGATCCGGCCCAGCAGGGTGTCGGCGACCGCCTTCGGCTGCTCGGCGATCTCCTTGAGCATGAAGTAGTCGTATCCCCCCTTTTCGGCCGCCGAGGCGTCCCAGTCCACGTGATACGCCCGCACCTGGGCCGGCGTACCGTCGAAGTTGGTCACCGTCACCCCGTCGCGGCGCAGTTCCACGACCTGGTCCTGCCCCAGCTCGATCGCGGACCGGGTGTGCGCGATGAACGCGGCCACGTCCGAGGCGAGGAAGTTCTCCCCCTCCCCGACGCCCACCACCAGCGGGGAGTTCCGGCGTGCCCCCACCACCACGTCCGGGTCGTCGGCGTGCACCGCGACCAGCGTGAACGCCCCCTCCAGGCGCCGGCAGACCTGCCGCATCGCCTCCGCCAGGTCCCCCGAGGCGGAAAAGGACTCCGCCAGCAGGTGCGAGACGACCTCGGTGTCCGTCTCCGACTCCAGCCGGTGCCCACGCTCCGTCAGCTCGGCGCGCAGGACGGCGAAGTTCTCGATGATGCCGTTGTGGACGATCGCGACCCGCCCCGAATTGTCCAGATGGGGATGGGCGTTGACATCGGTCGGCCCGCCGTGGGTCGCCCACCGGGTGTGCCCGAGGCCGGTGCATCCGGCCGGCAGGGGCCGCGAGACCAGCTCCTTCTCCAGGTTGACCAGCTTGCCGGCCTTCTTGGCGGCGGCCAGTCGGCCGTCGGCGAGTACGGCGACTCCGGCCGAGTCGTAGCCGCGGTACTCCAGCCGCTTGAGTCCGGCGATGACCACATCGAGCGCCGACTGCGCTCCCACGTAACCCACAATTCCGCACATAGGCCGCAGCGTACGCCGCTGAACCCCCGCTGACCGGTAGCTGAACCAGACGAAAACCCCGCCCCGGCGAATGCGCCGGAGCGGGGTTGACGTTCGGTTGCGCGCGGGCGCGCGCGGCCTCAGCCGAGCTTCTTGGCCTGGGCCTCGATGACGGCCTTCGGCTGCTCGGTCTTGCCGCCGAGGTTCAGCGCGTGGAACGCGGCGACGGTGTTGCCCTTGCGGACCACCACCAGCTGGGAGTGCACCGGGAGCTCCGCGTCGCCGAGGTCCACCACGAACGAGGCCGCCTCGTCGCCGCCGGTGACGGCCGCGCCCGGGGCGACGCCGTTCACCTTGACCGCCTCACCGCTCTGGGTGACCGAGAAACCGCCGGCGCAGGACGTACCGGCCGCCTTGACCGAGGCGAACGCCTCCTCGGCGCCCTTGCCGTCGTACGACATGAGGGTGACCGTGGTCTTGGTGGCGCCGGCGAGCATGCCCAGCCCGGCCTTCGCCTTGTCCTCCGCCGACGCGCCCGGGCCCGCCGCGTTCCCGCTGGTCCCGACGACCTGGGTACGGGCGATACCGGCCGGCTTGCCCACGGGCATCATCGACTGGGCCTGGACGAGCGGCGCGCACTCCGCCTTGTCGGCGGTCGCGGAGGCCGCCGTCACCTCGGTCGCGGACGGCGGCTTGACGATGTGGTCCTTGGGCGCCTCGACCTGCGTAATCAGGAGCGGAGCGAGCTCTGCGTCCGTCTTGCCCTTGGCCGCCGGGGCGGCCGGCGCGGCGGCCGAGGGCGGGGTGTCCTTCTTCGCATCGTCCTTCTTGTCCTCGGAACCGCACGCGGTGGCGAGCAGCGCCAGCGAGACGGCGGACGCGGTCATGACAGAACGACGAACCAGAGTGCTGCGCACGAGAAGATCTCCCCCATGGAGTGTTGAATGACGGAACCGGCCGGGGCGCTTCGCACAGGGGGCACAGCGCGCACACAGAAACCGGAACAGTGCTGAATCTACGTGGCCATGGCACCTGCCCGCAGCCGATTCCGTGATCGTGACGAGCCCGATACCCCACCTCCCCCCAATCGAGATCAAGAGCCGCACAACCCTGGCCTCAGACGGCGTCCACGTGACCGACCCCACCACCCACGAACCCGCCGGAGAGCCGACAATGGCGGTGTGATCACTTCGCCGCCACGAAGCGCACCCGGCCATCGGCACCGCACCGCCGATGTCTCGCCGTACGTCGACCTCACCCGCGCCGAGTGGAGCGCGCTGCGCGAGCGGACCCCGCTCCCGCTGACCGCCGAGGAGGTGGAGCGGCTGCGCGGCCTCGGCGACGTCATCGACCTGGACGAGGTTCGGGACGTCTACCTGCCACTGTCCCGGCTGCTCAACCTGTACGTCGGCGCCACCAGCAACCTGCGCGGCGCGCTCAACACCTTCCTCGGCGACGCGGGCAACGGCCACGGCGCACAGCAGGGCACCCCCTTCGTGATAGGCGTGGCCGGCTCGGTGGCCGTCGGCAAGTCCACCGTGGCCCGGCTGCTCCAGGCGCTGCTGGCCCGCTGGCCCGAGCACCCGCGGGTGGAGCTGGTCACCACCGACGGCTTCCTCTACCCGATGAAGGAGCTCAAGGAGCGCGGGCTGCTGTCCCGCAAGGGCTTCCCGGAGTCGTACGACCGGCGGGCACTGACCCGCTTCGTCGCGGACATCAAGTCCGGCAAGGACGAGGTCACCGCCCCCGTCTACTCGCACCTCATCTACGACATCGTGCCGGGTGAGCAGCTGGTGGTGCGGCGCCCGGACATCCTGATCGTGGAGGGGCTCAACGTCCTCCAGCCGGCCCTGCCCGGCAAGGACGGCCGGACCAGGGTCGGCCTGGCCGACTACTTCGACTTCAGCGTGTATGTGGACGCGCGCGCCGAGGACATCGAGCGCTGGTACCTGAACCGGTTCCGCAAGCTCCGCGAGACCGCGTTCCAGAATCCTTTCTCCTACTTCCGGAAGTACACCCAGGTTTCGGAGGAGGAGGCGATGGAGTACGCGCAGACGATGTGGCGCACCATCAACCGCCCCAACCTGCTGGAGAACGTGGCCCCGACCCGCGGCCGGGCCAACCTGGTCGTCCGCAAGGGCCCGGACCACAAGGTGCAGAAGCTCAGCCTGCGCAAGCTCTGACACGCTCCGGCACCCGCTCGGCAAGCTCCGGCCTTTAGAGTGCACCAATGCTGCATTTGCGGATGATCACCCCGCCGGACCGGACGGAAGCCGTGGTGTCGGCCGTCGAATCGACGGTCGGAACCACCCATCTGGTGGTACTCCCCGGTGCCGCCCGGGACCCCGAGGGGGACCTGGTCCTCTGCGATGTCGCCCGGGAAGCCGGTGACGAGCTGCTGCACGAACTACGGCAGCTCGGCATCGACAAGGACGGCTCGATCGCCGTCGAGAACATCGATCTCTCGCTGTCCCAGCATGCCGATGCGGCCGAGGAGGAGGCCCCCGGCGAGCCCGCGGACGCGGTGGTCTGGGAGCAGCTGGCCGAGGCGACCCACGAGGAGTCCACCCTCACCATCACCTACGCGGCATTCATGATCATCGCCACGATGATCGCGGCCTGCGGCGTGGTGCTCGACAACGCGGTCCTGATCGTGGGCGCCATGGCGGTCGGCCCCGAGTTCGGGCCGCTGGCCGGGGTCTGCACCGGCCTGGTGCAGCGCAAGCCCAGGCTCGCCGCGCGCTCGCTGGCGGCCCTGCTGATCGGCTTCGCCGCGGCGATCATCGCCACCACCGTGTTCAGCGTGGTGATGGACGCGATGGGCCTGTTCAGTGAGGGCAAGCTCGACAATCCGCGCCCGAACACCAGCTTCATCTGGCAGCCGGACCCGTTCTCCTTCGTCGTCGCCCTGCTGGCCGGAGTCGCCGGCATGCTCTCGCTGACCTCGGCGAAGGCCGGGGCGCTGGTCGGCGTGGCCATCTCGGTCACCACCGTCCCGGCCGCCGCGAACGCCGCCGTGGCGATGAGTTACGGGGAGTACGGGCAGATGCTCGGCTCGGCCAACCAGCTGCTGCTCAACCTGGGCGGGATCATGCTGGCCGGCGTCCTGACCCTGTACGCGTGGAAGCTGCTGTGGCGCACCCAGCGGGGCCGCTGGAAGCGCAGACTCCCCCGGCCCTGACCGCGAACCGGCCTGCCGGGGGAGTCCCTGGATCCTGCGAGGCGCCTCTAGCCCAGCGCGGACTTGACCGCGTCGGCCAGCCGGCCCGCGACGGACCGCGCCTGCTCGATGTCGGCGGCCTCGACCATCACCCGGACAAGCGGCTCGGTACCGGACGGACGGAGCAGCACCCGGCCGGTGGTGCCCAGCTCGCGCTCCGCGTCGGCCACGGCCGCGGCCAGCTCGCCCGAGGTGGCCACCCGGGACTTGTCCACGTCCGGAACGTTGATCAGCACCTGCGGCAGCCGCCGCATGACGCCGACCAGGTCGGCCAGGGAGCGGCCGGTGGCGGCGACCCGGGCCGCCAGCATCAGGCCGGTCAGCGTGCCGTCGCCGGTGGTCGCGTGGTCGAGGATGATCACGTGGCCGGACTGCTCGCCGCCCAGCGCGTAGCCGTTCTCCTTCATCGACTCCAGCACGTAGCGGTCGCCGACGCCGGTCTGCACGAGCGCGATGCCCTCGGCCTCCATCGCCAGCTTGAAGCCGAGGTTGGACATGACGGTGGCGACCACGGTGTTCTTGCGCAGCTGCCCGGACTCGCGCATGGCGAGCGCCAGCACCGCGAGGATCTGGTCGCCGTCGATCTCCTCGCCGCTGCCGTCCACGGCCAGGCAGCGGTCGGCGTCACCGTCGTGCGCGATGCCGAAGTCGGCGCCGTGCTCGACCACGGCCTGCTTGAGCAGGCCGAGGTGGGTGGAACCGCAGCCGTCGTTGATGTTGAGGCCGTCCGGCTCGGCACCGATGGTGATCACCTCGGCCCCGGCCCGGGCGAAGGCCTCCGGGGAGACCCGGGCCGCCGCACCGTGGGCCTCGTCCAGGACGATCTTCAGGCCGTCCAGCCGGTTGGGGAGCACCGCGATGAGGTGGGCGATGTACTTGTCGAAGCCCTCGTCGTAGTCGCTGACCCGGCCGACACCGGCGCCCGTCGGGCGCTCCCACGGGGCACCGGTGCGGTGCTCCCGGTAGATGGCCTCGATCTTGTCCTCAAGCTCGTCGGCGAGCTTGTGGCCGCCCCGCGCGAAGAACTTGATGCCGTTGTCGGGCATGGCGTTGTGGCTGGCGGAGAGCATCACGCCGAGGTCGGCACCCAGCGCACCGGTGAGATACGCCACCGCCGGGGTGGGCAGCACACCGACGCGCAGGACGTCCACGCCCGCGCTCGCCAGGCCGGCGACGACCGCGGCCTCCAGGAATTCGCCGGAGGCCCGGGGGTCACGGCCGACCACCGCGGTGGGCCGGTGCCCCTCAAAGGTGCCCGCCTCGGCGAGCACATGGGCAGCCGCCACGGAGAGGCCAAGCGCCAGCTCGGCCGTCAGATCCGCGTTGGCGACACCCCGTACACCGTCCGTTCCGAAGAGTCGTCCCACTTTTGTCCTCCGAGTTCGCGCTGGGTACTTCTTTGTCCGTGACCGCGTGTGACAGATATGTGCCGCCCGAGGCGGTAAACGAACCGCCCCGGCAGCACAGAGCGTGCCGCCGGGGCGGATTCGTGCAGAGAGCAGGCAGATTAGCGCTTGCTGTACTGCGGAGCCTTACGGGCCTTCTTGAGACCGGCCTTCTTGCGCTCGACCGCACGGTCGTCGCGGGAAAGGAAGCCGGCCTTCTTCAGCGCCGGGCGGTTGTTGTCGACGTCCGCCTCGTTCAGCGCACGGGCCACACCGAGGCGCAGGGCGCCGGCCTGGCCGGACACGCCGCCACCCGCGATGCGGGCGATGACGTCGTAGCGGTTGTCGAGCTCGAGCACCTTGAAGGGCTCGTTGACTTCCTGCTGGTGCACCTTGTTGGGGAAGTAGTCCTCAAGGGTGCGACCGTTGATCTTCCACTTGCCGGTGCCCGGAACGATCCGGACGCGGGCGATGGCGTTCTTGCGACGGCCCAGGCCGGCGGCCGGCTGCGGGTCGCCGAAGCGCGAGGCGAGGGACTCGGAGGTGTAGTCACCCTCCGGGGCCTCGGACTCGAAGGTGGTCACAGCGTCGTAGGTCTCGTCGCCCTCGATGGGGGTCTCGACGGTGGTCTCGGCCACGATTCTCCTCAGAATTCTTTACGTCTTAGGGGGTGGCCGGAATTACTGCGCGACCTGGGTGATCTCGAACGGCACCGGCTGCTGGGCAGCGTGGGGGTGCTGGTCGCCCGAGTAGACCTTCAGCTTCGAGAGCATCTGACGGCCCAGGGTGTTCTTGGGGAGCATGCCCTTGACGGCCTTCTCCACGGCCTTCTCCGGGTTGTCCGCGAGGAGGTCGCTGTAGCGGACGGCACGCAGACCACCCGGGTAGCCCGAGTGGCGGTACGCCATCTTCTGGTTCGCCTTGTTGCCGGACAGGTGGACCTTGTCGGCGTTGACGATGATGACGAAGTCGCCCATGTCCATGTGGGGGGCGTAGGTCGGCTTGTGCTTGCCGCGGAGGAGGGCAGCGGCCTGGGTCGCCAGACGGCCGAGGACAACGTCCTGGGCGTCAATGACGAGCCACTGGCGCGAGATGTCGCCGGGCTTGGGGCTGTACGTACGCACGGTTCGTAGCCTTCGCTTCTTCAGTGATGGGTCCTGACACACCTGAAGCGATCATGCAGCTGGGGCCTGCACTGCCGGGCTACCGCCCGTATGCGAGCCACTGGTAACTGCTCCAGGGAACTTGAGTACCGGCTCTTCGCGTGAGAACGACGAAGCCAATACACATAACAAACCAGCAGAGTACCCGGGCTGCCCCGGACGGGTCAAAACGCCGGACGAGATCCCGCCGTGAGGTGCTCTTCGGCGGACCCTTCGGGCCGCACGGATCCTGCAGTTCGTACGCCCGCCAGACTACCCCGCCGCCGGACGGCACACCCGCGGATCAGCCCGGCGGCCAGCACGCACAGGGTGAAGCAGTCCTTGAAGGCCCGCCGTTCCTTGATGAAATACCAGTTCCACGGCATCCCGATCACCTGCGGCAGCACCGCCGTCCAGAACCAGGGCGAGCGCGGCGCCGACCCCGGCCGCACCACCGAGGCGAACAGCAGCGGCAGCACCACCAGCAGGTAGTGGTCGAAGGACGGCCGGGAGACCAGGAAGGCCGCGAGCATGGTCATGGCGGCGGTCTCCGCCAGCCGCAGCTCCCCCCGGTCCGGCTCCAGCCCCGCCGGCCGGGTCCAGCGCCGCCACACCGCCCACAGCCCGGCCGCGGCCAGCGCCGCCGCCAGCCCCACCGCGACCGGCTCCGGCACCCCCAGCCGGGGCAGCACCGCAATCGGCGAAGCGTCCCAGGGCAGCGCATAGGAGTCCTGGCCCTGGAGCAGGAAGGGCAGGGTCTTGGTGAAGAACAGGGTGGGGCTGGGCATCAGCAGCGCACCGGCCAGCGAGAGCCCCACCGGCACCAGCACGGCGACGGCCAGCCCGCGCCACCGCCGGGCCAGCAGGAACAGCAGCGCCACCGGCACCAGCATCGGCTTGGCCGCGATCGCCAGCCCGATCACCGCGCCCGCCCCGACCCAGCGCCCGCGGTGCGCCAGCAGCAGCGCGGCCGGCAGCGCGGCGGCCGAGACCGCCGTCCAGTTCCCGATCAGCACCATGTTCGCGTACGGCTTGTAGGCGAACGCGAAGGCCGCGAAACCGAGGACCGCCAGCCGCGACCGGGTGGGCACCGAGAACAGCCGCAGCGCGCACCACCAGCCGAAGGCCACCAGCGCCGACATCGCGACCGGCAGCACCCAGCGCAGCACGGGGGTGGGCAGCAGCGCCTCCGGCACCGCCAGCAGCACCGCACTCGGCAGGTACAGGAAGCGCTTGTCCTCGTACGGGGAGCCGCCCGCCAGCAAGGCGTCCGCGGCCTTCACCACGAAGGCGTTGTCCGAGCCCCAGTTGTGCTTGAGGCTGCTGGACACGCAGATACCGAGCACCACGGCCAGGGCGACGGCCTGCCAGGGCCGCGAGGCGGGCCGCAGCAGCCACTCGAGCAGGGCGGGCCCGCGCCCCACCACGCCCCTCAGCCTGGACCGCACCCCGCCACTCCCCCGTCTACCGCTCGCGCTCCACCCGGCGCTCGTCCCACACCGGCTCCCGAGTCTCCCGCACCACACCGTCCGAGCCGAAGACCAGATAGCGGTCGAAACTACGCGCGAACCAGCGGTCGTGCGTGACACACAGCACAGTGCCCTCGTACGACTCCAGACCGTCCTGCAGCGCCTCCGCCGACTCCAGGTCCAGGTTGTCGGTGGGCTCGTCCAGCAGCAGCGCGGTGGTGCCGGCCAGCTCCAGCAGCAGGATCTGGAACCGCGCCTGCTGGCCGCCGGACAGCTTCTCGAACGGCTGTTCGCCCTGCCGCTCCAACTCGTACCGGCGCAGCGCGCCCATCGCCTGGCCCAGCGGCTTCGCCGCCTCCGTCCACAGGATGTCGACCAGGGTCCGGCCGAACAGCTCCGGATGCGCATGGGTCTGCGCGAAATGCCCGGGCACCACCCGGGCACCCAGCTTCCAGGTACCCGTGTGCCGGACGTCCTCGCCCGCCAGCATGCGCAGGAAGTGCGACTTCCCGGATCCGTTCGAGCCGAGAACCGCCACCCGCTCCCCGTAGAAGACCTCCAGGGAGAACGGCTTCATCAGGCCGGTCAGCTCCAGGTTCTCCACGGTGAGCGCCCGCACCCCGGTGCGGCCTCCCTTGAGCCGCATCCGGATGTCCTGCTCACGCGGCGGCTCCGGCGGCGGGCCGGCCTCCTCGAACTTCTGGAAGCGGGTCTGCATCGCCCGGTAGCGCGAGGCCATGTCCGGGCTGCTCGCCGCCTGGTTGCGCAGCCGCAGCACCAGCGCCCGCAGCCGGGCGTGCTCCTCGTCCCAGCGCCGCTTGAGCTCCTCGAAGCGCGCGAAGCGCTCCTTGCGGGCGTCGTGGTACGTACCGAAGCCCCCGCCGTGCACCCAGACGTCGGTGCCCATGGGGCCCGGCTCCAAGCTGATGATCTTCTGGGCGGCCCGGGTCAGCAGCTCCCGGTCGTGCGAGACGAACAGCACGGTCTTGCGGGTGGCGTTCAGCTGCTCCTCCAGCCACCGCTTCCCCGGCACGTCCAGGTAGTTGTCCGGCTCGTCGAGCAGCAGGCACTCGTCCGGACCGCGCAGCAGCGCCTCCAGCACCAGGCGCTTCTGCTCACCGCCGGACAGCGTCCGCACCTCGCGGAACTGGGCCTTGTCGTACGGCATGCCAAGCGCCGCCATGGTGCAGACGTCCCACAGCGTTTCGGCCTCGTAGCCCTGTACGTCGGCCCAGTCGCTGAGCGCCTGCGCATAGGCCATCTGGGCCGACTCGTCGTCCACCGTCATGATCAGGTGCTCGGCCCGGTCGACGGCCTTCGCCGCATCCCGGATCCGCGGCTGCGCCACCGAAACCAGCAGGTCACGGACGGTGGTCTCGTCCCGGACCGAGCCCACGAACTGCGACATCACCCCGAGTCCGCCGCTGACGGTGACCCCGCCGCCATGCGGCTGGAGCTCCCCGGAGAGCAGCTTGAGCAGGGTGGTCTTGCCGGCGCCGTTCGCACCGACGAGCGCGACCACCGAGCCCTCCCCCACCCGGAAGGAGACGTCGGGGAGCAGTACCCGCCCGTCCGGAAGGTAGTACTCCAGGTGGCCGGCTTCGAGATGTCCCATGCGGGCATTCAACCGCGCCGCACGGGACTCACCCAAACGGATTCGGAGCCGGCCCGGGTCCGGACCTCAGCAGCAGCCCGGATCGGCCGGACCCGCTCCCGGCAGGGTCCGCATGTTCCGCGCCAGCCGGCTGCGCTCGGCCAGCAGCTCGTCCGCCGGGTACCCGACCTCTTCCAGGGTCAGCCCGTGTGGCCGTACGACGTGCACCCCGGAGTCCCGGACGCCCGCCCGCAGCACCTTGCCCGGCCAGTCCACCGGCCGGTGGCCGTCCCCGACGTGCAGCAGCGCACCCACCAGCGAGCGCACCATGTTGTGGCAGAAGGCGTCGGCCCGCACGGTCGCGGTGATGATGCCGTCCTCGGCCCGCTCCCAGCTCAGCTGCTGGAGCGTACGGATGGTGGTGGCGCCCTCGCGCTTCCGGCAGTACGCGGCGAAGTCGTGCTCGCCCAGCAGGGCCGTGGAGGCCTCGTTCATGGCAGCCACGTCCAGCGGCCACTGGTGCCACAGCACATGCCCGCGGCGCAGCGGGTCGACGCCCGCCCGGTGGTCGCCGATCCGGTAGGCGTAGCGCCGCCAGACGGCCGAGAACCGCGCATTGAAGCCCGCCGGGGCCTCGGCGACCTTCCAGACCCGGACGTCGTGCGGCAGCCGCCCGGCCAGTCGGCGCAGCAGCAGCTCGCCGTGCTCGGCCCAGACCTCCTCGGCCAGGTCGAGGTGGGCCACCTGGCCGCGTGCGTGCACCCCGGCGTCGGTCCGGCCGGCCACCGTCAGCGCGACCGGCTCCGCCAGCCGCATCACCGTCCGGAGGGCGGACTCCAGCTCGCCCTGCACGGTCCGGCGCGTCTCCTGCTTCGCCCAGCCGGAGAAGTCCTTGCCGTCGTACGACAGGTCCAGCCGTACCCGGACATGCCCGGGCTCCACCTCGTCACTCACCCGTGAATCCTCTCAAGACACGCAGAACAAAGCGGAACGGGCCCGCCCCCGCGAGGGGACGGACCCGTTCGAAGCCTTACGGCTGACCAGGGGGCGCTCAGGCCTCCTTGGTCTCCTCGGCCGGAGCCTCGGTCTCGGCCTCGGACTTGGCCTCGGCCTCCTTCACCGCACGCTTGGTGGCGGCCTCGGCCTCACCGGTGGCCTGCTGGGCCACGGTCAGCGCCTCGACCAGCTCGATGACCGCCATCGGGGCGTTGTCGCCACGACGGTTGCCGATCTTGGTGATGCGGGTGTAACCACCGGGGCGGTTCTCGTACCGCGGGGCGATCTCGGTGAAGAGCGTGTGGACGATGCTCTTGTCCGTGATCGTCTGCAGGACGAGGCGACGGTTGTGGATGTCGCCCTTCTTCGCCTTGGTGATCAGACGCTCGGCGACCGGACGCAGGCGGCGGGCCTTGGCCTCGGTCGTGGTGATGCGGCCGTGCTCGAAGAGCGACTTCGCGAGGTTCGCGAGCAGCAGCTTCTCGTGCGCGGCGGAGCCGCCGAGGCGGGCGCCCTTGGTGGGACGCGGCATGGTGTTTCTCCTCGTGTCTGCACCGGCCGTGTCAGGTACCGGTGTCAGTCCCCGCCGACTTTTGCCGGGGGGTGTACGGGGGGCCGGAGCCCCCCGCAAGCCTTACTAGTACTGCTCGGTCTCGACGAACCCGGCGTCCGCGTCGTCGTCGGCGCCAAAGGCGTCGGCGGCGGCGGTCGGGTCGAATCCGGGCGGGCTGTCCTTCAGGGCCAGGCCCATGCCGGCCAGCTTCGCCTTGACCTCGTCGATCGACTTCGCACCGAAGTTGCGGATGTCGAGCAGGTCGGCCTCGGAGCGGGCGACGAGCTCACCCACGGAGTGGATGCCCTCGCGCTTGAGGCAGTTGTAGGACCGAACGGTGAGCTCGAGCTCCTCGATCGGCAGCGCCAGGTCGGCGGCCAGGGCGGCGTCCGTCGGGGACGGGCCCATGTCGATGCCCTCGGCGTCGATGTTGAGCTCGCGGGCCAGACCGAACAGCTCGACCAGGGTCTTGCCGGCGGAGGCCATGGCGTCGCGCGGGCGCATGGCCTGCTTGGTCTCGACGTCGACGATCAGCTTGTCGAAGTCGGTGCGCTGCTCGACTCGGGTCGCCTCGACCTTGTAGGTGACCTTGAGGACCGGGCTGTAGATGGAGTCGACCGGGATACGGCCGATCTCCTGGCCCAGCTGCTTGTTCTGGACGGCGGAGACGTAGCCGCGACCGCGCTCGACGGTCAGCTCCATCTCCAGCTTGCCCTTGCCGTTGAGCGTGGCGAGGACCAGGTCCGGGTTGTGCACCTCGACACCGGCCGGGGGCGCGATGTCGGCAGCGGTGACCAGGCCGGGGCCCTGCTTGCGCAGGTACATCACGACCGGCTCGTCGTGCTCGGAGGAGACGACCAGCTGCTTGATGTTGAGGATGAGGTCGGTGACGTCCTCCTTGACGCCCGGCACGGTGGTGAACTCGTGCAGGACACCGTCGATGCGGATGCTGGTGACAGCGGCACCCGGGATCGAGGAGAGGAGCGTACGGCGCAGGGAGTTGCCGAGGGTGTAGCCGAAGCCCGGCTCCAGCGGCTCGATCACGAACCGCGAGCGGTACTCGTCGACGACCTCTTCGGTCAGCGAAGGACGCTGAGCGATAAGCATGTCTTCATTCCTTCAGTCGTGGACGCCCACTATTTGACGTCCGACTAGAACTACAAGGGTACGGGCGGCACGTCCCCCGGAGGGGTCGTACCGCCCGGACACTCAAAGACGCACAAACGCGTCCGCTGCGTCAGACGCGGCGGCGCTTCGGCGGGCGGCAGCCGTTGTGCGGGGTGGGGGTGACGTCCTGGATCGAGCCGACCTCGAGGCCGGTGGCCTGGAGGGAGCGGATCGCGGTCTCGCGGCCGGAGCCCGGACCCTTGACGAAGACGTCAACCTTGCGCATGCCGTGCTCCTGCGCGCGGCGGGCGGCCGACTCGGCGGCCATCTGCGCGGCGAAGGGGGTGGACTTGCGCGAGCCCTTGAAGCCGACGTGGCCGGCGGAGGCCCAGGAGATCACGTTGCCGGACGGGTCCGTGATCGAAACGATGGTGTTGTTGAACGTGCTCTTGATGTGGGCGTGCCCGTGAGCGACGTTCTTCTTTTCCTTGCGGCGCACCTTCTTGGCAGCGCCCTGACGACCCTTGGGGGGCATCTCTTACTCCTACAGGGAGGTGGTCGGTCCTACAGCGCAAGACCGCTGGAAAGCGTGTCCGCTGAGGACTACTTCTTGCCCGGCTTCTTCTTGCCGGCGATGGCGCGACGCGGGCCCTTGCGGGTACGGGCGTTCGTGCTGGTGCGCTGACCGTGCACCGGCAGGCCACGACGGTGGCGGATGCCCTGGTAGCACTGGATCTCGATCTTGCGGCGGATGTCGCCCTGGATCTCGCGGCGGAGGTCACCCTCGGTACGGAGGTTGGCGTCCACGTACTCGCGGATCTTGACGAGGTCCTCTTCGGCCAGGTCACGAACGCGGGTGTTCGGGTTCACGCCGGTGGAGGCGAGGATCTCCTTGGACCGGGTGCGCCCGATACCGAAGACGTAGGTGAGTGCGATCTCCACACGCTTTTCGCGCGGGATGTCAACACCGGAAACGCGTGCCATTCAATGGCTCCTGTGTGTTCGGGGGTCTTCCGCAAAGCCGCTCCCGGGCAGCCGTATGAGGTACCAACCGGGTCCCCGGCCCCCGCCGGAGGTGCCGCCGACCCCGTACGGGGCTGGGCGGGCTCTGCGTATGTACGTATTACGTGCGTCGCGCGAAGAACTGCGAAATTGCAGGTCGGTCGGCGTGCGTCAGCCCTGGCGCTGCTTGTGGCGCAGGTTGTCGCAGATGACCATGACCCGGCCGTGACGGCGGATCACCTTGCACTTGTCGCAGATCTTCTTGACGCTCGGCTTGACCTTCATGTGTCTGAGGTTCTCCGGGTCAGTGCCACCACCCCGCGGAAGCGGGATGCGGGGGCAAGATCTACTTGTATCGGTAGACGATCCGGCCACGCGTCAGGTCGTAGGGAGAGAGCTCCACGACAACCCGGTCATCCGGGAGGATACGGATGTAGTGCATCCGCATCTTTCCGCTGATGTGCGCGAGGACCTTGTGACCGTTCTGGAGTTCCACCTTGAACATCGCGTTCGGGAGGGACTCGATCACGGTGCCCTCGATCTCGATGGCACCTTGCTTCTTGGCCACGCTTCGCCTTTCGAATCGGCTACCTTGATCGACTCGTGTACACCGCTCGCCCGAAGGCGGGCATGAAGGTGCACGTGAGCCGACGAGTCAGTCTACGTCAGGGCACCCAGAAAGACGAATCCGGAAAGTTTGCCCATCACTCTAGATCATTACGCCATCTGGTCGAGAGGGTCGGGGGCCGTGGTCACGCCGTACTCGGCGAGCTTGGCCTTACCGCAGTCCGGGCTGGTCAGCACGATCGGGCCGGCCTCCGTCAGGGCGATGGAGTGCTCCCAGTGCGAGGACCAGGTCCCGTCGGTGGTGATCACCGTCCAGTCGTCGGCCAAGACCTCCGTCTGGGCGGTGCCCAGGGAGACCATCGGCTCGATCGCCAGGCAGACGCCCGGGACCAGCTTGATCCCCTTGCCGCGCTTGCGCGAGACGTAGTTCAGCAGGTGCGGGTCCATGTGCATCTCGGAACCGATGCCGTGGCCGCCGTAGTCCTCGATGATCCCGAACTTGCCGAGGCTGTGGTCCCCGGCGGCCGGACGCGGCTGGCGCTTGATGTACGTCTCGATCGCCTTCGAGATGTCGACGAGCCGGTTGCCGAGCTTCATCGCCGCGATACCGGCCCACATCGACTCCTCGGTCACCCGGGAGAGCTCGACCAGCTCCGGAGCGTGCCCGGTGCCGACGAAGGCGGTGTACGCCGCATCGCCGTGCCAGCCGTCGATGATCGCGCCGGCGTCGATGGAGATGATGTCCCCGTCCTTGAGGACGGTCTTGTCGTCCGGGATGCCGTGGACGACGACCTCGTTCACCGAGGTGCAGATGGTGGCGGGGAACCCGCCGTACCCCAGGAAGTTCGACTTCGCACCGTGATCGGCGATCACCTTGCGGGCCACCATGTCCAGATCCCGTGTGGTGGCGCCCGGTACGGCCGCCTCACGCGTCGCCGCGTGGATGGCGGCGACGACCAGCCCCGCCTCGCGCATCTTCGCGATCTGCTCCGGGGTCTTGATCTGGACCATGCCTGCCTTGCCTCTCGTACGAAACGTCTGGGCTCAACACTACGGCCGCGGTGTCCTTCCGGACACCGCGGCCGTGCGTTACCGCCTGTGGGTTACTTCTTCAGCGCGTCCATCGCGCGCTGGGTGACTTCCTCCACCTTGCCGAGCGCGGAAATCGTCACCAGCAGGCCCTGGGCCTTGTAGTAATCGATGATCGGCTCGGTCTGGGTGTGGTAGACCTCCAGCCGGTTGCGGACCGTGGCCTCGGAGTCGTCACCGCGCTGGTACAGCTCGCCACCGCAGGTGTCGCAGACACCCTCGGCCTTCGGCGGGGCGTACAGCACGTGGAAGACGTGCGCCGAGTCGTTGCGGCAGGTCCGGCGGCCGGCGATGCGCTTCACGACCTCGTCCTCCTCGACCTCCAGGTCGAGGACCGCGTCCAGCTTCATGCCGGCGGTCTTCAGCATCACGTCCAGGGCCTCGGCCTGGGAGACGTTGCGCGGGAAGCCGTCGAGCAGGAAACCGTTCACGGCGTCCGGCTGCTCCATGCGGTCCTTGGCCATGCCGATGGTGATCTCGTCGGGGACGAGGTCGCCGGCGTCCATGAAGGCCTTCGCCCGCTTGCCCAGCTCGGTGCCCTGGCTGATGTTGGCGCGGAAGAGGTCGCCCGTGGAGATGTGCGGGATCGACAGGTTCTTGGCAAGAAACGCGGCCTGCGTTCCCTTGCCCGCACCCGGAGGTCCGACGAGGACGATTCGCATCAGCGGAGGAACCCTTCGTAATTGCGCTGCTGGAGCTGGCTCTCGATCTGCTTCACGGTTTCCAGACCCACACCCACGATGATCAGGATGCTCGTCCCGCCGAACGGGAAGTTCTGGTTCGCCCCGAAGCCGGCCAACGCCATTGTCGGCACAAGAGCGATGAGACCCAGGTACAGCGACCCCGGCCAGGTGATCCGGTTGAGCACGTAGCTCAGGTACTCGGCAGTAGGTCGACCGGCCCGGATGCCCGGGATGAAGCCACCATACTTCTTCATGTTGTCGGCGACTTCCTCCGGGTTGAACGAAATCGCCACATAGAAGAAGGCGAAGAAGACGATCAGGAGGAAGTACATGGAGATGTGGAACGGAGCGTTCGTGTCCGCGAGATGGCGCTGGACCCAGGCCGCCCACGGCGCCGTGGAACCACTGAACTGGACGACCAGAGCCGGGATGTACAGCAGCGACGAGGCGAAGATGACGGGGATCACACCCGCCTGGTTCACCTTGAGCGGGATGTAGGTCGAGGTCCCGCCGTACGCGCGGCGCCCGATCATGCGCTTCGCGTACTGAACCGGAATGCGGCGCTGCGCCTGCTCGACGAAGACCACCAGGGCCACCATCGCCAGGCCGACCAGGATGACCACGCCGAACTCGACCCAGCCATCAGCGATCTTGCCCTGGAGCTTGATCTGCCACAGAGCGCCGATGAACCCGGCCGCGATCGAGATGAACATGAGGATGGACATGCCGTTGCCGATGCCGCGGTCGGTGATCAGCTCACCGAGCCACATGACAACGGCGGTACCGGCGGTCATGGTGAGCACCATGACAACGGTGGTGAAGATCGAGCGGTTTGGCACGATCTGGCTCGCCACCTGGCAACCCTGGAACAGGGCGCCGCTGCGGGCGGTGGCGACAAGGCCGGTCCCCTGGAGGATCGCAAGAGCGATGGTCAGGTAACGCGTGTACTGCGTGATCTTCGCAGTACCGGACTGACCCTCCTTCTTGAGGTTCTCCAGCTTCGGGATGACCACGGTCAGCAGCTGCAGGATGATGCTCGCCGTGATGTACGGCATGATGCCGAGCGCGAAGATCGTGATCTGCAGCAGTGCACCACCGCTGAACATGTTGACCAGGCCGAAGAGGCCGCCGTTGGAGCCGGCCTGCGCCTGGTCGACACAGAACTGGACGTTCTTGTAGCTCACGCCGGGTACCGGGATGTGGGACCCGAGTCGGAACAGCACGATGATGGCGAGCGTGAAGAGCAGCTTCTTGCGCAGGTCGGGCGTCTTGAACGCCCGGGCGAACGCGGTGAGCACGGTGCCTCCTGCGACCCCCGCGCTACTGCGTCAGAGGTGACGGTCTAAGGATTCGAGGTGTACGAGGTGTACGACAAAGCAAAGGTGCAGGCCACCTTACCGGCGACTGCGCCCCCCGTGGAACGACCAACCGGGGATGCCCCATATGTGAGGCATCCCCGGTCGGTTTTACTCGCTATGAGCCACTGAACTCGTCTCAGACGAGCTCGGTGACGGTGCCGCCGGCAGCGGCAATCTTCTCCTTGGCGGAGCCGGAAACGGCGTCAACCGAAACCTGCAGCGCCACGGAGATCTCGCCCTGGCCCAGGACCTTGACGAGGCTGTTCTTGCGAACAGCACCCTTCTCGACGAGACCGGCCACGGTGACCTCTCCACCCTCGGGGTAGAGCTCGGCCAGCTTGGCCAGGTTCACGACCTGGTACTCGGTGCGGAACGGGTTCTTGAAGCCCTTGAGCTTCGGGAGCCGCATGTGGAGGGGCATCTGCCCACCCTCGAAGCGGGTCGGAACCTGGTAACGCGCCTTGGTGCCCTTGGTACCACGACCGGCCGTCTTACCCTTCGACGCCTCACCGCGACCCACACGGGTCTTCGCGGTCTTGGCGCCCGGGGCGGGACGGAGGTTGTGGATCTTGAGCGGGTTGTTCTCCGCCATGATCAGTCGACCTCCTCAACCGTCACGAGGTGGCGGACGGTCTGCACCATGCCGCGGAACTCGGGGCGGTCCTCCTTGACGACCACGTCGTTCAGGCGCTTGAGCCCGAGCGAACGCAGCGTGTCGCGGTGGTTCTGCTTGCTGCCGATGTACGACTTCGTCTGCGTGATCTTGAGGCGAGCCATTACGCACCCGCTCCCGCACGCGCACGAAGCAGAGCCGCGGGGGCGACGTCCTCGAGCGGCAGACCACGGCGAGCCGCGATCTCCTCGGGACGCTGCAGGCCCTTCAGGGCCTCCACGGTCGCGTGCACGATGTTGATCGCGTTGTCGGAGCCGAGCGACTTCGACAGGATGTCGTGAACGCCGGCGCACTCCAGAACGGCGCGCACCGGGCCACCGGCGATAACACCGGTACCGGGGGAAGCAGGCTTCAGCAGGACGACGCCCGCAGCCTTCTCACCCTGGATCGGGTGGGGGATGGTGCCCTGGATACGGGGGACCTTGAAGAAGTGCTTCTTGGCCTCCTCCACACCCTTGGCGATGGCGGCCGGCACCTCCTTGGCCTTGCCGTAGCCGACACCTACGGTGCCGTCACCGTCACCCACCACGACGAGCGCGGTGAAGGAGAAACGACGACCACCCTTGACAACCTTGGCGACGCGGTTGATCGCGACAACGCGCTCAACGTACGCGGTCTTCTCGGCGGCAGCAGCGCCACCGTCGCGACCCTTCCGGTCCCGCCGCTCGCCGCCACCGGCACCGCTTCCGCGGCGCTGGGGTCCAGCCATTGGATTACCTCTCTCTGTTACGTCCGTTAGTCCCGGAACCGGGGCTTAGAACTTCAGCCCGGCTTCGCGGGCGGCGTCAGCCAGAGCGGCAATGCGCCCGGCGTACCTGTTGCCACCACGGTCGAACACGACGGCCTCGATGCCCGCAGCCTTGGCGCGCTCGGCGACCAGGGCGCCGACCTGCTTGGCCTGCGCGGACTTGTCACCCTCGCCACCGCGGATCGAAACGTCCAGGGTCGACGCGGACGCCAGGGTGTGACCCTGGAGGTCGTCGATGACCTGAGCAACGATGTTGCGGTTGGAACGCGTCACGACGAGGCGCGGACGCTCCGCCGTACCCGACACGTTCTTGCGGATGCGGATGTGGCGGCGGGCCTTGGCGGCACGCTTGTAAGCGTCGCCCTTGGCGATCTTCACACCGTATGCCATGGCTTACTTACCAGCCTTTCCGACCTTGCGGCGGATGACCTCGCCGGCGTACTTGACGCCCTTGGCCTTGTACGGGTCGGGCTTGCGCAGCTTGCGGATGTTCGCCGCAACCTCGCCGACCTTCTGCTTGTCGATGCCCTCGACCGAGAACTTGGTCGGCGACTCGACCTTGAAGGAGATGCCCTCGGGCGCCTCCACCAGGATCGGGTGGCTGTAGCCGAGCTGGAACTCCAGGTTGGAGCCCTTCGCGGCGACACGGTAACCGACACCGCTGATCTCGAGAGCCTTGACGTATCCCGTGGTCACACCGGTGATCATGTTGGCCACCAGCGTGCGGGACAGGCCGTGGAGGGCCTTGTTCTGACGCTCGTCGTTGGGACGGGTGACGTTCAGAACGCCGTCCTCGCCCTTAACGATCTCGATGGGGGCGGCAACAGTGTGCGTCAGGGTGCCCTTGGAGCCCTTGACGGTGACCGTGCGGCCATCGATGGTGACGTCCACGCCGGCGGGAACCGGGATGGGGAGCTTGCCGATACGAGACATAGCTTTTCCTCCGTTCCCGACTACCAGACGTAGGCGAGGACTTCCCCACCCACGCCCTTCTTCTGCGCCTGCTGGCCGGTCAGGAGACCGTGGGACGTGGAGATGATCGCCACGCCCAGGCCGCCGAGGACCTTCGGCAGGTTGGTGGACTTCGCGTACACGCGCAGACCCGGCTTCGAGATGCGCTTGATGCCAGCGATCGAGCGCTCGCGGTTCGGACCGAACTTCAGCTCGAGGACGAGGTTCTTGCCGACCTCGGCGTCCTCGACCTTCCAGCCGGTGATGAAACCCTCCTGCTTGAGGATTTCCGCGATGTGCGACTTGATCTTGCTGTGCGGCATCACGACCTGGTCGTGGTACGCCGAGTTAGCGTTACGCAGACGCGTGAGCATGTCTGCGATGGGGTCAGTCATGGTCATGAAGTGGCCTTCGGCCTCTCTCGCCGGGGTTTCCTGTCTGCGCCATCCCTCTCCCCGTACAGAGACGGGACGGGTGCGGTGCGGGGACCTACGGCGTAGTAAGTCGACGGGCGGCGGACGCCCAACCCCACTAGCCTACGGCATGGGGGATCGGGCCTCCGCCGACCCAGATGCTTACCGAGAGTTCCCAGAACCCCTTACGTCCAAAGGACGGAAGGAATTACCAGGAGCTCTTGGTCACGCCCGGCAGCTCGCCACGGTGAGCCATCTCACGAAGGCACACGCGGCAGAGGCCGAACTTGCGGTACACGGAGTGCGGACGGCCACAGCGCTGGCAGCGGGTGTAGGCACGCACACCGAACTTGGGCTTACGAGCAGCCTTGGCAATAAGAGCCTTCTTCGCCATCTCGCTTACGCCTCCTTGAACGGGAAGCCGAGGTGACGAAGGAGGGCGCGGCCCTCGTCGTCGTTGGTCGCCGTGGTGACCACGGTGATGTCCATACCCCGGACGCGGTCGATCTTGTCCTGGTCGATCTCGTGGAACATGACCTGCTCCGTGAGACCGAAGGTGTAGTTGCCACGGCCGTCGAACTGCTTGGGAGACAGGCCGCGGAAGTCGCGGATGCGCGGGAGCGCGAGCGACAGGGTGCGGTCCAGGAACTCCCACATGCGGTCGCCACGGAGGGTGACGTGCGCACCGATCGGCTGACCCTCGCGCAGCTTGAACTGCGCGATGGACTTGCGGGCCTTGGTGACGGCCGGCTTCTGACCGGTGATCGTGGTGAGGTCGCGAATGGCGCCGTCGATCAGCTTGGAGTCGCGGGCGGCGTCGCCCACACCCATGTTGACCACGATCTTCACGAGGCCGGGAACCTGCATGACGTTCTCGTAGGAGAACTCCTCACGCAGCTTGCCCGCGATCTCCTCGCGGTACTTCGTCTTCAGACGCGGAGTGGTAGCCATCAGATGTCCTCACCCGTGCGCTTGGCAACGCGGATCTTGTTGCCCTCGTCGTCGAAGCGGTAACCGACGCGGGTGACGACCTTCTTGCCGTCCTTCTCCACAACCAGCTGAACGTTGCTGACGTGGATCGGGGCCTCGGTGATCACGATGCCGCCGGCCTGCGAACCACCAGCGGTCTGACCGGCCTTGGTGTGCTTCTTGACCCGGTTGACACCCTCGACCAGGACGCGGTTCTCAGCGGGGATGGCCTGGATGACCTTGCCCTGCTTGCCCTTGTCCTTACCGGTGATGACCTGAACCAGGTCGCCCTTCTTGATCTTCATGCTTACAGCACCTCCGGCGCGAGCGAGATGATCTTCATGAACTTCTTCTCGCGCAGCTCACGGCCGACCGGGCCGAAGATACGGGTGCCACGAGGGTCGCCGTCGTTCTTCAGAATGACAGCGGCGTTCTCGTCGAAGCGGATGTACGAGCCGTCCTGGCGGCGGCGCTCCTTGACGGTGCGAACGATGACGGCCTTGACGACGTCACCCTTCTTCACGTTGCCGCCGGGGATCGCGTCCTTGACGGTGGCGACGATGACGTCACCGATGCCCGCGTAGCGGCGACCGGAGCCACCGAGAACACGGATGCAAAGGATCTCCTTGGCACCAGTGTTGTCGGCGACACGCAGTCGCGACTCCTGCTGGATCACGTCTATCTCCTGTTTGTCTGCCGGTTCCCGGCCGGGGCCTTCCTCTTACGAGGTGGGGCCCCGGCCGAGCCTGGCGGAACTGACCTGAGGGAAACCCCTCAGGTTAATTACTTGGCCTTCTCGAGGATCTCGACGACGCGCCACCGCTTGGTGGCGGACAGCGGCCGGGTCTCCATCAGGAGGACGCGGTCGCCGACGCCGGCGGCGTTCTGCTCGTCGTGCGCCTTGAGCTTGTTGGTACGGCGGATGACCTTGCCGTACAGCGCGTGCTTGACACGGTCCTCGACGGCGACGACGACGGTCTTGTCCATCTTGTCGCTGACGACCAGACCCTCGCGGGTCTTGCGGAAGCCGCGGTCAGTCTTGTTCTCAGTCACGTTGCTCTCGCTCATCAGGCGCTCTCCACCGTCTCGATGCCGAGCTCGCGCTCGTGCATCAGGGTGTAGATCCGGGCGATGTCCTTGCGGACGGCCTTGAGGCGGCCGTTGTTCTCCAGCTGGCCGGTGGCCGCCTGGAAACGGAGCTTGAACAGCTCTTCCTTCGCCTCACGAAGCTTGGCAACGAGCTCCTCGTTGCCGAGCTCACGCAGCTCGGATGCCTTGGTACCGGCCGCCATCACGACTCACCTGCCTCGCGCCGCACGATCCGGCACTTCATCGGAAGCTTGTGAGCAGCGCGGGTGAGCGCCTCACGAGCAATCTTCTCGTTCGGGTAGGACAGCTCGAACATGACCCGGCCCGGGTGCACGTTGGCGATCCACCACTCGGGAGAACCCTTACCGGAACCCATGCGGGTCTCGGCAGGCTTCTTCGTCAGCGGACGGTCCGGGTAGATGTTGATCCAGACCTTGCCGCCACGCTTGATGTGGCGGGTCATCGCGATACGAGCCGCCTCGATCTGGCGGTTCGTCACGTACGCCGGGGTCAGCGCCTGGATGCCGTACTCGCCGAATGCGACCTCAGTGCCACCCTTCGCCATACCGCGACGCTTCGGGTGGTGCTGCTTGCGGTGCTTGACCCTACGAGGGATCAGCATGTCGGTCAGGCCTCCGTTCCGGTGCTCTCAGCCGGAGCGGCGGCGGGAGCCTCGGCCTTGGGGGCCTCGGCGCCGGCAGCCTGCTGCGGCTTGCGGCCTCCACGGCCGCCACGCTCGCCACCGCGACCACCACGGCCACCGGCCGGACGGTCGGCGCCACCACGGGCCGGGCGGTTACCCGCACGGGCGGCAGCGTTCTCAGCGCGAACCTCGGCGATGTTCTTGACATCGCCCTTGTAGATCCAGACCTTCACGCCGATGCGGCCGAAGGTGGTCTTGGCCTCGAAGAAGCCGTACTCGACGTTCGCGCGCAGCGTGTGCAGCGGCACACGACCCTCGCGGTAGAACTCCGAGCGGGACATCTCGGCGCCGCCGAGACGGCCACCACACTGGATCTTGATGCCCTTGGCGCCGGCCTTCATGGCGGACTGCATGCTCTTGCGCATGGCCCGACGGAAGGAGACGCGGGAGGACAGCTGCTCGGCAACGGCCTGGGCCACGAGCTGAGCGTCGACCTCGGGGTTCTTGACCTCGAGGATGTTCAGCTGGACCTGCTTGCCGGTGAGCTTCTCGAGGTCGCCGCGGATGCGGTCGGCCTCGGCGCCACGGCGGCCGATGACGATGCCCGGGCGGGCGGTGTGGATGTCCACGCGGACACGGTCACGGGTGCGCTCGATCTCAACCTTCGAGATGCCGGCGCGCTCCATGCCGGACGTCATCATCCGACGGATGGCGACGTCTTCCTTGACGTAGTCCTTGTACAGCTTGTCGGCGTACCAGCGGGACTTGAAGTCCGTGGTGATGCCGAGCCGGAACCCGTGCGGGTTTACCTTCTGGCCCATTACCGGGTTCCTTCCTTGCTGCTGACGACCACGGTGATGTGGCTGGTCCGCTTGCGGATCCGGTAGGCACGGCCCTGAGCACGCGGACGGAACCGCTTCAGGGTCGGGCCCTCGTCCACGAACGCCTCGCTGATGAACAGCGAAGAAGCGTCCGTGTGGTTGTAGTTGTGCGCGGCGTTGGCAATGGCGCTGTCCAGCACCTTGCCAACCGGCACGCTCGCGGCCTGCGGGGCGAAACGCAGGACCGCCTGAGCCTCCGTGGCATCCATGCCACGGATGAGGTCCACCACGCGGCGGGCCTTCATGGGCGTGACGCGGATGTACCGCGCCTGGGCCCTGGCTTCCATGGTTGTCCCTTCGATGTAAGTCATTAGTCGTTCCACCCCGCGATTAGCGGCGCTTCGACTTCCGGTCGTCCTTGACGTGGCCGCGGAAGGTGCGAGTCGGCGAGAACTCGCCGAGCTTGTGGCCGACCATGGACTCGGTGACGAACACCGGGACATGGGTCTTGCCGTTGTGCACCGCGATGGTGTGACCCAGCATGCTGGGGATGATCATCGAGCGACGGGACCAGGTCTTGATGACGTTCTTGGTGCCGGCTTCGTTCTGGGCGTCCACCTTCTTTACGAGGTGGTCGTCGACGAAGGGCCCCTTCTTGAGACTGCGCGGCATCTAAACCCGCTCCTAGCGCTTCTTGTTCGTCTTGCGGCGGCGGACGATGTACTTGCTCGAAGCCTTCTTCGGCGAGCGAGTACGACCCTCCTTCTGACCCCACGGGGAGACCGGGTGGCGACCACCGGAGGTCTTGCCCTCACCACCACCGTGCGGGTGGTCAACCGGGTTCATCGCGACACCGCGGACGGTCGGGCGAACGCCCTTCCAGCGCATACGGCCGGCCTTGCCCCAGTTGATGTTCGACTGCTCGGCGTTGCCGACCTCGCCGACGGTGGCGCGGCAGCGCACGTCGACCAGGCGGATTTCACCGGACGGCATACGGAGGTGCGCCATGGCACCTTCCTTCGCCAGCAGCTGCACGGAGGCACCCGCGGAACGGGCGAACTTGGCACCGCCACCGGGACGGAGCTCGATCGCGTGGATCGTGGTACCGACCGGGATGTTGCGGAGCGCCAGGTTGTTACCGGGCTTGATGTCGGCCGTCGGGCCGTTCTCGATCCGGTCGCCCTGGTTCAGGCCGCGCGGAGCGATGATGTAGCGCTTCTCGCCGTCCGCGTAGTGCAGGAGGGCGATGCGAGCGGTGCGGTTGGGGTCGTACTCGATGTGCGCGACCTTGGCCGGCACGCCGTCCTTGTCGTGACGACGGAAGTCGATCACACGGTAGGCGCGCTTGTGTCCGCCACCCTGGTGGCGAACGGTCACACGACCGGCGTTGTTACGGCCGCCCTTGCTGTGCAGGGGGCGGACCAGCGACTTCTCCGGCGTGGACCGCGTGATCTCGACAAAGTCGGCGACGCTGGAGCCACGACGGCCCGGAGTCGTCGGCTTGTACTTGCGGATACCCATTTCTCAGTCCTCGTCCGATATTCGGACCAGGGCGCTCCGTTAGGAGGCCTGGCCGAAGATGTCGATACGGTCGCCCTCGGCGAGGGTCACGATGGCGCGCTTGGTGTTGGCGCGCTTGCCGAAACCGGTCTTGGTGCGCTTGCGCTTACCCTGACGGTTGATCGTGTTGACCCCGGTGACCTTGACCGAGAAGACCGCCTCGACGGCCTGCTTGATCTGGGTCTTGTTGGCGCCGGGCGCGACGATGAACGTGTACTTGTTCTCGTCCAGCAGCGCGTAGCTCTTCTCGGAGACGACCGGCTTGATCAGCAGGTCGCGCGGGTCCGTGAAGGTCTTGCTGGTGATCGTGGCCTCAGACATCAGCCCTCGTTCCCTTCGGTCTCAGCGGCCTTGGGGCCAGACACGAAGGACTCGAAAGCGGCCTGGGTGAAGACCACGTCGTCCGAGACGAGCACGTCGTACGTGTTCAGCTGGCCCGGCTCCAGGATGTGCACCTGGGGCAGGTTGCGGGCGGACAGCCACGCGGCCTCGTCGGCACGGTCGACGACCAGGAGCAGGTTCTTGCGCTCCGAGATCTTGCCGAACAGAACCTTGGCGGCCTTGGTGGAAGCGGCACCCTCGACCACGCCGGAGACGACGTGGATGCGGGAGTGACGGGCCCGGTCGGTGAGGGCGCCACGCAGAGCGGCGGCCTTCATCTTCTTCGGGGTCCGCTGCGAGTAGTCACGCGGCACGGGGCCGTGCACGACGCCACCGCCGGCGAACTGCGGCGCACGGGTCGAACCCTGACGGGCGCGGCCGGTGCCCTTCTGGCGGTAAGGCTTCTTGCCACCACCACGGACCTCGCCACGCGTCTTCGTCTTGTGCGTGCCCTGACGGGCGGCAGCAAGCTGCGCGACGACGACCTGGTGGATCAGCGGAACGCTGACCTTGGCGTCGAAGATCTCGGCCGGGAGCTCGACGGTCCCGGTCTTGTCGCCCGCGGGCGACAGAATGTCAATGGTGCTCATAGTCCTCAGGCCCCCTTGGCCGCAGTGCGGACCAGGACCAGGCCGCCGTTGGGACCGGGAACCGCGCCCTTGATGAGCAGCAGGCCCTTCTCCGCGTCAACGGCGTGAACGGTCAGGTTCTGGGTGGTGACCCGCTCGTTGCCCATACGGCCAGCCATGCGGAGGCCCTTGAACACACGGCCCGGGGTGGCGCAGCCACCGATGGAACCGGGAGAGCGGTGCTTGCGCTGCGTACCGTGACCGGCACCCAGACCGCGGAAGTTGTGGCGCTTCATGACACCGGCGAAGCCCTTGCCCTTGCTCTTGCCCGTGACGTCAACCTTGACGCCGGACTCGAACACCTCGGCAGTGATCTCCTGGCCGAGCGTGTACTCGCTGGCGTCGGAGGTACGGAGCTCCACCAGGTGGCGGCGCGGGGTCACGTCGGCCTTGGCGAAGTGGCCCTTGAGGGGCTTGTTCACCTTGCGCGGGTCGATCTCGCCGAAGGCGATCTGGACCGACTCGTAGCCGTCGATGTCGTTGGTGCGGACCTGGGTAACGACACAGGGCCCGGCCTTGACGACGGTCACCGGGACGACACGGTTGTTCTCGTCCCAGACCTGGGTCATGCCGAGCTTCTCGCCCAGGACGCCCTTGATCTGCTTAGCCATCTTCGCGTCGCCTCTCAGAGCTTGATCTCGATGTCAACGCCGGCCGGAAGGTCCAGGCGCATCAGCGAGTCAACGGTCTTGGGCGTCGGGTCGAGGATGTCGATCAGGCGCTTGTGCGTGCGCATCTCGAAGTGCTCGCGCGAGTCCTTGTACTTGTGCGGCGACTTGATGACGCAGTACACGTTCTTCTCAGTGGGCAGCGGCACCGGGCCCGCGACCGACGCACCAGTGCGGGTCACCGTCTCGACGATCTTCTTCGCCGAGGAGTCGATGACCTCGTGGTCGTAGGCCTTGAGCCGGATGCGGATCTTCTGTCCCGCCATGGCTACTCAGTAGTCCTTTGTCTAGTAACAACGCTCTGGTACTCGGCCGGCTGCGCTCTCACGCGGCTTCTCTCCGACCCCCGCGGTCGGGCGTGTCGCACTCCCGCTACAGAAAATTCCCATACGGAAATTCCCTGCTCAGAGGGTTTGCGATCCGTCCCGGACCACGATTCGGGGGAGAAACACCCACCGAGTGCCTGGTGAGGGCCCCGCCCACGCTTCCCGGAAGATTCCCGTACGTCCGCCCCATTGCTGCCCGAGGGGCAGATAAAGGCGACGAGTACTGTGGGACTCGCTTCCGGTCCTCCCGGCGGGAGGCGCGCAGCATCGGCACTCAACCGAGCAACCCCGACAGTCTGCCATACGAGACACGTATTGCGCCAATCGGGAGCCGTAGAGAATACCCCGCGGCGCGTGCGCGTCAAACTGCGGCACGCGCCGCGGGTGCCTCAGGTGCGGGAGACCTGCCCGCAGCCCTCTTCCTCGTGCACGGACAGCTCGGTGCTGCGGTCGTACGGGTCCTCCGCCGGGCCGCTGGGCTCCGTGCCGGCCACCCGGCCGTCACTGGGGAACGTGGGGTGCAGGAACCCGTCGTAAATGCCACAGGCCGAGTTCGCGATCTCGTTCGGGTACTCCAGCACCGCGAGGGTGCCCTGGGTGACCGTGTACCGCGCGGGGTCGTTCACGGCGACCGTGAGCTGGCGGCGCACCACGGTCCGGGCGACCTCCTCCGACCCCTTCTTGACCCGGACCAGCGGGTAGACGAAGGAGTAGTCGGCCTTCACCAGCACCTCACCGGGCCGTTCGCCGGCCTCGAACCACATCCGCCCGCGCGTCTTGACCACGTCCCCCACCAGGCGCACCTCGGCGGGGTCGAAGCGGGTGAACATCATGACCGGGTCCTGCTCCTTGCCCGGGGCCGCCAGGCCCTTGACGAGCCACCCGTGCACCGTGGGCTGCCGGGGCTCCAGCAGCTTCAGGGCGGCCTCCGGGCGCTCCCCGCGCAGGGTGCGGGGGTCGAGGTTGGCCGCCACGAGCAGCGCCTTGGTACGGCTGACCGCGTCCGCCACCTGCTCCTTGGTGAGGCCGCCGACGGCCTTGGCCTCGGGCAGCTCGATCCCGGCGGCCCCGTCGGCCCACTGGGCGGCCGGGGACCCGCGGAAAGGTTCCTTCAGCGTCGGCTGGTCCGGGTAGACCTGCTCCGGCGCCGCGGTCGGCCGTACGGACTCCGCGGCCAGCGGCTGCCGGCTCTTCTCGTCCTGCTCGGCCTTGCCGCTGATCCGGTCGATGAGCAGCTCGGGGCGCAGCACCACCAGGGCCAGCCCTGCGATCAGCACGATCGCCAGCCCGGCCTTGACCCTGCTGCCGCTCCTGCGGCCCTGCATCTCCTGCCAGGCGGGCCCGGTGCGCCAGCCGGGCGGCTCGTTCCGTACCGGCTCGGCTCGCCGGCCGAATCGCTTCCTCCCGGCCTTGGCCCGCTCTTCCTCCTCCTGCCGCAGCCGCTCGGTCACCATCCGCGCCCGCGCGGACGGCTCCTTGGGCGCGCCCTGCCGGTCCTCCGCGGCCTTGCGCGCGAACTCGTCCCACTCCTCGTCGGAAACCACTGCCCCACCCCTGAACCGGCTTGATCTTTGCGACGCGGAGCTTCTCACAGCCCCCGGCGGTGGGCGCCGCCGCCCCTCCACAGCCTGTGGAAAGGGCGGGGAAATGACCGGGTCCCATTTCACCGGGTCGGCACAGGGACGACCCGGTGAAATGGGACCCGGCCGCGTGGGACTGCTTAATTGCCAAAGGACGGGGGGACGAAAGAACCCTGCCAATCCCCTCCAGCCTCCCCGTAACTCGCACGGGTGAGGTTTCCCAACTGGGCTGGCTTTCAAGGGGGTTCGCTGGCATATGCTCGCGGCGACCGCAGAAAAGACGTCGGCCCCCGTCGGGAGTGGCATCCCGGCACGAGGGCCTAACCAAGAGGAAGACGAACCTTCCTCTGGCTACCAAGCAGGAAGACAACAACTTCCCTATGGCTTTCAGGCAGCTTAGCGCGCCTCTGCGCCTCCCGTCCGGCGTTTCGCACCCCGGCATCGTGCACATCAAGACACGGCAGGCCAGCCGCTTCACCGTGATCGGCAACCACCTCGCCCAGCACCGGCAGCTGTCGCTCGTCGCGATCGCCCTCGCGGTGCACATCCAGTCCCTGCCCAGCGGGACCAGGATCGGCGTGAAACGGCTGGCCGAGCGGTTCCCGGAGAGCGAGGCCCGGATCGCCGCGGGGCTGCGCGAGCTGGAGGAGCACGGCTATCTGGCCCGGCCGCGGGAGCGCCTGCCCAGCGGGCAGGTCATCACCCGAATGGTGTCCTTCAACCAGCCCGGAGCGCTTCACTCCCCCGAGGCCCCCACCCCGCCACCGGACCCCGAGCCGGAGCCGCAACCCGAGCCGGAGCCTGCCCCAGAGCCGCAGCTCGAGCCCGAGCCTGGCCCAGAGCCGGAGCAGGAGCCGGAGCCCGCCCCAGACCCGGAACCCGAGCCCGAGCCCGCCCCAGACCCGGAACCCGAGCCGGAACCCGAGCCCGCCGCTCCGGACCCAGAACCAGAACCAGAACCCGAGCCCGCCCCGGAACCCGCCCCCACCCCCATCCCCACCCCCCGCAACGCCGACAACCCACCCCGCCGCCGGCTCGCCGAGGAACTGCTCTCCGAGCTCCGCCGTACCGATCCACGGCTGCTGCTCAGCAGGCGCGACGTACAGAGACTCGCGCCCGGGGTCGAAGCCTGGCTCGAGCTCGGGGCGCACCATCAGGCGATCACGCAGGCCCTTTCCGTCAACCTCCCCCACCCCTGCTCAACCCGGGCGGACTGATCGCGCACCGGCTGGCCGCGCAGCTCCCGCCCGCGCTGCCGAAACCCCCGCCCCGCGTCCCGTACGTACCACCGGACCCCTTCCAGACCTGCGACGGCTGCGACCGCGCCTTCCGCTCCCCCACCCCGGGCCGCTGCCTCGACTGCTCCAACCCTCGCCCCGGAGGCTGCTTAGCATGAAGGTGATGACTCGGGCCCACGGGCATGAGCGAGGAGCCGACACCATGACGATCGCACCGGACGACTCTCGGCAGGGGAGCCGCCAGTACCAGGCGATGCGCGAGGCGGTCGACCAGATGCGGGAGGGGCTCCCCGGAAAGTTCGAGATCACCAAAGAGGGGATCGTGCACGACTTGCTGTCCCCCGGCCGGCCTCACGAGCTGACCACCGGTCTGGTCAGCCGACGGCTGGAGAAGGTCATGCCGGACGGGGTGTGGGCGTACTCGGGAACGCCCGACGTGGAGGACGCTCCCGAAGGGATCAAGCGCCACCCCGACGTCATGGTGATCTCGCGCGAGGACATGGAGGGCGAGGGCTCCTTCGACCCCCGCACGCTGATCGCGGCAATCGAGGTCGTCTCCCGCTCCAACCCCGACAACGACTGGGTGGGCAAGGTCCGGGACTATCCGCTCATCGGCATTCCCGTATACGCGGTGTTCGACCCGCGCACCGGCACGGGTGCCGTCTTCTCCGACATCCACCAGACCCCGGCCGGCCCCCGGTACGCGACGCGCAAGGACTTCGTGTACGGCGAAGACGTCACGATCGCCGACTGGACGATCTCGACCAGCGACCTCCCCCGGTACCAGTGAGCACCGCAAGGCGGACATGACGAAGGGCCCCGGGACGAATCCCGGGGCCCTTCAAGCAGCTCTGGAGAGAGCTACCAGGTCAGACCTGAAGAAGTCGAAACTTACTTCGTGATCTTGGTGACCTGGCCGGCGCCGACGGTCCGGCCACCCTCACGGATGGCGAACTTCAGGCCCTCCTCCATGGCGACCGGCTGGATCAGCGCGACCGTCATCTCGGTGTTGTCGCCCGGCATGACCATCTCGGTGCCCTCGGGGAGGGTCACGACGCCGGTCACGTCCGTGGTACGGAAGTAGAACTGCGGGCGGTAGTTGTTGAAGAACGGGGTGTGACGGCCACCCTCGTCCTTCGACAGGATGTAGGCCTGGGCCTCAAACTCGGTGTGCGGGGTAACCGAACCGGGCTTGATGATGACCTGGCCGCGCTCGACGTCCTCGCGCTTGATGCCACGGAGGAGCAGACCGACGTTCTCACCGGCCTGGCCCTCGTCGAGCAGCTTGCGGAACATCTCGATACCGGTGACCGTGGTGGTGGTCTTCTCTTCCTTGATACCGATGATGTCGACGGTCTCGTTGACCTTCAGGACACCACGCTCGATACGGCCGGTGACGACCGTACCGCGACCGGTGATCGTGAAGACGTCCTCGACCGGCATCAGGAAGGGCTTGTCGGTGTCACGCGGGGGGGTCGGGATGAAGTCATCCACGGCCGACATGAGGCCGAGGAGCTTCTCGCCCCACTCCTTGTCACCCTCGAGGGCCTTGAGCGCCGAGACCTGGACGACCGGGACGTCGTCGCCCGGGAAGTCGTACTCGGAGAGGAGCTCACGGACCTCGAGCTCGACGAGCTCCAGGATCTCCTCGTCGTCCACCATGTCGGCCTTGTTCAGGGCGACAACGATGGAGGGGACGCCGACCTGGCGGGCCAGGAGCACGTGCTCCTTGGTCTGCGGCATCGGGCCGTCGGTGGCGGCGACCACGAGGATCGCGCCGTCCATCTGCGCGGCACCGGTGATCATGTTCTTGATGTAGTCCGCGTGACCCGGGCAGTCGACGTGGGCGTAGTGACGCGCCTCGGTCTGGTACTCGACGTGCGCGATCGAGATCGTGATACCGCGCTGGCGCTCCTCAGGAGCCTTGTCGATCTGGTCAAAGGCCGAGGCCTCGTTCAGGTCGGGGTACGCGTCGTGCAGCACCTTGGTAATGGCGGCCGTAAGGGTCGTCTTACCGTGGTCAATGTGACCGATGGTGCCGATGTTGACGTGCGGCTTAGTCCGCTCGAACTTCGCCTTCGCCACTGGGGTCCTCCTGGGAAGTGGTTCTGTACGCCTTACTCATCGGCGCCAGGTGATCTTTGCTGGAATGCCGGTTCCTCCGGGGCAACAAAGCTGTTGCCGTTGTTGCCCCAGAGGTTCCGGTGACAAGCCTAAAGCGTGAACTCGGAAGAGTTACTCGCCCTTGGCCTTCGCGATGATCTCCTCGGCGACGTTCCGCGGAACCTCGGCGTAGGAGTCGAACTGCATCGAGTAGCTGGCGCGACCCGAGGTCTTGCTGCGGAGGTCGCCGACGTAGCCGAACATCTCCGAAAGCGGCACGAGGCCCTTCACGACGCGAGCGCCGTGACGCTCCTCCATGGCCTGAATCTGGCCACGGCGGGAGTTGATGTCGCCGATGACCTCACCCATGTAGTCCTCGGGCGTGGTGACCTCAACGGCCATCATCGGCTCGAGCAGCACGGGGTTGGCCTTGCGCGCGGCCTCCTTGAAGGCCTGCGAACCGGCGATCTTGAACGCGAGCTCGGAGGAGTCGACCTCGTGGTAGCCACCGTCGAGAAGCGTGACGCGGACGCCCGTCATCTCGTAGCCGGCCAGGATGCCGAACTGCATGGCCTCCTGCGCACCGGCGTCGACCGAAGGGATGTACTCCTTCGGCACGCGGCCACCGGTGACCTTGTTCACGAACTCGTACGCCGGGCCGTCCGACTCGGTGATCGGCTCGATCGCGATCTGCACCTTGGCGAACTGACCGGTACCACCGGTCTGCTTCTTGTGGGTGTAGTCGTGACGCTCGACGGCCTTGCGGATCGTCTCGCGGTACGCGACCTGCGGCTTGCCGACGTTGGCCTCGACCTTGAACTCGCGCTTCATACGGTCGACCAGCACCTCGAGGTGCAGCTCGCCCATACCGCCGAGGATGGTCTGGCCCGTCTCCTCGTCCGAGTGAACGTGGAAGGAGGGGTCCTCCTCCGCGAGACGCTGGATGGCGACACCCAGCTTCTCCTGGTCACCCTTGGACTTGGGCTCGATGGCGACCTGGATGACCGGGGCCGGGAAGTCCATGGACTCCAGGATGACCGGGCTCTTGTCGTCGCACAGCGTCTCACCGGTGGTGGTCTGCTTCAGGCCCATGACGGCGACGATGTCGCCGGCGCCCACCGAGTCGATCTCCTCACGCTTGTTCGCGTGCATGCGGTAGATCTTGCCGATGCGCTCCTTCTTGCCCTTGACGGAGTTCTGCACCGAGGTGCCGGCCTCCAGGCGGCCCGAGTAAACCCGGACGAAGGTGAGCTTGCCGAGGTGCGGGTCGCTCATGATCTTGAACGCGAGCGCGGCGAGGGGCTCCTCGTCGGACGGCTTGCGCTTCACGACAACCTCGGCGTCGCGGACGTCGTGGCCCTCGATGGCCTCGATGTCCAGCGGCGACGGCAGGTAGCGGACGACGGCGTCGAGCAGGGGCTGGACGCCCTTGTTCTTGAACGCCGTGCCACAGAACACCGCGGTGATCGTGGCCTGGCCCTTGCCCTTGCCGGAGCCGATGATGATGCGACGGACGGCGGCGTGCAGCTGCTCCACGGACGGCTCGTCGCCGTTCAGGAAGAGCTCCATGATCTCGTCGTCGTTCTCGGCGACGGTCTCGACCAGCTTGCCGCGCCACTCTTCAGCAGCCTCGGTGTGCGTGGCCGGGATGTCGACGATGTCGTACATCTCGCCCTTGGTCGCCTCGGCGGACCAGACGAACGCCTTCATGGTGACCAGGTCGACGACACCCTGGAAGTCGGCCTCGGCACCGATCGGGAGCTGCATGACGATCGGAACCGCACCGAGGCGGTCCTTGATCATGTCGACGCAGCGGTGGAACTCGGCACCGGTACGGTCGAGCTTGTTGACGAAGCAGATACGCGGGACGCCGTAGCGGTCCGCCTGACGCCAAACAGTCTCGGACTGCGGCTCCACACCGGCGACACCGTCGAACACGGTGACGGCACCGTCGAGGACGCGGAGCGAACGCTCCACCTCGACCGTGAAGTCCACGTGGCCCGGGGTGTCGATGATGTTGATGGTGTGGTCGACGTCCTCGAGCGGCCAGTGGCAGGTCGTCGCGGCGGACGTGATCGTGATGCCGCGCTCCTGCTCCTGCTCCATCCAGTCCATCGTGGCAGCGCCGTCGTGGACTTCACCGATCTTGTACGAAACACCGGTGTAGAACAGGATTCGCTCGGTGGTGGTCGTCTTGCCCGCGTCGATGTGGGCCATGATGCCGATGTTGCGCACCTTGGCCAGGTCAAGCGAAGTGGTAGCCATATCGGCTCAGTCTTCTCTCGGTCTCGATGTGGGTTGCGACTACCAGCGGTAGTGCGCGAAGGCCTTGTTGGACTCGGCCATCTTGTGCGTGTCCTCGCGCTTCTTGACGGCCGCACCGAGGCCGTTCGAGGCGTCGAGAAGCTCGTTCATCAGGCGCTCGGTCATGGTCTTCTCGCGGCGGGCGCGGGAGTAACCCACGAGCCAGCGGAGGGCCAGGGTCGACTGGCGACCCGGCTTGACCTCGACCGGAACCTGGTAGGTCGCGCCACCGACGCGGCGGGACTTGACCTCGAGGGAGGGCTTGACGTTCTCCAGCGCGCGCTTCAGCGTGATGACCGGGTCGTTGCCGGTCTTCTCGCGGAGGCCTTCCATGGCGCCGTAGACGATGCGCTCGGCGGTGGAGCGCTTGCCGTCCAGGAGGATCTTGTTGATCAGCGAGGTGACCAGAGGAGAGCTGTAGACCGGGTCGATGATGACCGGGCGCTTCGGGGCGGGGCCCTTACGAGGCATTCTTACTTCTCCTTCTTGGCGCCGTAGCGGCTGCGGGCCTGCTTGCGGTTCTTGACAGCCTGGGTGTCAAGCGCACCGCGGATGATCTTGTAACGAACACCCGGCAGGTCCTTCACACGGCCACCACGCACGAGCACGATCGAGTGCTCCTGCAGGTTGTGTCCCTCACCCGGAATGTAAGCGGTGACCTCGATGCCGGAGGTCAGACGCACACGCGCGACCTTACGGAGCGCCGAGTTCGGCTTCTTCGGGGTGGTCGTGAACACACGCGTGCAGACACCACGACGCTGGGGCGAAGCCTCAAGCGCGGGCGTCTTCGTCTTCTCGACCTTGTCCTGCCGGCCCTTCCGGACCAGCTGCTGGATCGTAGGCACTACTTCTCCGGTTTCTGTGTGCCGATCGTAAAACTAACCTGGAACTTCGCCGACCCACGCGGTCGGGTGTGTCGGATCCGGGAGGGTCCCGCCACTGGCGGAATCGTCCTCGGATCGCGGTGGCCACTGCGGCTCGCGTGCGGTTGATGGACACGCACGGGAGCCCAGGCACACCCCAGGCACAAGGTCTGAGCGTACCTACCTCATCCACTCCGGTCAAAACAAATGCCCCGGACCCGGCAGGCGCCCGCTTTGCCCCCCGAGTGGCTGCATAAACTACCCGAACAGGCCATCGTACCGAGGTTCAGGGAGTATCACATTGGCGAGCCGGATCCAGCGGCTGTACGCGCCCCTGCTCGCCTTCGCCCTCACCTCGGCCGCGTTCTGCACGGCCTGGGCGCTCCGCGGCAGCTTCCCCTTCGGCAACACCGGCCGCGCCATCAACGACCAGGCGAACCAGTACGTGCCCTTCCACCGGGCCCTGTGGGACCTGGTGCACGGCCAGGCCGCCGGTGACGTCCTCTTCACCTGGCGTGGGGGCTTCGGACAGCAGTTCCTGTCCGACTACTACACCTACCTCGGCAATCCGTTCTCCTGGCTGGCCGTGCTGGTGCCGCGGGCCCACGTCGACCTGGCGGTCTTCGTGATCACCCCGGTCACCATGGGCCTGGCGGCTGCCCTGATGGCGGTCTACCTGGGCCGGCTGGTGCCGGGCCCGTGGTGGCAGCGGGGGGTGCTGGGGGCGACGTACGGCCTGTGCGGGTGGGCGCTCAGCGACGCCTCGTACATCCCGATGTGGCTGTGGGGCCTGGTCGCCCTGCCGCTGCTGGGGATCGCCGTCGAGTGGTGCCTGGAGGGGCGGCGCTGGCCGGCCGCAACCGCGCTGGTCGCGCTCGCCTGGCTGGGCAACTTCTACACCGCGATGATGGCGACGATGGCGGCCTGCGTCCTGCTGGGCATCCGTCTCATCGTTCGGGACATGACCGGGAAGCAGCGGCTGCGCGCCCTGTTCCGGGCGGCCACCGCCGCGGCCACCGGCATACTCCTCACGCTCCCCCTCCTGCTGCCGTCCTTCCTCTCCAGCGGAGCGGCCCAGCCCACGAAGGCCGGCGAGTTCGACCCGCAGCGCCTGGACGTCTTCCTCACCGGCATGCTGCCCGCCACCCACCTGTGGGGCGGCCGGCCGCGGCTCTACATCGCCTCGCTGGGCCTCATCCTGGCGGGCTCCTTCCTGCTGAACACCGGCATCGCCAAGAAGACCCGGCTGGTCTGGGGCGTGGCCATCGTCCTGGTCGCGGCCTCGTTCCAGTTCCCGCCCACCCAGTACGTCTGGCACGGTCTGGCGGTGCCGAACGGCAACCCGTACCGCGAGGCCTTCGTGTTCAGCGGGATGCTGGTGATCGTCGCCTGGATGGCACTGGCCAACCGGCCGCGCCCGCTGCACCTTGCGATCACGGCGGGCCTCCTGGTGGCGGCCACCTTCCTGCTCCGCAACACCGACGACTTCGCTGTACAGACCTGGTACGCGGTCCTGGGCGGCGGCGCGCTCTCGCTGCTCGCCCTGGTCCTGCTGGGGATGGGCGAACGGCGGCGGGCGCTGGTGCCGGTCGCCGCGGCCCTGATGGTCGCGGTGGTCTTCGCCGAATCCACCCTGGCGGCCTTCAATGCGGACGAGAAGCGGGTCCGGGAGCGGTGGGCGAAGCCGGCCGTCACCTCCAGCCAGTCGATCACCAACCACTTCGAGGCCGTCCGCTCCGTGGACGGCTGGCCCGCATACCGGACCGACTCGGGCAGGCCCCAGACCTCGTACAACGACGCCCTGGCCCTCCAGGCCGAGGGCCCGCAGTACTACAGCAGCTACCTGCCCGAGGCCACCTACCGGGCCCTGGAACCGCTGGGCTACGGCTACAAGAACGACGGCCGCACCTTCTTCGGGTCCGACAACAGGGTCCTGGACGCGATCTTCTCCATCGGCGCCCGGGTGAGCCCGGTCCCGGGCGTGAAGAACGCCTGGCAGGGCGAGAAGTTCCTCGCTCCCCCGCTGGTCACCGTCCGCGACGGGGAATTCCGGTCGGCCGCCCCCGCGGGCAGCGTCTGGGCCAACCAGGAGAACGTCCTGGGCAAGCCCGTCTACCTGGTCCCCCGCACCAGCCGCTCCGGCAGCGCCACGGAGCAGAAGTACACGGCCGTGTGCAGCCCGGGCACCGAGGCCTACTGGTACTCCCCCGCCCTGAACGGCACCCTCACCCAGGGCGGCACCACGCACCGCCTGGAAGACCGGCAGACGGGCGTCCTGAAGCTCGGCACGGTCCCCGCGGGCGGCAGGCTCGACATCACCGTCAGGACCAAGAGCCAGGCCGAGGCCCCGGCCGCCCCGATCGGCTGCCTGGACCGCACCCAGCTCGCCGCCGCCGTGGAGGGCCTGGTCAAGACCGGCGCCACCGAGGTCAGGGCAGGCGGCCACACCATCGAGGCCACCCTCCCCCGCGGCACCACCGGCACCGCGGTCCTGGCCACGACGGACGTCCCCGGCTGGCAGTGCTCGGCCCCCACCAGGAGCTTCCACGGCCTCCTCGCCCTGGACCTCCCCGCGGGCACCGAAAAGATCTCCTGCACCTTCACCCCGAAGGGCCTCGGCCCCGGCCTGGCCGCCGCGGGCCTGGCCCTCCTGACCCTCCTCACGGTCACCACGGTCACCCTCCTCCGCCGCCGCACCACCCCGGCCGGCCCCCAGGAACCCGATCCCACGGATTCCACCGCCGCACCGGCCCCCCGGTCAGTACATTGACCGCCCTGATGATCGGGGGATTCGCATGGACGACTCGGCACACCTCCCGGGCGACGGCGGGCTGAACGACCGCGTCCCGTTCCTGGCCCGCCTGGAAAACGCAGAGGCCACGGCCTTACGCAACCTGGGCCGAGAACTCACGTTCGCACCACGAGCCCCGCTGATCCAGCAGCACGAACCCTCCACGCACATCCTGTTGATCCTCACCGGCTGGACCAAGGTGACGGCCTCCGCCGCCAGCGGTTACCAGGCGCTGCTCGCCTTGCGCGGCCCGGGGGACATCGTCGGCGAATCCGCCGCGGTCACCGGCCGCCCGCGCTCCGCCACCGTCACGGCGCTGGAACCCGTACGGGCCGTGGCCATCGACCATCGCGGTTTCCAGGACTTCCTCGCCCGCTCCCCCGCCGTCTCCCTCACCCTGCTCGGCCTGTCCGCCGACCGGACCCGGGCCGCAGACCGCAGACAGCTGGAGTTCGCCTCCATGAGCGTGCGCGAGCGGCTGGCCACCCTGCTGCTGGACCTCGCCCGCACCCATGGCCGCCGCACCGACAGCGGTGTGGAAATCAGTGTTCCGCTCACCAAGCAGGAGCTCGCGGGCGCGGTCCTGGCCTCCCGCGAAATGGTCCAGCGGCAGCTGAAGGAGCTCCGCGACCGCGGGGTCGTCAGCACCGGCCGCCGCGCGCTGGTGATCGTACGGCCGGACGTGCTCCGGCGGATCGGCCGCACCGGCACCTGAGCGTTCAGTGCACACGGTCACAGTCCGACTGCGTCATCTGCCCTCACCGCAGGCCTGGGCGTGCCCGCACCCTGTTTCTCGCACGGCACGCGCATGGCACGCGACCACGAGAGGCAGTCATGGCCCACCCGCTCAATCGCAACCTGCTCCTGCTCGACATCGAGAAGTTCAGCGACCGGGACGATGTGGAGCAGGCGTACCTCCGCCGGATGCTCTACGACGTGCTCGACCGCGTCCTGCAAGAGGCGGGCATCGACCAGACGCACCACCGGCGCGACGACCGGGGCGACGGTGTACTGGTCATGATCGACGCGAACGCACCCCTGACCGCACTGCTGCGGGTGCTGCTCACCGAGGCACCGGCCCAGCTGCGGTCGGTGAACCGGATGGCGTCCAGCGCGGCCCAGATCCGGCTGCGCGCCGTGGTGGCGACCGGCTTCGTGACGGTGGATGCCAACGACGGCGGGGTCGGCGACGACCTCAACCTCGCGTTCCGGCTGCTGGACGCCGACGGCCTGCGGGCCGCGCTCCGCGAGCGCACCGAGGACATCGCCCTGTGCGTGTCCGAGTCCGTGTACACGGGCATCGTCCGCCACGACCACACCGGAATCCCGCGGTCCGCATTCCACGAGTTCACCGTGAACAGCAAGAACGGCCCGCTGAAGGCCTGGCTGTACGGGCCGCTGCCGGCCGCTGTGTCGGCGGCGGCCCCGGCACCGGAGCCGCACCGGCTCCGCGCCGGCCGCACGGCGTCCGGTTCCGGTTCCTCCGGTGGCGGCCAGGTCGATTTCCACGGCACCAACAACGGGATCGTTGCCCATCAGATCAACGGCCCCATCGTTCAGGGTGGTGTGATCAACGGCGGAATCTCCATGCCCACGGACCGTGGTGACCGCGGATGAGCACTCCCGAACCGGGCGAGCCGCCGGCGCAGAAGCCGGCAGCGGAGGAAAAGGACACCGCCGAGCCCAGCGAGGACAGGGAAGGCGGAGCGAAGGCCGAGGAGCAGGAGCCGGCACCGCAGGCGGCCTGGGACACCCGGCAGACCCTCCGCCGGCACCTCCCCCGCACCCTGTCGTTCGACGGGGTGAACCACGGGGTGGTCGCCGACCAGATCGTCGGGGACGTCTACTACCAGTTCGGCCGGTCCGGCCCCACCCAGTCGTCCGGTGAAATCCCCGGCGAGGAACTGGACGCGCGGGCCCTGACCTTCGTCACCGAGGGCACCTCCTTCGAAACCCTGCGGGAGCGCCTTGAGAAGGAGCAGGTCCTGGTGTTGACCGGGGCACCGTTCACCGGCCGGCGCACCGCCGCCCTGATGCTGCTGCACCGGCTCGGTGCCACCCCGGTCCACGCGGTCGACCGGACCGTTCGGCCCGGGGAGCTGCTGGAGCGGCTGGGCAAGGGAAAGGTCCCGGGGCACGCCCTGTGCGATCTGCGGACCACTCCCACCGATCCGCTCCGCGAGACGCATCTGCTGGCGATCCGCAACCACCTGCGGAAGCACGGCGGCTTCCTGGTCATCACCACCGGACTGCGGCCCTGGGTGGAGGACGATGTCCGCACCTGGCCCTGGAACCCTCCGACGGCCGCCGCCATCCTCCGGTCCCACCTGGACCGGGCGGTCGGGCCCGGCCCGGCGCACCGTTTGATGGCGCTCGAGGCCGTGTCCGAGTTCCTGCCGCGCGGCCCTCAGCCGCGCGAAGTGGTCGCGTACTGCATGGAACTCCGGCGGTACGCCCTGGGCGAGATGGACGAAGATGCGCTCCGGCGGGCCTCGCTCGCCTCGGTGGTCCAGCAGGTACGGGAGTGGTTCGAGACCGACGAGGCCGACCTCCACCTGCGCGAAAAGGCGTTCCTCATCGCCCTCGCCGCATTCGACGTCGGACCGTACGCCCTGATCGCCGAGCTCAGCGACCTGCTCTTCGCATTCCTCCAGCGGACGGCGAACTCCGAGGCACCGAAGACGGTGCCCGTGTTCGGCACCCATATCGGCGACCGCATCGAACGGGCCCGAGCCCGCACCGACCCCGGGGTCGAACCCACCGAATGGGGCCCGGTGCGCCAGCTCAAGGCCGCCTTCCAGGACGACCGCACCGCCCGCGTCCTGCTCGGCGAGGTGTGGACGGGGCATCCGTCGGCCCGTCCCGCCCTGGTGACCTGGCTCGGCCGGCTCGCCGAAGACGGCCGGCCGTTCGTACGGACCCGCGCGGCGGCGACGGTGGCCTCGCTGGCCGGCACCGATCTGCCCTCGGCCATGGCGCTGGTCATCGAGCCCTGGGCCAGGTCCCGGAAGACCGCACTCCGGGTCGGCGCGGTCGCCGCCCTGGCCCTGTCCCACCGCGCTGGAGCCCCCAACATCCTCCGGATCACCGACGACTGGACCGCCGGCTCGGACCCCCGGCTCGGCTGGGTGGGGGTCCGGGTCCAGGGACTCCTGGGGCACGAACGGCCGGAGGCGGCACTGGCCGCACTGCGTGTACAGGCACGGAAGCAGTACGGCACCGAAACCGACGGAACGCTGGCAGCCGAGCTGGCCCAGTCCGTGGAACTGCTCCTGCTGTCGCCTGCTGCCACCCGGGTCCTGGACGAGGTGCTGCGGACGCTGGACGACCACCGGTCCGTGTTCGAGCTCTCCGTCCGCGGCTTCCTCGGGGCCTGCCGGCACACCGACGAGGACACCGGCAGCCGCCCCCTCGTCCTCGACCGGTACGCGTCAGATGACAACGGGTCCGTGAGCACCGGGATACCACGGCTCCTGAGGTCCGCCCTGGGCGACCGGGACTTCACCCACGAAGCCCTGCTCGTCCTCACCGGATGGATCAGGGCCGCCGACGCGCACCCCGCGACCGAATGGGCCCTCGCCGCACTGCTGCCGCGACTCATCACCGATGGCACCGAGCACCGGCGCATCGAGCACCTCCTCCACACCATCCGCGGCGACGACGGCGGACCGCGTCCCGCGGTCACCGAGCGGCTGCTGACGGTCCTCTCCCGGCTCTGACCACAAGGAGAACCAGATGTCATCGAGCAACTTCGACTGGTTACAGACAGCCGACCGGCACACCCCGCTGATCGACCCGGTGATCAGCGTCCGGCAGCTCGCCCGGCTGGATCTCCGCCGCAAACGGCTGACCCGCTTCGATCACTGTCTCGTCTACGCGACCCACACGGGCGAATACCTGGTCTTCCAGCCGCCCCACCGGCCCAGAGCGACCGCCCGGTACAGCGCGGTCTACGAAGTGGACACGGGCCTGCACCCGGTACGGGACGAACTGACCCTGCCCAGCGCGAACGACGCTCTGGAATTCCAGGCCACCGTGGACATGCAGTGGCAGGTCCACGATCCCGTCGCCTTCGTCCGCAGCGGCTGCCGCGACGTACCCCGGCTGCTGACGGGCGAGCTGGAACGCCTCGCCCGCGCCGTCGCCCGGAAGTTCGACATCGTGGACAGTGCGGCTGCCGAGACGGAACTCCTGGCGGCGGCCGAGCTGTGGGAGCCGCTGGGCACGGCGGCCGGCCTGCGGACCACCTCGACGCTGCGGCTGCGCCGGAACCAGGAGGCGATCGCCCATCAGGCGCGCCTCCAGACCATCGGCCACCAGGCAGCCGAGAGCGTCCTCACCGAACAGCACGGAATCCAGGTGGACGCCGCCGCCGACCGGCGCCGTGACGCACTGCTCCGGCTGCGCGCGGAGCGCACCGACCTGTACGAGGGGTTCCTGGACCAGAGCGGGGTCCGGGCCTGGGCCTGGTACCTCAGCCAGCACCCCGAGGAGACCAAGGAGTTCATGGCCCACCTCCGGGAGGACCAGCGGAACCTGATCAGCGCCCAGCTGAAGCTCGTCACCAAACTGTTCGAAGAGCAGACGGCGGAGAACCACGAGCTGGCCGAACCCCGCCGGCACGCGGTGAAGGCGCTCACCGATGTACTCGCGCAGCCCCTCGGCGGCAACCCGGTGCCCGAGGAGTCCCGGCCGCCGCGGGAGGAATCCCGCTGGGAGAAACCGCCCGGCTACGGCCGGAGCCCCGTCGAACCGGACCAGGAGTGACGGCCGTGCCCGAACCCGACGACGATCTCGACTACCGCCACGCCCCGGGTACCCGCGTGCACTACACCGCCCACCAGCGCGGCACCGGGCTGACCGCCCTCGGCCGGCTGGCCCTGCACCTTCCCGGAGCCCTCTTCGGCCTGCTGCTGATCGGCCTGCTCAGCCGCGGGCTGCAGGGCGCCACCGGAATTCCGTACGGCATACCGGTGGCGCTCTGGCTGGCGGCGGGAGTGCTCTGCTTCCACCGCCCCACCGAGGCCTGCCTCGCCCGTTACCTCCTGCGGCTGCACCCGCCACGGCCGGAGGAGCTCGCGCTGCTCGCCTCCGTATGGCGTGAGGTGACGGCCCGGGCGGGCGTGGACGGGAACCGGTACCAGCTGTGGGTCGAGGAGAGCAGCGAGGTGACGTCCTCGGCGGCGGGCGGCCACATCGTGATCGTCACCCGGCGCTCCCTGGAGACACTGCGCACCTCCCAGCTGGCGGCGGTACTCGCCCACGAACTGGGCCACCACACTGCCGGGCACACCTGGAGCAGGCTGCTGACCTGGTGGTACGCCCTGCCCGGCCGGCTCCTGTGGCTGATCCTCCGGCCCGCCGGGCGAGTGGCCCTGCGGGAGGCGAAACGTATGCCCGTTCCGGCCGCGCTCCTGCTCGGCGCCGCCCTGGTCTGGGGCGGCTGCCTCGCCCTGGCCGCAACCTACGGCGCACCGCTGCTGCTCCTGGCCCTGCCCTTCCTCACCGCCGCCGTTGCACGCCGGGCCGAGCTGCGGGCCGACCGGCATGCGGCCATCCTCGGGTTCGGACCCCCGCTCGCCGAGGTGCTGGCCGCGGCCGGCCCGGACGACGAGGAGGTGGGCACCCTGCAACTGCTGCTGTCTCCCGATCCGCACCCCCGCACCCGGCTGCACCACCTCCGGCGGTACCTCCCGCCCCCGGGGTGAGAACGCCGCAGGGCGGCCACCCCGTGAGGGGTGACCGCCCTGTGCTTGTTACTGCCTGTGACCTCAGCCGTTGTACGGGCCGTAGTCGTAGTCCTCCAGCGGGACAGCCTGGCCGGAGCCGGTGCCGAAGGGCGAGTAGTCGATGTCGTCGTAGCCGACGGCCGAGTACATCGCGGCCTTCGCCTCCTCGGTGGGCTCCACCCGGATGTTGCGGTAGCGGGACAGACCCGTACCGGCCGGGATGAGCTTACCGATGATGACGTTCTCCTTGAGGCCGATGAGGCTGTCGGACTTGGCGTTGATCGCCGCATCCGTCAGGACTCGGGTCGTCTCCTGGAAGGAGGCGGCCGACAGCCAGGACTCCGTCGCGAGCGAGGCCTTGGTGATACCCATCAGCTGCGGACGGCCGGAGGCGGGGTGACCGCCCTCGGTGACCACGCGACGGTTCTCGGTCTCGAACTTCGACCGCTCGACGAGCTCGCCCGGAAGCAGCTCGGCGTCGCCGGACTCGATGATCGTCACGCGGCGCAGCATCTGCCGGATGATGATCTCGATGTGCTTGTCGTGGATCGACACGCCCTGCGAGTTGTACACCTTCTGGACTTCGCCGACCAGGTGGACCTGGACCGCGCGCTGACCGAGGATGCGGAGCACGTCGTGCGGGTTGGTGGCACCCGCGGTGAGCTTCTGGCCCACCTCGACGTGGTCGCCCTCGGCGACCTCGAGGCGCGCACGCTTCGAGATCGGGAACGCGGTCTCGTCCGAACCGTCATCGGGGGTGATGACGATCTTCTTGGTCTTCTCGGTCTCCTCGATCCGCACGCGGCCGGCGGCCTCGGAGATCGGGGCGACACCCTTCGGGGTACGGGCCTCGAAGAGCTCGACGACACGCGGCAGACCCTGGGTGATGTCGTCACCGGCCACACCACCGGTGTGGAAGGTACGCATCGTCAGCTGGGTACCGGGCTCACCGATGGACTGGGCGGCGATGATGCCGACCGCCTCACCGATGTCGACCAGCTTGCCGGTGGCCAGCGAGCGGCCGTAGCAGAAGGCACAGGTGCCGACGGCGGACTCACAGGTCAGGACCGAGCGGACCTTGACCTCCTCGACGCCGTTCGCGATGACGGCGTCGATGAGCACGTCACCGAGGTCGACGTTGGCCGGCGCGATGACCTTGCCGTCGATGACCAGGTCCTCGGCCAGCATGCGGGCGTAGACCGAGGTCTCCGCGTCGTCCGCCTTGCGCAGCACGCCGTCCTCGCCGCGGACACCGATCTTCAGCTTCAGACCGCGCTCGGTGCCGCAGTCCTCCTCGCGGATGATCACGTCCTGCGAGACGTCCACCAGACGACGGGTCAGGTAACCCGAGTCGGCGGTACGCAGGGCGGTGTCGGCCAGACCCTTACGGGCACCGTGGGTGGAGATGAAGTACTCCAGCACGGACAGGCCCTCACGGAACGAGGCCTTGATCGGACGCGGGATGGTCTCGTTCTTCGCGTTCGACACCAGACCACGCATACCGGCGATCTGCCGCATCTGCATCATGTTTCCTCGGGCACCCGAGTCAACCATCATGAAGATGGGGTTGGTCTTGGGGAAGTTCGCGTTCATCGCCTCGGCAACCTCGTTGGTCGCCTTGGTCCAGATCGCGATGAGCTCCTGCGTGCGCTCGTCCTTGGTGATCAGACCGCGCTCGTACTGCTTCTGGACCTTCTCGTCCTGGGCCTCGTAGCCCGCGACGATCTCCTTCTTGGCCTCGGGGACCACGACGTCGGAGATGGCCACGGTGACACCGGAACGGGTCGCCCAGTGGAAGCCGGCCGCCTTCAGGTTGTCGAGCGTCGCCGCCACGATGACCTTGGGGTAGCGCTCCGCCAGGTCGTTGACGATCTCGGAGAGCTGCTTCTTGCCCACCGAGTAGTCGACGAACGGGTAGTCCTCGGGCAGCAGCTCGTTGAAGAGCGCGCGGCCCAGGGTGGTGCGCAGCCGGAAGGTGTCTCCCTGCTGGAACTCCTGCTCACCCTCCTCGGCGACCGGGGGAACCCAGCCGCGCGGCGGAATGGTGCCCACCGGGAAGCGGATGTCGACCTGCGACTGCAGGGCCAGCTCGCCGGCGTCGAACGCCATGATCGCCTCGGCCGTGGAGCCGAAGGACCGGCCCTCGCCCTTGGTGTCACGGAGCTCACCGTCGGTGGTCAGGAAGAACAGACCGAGGACCATGTCCTGGGTCGGCATCGTGACCGGACGGCCGTCGGCCGGCTTGAGGATGTTGTTGGAGGACAGCATCAGGATGCGGGCCTCGGCCTGCGCCTCCGCGGAGAGCGGCAGGTGGACGGCCATCTGGTCACCGTCGAAGTCCGCGTTGAACGCGGTGCAGACGAGCGGGTGGATCTGGATGGCCTTGCCCTCGACCAGCTGCGGCTCGAAGGCCTGGATGCCGAGGCGGTGCAGCGTGGGCGCACGGTTCAGCAGCACCGGGTGCTCGGCGATGACCTCTTCGAGGACGTCGTACACCACGGTGCGACCGCGCTCGACCATGCGCTTGGCGCTCTTGATGTTCTGCGCGTGGTTCAGGTCGACCAGGCGCTTCATCACGAACGGCTTGAAGAGCTCCAGCGCCATGGCCTTGGGCAGACCACACTGGTGCAGCTTCAGCTGCGGGCCGACGACGATGACGGAACGCGCCGAGTAGTCGACTCGCTTGCCGAGCAGGTTCTGACGGAATCGACCCTGCTTGCCCTTCAGCATGTCGCTGAGGGACTTCAGCGGACGGTTGCCGGGGCCCGTGACCGGGCGACCACGACGGCCGTTGTCGAAGAGGGCGTCGACCGCCTCCTGGAGCATCCGCTTCTCGTTGTTCACGATGATCTCGGGGGCACCGAGGTCGAGCAGACGCTTCAGACGGTTGTTGCGGTTGATCACACGGCGGTACAGGTCGTTCAGGTCGGAGGTCGCGAAGCGGCCACCGTCCAGCTGCACCATCGGACGCAGGTCCGGCGGGATCACCGGGACGCAGTCCAGCACCATGCCCTTGGGGCTGTTGCTGGTCTGCAGGAACGCGGAGACGACCTTGAGGCGCTTGAGCGCACGGGTCTTCTTCTGGCCCTTGCCGGTCCGGATGATCTCGCGGAGGCGCTCGGCCTCCTCCTCCAGGTCGAAGGACTCCAGGCGCTTCTGCAGCGCCGCGGCACCCATCGAGCCGTCGAAGTACGTGCCGAAGCGGTCACGCAGCTCGCGGTAAAGGAGCTCGTCGCCCTCGAGGTCCTGGACCTTGAGGTTCTTGAAGCGGTTCCAGACCTCGTCCAGGCGGTCGATCTCGCGCTGGGAGCGGTCGCGGAGCTGCTTCATCTCGCGCTCGGCGCCCTCGCGCACCTTGCGGCGCACGTCGGCCTTGGCGCCCTCGGCCTCGAGCTCGGCCAGGTCGGTCTCGAGCTTCTTGGCGCGGGCCTCGAGGTCGGCGTCGCGGCGGTTCTCGATCTGCTGGCGCTCGACGGAGACGTGGGCCTCCAGCGACGGCAGGTCGCGGGTACGGCGCTCGTCGTCCACGAACGTGATCATGTACGCGGCGAAGTAGATGACCTTCTCGAGGTCCTTCGGCGCGAGGTCCAGCAGGTAGCCCAGGCGCGACGGGACGCCCTTGAAGTACCAGATGTGGGTGACGGGAGCGGCAAGCTCGATGTGGCCCATGCGCTCACGGCGCACCTTGGCGCGCGTGACCTCGACGCCACAGCGCTCACAGATGATGCCCTTGAAGCGGACACGCTTGTACTTGCCGCAGTAGCACTCCCAGTCCCGGGTCGGACCGAAGATCTTCTCGCAGAAGAGTCCGTCCTTTTCGGGCTTCAGGGTGCGGTAGTTGATGGTCTCCGGCTTCTTTACCTCGCCGTGGGACCAGGTACGGATGTCGTCCGCGGTGGCAAGGCCGATCCGCAGCTCGTCGAAGAAGTTGACGTCGAGCACTGTGCGTCAATCCCTCTTTCGGGGTCGTGTCTCTTGATCAGTGGTCTGAAACGGTCCCGGGGACGGCGGGGGCTCTTGTGGAGCCCCCGCCGGGCCCGTCAGACCTCTTCGACGCTGCTCGGCTCGCGCCGGGACAGGTCGATACCGAGCTCCTCCGCCGCGCGGAAGACGTCCTCGTCGGTGTCGCGCATCTCGATGGACATGCCGTCCGAGGACAGCACCTCCACGTTGAGGCAGAGCGACTGCATTTCCTTGATGAGCACCTTGAAGGACTCGGGAATGCCCGGCTCGGGGATGTTCTCGCCCTTGACGATGGCCTCGTAGACCTTCACTCGGCCGGTGACGTCGTCGGACTTGATGGTCAGCAGCTCCTGGAGGGCGTACGCGGCGCCGTATGCCTCCAGCGCCCACACCTCCATCTCACCGAAGCGCTGGCCACCGAACTGCGCCTTACCACCCAGCGGCTGCTGCGTGATCATCGAGTACGGACCGGTCGAACGGGCGTGGAGCTTGTCGTCGACCAGGTGGTGGAGCTTGAGGATGTACATGTACCCGACCGAGATCGGGTCCGGGAACGGCTCGCCGGAGCGGCCGTCGAACAGGCGCGCCTTGCCGGACGGGAGCACCATGCGCTCGCCGTCGCGGTTCGGGATCGTGTGCTGCAGGAGGCCGGCGAGCTCGTCCTCACGGGCACCGTCGAACACCGGGGTGGCGACGTTGGTGCCGGGGGCGACCTGGTCGGCGCCGATGGCCTGCAGACGCTGGGCCCACTCGTCCGCGAGGCCGGAGACGTCCCAGCCGCGGCTGGCGAGCCAGCCGAGGTGGATCTCCAGGACCTGTCCCGGGTTCATTCGGGACGGGACACCGAGCGGGTTGAGGATGATGTCGACCGGAGTTCCGTCCTCGAGGAACGGCATGTCCTCGATGGGCAGGATCTTCGAAATGACACCCTTGTTGCCGTGGCGGCCGGCGAGCTTGTCACCGTCGGTGATCTTGCGCTTCTGGGCGACGTAGACGCGGACCAGCTGGTTCACGCCCGGGGGAAGCTCGTCCCCCTCCTCGCGGTCGAAGACGCGAACGCCGATGACCTTGCCGATCTCACCGTGCGGCACCTTCAGCGAGGTGTCACGCACCTCGCGGGCCTTCTCACCGAAGATCGCGCGGAGCAGGCGCTCCTCCGGGGTCAGCTCGGTCTCACCCTTCGGGGTGACCTTGCCGACCAGGATGTCGCCGGCGACGACGTCCGCACCGATGCGGATGATGCCGCGCTCGTCGAGGTCGGCGAGGACCTCCTCGGAGACGTTCGGGATGTCCCGGGTGATCTCCTCGGGGCCCAGCTTGGTGTCACGGGCGTCGACCTCGTGCTCCTCGATGTGGATCGAGGAGAGGACGTCGTCCTGTACGAGGCGCTGCGACAGGATGATCGCGTCCTCGTAGTTGTGGCCCTCCCACGGCATGAACGCCACGAGCAGGTTCTTGCCGAGGGCCATCTCGCCCTCTTCGGTCGCCGGGCCGTCGGCGAGGACCTGGGATTCGACGATCCGGTCGCCCTCGTTGACGATCACCTTCTGGTTGACCGAGGTGCCCTGGTTCGAGCGGGAGAACTTGGCGACGCGGTACGTGGTGTACGTGCCGTCGTCGTTGGCGACGGTGATGTAGTCGGCCGAGACCTCCTGGACCACACCGTCCTTCTCCGCACGGATCGAGTCACCGGCGTCGACCGCACAGCGGTACTCCATGCCGGTGCCGACGAGCGGGGCCTCCGCCTTGATGAGCGGAACGGCCTGGCGCATCATGTTCGCGCCCATGAGGGCACGGTTGGCGTCGTCGTGCTCGAGGAAGGGGATCATCGCGGTCGCGACGGACACCATCTGGCGCGGCGAGACGTCCATGTAGTCGACGTCGTCGCCGGCGATGTAGTCGATCTCGCCGCCACGACGGCGGACGAGCACGCGGGCCTCGGTGAAGCGCATGTCCTCGGACAGGCCGGCGTTGGCCTGGGCGATGACGAAGCGGTCCTCTTCATCGGCGGTCAGGTAGTCGACCTCGTCGGTGACGGTGCCGTTGACGACCTTGCGGTACGGGGTCTCGACGAAGCCGAACGCGTTGACGCGGCCGTAGGAGGCGAGCGAGCCGATCAGACCGATGTTCGGGCCTTCGGGGGTCTCGATCGGGCACATGCGGCCGTAGTGCGACGGGTGAACGTCACGGACCTCGAAGCCGGCCCGCTCACGGGACAGACCACCCGGGCCGAGCGCGGACAGACGACGCTTGTGCGTCAGCCCGGACAGCGGGTTGTTCTGGTCCATGAACTGCGACAGCTGGCTGGTGCCGAAGAACTCCTTGATGGAGGCGACGACCGGCCGGATGTTGATCAGGGTCTGCGGCGTGATGGCCTCGACGTCCTGCGTGGTCATACGCTCGCGGACGACGCGCTCCATACGGGCCAGACCCGTGCGGACCTGGTTCTGGATGAGCTCGCCGACGTTGCGCAGACGACGGTTGCCGAAGTGGTCGATGTCGTCGGTCTCGACGACGATCGAGTTGCCGTTCTCGCCGATCGTCTCGACCTCGCCCGCGTGCAGCTTCACGAGGTACTTGATCGTCGCGATGACGTCGTCGGTGGTGAGCACGCCGGCGTCCAGCGGCTCGTCCGCACCGAGCTTCTTGTTGACCTTGTAGCGGCCGACCTTCGCGAGGTCGTAGCGCTTCGGGTTGAAGTACAGGTTCTCCAGCAGCGTCTGCGCGGCCTCACGGGTCGGCGGCTCGCCCGGGCGCAGCTTGCGGTAGATGTCGAGCAGCGCGTCGTCCTGGCCCTGGGTGTGGTCCTTCTCCAGGGTGGCGCGCATGGACTCGTACTCGCCGAACTCCTCGAGGATCTGCTCGGTGGTCCAGCCGAGAGCCTTCAGGAGGACGGTGACGGACTGCTTGCGCTTGCGGTCGATGCGGACGCCGACCATGTCGCGCTTGTCGACCTCCATCTCCAGCCAGGCACCCCGGGACGGGATGATCTTGGCGGAGAAGATGTCCTTGTCGGACGTCTTGTCGATGGAGGAGTCGAAGTAGACACCCGGGGAACGGACCAGCTGCGACACCACGACACGCTCGGTGCCGTTGATGACGAAGGTGCCCTTGTTGGTCATGAGCGGGAAGTCGCCCATGAAGACCGTCTGAGACTTGATCTCACCGGTCTCGTTGTTCGTGAACTCGGCCGTGACGAAGAGCGGGGCCGCGTACGTGAAGTCGCGCTCCTTGCACTCGTCCACGGAGTTCTTCGCCGGCTCGAACCGGTGGTCGCGGAAGGTCAGCGACATCGACCCGGAGAAGTCCTCGATCGGGGAGATCTCCTCGAAGATCTCCTCCAGACCGGACTTGGTGGGGACGTCCTGTCCACTCTCCAGCGCCGACTCGACGCGAGACTTCCAGGCGGCATTGCCGAGCAGCCAGTCAAAGCTCTCGGTCTGCAGCGCCAGGAGGTTCGGAACCTCGAGGGGCTCCTTGATCTTTGCAAAGGAGATGCGCAGCGGGGCGGTGCTGGCGCCGTTGTTCGTATTGGTCGAGGCGTTGCGCGAGGCGGCCAAGAGGGGGTCCTTCCGAGGGCTCGGACTCACTACGCGCGTACCGGTCCCAGCCGACACAGAAGACAGAAGCTTTCCATCTGGCCAAAAGACCAGGTCAGAGACGTTCAGTCTGTGTGCTCGAGCGTGGGCATGCCCCTGGCGACGGGCAGGGGGCAGCTAACAGGCAGCGCAAAGGGTCAGTGTAGCCACTTGGCTCACTGATGTCCAGACCAGGTCTCCGGAGTCCGGCAACAGGCCTTCCCCACAGTTTTTCAAACCAACCCTGCGTTCAACGGCTGCGGCCCCCTCGCACACGGAGCGCGTATGAATACTGCCCTCTTCGTAGTCGATCCATGCCTCGGATCCGGATCGACCTTCCGCCCTCACAACGGGACTGAGAATTGCGCGCCGCGTGCCGTTCGTCAAGGCCCCGTGCTCCGTGCGGATCACCTCGGGCCCCGGCAGCAGGGCAACGAAGATCACCATACTCCTCAACGACAGCAGGGCAAGCCAGGCACTTCGGATACGCCAAAGGGCGACCACCCGTACGGGTGATCGCCCCTTGTCAGAGGCCGTCAGGCGGCCTCGGAGGTGTTACTTGACCTCGACGGCCGCACCGGCAGCCTTGAGGGACTCGGCGGCCTTCTCAGCGGCCTCCTTGTTGACCTTCTCGAGGACCGGCTTCGGGGTGCCGTCGACGAGGTCCTTGGCCTCCTTCAGGCCCAGGGAGGTCAGCTCACGCACGACCTTGATGACCTGGATCTTCTTGTCGCCCGCACCGGTGAGGATGACGTCGAACTCGTCCTTCTCCTCCTCGGGCTCGACAGCGGTGCCCGGGCCGGCGGGGCCCGCAACGGCGACGGCCGCGGCGGCGGTGACGTCGAACTTCTCCTCGAACGCCTTCACGAACTCGGAGAGCTCGATGAGGGTCATCTCCTCGAACTGCGCGAGCAGGTCTTCCTGAGACAGCTTCGCCATGATGGGCGATCCTTCCACTAATTCGGCTGGTGCCGGATGTATCGAAACGGCGGGCGTACTGTCGGCCCGCTACGACCCACGCACGAGTGCGCGTGGATCAATGCGCGAGCCGAATTACTCGGCACCGCCCTGCTCGGCGAGCTTGACGCGAAGCGCTTCCGCGGTGCGGACGAACTTCGACGGCAGCGCCTGGAAGAGCGAGGCAGCCTGGGACTGCTTGCCCTTGAACGCGCCGGCCAGCTTGCTGAGCAGAACCTCGCGGGACTCGAGGTCCGCAAGCTTCTTGATCTCGTCGGCGGTCAGCGCCTTGCCATCAAGGACACCGCCCTTGATGACGAGGTTCGGGTTGTCCTTGGCGAAGTCACGCAGAGCCTTCGCCGACTCCACCGGGTCACCGGTGATGAAGGCGGCCCCGGTCGGACCAGAGAACTGGTCGTCCAGCGAGGCGATCCCGGCCTGGTTGGCCGCAATCTTGGTCAGCGTGTTCTTCACCACGGCGTACTGGGCGTTCTCACCGAGCGAACGACGCAGCGTCTTGAGCTGCGCCACGGTGAGACCCCGGTACTCGGTCAGCACGACGGCGTTCGAGCTGCGGAACTGGTCCTCAAGCTCGGCTACCGCGGCAGCCTTGTCGGGCCTTGCCATAGAGCGTCGGCCTCCTTCCGGGTGATGAGGACCGCTCAGAAGGGGCTGAACAAAACGAAACGCCCCGGCGCAGGCGCACGGGGCGTAGCTCGACCAGAACGAATCCGGGAGCTTTCCACAGTCACCTGCGCGGGTCGTCCGCATTCAGCGGATCCTTCGGCCACCGTCCCCTTGCGGACACGGCAACGACCAGCGGTCTTTGGCTTCTGGGAGAGCTTAAGGGATGGTGCCGATATCAAGCAAATCCGGCAGGGCGGTCAGAGCCGCAGGTCGGGTCAGGCCGGGTCAGGCCGCGTCCTTGGCCCGCTTGGACAGCTCCGCCAGGTCGATGACCTGGTCGGCCGGCGGAGCCGTGATCTCGACCGGCTGGTTGTAGTCCGTGAACTTGATCGTCATGTCGAGCGGACCCTGGGCGCTGTCGCCGCGCATGCGGAACTGCTTGGTGCGGTCGTTGTCGCCGATCCACATGTCCATGGTCAGGCTCTGGACACCCATGGTCTCCAGCTGCTTCACGGACTTCTCCCGGCGCTCCCTGACCTCCGGGGCGGCCGAGGCGGCTGCCGCCTTCATCTGCTCCAGGGTGACCGTGCCGGCCAGGTGGGTGGTCTTCTGGCCGTCGATGGTCTCCTCGCCGGCCTTCTTCAGGTCCTTGGCCTCGAGCAGCTCGTTCGCCCGGTCCCCCGGGTTCTCGGCGCTGTTGCCGCCCTTGGCCAGGGAGTCCAGGGACTTGCCCGCCTTGGCGTCGAGGCTCTTGAGGTCGAACTTCAGCCACTTGGCCTCGGCACCCATGTACATGGCGCCGTCGACCAGCCGGATCTCCACGTTCTCGCCGGGCTTCTCCGGGTTGGCCATCTTCATGGCCATGCCCACCGCGGGCTTCAGCCGCATGGACACCTCACCGTTGACCTGCTGGCCCGCGGTGGTGCCGGACATCGTGTAGCGGAGCGAGGTGATCTCCTCGGACTTCTTCTTCACCTTTTCCAGGTACGCGGCCGGCGCGACCTCGGTGACCGCGTTGTTGCCGTTGGCGTTGCCGTTGCCGTTGCCCCCGCCGGCCTTGTCCCCCGCCTTGGTCTGTCCACAGGCGGTGGCCCCGCCCGCCAGCAGCACTCCGGCCAGTACCAGGCCGGCCGTCTTGATCGTCTTCCGGTTCGTGAACACGTCTCCCCCACCCCTTGTGATCTTTTGTGCAGATCCGACTGTACGTGTTCTGCCGCCGCCCGCCCGGAATTTTCGTACCGGAGCACGACATACGACATCGGGCCCCCCGCACCCTGGAGGGGGTGCGAGGGGCCCGATGTTCAGCCACTCATCAGGGGGCCGTCAGGCCCGGCCTGATCAGACCGCGGCCGGGTCCTCCTCGACGAGGAGGTTGCGGGTGCGGTTCGGGTCCAGCTGGATGCCGGGGCCCATGGTGGTGCTCAGGGCGGCCTTCTTGACGTAGCGGCCCTTCGCGGCGGACGGCTTCAGACGGAGGATCTCCTCCAGGGCCGCGCCGTAGTTCTCGACCAGCTGCTCATCGGTGAAGGAGACCTTGCCGATGATGAAGTGCAGGTTCGAGTGCTTGTCGACACGGAACTCGATCTTGCCGCCCTTGATGTCCGTGACAGCCTTCGCCACGTCCATGGTGACCGTGCCGGTCTTCGGGTTCGGCATCAGGCCACGGGGACCGAGCACGCGGCCGAGGCGGCCGACCTTGCCCATGAGGTCCGGGGTGGCGACAACCGCGTCGAACTCGTTCAGGCGGTTGCCCTTGGCGATCTCGTCGATCAGCTCGTCGTTGCCGACGATGTCGGCGCCGGCGGCTTCCGCGGCTGCAGCACGGTCACCGGTCGCGAAGACCAGGACCCGGGCGGTCTTGCCGGTGCCGTGCGGGAGGTTCACGGTGCCGCGGACCATCTGGTCGGCCTTGCGCGGGTCGACACCCAGGCGGAAGGCAACCTCGACGGTCGCATCGAACTTGACGGACGAGGTCTCCTTGGCGAGACGGACGGCCTCGAGCGGGGCGTACTGCTTCTCCCGGTCGACCTTGGCGTCCGCAGCGCGGAGAGTCTTGCTGCGCTTCACTTCTGCTCCTGTTGTTGTTGCTTCAGGTGTGGAGTCGTGGTGCGGACCAGCGCTTGGCCCTACCACTGATTACTGCTGAGAGGCTGGATCAGCCTTCGACCGTGATGCCCATGGAGCGGGCGGTGCCGGCGATGATCTTCGACGCGGCGTCCAGGTCGTTGGCGTTCAGGTCGGGAAGCTTGACCGTGGCGATCTCGCGGACCTGGGCCTCGGTGAGCTTGGCGACCTTGGTCTTGTGCGGCTCGCCGGAGCCCTTCTCCACACCCGCGGCCTTGAGGATCAGGCGGGCGGCCGGGGGGGTCTTCGTCACGAAGGTGAAGGTGCGGTCCTCGTAGACCGTGATCTCCACCGGCACGACCATGCCACGCTGCGACTCGGTCGCGGCGTTGTAGGCCTTGCAGAACTCCATGATGTTGACGCCGTGCTGGCCGAGCGCGGGGCCGACCGGCGGGGCCGGGTTGGCCGCACCGGCGTTGATCTGGAGCTTGATAAGCCCCGTGACCTTCTTCTTCTTGGGAGGCATTGCTCTCTCCGGGTCCTAGTGAGAGTTTTCCAGCCTCCAACCGGTCATCCGGATGGAGGCATACCGCACCACGATAACGGGTATGGGTGCGGGGCTGAAAACCGAGCAGGTCAGACCGCCCTGAGGGGCCGGTCTGACCTGTCCGGAAGACGGTGTGCCAGAAGATCAGTTCTTCTGGATCTGGTCGAAGCTGAGCTCGACCGGGGTCTCGCGGCCGAAGATCTCGACGAGGCCCTTGACCTTCTTCGAGTCGGGGTTGATCTCGTTGATGGTCGCCTGCAGCGTGGCGAACGGGCCGTCGGTGACGGTGACCGAGTCGCCGACCTCGAAGTCCAGGACCTCGATGGTGCGCTTGACGGCGGGCGCCGGGAGACCGGCCGCCTCGGCGGCAGCCTTCTCGGCCTTCTCCTTGGCCTCCGGGGCGAGCATCTTGACGATCTCGTCCAGGGTCAGCGGGTACGGGTCGTAGGCGTTGCCCACGAAGCCGGTGACGCCGGGGGTGTTGCGGACGACGCCCCAGGACTCGTTCGTCAGATCCATTCGGACGAGAACGTAACCGGGCAGCTTGTTCTGCCGGACGTTCTTGCGCTCGCCGTTCTTGATCTGGACGATCTCTTCCTCGGGCACTTCGGCCTGGTAGATGAACTCCTCGACGTTCAGCGAGACGGCGCGCTGCTCCAGGTTGGCCTTCACGCGCTTCTCGTAGCCGGCGTAGGTGTGGATCACGTACCACTCGCCGGGGAGCACGCGGAGCTCGTCGCGCAGGGCCTGGATCGGGTCGACGGGCTCGGCCGGCTCCTCCGGAGCCTCCTCCGCCTCGACCTCGGCCTCGGCGACGGCCTCGGGGGCCTCCTGGGCCTCCTCGGCATCGGCCTCGGCGGCCTCGTCCTCGATGTGCAGGGCCGCTTCCTCGGCCGGCTCGCCCGCCTCGGCGTCGGCGATCTCGACCTCGTCAGGGTCCACAGCGTCCGCCGCCTCGACGATGTCGAGCTCGTCCTCGACGGACTCGACGGAGTCGGGGCTCACGTTCAGGTTCGGGTCAGACACGGTGGCGGCTTCTTCCTGGATACAAAAATGGGTGGAACATGCGAAAACGGGCGGCACCCATCAAGGCGCCGCCCTCCGCGGGGATCAGCCGAAGACGAACTTGATGGCTTCCTGGAACCCATAGTCAATCACGGTCACCAGACCGATCATGATGAGCACGAAGACAATCACCACGGTGGTGTACGTCGTCAGCTGGCTGCGAGTGGGCCATACGACCTTGCGGAGCTCCGCCACGACCTGGCGGTAGAAGAGCGCGAGGCGGCCCAGAGGGCCCTTCTTTCCGCGCTTGCCGCCCTTGCGGGCCTTCTTCTCGCGGGTCTCGTCCTCGGCATCAGGCATGTCGATGGAGCCCAGGGCGTCCGTCACGTCTCTCACCTGAATCCGGGTCATGGCCGTGCCGCGCCCGGTTGAGCCGCACGGCGGTGCATCGAAGTACGTACCTGCGCACACATCCGGCGAAGGAGTGTGGAGCAGGGCCGGAGGGACTCGAACCCCCAACCGCTGGTTTTGGAGACCAGTGCTCTACCAATTGAGCTACGACCCTTTGCGTCCCCCAACCTACCGCATCCGAGCGGGTGCACGGAGTACACGCGATCCGGAGCGGCTGCTGAGGTCCAACGACAGGTGAGTGTACGTGTTCTGCGGCCCGACGTCGAACAGGATTGATCAGCGGCCCGGCCGCAGCCGTTCCCGAGGCGCACCCGAGGGCCCCTGGAGGACGTGCGGAGACGGCGCCGAGACGCTACGGAGGTGTTCCGTCCGCTCTCTGAAACAGGGTGCCGCGGCCGTTTTCCGTCTGGGACGATTGGCCCCATGACCTCTGCAACGCCTTCCTCCGAGCGCCGGGTTTCCGCCCGTATCGGCGCCATCTCCGAGTCCGCCACCCTCGCCGTGGACGCCAAGGCCAAGGCCCTCAAGGCCGCCGGACGCCCGGTGATCGGCTTCGGGGCGGGCGAGCCCGACTTCCCGACCCCGGACTACATCGTCGAGGCCGCCGTCGAGGCCTGCCGCGACCCGAAGTTCCACCGCTACACGCCGGCCGGCGGCCTCCCGGAGCTCAAGAAGGCCATCGCCGAGAAGACCCTGCGCGACTCCGGTTACCAGGTCGACCCGGCCCAGGTCCTGGTCACCAACGGCGGCAAGCAGGCCATCTACAACGCCTTCGCCGCCATCCTCGACCCGGGCGACGAGGTCATCGTCCCGGCCCCGTACTGGACCACCTACCCCGAGTCCATCCAGCTCGCCGGCGGTGTCCCGGTCGAGGTGGTCGCCGACGAGACCACCGGCTACCGGGTCTCCGTCGAGCAGCTCGAGGCCGCGCGCACCGAGCGCACCAAGGTCGTCCTCTTCGTCTCCCCCTCGAACCCGACCGGTGCGGTCTACAGCGAGGAGGACGCCCGCGCCATCGGCGAGTGGGCCGCCGAGCACGGCCTGTGGGTGCTGACCGACGAGATCTACGAGCACCTGGTCTACGGCGACGCGAAGTTCACCTCGCTGCCGGTGCTGGTGCCCGCGCTGGCCGACCGCTGCATCATCGTCAACGGCGTCGCCAAGACGTACGCGATGACCGGCTGGCGGGTCGGATGGGTGATCGGCCCGAAGGACATCATCAAGGCCGCGACCAACCTGCAGTCGCACGCCACCTCCAACGTCTCCAACGTGGCGCAGATCGCCGCGCTGGCCGCCGTCTCCGGCAACCTGGACGCCGTGGCGGAGATGCGGACGGCCTTCGACCGCCGCCGCCAGACCATGGTCCGGATGCTGAACGAGATCGACGGCGTGGTCTGCCCGACCCCCGAGGGCGCCTTCTACGCGTACCCCTCGGTCAAGGCCCTGCTGGGCAAGGAGATCCGCGGGCAGCGCCCGGCCTCCTCCGCCGAGCTCGCCTCCCTGATCCTGGACGAGGTCGAGGTCGCCGTGGTCCCGGGCGAGGCCTTCGGCACCCCGGGCTACCTGCGTCTTTCGTACGCCCTGGGCGACGAGGACCTGGTGGAGGGCGTGTCCCGGATCCAGAAGCTGCTGGCCGAGGCCAAGGCGTAGGCCTGGGCCCGGCCGGGGCGGACCCGGTCCGGAGCGGCGGCACCCCTGCGGGGGTGCCGCCGCTCCGGCGTTCCGGGCCCCGTATTCACGTTCGGGCAAGGTCCCGTTCAGGGAATGGGCTGCCGAACGGGTGACGCATACGGCAGGATCACCGGATGGAGCACGTACGCGATCTCACGCTTCTGCCGAAAGCCCACCTGCACCTGCACTTCACCGGGTCGATGCGCCCGTCGACCCTGCTGGAGCTCGCCGACAAGTACGGCGTACGGCTGCCCGACGCGCTGACCGCCGGAGAGCCGCCCAAACTGCGCGCCACCGACGAGCGCGGCTGGTTCCGCTTCCAGCGGCTGTACGACGCTGCGCGCTCCTGCCTGCGGGAGCCCGACGACATCCGGCGGCTGGTCCGCGAGGCTGCCGAGGAGGACGTCCGGGACGGTGGCGGCTGGCTGGAGATCCAGGTCGACCCCACCTCGTACGCGCCGCTGCTGGGCGGTCTGATTCCGGCCGTCGAGATCATCCTGGACGCGGTGGAATCCGCATCCCGGGACACCGGTCTCGGCATGCGGGTACTGATCGCCGCCAACCGGATGAAGCACCCGCTGGACGCCCGCACCCTGGCCCGGCTCGCGGTCCGCTACGCCGACCGCGGGGTGGTGGGCTTCGGGCTCTCCAACGACGAGCGGCGCGGTATGGCCCGCGATTTCGACCGGGCCTTCGCCATCGCGCGCGAGGGCGGGCTGCTCGCGGCCCCGCACGGCGGTGAGCTGACCGGGCCGGCCTCCGTCCGGGACTGCCTGGACGATCTGCACGCGGCCCGGATCGGGCACGGCGTCCGGGCGGCCGAGGACCCGCGGCTGCTGCAACGGCTCGCGGACCGGCAGATCACCTGCGAGGTCTGCCCGGCCTCCAATGTGGCGCTGGGGGTCTACGAGAAGCCGGAGGACGTCCCGCTGCGCACCCTCTTCGAGGCCGGGGTGCCCCTGGCGCTGGGGGCCGACGATCCGCTGCTCTTCGGCTCGCGGCTGGCGGCGCAGTACGAGATCGCCCGTCGGTACCACGCCTTCACGGACGCGGAGCTGGCCGAGCTGGCCCGGCAGTCGGTGCGCGGTTCGGCGGCACCGGAAGACGTACAGGCGAAGCTGCTCGGCGGGATCGACCACTGGCTGGTCGGCTGAGGCCCAGGGGCAGGGCAGGGGCAGGGGCTCAGCGGGTGAGCCGGAGGTCGCCTTCCCAGCAGTCGGCGCGGACCCGGTCGCCGTCGGCGAAGCCGACCTCCAGCAGGGTGCGCCCGGTGGCCGGGTCGGCGAACTCGGCGACGGCGGTGACGATGTCACCCAGATGGCGCAGGAAGGGGTGCTCGCCGAGGTCCTCGCCGACCTCGATCCGGCCCCACTCCCCCATGTCGTACGGCTCGTGGGGTTCTGCGCACTCCACGATCAGGCAGCCGTCGGAGCCGGTGCTGATCCGGGTGGACTCGCCCTCGCTGTCGGTCAGCCAGATGTCGAGGGGTGCCTCGGAGCGTTCGCCGTCATAGAGGTGCCAGGACGCGACGATTCTGCGGATCGAGCGTCCCACCAGGCGGGTGGGGTCCGTACCGGCCCCGTGCAGGGGACACCGCATTCAGATGCTGACGCCTACCGTCACCGGCTCGTTGACCAGGGTGACGCCGAAGGCGGCGTGCACGCCGGCGACGACCTCGCGGGCCAGGGCGAGCAGGTCCTCGGTGGTGGCCCCGCCGCGGTTGGTGAGGGCGAGGGTGTGCTTGGTGGAGATCCGGGCGGGGCCGGTGCCGTAGCCCTTGGTGAAGCCGGCCTTGTCGATCAGCCAGGCCGCGCTGGTCTTCGTACGGCCCTGGCCGGCCGGGTAGGCCGGGGGGACGGTCTCGGCGCCGAGCCGCTCCTGGACCCGGGCGAGGAAGTCCGCGTACGCCCGGTCGGTCAGGATCGGGTTGGTGAAGAAGGAGCCGGCGGACCAGGTGTCGTGATCGGCGGGGTCGAGGACCATGCCCTTGCCCGAGCGCAGCCGCAGGACGGTTTCCCGGGCAGTGGCGGCCGGGACCCGGTCGCCGGCCTCGACGCCGAGGGCGCGGGCGGTCTCGGGGTACTTGATCGGCGCGGAGAGGCCGCCGGCGTCCTCCAGGGCGAAGCGGACGCGGAGGACGACGTACCGGTCGGGCTGGTCCTTGAAGGTGCTGTGGCGGTACGAGAAGGCACACTCGGCGTTGGTGAGGGTGACCGTTTCGCCGCGGGTTCGGTCGTAGGCGACGACCTCGGTGATGGTGCTGGAGACTTCCTGGCCGTATGCGCCGACGTTCTGGATCGGGGTGGCGCCTGCGGAGCCGGGGATTCCGGCGAGGCATTCGATGCCCGCGAGTCCGGCGGCCACGGTGCGGGCGACGGCGTCGCTCCAGTTCTCGCCGGCGGCGAGCTCCAGGGTGGTGCCGGTGAGGCCGAAGCCGGTGGTGGCGATGCGCAGGGCGGTGCCGTCGAAGCCCCGGTCGCCGATGACCAGGTTGCTGCCGCCGCCGATGATCAGGAGGGGGGTGCCGCTCTCGTCCGCGGCGCGGACGGCGGCGACGACCTCGTCGTCGGTGGTCGCGGTGACCAGGCGGGTCGCCGGGCCGCCGAGGCGGAAGGTGGTCAGCGGGGCGAGGGGGGCGTCGTGGAGTTCCTGCACGGGGACAAGAGTACGGTCCGTGGCCCCGGCTTCCCGGCTGGGCCACGGACCGTGCTGTCCCGGCAGGCGCCGGGCGTTCAGTGCGAGGGCTTCCGTTCGGCAAGCCTGCGCTCGGCCTCGTCCCAGGTCAGGGGCAGGTCGGAGGCCTTTGCGGACCAGAAGGTGAAGGCGGATTCCCTCATGTACGCGGCAGCCGCGCGGGAGCTGGTGCGGTGCGGCTCGCTGCCGGCGAAGCGGTAGAGGGCGTCGCGGTCCTGCCAGGCGGAGAGGGTCAGGAAGGTGCGGGAGCCGATCCGGGCCCGGAGGGCGACGCCGTGGGCGCCGGGGGCGGTGCGGATCTGCCGGATGATGCCGGGCGACTTGAGGAAGAACTTGATCGCGCCGAACAGGGTCTCGGTCTCGAATCGGGAGGCCATGACGTAGACCTCGGCGTCGGGGGCGGGAGCGGTGGGGGTGATCCACGGGATGTCGGGCATGGTCGTATTCCTTCCTCGTTACGCGGGGATCTTGGCGGTGGTCTCGAGGGCGCTGTCGCCGTCGGCTCCGGGATGGCCGGTGGCGGGGTGGTCGGTGGCGGGGTGGTCGGTGGCGGGGTGGTCGGTGGCGGGGTGGTCGGTGGGCGTGCGGCCGGCGGGGATCAGCAGGGCCAGCAGGGCGGCGACACCGACCGCGGCGGCGCCGATCCACAGGGCGGGGACGGTGCCGTCGCTGAAGGCCTGCGGGGTCTCGTAGCCGCCTGCGGCGGAGAAGACCGAGGCCAGGACCGCGACGCCGAGGGCGCCGCCGACCTCCCGGAGGGCGTTGTTGGCTCCGGAGGCGATGCCCTGCTCGGCGGGGCGGACGGTGGACATCACCACGTTGGCGGCGGGGGCGAAGTACAGCCCCATGCCGATGCCGCTGAGGATCAGGGCGGGGAGCTGGGCGGCGTAGGAGGCATCGGGGGCGATGCTGACTGCGAACCAGGCCAGGCCGGCGGCCTGGAAGGCGAGGCCGGCGGCGACCACCGGCCGGCCGCCGATGCGGTCGGAGAGGATGCCGGCGATCGGGGCGACGACCATGGGCACGGCGGTCCAGGGCAGCAGGCGCAGGCCAGCCTGGGTGGGCGAGTAGCCGAGTACGCCCTGCATGAACTGGCTCAGCAGGAAGATCGAGCCGAACATGCCGAGGTACATCAGCAGGCTGGCGATGTTGATGCCGAAGAAGCCGCGGTTGCGGAAGAGGCGCATGGGGAGCATGGCGCCGGGGTTGCGGAAGCCATGGCGGACGAATGCGGCGACCAGGACGCTGCCGACGATCAGGCCGGTCAGGACGGGGGCGCTGGTCCAGCCGTCGGCGTGCGCGTTGACCAGGCCGTAGACGATGCCGAAGAGGCCCGTGCTGACGAGCAGGGTGCCGGGGATGTCGAGGCGGGCGCCGGGGGCGGTGGATTCGGCGAGGCGCAGGCGGGCGAGCGGGATCAGGGCCAGGCCGATCGGGACGTTGAGCCAGAAGATCCACTGCCAGGAGATGTGCTCGGTGAGGCTGCCGCCGATGAGCGGGCCGCTGGCGACGGCGATGCCGCCGACCGCTCCGTAGATGCCGAGGGCCATACCGCGGCGGGCGGCGGGGACGGCTGCGGTGAGCAGGGTGAGGGTGAGCGGCATCATGATCGCGGCGCCGACGCCCTGGACGGCGCGGGCGGCGATCAACGCGTCGACGCCGGGCGAGAGCGCGGCGGCGGCGGAGGCGCCGGTGAAGATCGCGAGGCCGGCGATGAAGAGCCGGCGGCGGCCGAAGCGGTCCCCGAGGGCGGCGCCGAACATGAGGAGGACGGCGAAGGTGAGGGTGTAGGCGTTCACCGTCCATTCGAGGTCTTCCAGCTTTCCGCCGAGGTCCTCGCGGATGGCGGGGAGGGCGGTGGTGACGACGAGGTTGTCGAGGGCGGCCATGAAGCTGGCAGCGCCGGTGAGGACGAGCGCCCAGATGGCGGGTCCGCGGAGGGTGGCGTCTTGCCGGTCGGTCACGATTCCCCCTGAGGGTGTTAGTTATTACTGACTAACTTTCGTGGGCAGAAGAATGCGCCGCAGGAGCGCATGAGGCGCCTACTCCTCCGGGTCGCCCTTGGTGCGGGCCGAGGTGTAGAAGCCTTCCCAGATCCGGTGTCCGGGCGGAAAGCCCATGGCGGCGAGGGTGTTGATGAGCATCCCGTACGCCATGAAGGTGGTGGTCTCGTTCACATCTGCGCCGAGGGGCAGATGCACGGTGTCCCAGAGTTCCAGCCAGCCGGCCCGGACGAGTTCGCCGAACTCGCGGTCGCCCGCCGCCTCGGCCGCCGCAACGGCCACGTACGTCTGGAGCTGCATCTGGAGCTTGTCGGGATCCTCGGCGATCAGCCGGGTGTAGGCCTCTGCCATGGCGTGCAGGGCCTCCTCGCCGTGCAGCCCTTCGGCGGCCTCGGCGAAGACCCGGCGGGTGTCGGCCAGGCAGCGGGAGGCCGCCGCGACGAAGATCGCCTGCTTGTTGGGGAAGAGCCGGAACAGATAGGGCTGCGAGACACCGACCCGCTTGGCGATCGCCTCGGTGGAGGTGCCGTAGTACCCACCGCGGGCGAACTCGTGCATCGCCGCACGGATCACGCTCTCGCGCCGCTCGTCTGCGCTCATCCTTGCCATGGCAATAAGTTAGTGCTCAATCACTAACTATGTCAAGGGAAAAAGCGGCGCCGCGCGCCGGACGGGAGCCGGGCGGGACGCCGCTTCGGTGGAGAACCGCCGGTCAGGCCAGCTGCACCACGGCCCGGGACATGCCGAGGACCTTCTGGCCGGCGCTCACCGCCGTCAGGTCCACCCGCACCCGGTTGTCCTCCAGCAGCGCCGCGACCTTGGCGCTGACCTCGATCAGCGCACCCTCGTCGTCGTTCGGGACCACGACCGGCTTGGTGAACCGCACCCCGTACTCGACGACCGCGCCCGGGTCGCCCGCCCAGTCGGTGACCACCCGGATCGCCTCGGCCATGGTGAACATGCCGTGTGCGATGACGTCGGGCAGGCCGACCTCCTTGGCGAACTTCTCGTTCCAGTGGATCGGGTTGAAGTCGCCGGAGGCACCCGCGTACTGGACGAGAGTGGCACGCGTCACGGGGAAGGACCGGGCCGGCAGCTCGGTGCCGACCTCAACGTCCGCGAAACGGATCTGTGCGGTCATCTCAGGCCTCCTCGGCGGCGCGGGAGACGAGCTTGGTCCAGGCCGTCACCACGTGCTCGCCGGTCTCGTCGTGAACCTCGCCACGGATGTCGAGGATGTCGTTGCCCGCCAGGGACTTGATCGCCTCGATGGTGGAGGTGACGGAGAGCCGGTCACCGGCGCGCACCGGGCGGGAGTAGGCGAACTTCTGGTCCCCGTGCACCACCCGGCTGTAGTCCAGGCCGAGCTGCGGGTCCGCGATGACCTGGCCCGCCGCCTTGAAGGTGATGGCGAACACAAAGGTCGGCGGGGCGATCACATCGAGGTGGCCGAGCGCCTTGGCGACATCGGGATCCGTGTAGGCGGGATTGGCGTCGCCCACCGATTCGGCGAATTCGCGGATCTTCTCCCGGCCGACCTCGTACGGATCGGTGGGCGGGTAGGTCCGCCCCACGAAGGACTGGTCGAGCGCCATGGCTCACTACCTCCTGTTGAGAACGACACAAGGAACGACACGAGGAACGACACGAGGGCGGCACATTCGGAAACGACACGAGGCCGTCCCCCGGAAGGGGACGACCTCATGACGGTGCCTGTATTCGAGACTTCGCCAGTGACTAGCGGGTCTCGCGGTGCGCGGTGTGCGAGTTGCAGCGCGGGCAGTGCTTCTTCATCTCAAGACGGTCCGGGTTGTTGCGCCGGTTCTTCTTGGTGATGTAGTTCCGCTCCTTGCACTCCACGCAGGCCAGCGTGATCTTCGGGCGGACGTCGGTGGCAGCCACGTGAGTGCTCCTTGGACGGACTAATGGACGGATGAACGCATAAAAGAGTAGCCGATCGGGAGACCGACCCCGCAATCGGCTACTGTGTGTAGCGGCGACCGGACTTGAACCGGTGACACAGCGATTATGAGCCGCTTGCTCTACCGACTGAGCTACGCCGCTTTGATGTGATCGCTTCCCCACCCGTAGGTGGGGAACCTCTCTCACCAGAGCCCCAATGCGGAATCGAACCGCAGACCTTCTCCTTACCATGGAGACGCTCTACCGACTGAGCTATTGGGGCGAGCAGGGAAGACATTACACGGCCTCCCGCCGATCGCCCAAATCCTTTGCCGGAGGGACCCCTCACACAGGTTTCGCCGCAGGTCCGGGGTGCCCCGAGGGGCGCCTGGGGCGGGCGTGGCGCCAAGGCGCGACACCGGTACGACTATTCGGCTCTTCCGCGAAGCGGGCAGGTCGGCGCCCTAGGCTCTGAGCACGCTGCGTGATCTTGGGTCGTGCCTCGGCGCCGGCCCAGGAACCGCCCGAGCCACCGCAGGAGCGCGATGCCCGACAGCCACGCACACGGACACGGTGCCGCGCACGGATCCGCCGCCGAAGCGACCACCCTGCTGCTCGCCGGAGCCCGCCTCACCGACGGCCGGACGGTGGACGTCCGGCTCAGCGCCGGCCGCATCCAGGCCGTCGGCACCGCGGGCAGCCTGCCCGGCCCCGGGCCGTCCCGGGTCGATCTGAGTGGCTATCTACTGCTGCCCGCCCCTGCGGAACCCCATGCCCACGGGGACACCGCACTCACCGCCGGCACCGAAGGCCCCGTGCCGTACACCGCCGACGAGGTACAACGCCGGTCCACCGAGGCGGCCCTGCTCCAGCTCGGCCACGGCGCCACCGCCGTCCGCTCCCACGTCCGGATCGACGACGTCCACGGACTGGCGCCGATGGAGGCGGTCCTCCAGGCCCGCCGCTCGCTGCGCGGCCTCACCGACCTGACGGCCGTGGCGGTCCCCCGGCTGCTGACCGGAACGGCCGGGGCGAACGGGCTGGCCATGCTCCGGGACGCCGTGAAGATGGGCGCCGCGGTGGTCGGCGGCTGCCCCGATCTGGACCCGGACCCGACCGGGTTCATCGAAGCCGTACTGGAACTGGCGGCCGAGCACGGCTGCCCGGTGGACCTGCACACCGACGGGGACGACCCGGCCCGGCTGGCCCGCCTCGCAGCCATGGCGGCCGGCCTGCGCCCCGGGGTCACCATCGGCCCCTGCGGCGGCCTCTCCCGCCTCCCCCTCGACGTGGCGACCCGGACCGCCGAGCGGCTGGCCGCCGCCGGCGTACGGGTCACCTGTCTGCCGCAGGGCGACTGCGCGGCCCTGGAACGCCGGAGCCTGCGCACCGCCCCGGTCCGGCTGCTGCGCGCCGCCGGAGTACGCGTCGCGGCGGGCAGCGGGGCCCTGCGCGACGCGGGGAACCCGGTGGGCCGCGGTGACCCGCTGGAAGCGGCGTACCTGCTCGCCTCCCAGGGCGGGCTGCGGCCCGCCGAGGCGTACGACACGGTCAGCGCGGCGGCCCGGTCGGCGATGGCCCTGCCCGAGATCCGGGTGGAGGCGGGCTTCCCGGCCGAGCTCCTGGCCGTACGCGGGGACGGGATCGCCGGGGTGCTGTCCCTGGCCTACAGCCGGATCGTGATCCACCGGGGCCGGGTCGTGGCCCGCACCAGCGCCGTCCGGGAGTACTGCGACTCGGCGGTGGCGGTGGCCCTGGACCTCCCCCGCCAGGGCCGTATGGAGCCAGGGCCCTGAGCGTGCGCGGGCGCGCACGGGCGGCTCGTCGTACCGTCGGGACATGCGCATCGTCATCGCGGGTGGACACGGTCAGATCGCGCTGCGGCTGGAGCGGCTGCTTGCCGCGCGCGGGTACGAGGTCGCAGGCATCATCCGCGACCCGGAGCAGGGCGACGACCTGCGGGAGGCCGGCGCCGAACCGGTGCTGTGCGACCTGGAGTCCGCCTCCGTGGAGCATGTCGCCGGCATCCTGCAGGGCGCGGAGACGGCCGTGTTCGCGGCGGGCGCGGGTCCGGGCAGCGGGGTGGCACGCAAGGACACGGTGGACCGGGGCGCGGCCGTGCTGTTCACGGACGCGGCCGAACGGGCCCGGGTGCGGCGGTTCCTGATGGTCTCTTCGATGGGTGCCGACTCCCACCACCCCGGTGACGAGGTCTTCGACTTCTACCTGCGCGCGAAGGGTGAGGCGGACGACCACCTCCGCACCCGGCTCGGCCTGGAGTGGACGGTGCTGCGCCCGGGTTCCCTGACGGACGAGCCGGGCACCGGCCGGATCCGCCTCGAGGCACACACCGGTCCGGGCCCGGTCTCGCGCGATGACGTCGCCGCGGTCCTGGCCGAACTCATCGACACCCCGGCCACGGCCGGCCTGACCCTGGAACTGGTCGAGGGCACCACTCCGGTGGAGGTCGCGGTGAAGGACGTGGCCGGCAACTGACCGGCGCCGCCGGTCAGAAGTCGACGGTGACCGGGTCGTCGGACCGGCCGACGGAGTCCTGCCGGAACTCGTCCTGGTAGGCCCGCCGGATCCGCTCGATGCGGGTGTCCCGCTCGTCGGCCGCCTTCTCCGGGTACAGCAGGATCAGCTCGTAGGAGGTCTCGCGGACGATCCGGCCGTCGGCGCCCCGCCACTGTCCGTACCCGTCCTGCAGGGTGAGCCCCTCCGGGAAGCCCGGGGTGACCTCCCGGTCGAGGAACCGCATGAACTCGGCCCTCCCGATCTCTCCTCCGGCGGCCCGCTGGGTCCCGAAGTACAGCCGGGTCTCCACGTAGGGCTCGCCGCTGCCGGTGTGCAGCGCGGCCCCGACCAGAGCCGGCACCCCGGCGGCCAACAGGGCCCCCAGCACCCCGCCGCTCACTTTGCCTCGCGTCTCAGAAGTCCATTTCACGCGTGGACAACGACGGTGCGCCGCGGACGATACGAGTGATATGCGAGAAGACCCCCGTGCGCTGCACGGGGGTCTTCTCATCGCGTGGCGGCGCCAGGATTCGAACCTGGGTAGGCTAAGCCGACGGATTTACAGTCCGCTCCCATTGGCCACTCGGGCACACCGCCATGGGATGCCGCCGGGGAGTCCGCTTTTCGGCGGTGCTCTCTGGCAACGACGTAAACGATACCCGATGTCGGAGGATGCTTCGCCACTGGATTGATCAGCACGTGTGGCGGGCGCGGTGGCTAGGCTTTGCGGTGCGGAGCGGGGATGTCCGGTCCGCGTCCCCCGAGCACATCGCAGCCGACTTCAAGGAGCCACAGCACATGGCCGACTCCAGTTTCGACATCGTCTCGAAGGTCGAGCGGCAGGAGGTCGACAACGCCCTCAACCAGGCCGCCAAGGAGCTCTCGCAGCGCTACGACTTCAAGGGCACCGGCGCCACCATCGCCTGGTCCGGCGAGAAGATCCTGATGGAGGCGAACTCCGAGGAGCGCGTCAAGGCCGTCCTCGACGTCTTCGAGACCAAGCTGGTCAAGCGCGGGATCTCGCTGAAGGCGCTGGACGCCGGCGAGCCCCAGCTGTCCGGCAAGGAGTACAAGATCTTCGCCTCGATCGAGGAGGGCATCTCCCAGGAGAACGCCAAGAAGGTCGCGAAGATCATCCGCGACGAGGGCCCCAAGGGCGTCAAGGCGCAGGTCCAGGGCGACGAGCTCCGGGTCAGCTCCAAGAGCCGGGACGACCTGCAGGCCGTGCAGGCGCTTCTCAAGGGCAAGGACCTGGACTTCGCGATCCAGTTTGTGAACTACCGCTGATCAGGGTCTCTGACCTGCACAAACGCTCATAGGCAAGCCTGACAGGGCACAACGGGGGCACAACGCCGAGGACCGCCTCGACGACTGCCCGCGTTGTGCCCTTGTCATGCGGGCCGACGGCACCCGTGGCACCGGGAAAAAACCCCGGGCACGCCGCCGGGCGGTTGGTTAGGATCATGAACAAGGCGGGGTCGTAGCACAGAGGTAGTGCGCCTACACAGCATGGAGGAGGACGCCGGTTCGAATCCGGCCGCCCCGCCCCTTCATCACTTTCTCTGCGCCGGTCGGCGCTCGCCCGGTCGTGTGCGGGGCGCGTGCGCCGCGCGCTCCCTCTGGGCCCCCTGTGGTCACTTATGCGTGGACTGGTGGAACCACCACGCTGGGTGACGACCATCACCGTGTGGACAGGGGGTTCTCGTATGTCAGGGGCCGGCACATTCCGCGAGGACTTCGGGGCGTCCGTTGTCGTTGCGCTGGTCGCATTGCCGCTCTGTGTGGGAGTGGCCGTGGCCTCCGGGGTACCGGCCGAGCTGGGAATCGTCACCGGAATCGTGGGCGGCCTGGTGACCGGGTGGTTCCGCGGGAGCGCCTTGCAGGTCAGCGGGCCGGCGGCCGGGTTGACCGTGCTCGTGTACGAGGCCGTGCGGGCGTATGGCCCGGCCGCGCTCGGGGTGCTGGTGCTGACCGCCGGAGTGGTGCAGCTGGCCTTGGGGGTGCTGGGGCTGGGGCGCTGGTTCCGGGCGATCTCGGTGGCCGTGGTGCACGGCATGCTGGCGGGAATCGGGCTCGTGCTGATCGCCGGGCAGCTGTACGCCCTGGGGGACGTGGCGGCCCCGGGCGGAACCCTGGAGAAGGTCGCCGGGCTGGGCCGGCTCCTCGGGCAGGCCGACTGGGCCGCGGCCGCCCTCGGTGCCGGGACCGTGTCCGTGATGGTCGGCTGGCGCCGGATGCCCGCGCGGGTGCGGATCGTCCCCGGGGCGCTGGTCGGGGTGGCTGCTGCCGCAGTCGTGGCCTGGTGGCTGCACCTGCCGGTCGACCGGGTCGAGGTGGCGGGCGTGCTCGCCGCCGTGGCGCCGCCGGCCGCGGCGGACTTCGCGGTGCTGGCCTCGGCCGGCGCGGTGGGCACCGTGGTCGCCCTCGCTCTGATCGCGTCCGCCGAGACACTGTTCAGTGCTGCCGCCGTGGACCGGATGCACGACGGGCCGCGAACGGACTACGACCGGGAGCTGATCGGCCAGGGGGTGGGCAATGCCCTGTGCGGACTGCTGGGCGCCCTGCCGATGACTGCCGTGATCGTGCGCAGCGCAACCAATGTGGAGGCCGGGGCGCGGACCCGGGCCGCCCGGATCCTGCACGGCGGCTGGCTGCTGGTGTTCGCCGTGTGCGTACCCGGGCTGTTGGGAGTGGTGCCGCTGGCGGCCTTGGCCGGGGTGCTGCTGTATGCCGGTTGGAAGCTGCTGCCGGGCCGGGCGGTCGTCGGGCTCTGGCAGACGCACCGGGGCGAGGCCGTGGTGCTGGTGGTGACGGCCGGGGCGATCGTGGCCACGAACCTCTTCGAGGGGGTGCTGGTCGGGCTGGGCCTGGCCGTGACCAAGGCGGCCTGGGACACCTCGAATGTGCACATCGAGCAGGCATGGGAGGGAGAGGTGCTCCGGGTGCGGGTAGCCGGGAACGCCAGTTTTCTCCGGCTGCCGAAGCTGCTCGATGCGCTCGATGCCCTGCCCGCCGACCGGCCGGTGCGGATCGACCTGAGCGGGCTGCGCCATTTCGACCACGCCTGTCTGACCGCTCTCGACGGCTGGGAGCGGCGGCGGGCGTCCGCCGTGCCCGGCCGGGAGGGCGCCATCGAGCCCGGCTAGAGGGCCCGCTCCCCGGTCGTGGCGTGGTGGTCCGGCCTCCTGTGGAGTGCCGGCCTCCTATGCGATCGCGAATGCGCCCGTCCGGATGCGCCGGACGCTGGAAGCACACGATTCAGGTGTCAAGGACCGGGCCGTGGCGGCACTCGGGCCGGCCGGCTGGCCATCGCTACACGCGGGATCTGAATTCCGACCAGAGCCTCAGCTCCAGGTCGAATTCCTCCCCCGCCGCCGAGTCCTCGCAGTACCAGGCGGTCCCGTCGATCCAGCCGCGCAGCCAGTCCGCCAGGCCGGGGGTGTCCACATACCAGGCGAGGTCCGGATCGCCCGGGTTCGGCTCGAACAGCAGCACCTGTGCGGTCTCAGACCGGCAGTCCACACATGCGTACAGTCCGCAGCCGAAGTCGGCGATGGGCAGGACGCCTTCGGGCCAGCGCCAGGCCGAGGTGCGCATCGCCGCATACGCATCCGCGGCCTGGCCGAGTGTCAGCAGACCGCCCTCCGGCCCGAATCCACCGTCCGCGATCCGGGTGTAGAGCCCGGCGAGCAGCGGGGGCAGGTCGAAGCCGAGTATGCCTTCGATGCGCCGCAGGCCCGCTGGGGGCAGGGGCGCCGGAAGGGGCTTTCGCTGCCCCTTCAGGGAGTTGCGCGCATGAGCGGCGACTTGCTCCAGCAACTGCTCGGTCTCGTTCATGGCTTCATGGTGAACCACCCCACTGACACCCCGCTCAGCCTGTGGATAACCCAGGCGAGCCCCTCCCTGTCACCGAGTGGCGAACGGGGCGTCGGTGCGTACGATTTCGCGGCCCAGCGGGAGCAGCGAGATCGGGATCATCTTGAAGTTCGCGATGCCGAAGGGGATGCCGATGATCGTGATGCAGAGGGCGATGCCCGTCACGATGTGGCCGAGGGCCAGCCACCAGCCGGCCAGCAGCAGCCAGAGGACATTGCCGACGCAGGACGGGGCGCCCGCGTCATGGCGTTCGACCGTCGTATAGCCGAAAGGCCAGAGGGCGTACACGGCGATCCGGAACGAGGCGATGCCGAAGGGGATGCCGATGATGGTGATGCAGAGGATCACACCGGCCAGGCAGTACCCCAGGAACAGCCAGAATCCGCTGAGTACGAGCCATATGACGTTCAGGATGGTCTTCACTGGCCTCGACCTGCCATCTGCTCGAGCCGGGCGATTCGCTCGGCCATGGGCGGGTGGGTGGAAAACATCCTGGACAGGCCCTGGCCCGGCCGGAACGGGTTCGCGATCATCATGTGGCTGGCGGTTTCCAGCCGGGGCTCGGGCGGCAGCGGAAGCTGCTTGGTTCCGGCGTCGAGCTTGCGCAGGGCGCTGGCCAGGGCCAGCGGGTCACCGGTGAGCTGGGCTCCGGAGGCGTCCGCCTCGTACTCCCGGGAGCGGCTGATGGCCAGCTGGATCACGGATGCGGCCAGCGGGCCCAGGATCATGATCAGCAGCATGCCGAGCAGGCCGGGGCCCTCGTCGTCGTTGGACCGGCCGATCGGGATCAGCCAGGCGAAGTTCACCAGGAACATGATCACGGAGGCCAGGGCTCCGGCGACCGAGGAGATCAGGATGTCGCGGTTGTAGACGTGGCTCAGCTCGTGCCCGATGACTCCGCGGAGCTCCCGCTCGTCGAGGATGCGGAGGATCCCCTCCGTGCAGCAGACGGCGGCGTTGCGCGGGTTGCGGCCGGTCGCGAAGGCGTTCGGCGCCTCGGTCGGTGAGATGTAGAGCCGGGGCATCGGCTGGCGCGCCGAGGTGGAGAGCTCGCGGACCATCCGGTAGAGCTCGGGCGCCTCGAATTCGCTGACCGGGCGGGCACGCATCGCGCGTAGAGCCAGCTTGTCGCTGTTCCAGTACGCATACGCGTTGGTGCCCAGGGCGACGAACACGGCCACGATCAGGCCGGTGCGCCCGAAGAAACTTCCGATGACGATGATGAGTGCGGACAGACCGCCGAGGAGTACGGCGGTCTTCAGCCCGTTGTGCCGGCGGTGCACGGTACGCCCTCCAGGTGGTGCGGCAGGGGAGCCCCGTCTTGGGTGTGCGGGGCTACGGTCCAGTGGACCCTCCCTGCCTGGTCAACGCCAGGCGAGGGCGCCGGGTTCCCGGTCCTGCCTTGCCGCCCGCGGCGCGCGTTGGTCCGTACGGGTGAGCGCGCCCGTCGGCGCTACTGCGGGAAGAGGCTGGTCGCCGCGAAGCGGAGGACCAGCTGGGGGGCACCGGAGACGATCACGGACACCACGGCGGTGACGGCAATGGCCGCGGTGACCGGGAACGGCACCTTGGCGCGGCGGGGGGTGCCCTCGGCAGCTCCGGCGGCGGCTGCGGCGGCGGCCGGTTCGGCCTCCGGGACGGGGGCGCGGAAGAGCAGCGCCGTCCACTGGAGGTAGTAGTAGAGGGCGATGACCACGTTGACCGCCATGACCACGGCCAGCCAGCCCAGGCCCGCGTCCACCGCGGACTGGAAGACGGTGACCTTGGCGAAGAGGCCGATGATGCCCGGCGGCAGGCCGGCCAGGCAGAGCAGGAAGAAGGCCAACGCGAGGGCGGCGAGCGGACGCTCCGCGTACAGGCCGCGGTAGTCCGCGATCCGGTTCAGCGGCTTGGTACGGGCGACCAGTGCGGCCACCGCGAAGGCGCCGAGGTTCACCGCCGCGTACATGAGGGCGTAGGAGACGGTGGAGCCGATCTGGTCGCGCTCGGAGTACGCAGCCGCGGCGATCGGGACCAGGAGGTACCCGGCTTGGCCGACGGAGGACCAGGCGAGCAGCCGGACGGCGCTGTGGGGGCGGTCCGGGTCCTGGCGCAGGGCGGCGGCGTTGCCCAGCGTCATGGTGAGCGCGGCGAGGACGGCCAGGGCCGGGCCCCAGATGTCGGAGTACGCCGGGAAGGCGATCACGGTGACCAGGATCAGGCCGGTGAAGCCGACCGCCTTGCCGATCACCGAGAGGTAGCCGGCGATGGGCAGCGGGGCGCCCACATAGGTGTCCGGGACCCAGAAGTGGAAGGGGACCGCGGCGGTCTTGAAGGCGAAGCCGACGAGGGTGAGGGCGACACCGGCCATGGCGAGGGTGTCGAGCTGCCCGGGGACGTCCTCGAGCCGGTCGGCGACCTGGGTGAGGTGCAGGGTGCCGGTGGCGGCGTAGACGAAGCTGATGCCGAGCAGGGAAACGGCCGTCGCGGTGACCGAGGACAGGAAGAACTTGAGGGCCGCCTCGGAGGACATCCGGTCGCCGCGGCGCAGGCCGACGAGGGCGAAGGCGGGCAGCGAGGCCACTTCGAGGGCGACGATCAGCGTGGCGAAGTCGCGGGAGGCGGGAAGCAGGGCGGCACCGGCGGCGGAGGACAGCAGCAGGAACCAGTACTCACCGGCCGGGAGCCGGGTCTCACGGATCGAGGTGACCGACAGCAGGGCGGTGACCAGGGCACCCGCGAGCACCAGGAACTGGATGACGAGGGTGAACCGGTCGGCGGTGTAGCTGCAGGCCTCGCCGGTGGCGAGGGCGGTGTCGGTGAGGCAGAAGGTGGAGCGGTCCTCGCCGCGCAGCGGCAGCAGCAGGACGGTGGAGGCGGCCAGGCCGGCCACGGAGAACCAGCCGAGCGCGGCCTTCTTCCCGTCCGGCAGGAACAGGTCGGCGACCAGCACCAGCAGGGCGACCGCGGCGGGGACGACCACCGGCGCGATGGCGAGCCAGTCGACGGTCTGGACGAGACTGACGGTGTCGGGGGCGGCGAGGGCCGTCATGCGTTGCCTCCTGCGAGGAGCTTCTGGACGGCCGGGTTGGTGAGGCCGAGGAGGACGGCGGGCCACAGGCCGGCGAGAACGGTGAGGGCGACGAGCGGGGTCCAGGCGGCGAACTCGTAGTGCTGGACGTCGGCCACGACCGCCGGGGCGGCCTTGGGAAGCGTCTGCGGATCGCCCATGCACACCCTGCGTACGACGATCAGAAGATATGCGGCGGTGAGCAGGGTGCCGAACGCGCCGATCGCCATGAAGGTGAGGAAGGCGGGCCGGGACAGGCCCTCGGCCGGGTCGAACGCGCCGAACAGGGCGAGCATCTCGCCCCAGAACCCGGCCAGGCCGGGCAGGCCGAGGGAGGCGACGGCGGCGAAGGCGAGCAGGGCGCCGAAGCGGGGGGCGCGGCCGTAGAGGGCGGCGCCGGTGGCTCCGGCGAGGGTGTCGAGATCGGTGCTGCCGTAGCGGTCCTTGAGGGCGCCGACCAGGAAGAAGAGGAGGCCGGTGATCAGGCCGTGGGCGATGTTCGCGAACAGGGCGCCGTTGACCCCGGTGGGGGACATGGTGGCGATGCCGAGGAGCACGAAGCCCATATGGCCGACGGAGGAGTACGCGATGAGCCGCTTGAGGTCGCCGTTGGCGCCCTTGCGGGCGAGGGCGAGGCAGGCCAGCGAACCGTAGACGATGCCGACCACGGCGAAGGCGGCCAGGTAGGGCGCGAAGGTCTGCATGCCGTCGGGGGTGGCGGGCAGCAGGATGCGCACGAACCCGTAGGTGCCCATCTTCAGCAGGACACCGGCCAGCAGGACGGATCCGACGGTGGGGGCGGCGGTGTGGGCGTCGGGAAGCCAGCTGTGCAGCGGCCACATCGGGGTCTTCACGGCGAGGCCGATCCCGATGGCGAGCACCGCCAGCAGCTGGGTGGTGTGGGACAGTTCGCGGCCGTTGTCAGTGGCCAGTGTCACCATGTCGAAAGTGCCGCTGTCGATCCCGATCAGCAGCAGTCCGAGCAGCATGACCACGGATCCGAGCAGCGTGTAGAGGATGAACTTCCAGGCGGCGGCCTGCCGCTGGTCACCGCCCCAGCGGGCGATGAGGAAGTACATCGGGATGAGCACCATCTCGAAGGCGAGGAAGAAGAGCAGCAGATCGAGGACCGCGAAGGTCGCGAGCGTGCCGGACTCCAGGACCAGGAGCAGCGCGACGAAGGCCTTCGGGGAGGGGCCCGCGGGAAGCTTGAAGTAGCTGTAGAGCGCGCAGAGGAAGAACAGCAGCGCGGTCATCAGGAGGAGGGGGAGCGAGATGCCGTCGACACCGAGGTGGATCCGGACGTCCAGCGCCGGGATCCAGCTGATGTCCGTCGTCGCCTGGAAGCGGGACGGGTTGTCGTGGTCGAAGCCCAGGGTGAGGGCGACCGCCGCGGCCAGGATGACACCGGTCACGGTGACGCCGTGGCGGAGCACCGCCTGTTCGGGGCTGCGGCCCTTGAGGCCGGGCGGGGGCGGCAGCAGGGCCGCGACCGAGCCGAGGAGCGGCGCGGCCACGATGAACGCCAGAAGGAACTGCATCACGGATGGGCTGATATCAATCACGGCTGACTCACGGCTCACGATCCGGCGTTGACGTTGGCAAGGACGGCGGTGGCGATCGCCAGGACCACGGCACCGGCGAGCAGGGCGCTCAGGTAGCTCTGCACGTTGCCGGTCTGGGCGCGGCGCACGAGGGTGCCGAGCAGCCCGGGTCCGGTGCCGGCGCCGCGGACGTACGTGTCGACGACTGCGCGGTCCAGGAAGCGGACCAGGCCGGCGGCGGCGCGTACGGGGCGTACGAACAGCGCGTCGTAGACGGCGTCGAGGTGGAAGCCGACGTGGGCGTGCGGGTACAGCGGGCCGAGGAGCGCCTTGCCGGGGTCGGCGGCGGGGCGGGCCGGGACGACGGGGTGGTCGTGGGTGACCTCGTCCACCTCGGGGGCGCCGGCGGCGGACTCGGCGGCATCGGCGACCCCTGTCGTGGTCGGCGCCTGGCCGGCGGTGGTGACGGAGATGCGGTGCCAGAGGGCGTAGGTGAGCATTCCGCCGATGACCGCCGCGCCCGTGCCCAGCACCGAGGTGGCCAGGGTCGGGGTCAGTTCCGCGCCGTCGAACCAGTCGGCGAGGGGGCCGGCGGCGAGGCCGAAGCCGACCGTCGGAACCGCCAGCAGCCACAGCACTCCGGTCATGGCGAACGGCTCCTTGCCGTGGTCCGGGGCGGCGACGCCCCGGCCCCGGAAGGCCATCAGCCAGAGCCGGGTGGCGTAGGCGGCGGTGAGCAGGGCGGTCAGCACACCGGAGACGAGCACCAGCCAGCCGGCTGCGCCCGGGGCGAACTCGGAGTGTCCGGTGGCGGTCTGCTCGGCGGCGACCAGGACGGCTTCCTTGGAGAAGAAACCGGCGAAGGGCGGGATCGCGGCGAGCGCGAGCAGCGCGATCGACATGGTCCAGAAGGCGTCCGGGATGCGCTTGGCCAGGCCGTCCATCCGGGCCATGGCGGCCAGGGAGTTGGTCCCGGCGGCGTGGATGATCACGCCGGCGCCGAGGAAGAGGAGTGCCTTGAAGAAGCCGTGGGACAGGAGGTGGAACACGGCGGCCGAACGGTCGCCGACGGCCAGCGCGCCGATCATGTAGCCGAGCTGACCGACCGTGGAGTAGGCGAGCACCCGCTTGATGTCGTCCTGCGCGAGGGCGGCGAGCCCGGAGCCGACCATGGTCACGGCCGCCATCACGGCCATCACCACAAGCGCGGCCTGGGAGGCCCCGAAGACCGGAAGGAGACGGGCGATGAAGTAGACACCGGCGGCGACCATGGTCGCGGCGTGGATCAGAGCGGAGACCGGGGTCGGGCCCGCCATGGCGTCCGGAAGCCAGGTGTGCAGCGGGAACTGCGCGGACTTGCCCGCGACTCCGGCCAGCAGCAGCAGCGCGATCAGCGTCGGGTGGTCGAGTCCGCCGTTCTTGACGGTCTCGAGGATCTCGGTGATCTGGAAGGAGTTGGCGTCGGTGGCGAGCGCGAACAGACCGATCAGGAACGGGACGTCGCCGAGCTTGGTGACGAGGAAGGCCTTGAGGGAGGCGGAGCGGGCCGCCTCGGTCTCCCAGTAGTGGCCCACCAGGAAGTACGAGCAGATGCCCATGATCTCCCAGCCGACCAGCAGCACCATCAGGTCGCCGGAGTAGACGACGAGCAGCATGGCGGAGGTGAACAGTGAGACCAGAGCGGCGTACGACGGGTAGCGCGGGTCCTCGCGCAGGTAGGCCGTCGAGTAGAGCTGTACGCAGGTGGCGACCACACCGACCAGCACGGCCACGAGGACGGCGAAGCCGTCCAGGTAGAGGGCGAGCTCGATCGGCACCGAGCCGGTCGGGGTCAGTTCCGTCGCGGCCTCGATCGGCTCGCCGCCGCCCTGGCGGACGGCGACGAGGACGGCCAGTACGGCCGCGGCCAGGGTGGGCAGCACGGCCAGCGGCCGGACGAATCCGGGGGCCGTGCGGCCGAACAGCAGTCCGGCCACCGCTCCCAGGAAGGGAAGGAGGGGGACGAGAACGGCGAGGGTCGTGGTGGTCACGCGGCGACCTCGTGGGGAGCGGACTCGGCGGTCGGTGCGGGCGGCTCGTTGCCCTCGGCGGTGTCGCGCAGCCGGTCGACGTCGGACGTGCCCCGGTTGCGGTACACCATCAGCACGATGGCCAGACCGATGCCGATCTCGGCGGCGGCGATGGCGATCACGAAGAGGGTGAGGGCCTGGCCGGCGTGCAGGGTGTCGCGCAGCCAGACGTCGAAGGCCACCAGGTTGAGGTTGACGGCGTTGAGCATCAGCTCGACGGACATCAGCACCAGGATGGCGTTGCGGCGGGCGAGCACTCCGTACAGGCCCGTGCAGAAGAGGAGCACCGCGAGCACGGCGGGGTAGGCGAGATGCATCAGCGCTTCCCCTTCGCGCCGGCTTCGTCGTTTCCGTTCTTGCGGGACAGCACGATGGCTCCGATCAGCGCGGCCAGCAGAAGGACGGAGAGCGCCTCGAAGGGCAGCACCCAGTGCTGGAAGAGGTACTCGCCGGACACCTTGGTGGAGCCCTGGGCCGGCCCGTCGAGGTTGATCCAGGTGGTGCGGAAGGCGTCGACCACGACCCAGACCAGGGCGCCGGCCGAGACGACGGCGACGGCCAGGGCCACCCAGCGGTTGCCGGAGTCGGCGTCCGGGGAGCGGCCGATGGGGGCCTTGGTGAGCATCAGGCCGAAGAGGAGGAGGACGACCACGGAACCGAGGTAGATCAGCACCTGGACCCAGGCGATGAACTCGGCGGTGAGCAGCAGGTACTCGACGGCGATTCCGCCCAGCGTCACCACCAGCCAGAGCGCGGCGTGCACCAGCTGCCGGGTGGTGACGGTGACGAGTGCTGCGCCGAGGGTGGCGATGCCGACAAGGAGGAAGGCGATCTCGACGCCGGTCGGTGACATGAAGCCGTTGCCCTGGGCTGCGGCGGCCAGGGAGGCGGTGGCGGTGTGCATCAGGCGGCACCTCCGGCCGGAGCGTCAGGCCCGGCGGGGTCGGCGGACTCGGGCTCGGCGGGGCCGGCCTCGGCGGCGGCCCGGGCGGCGGCCTCGGCTTCCGCTGCGGCGCGGGCCTCGGCCTCCGCCTTGTCCACCGCCTTGCGGGCGGCGGCGAGTTCCTTGGGTTCCTCGGCGCCCGGGTCGAGGGAGGGCGGGGCCGGGACGGTCCACATCCACTCGCGGAGCTTGTCCCGCTCGTGGGTGAGTTCGTGGATGTCCGTCTCCGCGTACTCGAACTCCGGCGACCAGAACAGTGCGTCGAAGGGGCAGACCTCGATGCAGATACCGCAGTACATGCAGAGGGAGAAGTCGATGGCGAAACGGTCGAGGACGTTCCGGCTGCGCTCGCGCCCGCCGGGAGTGGCGGCCGGGATCGTCTCCTTGTGGGAGTCGATGTAGATGCACCAGTCGGGGCACTCGCGGGCGCACAGCATGCAGACCGTGCAGTTCTCCTCGAACAGGCCGATGACCCCGCGGGTGCGGGGCGGGAGTTCGGGCTGCACCTCGGGGTACTGGGCGGTGTGCGAGCGCTTCGTCATCGTGCGCAGGGTGACGGCGAGGCCCTTGGCCAGGCCGGATCCGGGAATGGGCATCAGTTCATCGCCACCTTCACGATGCCGGTGAGCGCGATCTGGGCGAGCGCGAGCGGGATGAGTACGGTCCAGGCGAGCTTCTGCAGCTGGTCCTCGCGCAGACGCGGGTAGCTGACGCGCAGCCAGATCACGAGGAAGGCGAGGACCGCGGTCTTGAGCAGGGTCCACACCCAGCCGAGGCCGTCGGCACCCCAGGGACCCTGCCAGCCGCCGAGGAAGAGGACGGTGGTGAGGCCGCAGAGGACGACGATGCCGGCGTACTCGGCGAGCAGGAAGAGGGCGAAGCGGAGGCCGGTGTACTCGGTGTAGGCACCGAAGATGATCTCGGAGTCGGCGACGGGCATGTCGAACGGGGGCCGCTGCAGCTCGGCGAGACCGGCGGTGAAGAAGACCAGGGCGCCGGTGATCTGCCAGGGCAGCCACCACCACTCGAAGGCCTCGACGATCCCGGGGAGGGAGACGGTGCCGGCGGCCATGGCGACCGAGGCCGCGGCGAGGAGCATGGGGAGCTCGTAGGCGAGCAGCTGGGCGGCCGTCCGGAGACCGCCGAGCAGCGAGAACTTGTTGGCGGAGGCCCAGCCCGCCATCAGGCTGCCGAGCACTCCGACGCCCATCACTGCGAGTACGAAGAACACGCCGGCGTCGATGACCTGCCCGACGGCGCCCTCGCCGGGGCCGATCGGGATGGCGACGAGCACCAGGAGGTACGGGAGCAGGGCGACGGCGGGGGCCAGCTGGAAGATGCGCCGGTCGGCGTTGGCCGGGACGACATCCTCCTTCTGCGCGAACTTGACCCCGTCGGCGACGAGCTGGGCCCAGCCGTGGAAGCCGCCGGCGTACATGGGGCCGAGGCGGCCCTGCATGTGTGCCATCACCTTGTGCTCGGTCTGCCCGATGACCAGGGGCAGCACGAGGAAGACGGCGAAGACGACGATCAGTCGCAGGGCGACGTCGAGGACGTCGTTCACGCGTCGCCTCCGGTGTCGGGTCGGGTGTCGGGTCGGGTGTCGCCGGGCGTCTCGGGGTCCGGGGTGGTTGCGGCCTCGGGGGCGGCTTCCGGAGCCTCGGATTCCGGTTTGCCTGCGGGACGGGCGTCGGGCTTGGCTGCGGCCGGTTCCTCGAAGGCGGGCTTCGGGTTGTGCCAGGGCGCGTCCGCGCTGCGGGGGGCGGGGCGGCGCCGCGGCTCCGCCGCCGCGGCCCCACCGGCCTCGGCCGCCTCGGCCGATTCCGGCGTCGCCTGGGCCTCCGGGGTCGCCGGGGCTTCCGGGGTCGCCGGAGTGGCCTGGCTGGTGGAGCCGTCCGAGGCCGAGCGGGTACGGCGGGGCGGGCGAGCCGGGGTTTCCGACGCGCCCGGGGTCGCCGGGGCCTCCGGGACCGCCGGGGTGGCCTGGCTGGCGGAGCCGTCCGAGGCCGAGCGGGTACGGCGCGGCGGGCGGGCCGGGGTTTCGGGAGCGCCCGGGGTCGCCGGGGCCTCTGGAGTGGCCTGGGTGGCGGAGCCCTCCGTCACCGAGCGGGTGCGGCGGACCGGGGCGCCCTCGCGCGGGGCGCGGGCCGGCGGCCCCTCGCCGGCGGCCCGGGGCGTGCGCGCAGCACGGGCCGGCCGGGCCGGGGCAGGGGGAAGCTGCCCCTTGAGGGGGCCCCACTCGTTCGGGTCGGGAACGCCCGGGGGCAGCATCGTGCGGCGCTTGGGACCGCCGGACTCGGCGCCCTCGCCCGGCTCCTTGGCGCCCGGCCAGGCCTTGGCGACCCGGGCCGCCAGGATGAAGTCCTTGCGGAGCGGGTGTCCTTCGAAGTTCTCCGGCAGCAACAGCGGTGCGAGGTTGGGGTGGCCGGTGAAGACCACGCCGAACATCTCGTGGGTCTCCCGCTCGTGCCAGGAGGCCCCCGCGTACACGTCGATGGCCGAGGGGAGGGAGGGTGCAGCATGCGGAACGGTCGTACGCAGCAGCAGCCGGCGCACCTTTCCGCCCTCCAGTGCGACCACGTGCGCGCAGACCCGGAAGCCGGTGCCCGGCTCGTCCACCGCGCTCAGCCAGTCGAAGTAGGTGCAGCCCAGCTTGTCCCGGGCGATCTCCAGCGCCTGGATCCAGGAGCCGACGGGGACGTCCACCGTCAGCACCTCGTAGGAGAGGTCCGCGACCGCTTCCGCGCCGAAGATCTCGGGTGCCGCGTCGGGCAGGGAGTCGTACGGGGACTCGTGCAGCGTCATGCCGGATCCTCCGCACGGGCGGGGGGCGTGACCAGTCCGCTGGTCAGCTGGGAGACCGAGGGGGTCGGCGCATTCGAGTAGCGCGCCGCGAGCGACTCGCGGGCGATCTTCTCCTGAAGCTTGAGAATGCCCTGCAGGAGGGCTTCGGGGCGCGGCGGGCAGCCCGGCACGTAGACATCAACCGGAATGATCTGGTCCACACCCTTGGTGACGGAGTACGAGTCCCAGTACGGGCCGCCGCAGTTGGAGCAGGCGCCGAAGGAGATGACGTACTTGGGCTCCGGCATCTGCTCGTACAGACGCTTGACCGCCGGGGCCATCTTGTCCGTGACCGTGCCCGATACGATCATCAGGTCGGCCTGGCGCGGTCCGGGCGCGAAGGGGATCACACCCAGCCGGATGAAGTCGTGCCGGGCCATCGACGCGGCGATGAACTCGATGGCACAGCAGGCCAGGCCGAAGTTGAAGACCCACAGGCTGTAGCGGCGGCCCCAGTTCAGGACCACCTTCATCGGCTCCGGGGCGAGGCGGGAGAGGACTCCCAGGCGCTTGGGCTCCGGGAGCAGCTGGGGCTCCGGTGTCACGTCCATTCGAGGACGCCCTTCTTGTACGCGTAGAGCAGGCCGACGGCGAGGAAGCCCAGGAAGATGAACATCTCGATCAGGGTGGTGGCGCCGTACTGCGGGTCTGCGAACACCGTCGCCCACGGGAACAGGAAGATCGAGTCGACGGCGAAGATGACGTAGAGGAACGCGTAGACGTAGTAGCGGACCTGGGTGTGTGCCCAGCCCTCGCCCACCGGGTCGACACCGCATTCGTACGTCAGCAGCTTCTCGGGGGTCGGCACGGCGGGACGCAGCAGCCGCCCCGCGCCGAAGGCCACGGCCACGAAGAGCACGCCGAGCGCCGCGAGCAGACCGACGACCGAATAGCTTCGGAAGTAGTCCGCCGCGAGCACGGTTACGGTCGATACCGTTGGGTCGGGCACGTCCGTTCCTCGCTCCTCTAACCACTGTCGACGATCTGGTACGGCAGGGAGTCTAGGGCCTGCCTCACACGGGGTGGGGTTATCCCCCGTTCACTGAGACAAGGGCACCCCATGGCACCGGCGGGACGCGGGTTGGCAGGCTGTGCCGCATGAGCGTCGACATCCAGGCATCCGACCACGACCGGCCACCGCCCGTGCGCCCTGTCTTCAGTGTGGACACGTGGAAGGAAATCGCGTACCTGCTGACCAACCTTCCTGTGGCGATCACCGGATTCGTTTACACCGTGTTCATGATCGGAACGGCCGGCGGACTGTCCGTGACCGTGATCGGACTGCCGCTGCTCGCCGGCGGACTGTACCTGTCCCGCCAGACAGGACGGTTCGAACGGACCCGGGCGCGCGAGCTGCTCGGCGTACGCATGGAGGAACCCACGCCGATACCCGCCCCGGAGCGGGCCGGCGGGTTCTTCCCCTGGCTGTGGACGAGCATCAAGGACCCGGTGGCCTGGCGGACCGTGCTGTACTCGCTGGCCCGGCTGCCGTGGGGGATTCTGACCTTCACGGTGGTGCTGACCGGCCTGTTCGTCCTGTGGCCGGTACTCCCCTATGTGGTCCGGATGCTGGCCGATGCGGACCGGGCGATGGTACGGGTCATGCTGGCGCCGTCCGACGAGCTGGAGCGGCGGATCGCCGAGCTGGAGTCGGACCGGGGGGTCGTGGTCGACACGGCGGCGGCCGACCTGCGGCGGATCGAGCGGGACCTGCACGACGGGGCGCAGGCGCGGCTGGTGGCGCTGGCGATGGGGCTCGGGCTGGCGAAGGAGAAGCTGCTGGAGGACCCCGACGCGGCGGCGGCGATGGTCGACGAGGCGCACGGCGAAGTGAAGCTGGCGCTGCAGGAGCTGCGTGATCTGGCGCGCGGGATCCATCCGGCGGTGCTGACGGACCGCGGGCTGGACGCGGCGTTGTCGGCGGTGGCCTCGCGGTGCGTGGTGCCGGTCAAGGTGCAGGTGGACCTGGCGGTGCGGCCGGCCGAGGCGATCGAGGGGATCGCGTACTTCACGGTGTCGGAGCTGCTGCAGAACGTGAGCAAGCATGCGGGGGCGCGGAGTGCGGCGGTGGAGGTGTGGTGGGCGGCTCCGTCGGGCGGCTTGGGCTCGCGCTTGGGCTCGCGCTCGGGTGCTGGTGCTGGTGCCGGTGCTGGTGGGGGGCGGCTGATGATCCGGGTGTCGGATGACGGGCGGGGCGGGGCGCGGCTGGACCGTGGGACCGGGCTGGCGGGGCTGGCGGAGCGGTTGGGGGCGGTGGACGGGGTGTTCGTGCTGGACTCGCCGGAGGGCGGGGGGACGACGGTGACGGCGGAGCTGCCTTGGCGGGACCGGGGCTGAGCGGGGCGGGGCGGCCGGGGCGCCGCTCCGCTGCGCGGGGCCATTTCCCCACCCCGCCCCTTCCCGAAACCGGGGCTCCGCCCCGGACCCCGTAGACGTACCCGGGCTCCGCCCGCACCCCTGGGGCTCCGCCCCCGGCCCCGTTCCCGGCTCCGCCCGCACCCCCTCCCCCAGGCTCCGCCCCCCCCAGCGGGGTGGGGTTAACCCCCCGGTGAGGACGGCTACCTGCCTCATGGAGGGGGTGGGTGGGGGCGGGGGAAGGTGGGGGGCGACGGGTAGTCGGATGCGACAGGACGGGACGGGGTCGGGGACATGGGCAACGGCAGTGGGACGGTGGAGCGGGGGCCGCGGCGGTCGGCGGTGTTGCGGGCGCCGGTCGAGGGGCGGACCTGGCGGGAGTTCGGCTATCTGATGCTCGGGCTTCCCCTGAGCGTCCTGTACTTTTCGCTCGCCATCACCGGCATCAGCCTCGGCGCCGGCCTGCTCGTCACCTTCATCGGCCTCCCGGTACTCGCCGCGACACTCGTCATGTGCCGCGGCTTCGGAGCCTTCGAGCGCACCCGGGCCCGGCACCTGCTGCGCCTGGACGTCGCCGATCCCGAACCCGTACGGACCGGCAAGGACGGTGTGCTCGCCTGGATGGGCGCCGTGCTCAAAAGCGGCAGCGCCTGGCGGCATCTGCTCTACTCCCTCCTCCACTTCCCGTGGGCGGTCTTCGCCGCCACCCTCGCGCTGGTCCTCTGGACCTACGGCTGGGCCTTCCTGCTCTACCCGCTGTGGTTCTGGGTCTTCCCGGTCTTCACCGAGCAGTCCGGACTCCAGGTGTTCCAGAACGACGACTACACCTTCCACCTCGCCGGTTTCGGGGGAGTCACCCTGACCTGCCTGACCGGGCTGGCCCTGACCCTGGTCACCCCGTATGTGATCCGCGCGCTGGTCACCGTGGACGGACTGCTGGTCACAGGCCTGCTCGGACCGTCCCGGCTGGCCCACCGGGTCACCGAGCTGGAGTCGGACCGCGGGATCGTGGTCGACACCGCCGCCGCCGATCTGCGGCGGATCGAGCGCGATCTGCACGACGGCGCGCAGGCCCGGCTGGTCGCCCTCGCCATGGACCTGGGGCTCGCCAGGGAGAAGCTGACCGAGGACCCGAAGGCAGCCGCCCGGATGGTCGACGAGGCACACGGCGAGGTGAAGATCGCCCTCCAGGAGCTGCGCGATCTGGCCCGCGGCATCCACCCGGCGGTGCTGACCGACCGCGGGCTGGACGCCGCCCTGTCCTCGGTGGCCTCCCGCTGCACGGTGCCGGTCCGGGTGGCGGTGGAGCTGCCCGCGCGGCCGGCCGCCGCGATCGAGGGGATCGCGTACTTCACGGTCTCCGAGCTGCTGCAGAACATCAGCAAGCACGCGCAGGCCCGGACCGCCTCGGTGGACGTGTGGAAGTCCGGCGAGCGGCTGCTGATCCAGGTCGCGGACGACGGCCGGGGCGGGGCGAGCACCTCGGCCGGCAGCGGCCTGGCGGGGCTGGGCGAGCGGCTGGGCGCGGTGGACGGCGTCCTGCTCATGGAGTCCCCGGCCGGCGGCGGGACGACCGTGATCGCCGAGTTGCCCTGGCGGGACTGACCACCGGGCGACCGGGCAACCGGGGACACCCAGTCCCTTGAACCGGCCGGGCCTGCGGGCTCCGGCCGGTTCCGTGTGCGTACCGCCGTGCGGCGACGTCCCCTGTCCGGCCGTGTGCGGCGTTCCGACCTGGATCTCCACTCGTGCTTAAGGCTGGCCCTGTCCGGGACGCGAGGCTGGGATGCTTGGCTCAGCCAATGCCGGAAACGAGTACACGCAGGAGCTGCTGAAACGTGGAAGACAGGGTGCGGGTGGTCATCGCCGAGGATTCAGTGCTGCTCCGTGAAGGCCTGACCCGGCTGCTGACCGACCGGGGGCATGACGTCGTTGCGGGCGTCGGGGACGCAGAAGCCCTGCTCAAGACGGTCGCCGGGCTGGCGGCCGAGAAGGCGCTGCCGGATGTGGTGGTGGCGGATGTCCGGATGCCCCCCACGCATACGGACGAAGGGGTACGGGCGGCCGTGCGGCTGCGCCGGGACCATCCCGGCATCGGGGTACTGGTCCTGTCGCAGTATGTGGAGGAGCAGTACGCCACCGAACTCCTGGCCGGTTCGAGCACCGGGGTGGGGTATCTGCTGAAGGACCGGGTGGCCGACGTGCGCGAGTTCACCGAGGCTGTGGTGCGGGTGGCCCGGGGCGGTACCGCGCTGGACCCCGAGGTGGTGGCCCAGCTGCTGGGCCGCAGCCGGAAGCAGGATGTTCTTGCGGGACTGACCCCCCGTGAGAGCGAAGTGCTGGCCCTGATGGCCGAAGGCCGCACGAATTCCGCGATCGCGAAACAGCTGGTGGTCAGCGATGGAGCGGTCGAGAAGCATGTCAGCAATATCTTCATGAAGCTCGGCCTCTCGCCGAGTGACGGGGATCACCGGCGCGTGCTGGCGGTCCTCACCTATCTGAATTCCTGATCAACTGACATTCTGTCAGCTATTGGCAAATTGAACCGGCCGTCTCAAAAAGCCGTCCAGAATATGAGCGACCCGATGAAGGTCATCCTTACGGACGTAGGGTTGGCCTTGGGGCGCCAGCCTCGAAGGAGGTCCAGTTCAGTGACCAGCCAGGTCAGTAGCCCAGCCGAGCAGTCCGACGGAGCAGGAGGGGCCGTGGTCGGCGGGCAGCGCACGCCGGCGGGCCCCGGTGGCAAGGAAATCCGCCGCCTCGACCGTGTGATCATCCGTTTTGCGGGTGACTCCGGCGACGGAATGCAGCTCACCGGTGACCGGTTCACTTCGGAGACCGCGTCGTTCGGAAACGACCTTTCCACGCTGCCGAACTTCCCCGCCGAGATCCGCGCCCCTGCCGGCACCCTTCCGGGTGTCTCCTCCTTCCAGCTGCACTTCGCCGATCACGACATCCTGACGCCGGGCGACGCCCCGAACGTCCTGGTGGCGATGAATCCGGCGGCCTTGAAGGCGAACATCGGCGATGTGCCGCGCGGCGCGGAGATCATCATCAACACCGATGAGTTCACCAAGCGCCCGATGGCCAAGGTCGGCTACGAGACCTCCCCGCTGGAGGACGGCTCGCTGGACGCGTTCAACGTCCACCCGGTGCCCCTGACCACCCTGACGGTCGAGGCTCTGAAGGACTTCGGGCTCTCCCGCAAGGAGGCCGAGCGCAGCAAGAACATGTTCGCGCTGGGGCTGCTGTCCTGGATGTACCACCGGCCCACCGAGGGCACGGAGAAGTTCCTGCGGCAGAAGTTCGCCAAGAAGCCGGACATCGCCGAGGCGAACATCGTCGCCTTCCGGGCCGGCTGGAACTTCGGCGAGACCACCGAGGACTTCGCGGTCTCCTACGAGGTCGCCCCGGCCACCCGGGCCTTCCCGCCCGGCACCTACCGGAACATCTCCGGCAACCTGGCCCTCTCGTACGGGCTCATCACCGCAGGTCAGCAGGCCGATCTGCCGCTCTACCTGGGCTCGTACCCGATCACCCCGGCCTCGGACATCCTGCACGAGCTCTCCAAGCACAAGAACTTCGGCGTCCGCACCTTCCAGGCCGAGGACGAGATCGCCGGCATCGGTGCCGCACTCGGCGCGGCCTTCGGCGGGGCGCTCGCCGTGACCACCACCTCCGGCCCCGGAGTGGCGCTGAAGTCCGAGACCATCGGTCTGGCGGTCTCCCTGGAGCTGCCGCTGCTGATCGTCGACATCCAGCGCGGCGGTCCCTCCACCGGTCTGCCCACCAAGACCGAGCAGGCCGACCTGCTCCAGGCCATGTACGGGCGCAACGGCGAGGCCCCGGTCCCGATCGTGGCCCCGAAGACCCCGGCGGACTGCTTCGACGCCGCCCTGGACGCGGCCCGGATCGCCCTGACCTACCGGACCCCGGTCTTCCTGCTCTCCGACGGCTATCTGGCCAACGGCTCCGAGCCCTGGCGGATCCCGGACCTCGAAGACCTCCCCGACCTGCGCGTCCGGTTCGCCTCCGGGCCGAACCACGAGCTGGCGGACGGCACCGAGGTCTTCTGGCCGTACAAGCGCGACCCCGAGACGCTGGCCCGCCCGTGGGCGGTCCCCGGCACCCCGGGGCTGGAGCACCGGATCGGCGGCATCGAAAAGCAGGACGGCACGGGCAACATCTCCTACGACCCGGCCAACCACGACTTCATGGTCCGCACCCGGCAGGCCAAGGTCGATGGCATCGAGGTCCCGGACCTGGACGTGGACGACCCGGACGGGGCCCGCACGCTCGTCCTGGGCTGGGGTTCCACCTACGGGCCGATCACGGCCGCGGTCCGGCGGCTGCGGATCGCCGGAGTCCCGATCGCACAGACCCATCTGCGCCACCTCAACCCCTTCCCGAGGAATCTCGGGGAGGTCCTGAAGCGTTACGACAAGGTAGTGGTGCCGGAGATGAACCTCGGGCAGCTCGCCATGCTGATCCGGGCGAAGTACCTGGTCGATGCGCAGTCGTACACGCAGGTGAACGGAATGCCCTTCAAGGCGGAGCAGCTCGCGACGGTTCTCAAGGAGGCCATCAATGACTGAGACGGCGGCTGCACCGGCCGGCCATTCCCTGCTCTCCCTGGTCCCCAAGGCCGAGGCCCGGCAGTCCATGAAGGACTTCAAGTCGGACCAGGAGGTTCGATGGTGCCCGGGCTGCGGTGACTACGCGGTCCTGGCAGCCGTGCAGGGCTTCATGCCCGAGCTGGGGCTGGCCAAGGAGAACATCGTCTTCGTATCCGGAATCGGATGTTCCTCGCGGTTCCCGTACTACATGAACACGTACGGGATGCACTCCATCCACGGTCGCGCCCCGGCCATCGCCACCGGGCTGGCCTCCTCCCGCCGCGACCTGAGCGTGTGGGTGGTCACCGGTGACGGCGACGCGCTGTCCATCGGCGGAAACCACCTGATCCACGCCCTGCGGCGAAACGTCAACCTCAAGATCCTGCTGTTCAACAACCGGATCTACGGTCTGACCAAGGGCCAGTACTCACCCACCTCCGAGGTCGGCAAGATCACCAAGTCGACCCCGATGGGCTCCCTGGACGCGCCCTTCAACCCGGTGTCCCTGGCGCTCGGCGCCGAGGCCTCCTTCGTGGCGCGCACGGTGGACTCGGACCGCAAGCACCTGACCGAGGTGCTCCGGGCAGCCGCCGACCACCCGGGCACGGCGCTGGTGGAGATCTACCAGAACTGCAACATCTTCAACGACGGCGCGTTCGAGGTCCTCAAGGACAACGAGCAGGCGCTGGACGCCGTGATCCGGCTGGAGCACGGGCAGCCGATCCGGTTCGGCGCGGACGGCGGCAAGGGCGTGGTCCGGGATCCGGCCACCGGCGACCTCCAGGTCGTGGCGGTCACCCCGGAGAACGAGGGGCGGATCCTGGTCCACGATGCGCACAGCGCCTCGCCGACCACCGCTTTCGCGCTGTCCCGGCTCGCCGACCCGGACACCCTGCACCAGACCCCCATCGGGGTGTTCCGCAGTGTGGAGCGCCCGGTCTACGACACGCAGATGGCGGACCAGCTGGACACCGCCATCGAGCGGTTCGGCAAGGGCGACCTGGGCCGGCTGCTGACCGGCAACGACACCTGGACGGTCATCGGCTGACCGCCTGCCGCCTGCACGTCCCCGGACGGGCCCGGAGCTCTGGATGAGCTCCGGGCCCGTTCCCGTTCTGCCGTCTGCCGTCTGCCCCCCCCAGGCGCTTGACGATGTCATGAGTGTCACTGTTGACGGCCATGACATTCGGGGCGTCCGGCGCTACCGTCGAGAGGTTGGCCGGAATACGCCTGCACCACCCAGGAGGGCCCGTGAAAGCGGAGAACGAGCAGCGCACGGGTCTGCTCTACGGAATCGGCGCCTATGGAATGTGGGGGCTGGTCCCCCTCTTCTGGCCGCTCCTCAAGCCCTCCGACGCCGTCGAGATCCTGGCCCACCGCATGGTGTGGTCCGTGGCGGTCCTGGGCGTCATCCTGCTCGCGCTGCGCCGCTGGAGCTGGATACGCACCCTCGTCCAGCAGCCCCGCAAGCTCGCCCTGACCTCCCTGGCCGCCGCCCTCATCACGGTGAACTGGGGCGTCTACATCTGGGCGGTCAACAACGGCCAGGTGGTCGAGGCCAGCCTGGGCTACTTCATCAACCCGCTCGTCACCATCGGGATGGGCGTCCTGGTCCTCGGCGAGCGGCTGCGGCCCGCCCAGTGGACGGCCGTCGGCATCGGCGCCGCCGCCGTGCTGGTGCTCGCCATCGGCTACGGCCGCCCGCCGTGGATCTCCCTGGTGCTCGCCTGCTCCTTCGCCACGTACGGGCTGATCAAGAAGAAGATCAACATGGGCGGGGTGGAGTCCCTGGCCGCCGAGACCGCCATCCTGTTCCTGCCCGCCCTCGGCTACCTGCTGTGGCTGGGCGGCCGGGACCAGCTGACCTTCGGCTCCGAGGGCGCCGGCCATGCCGCGCTGCTCGCCGCCACCGGCCTGGTCACCGCGCTGCCGCTGATCTGCTTCGGCGCCGCGGCCATCCGGGTCCCGCTCTCCACCCTCGGGCTGCTCCAGTACCTGGCACCGGTGTTCCAGTTCGCCCTCGGCGTCGTCTACTTCCACGAGGCGATGCCGCCCGAGCGCTGGGCCGGTTTCGGCCTGGTGTGGGTGGCGCTGGCGCTGCTCACCTGGGACGCGCTGCGGGCGGCGCGGCGCACCCGGCCCCCGCTGGAGGCGGCGCCGCTCGAACCGCTCCCGTCCCAGCCGGCGCAGCCCGCCTAGCGGCTCCATCCGCGTAACCGAACATCCTCCGTCCCGCAGTCGCCCGTACGCATCACGCGTGCGGGTGATTGTCCGTTAAGCGAACCACCGTGACCGGATTACGCTCTTGACGGATAGTCACACTCTCGCTGAACATCGGGCTCGCACAGACGCTCTATCCCCGCACGTTTCCGTTCCATCCCCGTTCGGAATCCCGGAGCCCCCACATGAGTCTGTCCGTTCCACGACGCCCTGCCGTCCTCGCCGCCGCCGCGCTCGCGGTCGGCAGCCTGGTCGCCGCCGCCGCTCCCACCGCGCTCGCCGCCCCCTCTGCGGTCACCGCCCCGTCAGCGGTCGCCGCGGCACCGACCCCGCCGGACATCCCGGTGGCCAACGTCAAGGCACACCTCCAGCAGTTCTCCACCATCGCCGCCAACAACGGCGGCAACCGCGCCCACGGGCGGCCGGGCTACAAGGCCTCGGTCGACTACGTGAAGGCCCAGCTGGACGCCGCAGGGTTCACCACCACCCTGCAGACGTTCACCACCAGCGGTGCGACCGGCTACAACCTGATCGCCGACTGGCCGGGCGGCGACCCCAATTCGGTGCTGATGGCCGGCGCGCACCTGGACGGCGTCACCTCCGGCCCGGGCATCAACGACAACGGATCGGGTTCGGCGGCTCTGCTGGAGAACGCCCTGGCGGTTTCGCGAGCCGGCCTCCAGCCCACCAAGCACCTGCGGTTCGGCTGGTGGGGCGCGGAGGAGCTCGGGCTGATCGGCTCGAAGTACTACGTCAACAACCTGCCGGCCGCCGAGCGGTCGAAGCTCTCGGGCTACCTGAACTTCGACATGATCGCCTCGCTGAACGCGGGCTACTTCGTCTATGACGACGACCCCGCGATCGAGCAGACCTTCAAGAACTACTTCTCGGGCATCGGCGTCCCGACGGAAATAGAGACCGAGGGCGACGGACGGTCGGACCACGCCTCGTTCAAGAACGTGGGCATCCCGGTCGGCGGCCTGTTCACCGGCGCCAGCCGGACGAAGTCCGCGGCCCAGGCCCAGAAGTGGGGCGGCACCGCCGGCCAGGCCTTCGACCGCTGCTACCACTCCGCCTGCGACACCCTGGCGAGCGTCAACGACACCGCCCTGGACCGCAACAGCGACGCCATCGCCTACGCCCTGTGGAACCTGGGCGCGGGCACCCCGGTGCCGCCCGGGAAGTCCTTCGAGAACACCGCGGACGTGAACATCCCGGACTCCCCCGCTGCCGCGGTGAACTCGCCGATCACGGTCTCCGGTGTCGCGGGCAACGCCCCGGCCACCACCAAGGTGGACGTGAACATCGTCCACACCTACCGCGGTGACCTGGTGGTCGACCTGGTCGCCCCGGACGGGACCGTCTACAACCTGCACAACCGCAGCGGCGGCAGCGCCGACAACCTCGTCCAGTCCTACACCGTCAACGCCTCCTCCGAGGTCGCCGACGGGATCTGGAAGCTCCAGGTCAAGGACACGGCCGCGCAGGACATCGGCTACATCAACAGCTGGAAGATCACCTTCTGATCTCCGAGCCGCCACCACCGGAGCCGTCGCCGAGCACCGCCGGCGGCGGCTCCTGGATCTGGGCGCGCAGCTCCTCGGCCACCGCGGCGATGTCCGCCCGGCCCTTCTTCGCGGCCTCCACCAGATCACCGAGCGCTTCCGGCGAAGGCAGTTGCCTGGCCCCGGCCACCCGCAGGTACGAGCGGGTGGCCGCGGCGGCGTAGAACTCGTTCATCGGGGATTCCAGCGCGGGGCACACGGCCAGCGTGTGCAGGAAGGCGGCTGCCCGCCAGGCCGTGTCCGGAGCCGGCTGTTCGGGAACGAGCACCAGGTCGTTCTGGTGCCGCGCCACCGCAGCCGCCACTCCGGACGGATCCCACACGGCGGGATCGGACGGGAGGTGGTGGGCGAGTGCGGTCCAGGCCCACTCCATGGTGATCTTCAATTCCCGAACCGCTCCTGGAAGTAGCCCCAGTGATCGGCGAACTCCTCTATCCCGGAGAGGAAGTTCCTCCGGTCCTCGTCCAGTTCGCGCTCGGTGACCTCGGTGATCATCGCGGTGACCGTCGTGCCCAGTGCCGCCGCACGCGCCTTGAGGCGCTCGTGGAACTCTTCGTCCAGGCGGATGGTGACGTGTCTCGACATGCCCCTCACCGTACAGCGGCGTTGCTGTACGCAATACGGGAACGGCCAAAGGGTGGCCCGGGACACAGGTCCCGGGCCACCCTCGGTGCAGGCGTGGCTACTTGTCGGCGTTGGCCGTCTTCACCAGCTGGTCCTTGGTGACCGCGCCGATGTAGACCTTGCCGTCGTCCGTGATCAGGGCGTTGACCAGACGGGTCGAGAAGATCCGGCCCTCACCGAACTTGCCGGTGGCCTTGTCCCCGAGGGAGTCGAGGAACTGCTTGGCCTCCTTGGGCGCGTTCTTGTCGTTCTCCAGCTCCTTGAGGCCCTTGCCCGTGCCGGAGTCGATCCGGGCGACCGAGGCCCAGCCCTCGCCGAGGACCTTCATCTCGCCGCCGCCCTTGCCGTCCAGCGCCCCGCCGGTCAGACCGTCCAGGCCCGGGATGGACTCCAGGCCCTTGAACTCCTTGCCGTCCTTGCCGTGCTCGGAGTCGCCCTCGATCACCTTCGCGCCCTTGGGCGGGGTGAAGGCGAAGGTGTCGGCGGCCGGCTTCTTGAAATCGACCTGGGTGAAGCCCGCGTCGACGATCGGCTTGCCGCCCTTGTCGGACAGCAGCTGGAAGCGCAGCGGCACGCCGTTCTTCGCGTCCACCGCGATCCGCACCGAGTCCACGGTGGAACCGGACTGCTTGGGCTTGAGCACCAGCTGGTAGGCGTCCCGCCCGGCGACCTGCGCGGTGTCGCCGACGGTGACCTCCGTGGTGGTGCCGGCCGCCTTCAGGGCCTCCTCGGCCAGCTGCTTGGGCGTGGCCGGCAGCCGCTCCGCGGTCTTGCGCTCCGGGGCAGCCGCTGCCTCGTCCGCCTTCTCGTGGTACACCTCGTTGGACTTGCTGTCGTACCCCCACACGTCCTTGCCGTTGTGGGTGAGGCTGTACTCGTCCTTGCCGTCCAGGAAGGTCAGCTTCTGGCGGTCCGGGCCATCGGCGGCGATCTTGAAGGTGTGGGTCCCCGAGGCGAGCTGGGCCACCTTGTCCGTCGGGTCCGCCGATCCGCCGGCCACCCCGCCGCCCCCGCCGAGCAGTCCGCCCGCAAGCTTCGGCAGACCGAGATCCGTGCTGATCTTGGCGGTGCCCGACAGCTGCTCCACGTCCGAGGCGGCGATCTTCTCGATCAGCTCCTGAGCCGTGATCTTCGGCAGGTCGGGGCCGCCCGCGTTCGCGAAGGCCGGGACCAGTGCGACGGTCGCGCCGACCACGCCGATCACCGCGACCGGTACGGCGTACCGCGCGGCCTTGCGGAAAGTCTTCGTGTTCGCTGCCATGTCAGTGCCCTGCCCTCTGTGTCTGTGGCGGCGACCCCCGTGTCGCCACGCTCACCCGATGCGGTGGGGTTGTTGCATCCATCTGACCAAACCGGGCACCCGGGGCGCGTCAGTCCGCGGAGCCAATTCGCGTACGACCGTGGGATGACACGAAAGGGCCCTTGCTCCCTCATCCCGTAGGGGGTGGCAAGGGCCCGTCGCACCGCCGGGAGAACTACCCGGCGCGGTGCACCACCGCGTCGCACAGCTCTTCCAGCGCGGACTTCGCAAAGCACTCGGGCAGCGGGGCCAGCATGGCGCGGGCGTCCTCCGCGTACCGGACGGTGTCCCGGCGGGCCTGCTCCAGCGCCGGGTGGACGCGCAGCCGGGCCAGGGCCTCGGCGTGCCGGGCGTCGTCCGTCAGATCGCTCTCGAGCAGGGCGACGAGCTCCAGGTCCTCGGCCTTGCCGTCCCGGGCGGCCATCTCGCGCAGCCGCAGCACGGGCAGGGTCGGGATGCCCTCGCGCAGGTCGGTGCCGGGGGTCTTGCCGGACTCGTGGGAGTCGGAGGCGATGTCGAGGACGTCGTCGGCCAGCTGGAAGGCGGTGCCGAGGCGTTCGCCGTACTGGGTGAGGATGTCGACGACCGACTCGTCGGCACCGGACATCAGCGCGCCGAACCGGCCGGATACGGCGATCAGCGAGCCGGTCTTGCCGGCGATGACGTCGAGGTAGTGGGCGACCGGGTCACGGCCGTCGCGCGGGCCGGCGGTCTCCAGGATCTGCCCCGTCACCAGCCGCTCGAAGGCCTCGGCCTGGATGCGGACGGCCTCCGGGCCGAGGTCGGCCAGGATGTGCGAGGCCCGGGCGAACAGGAAGTCACCCGTCAGCACGGCCACCGAGTTGCCCCAGCGGGCGTTGGCGCTGGCCACCCCGCGGCGCACGTCCGCCTCGTCCATGACGTCGTCGTGGTAGAGGGTGGCGAGGTGGGTGAGCTCCACCACCACGGCGGAGGGCACGATTCCGGGTGCATGCGGATCCCCGAACCGGGAGGCCAGCATCACCAGCAGCGGCCGGAAGCGCTTGCCTCCGGCGCGCACCAGGTGCTGTGCGGCCTCGGTGATGAAGGGGACCTCACTCTTGGTGGCCTCCAGCAGACCCGCCTCCACGGCCGCCAGTCCGGCCTGGACATCGGTCTCAAGAGCCTGGTCCCGCACGCTCAGTCCGAACGGCCCGACGACGGTCACGAGGGGTACTCCTGTCTGCTGCCGATCACGGTGACGATCACCTGGATTGTCGATGTGTCGCTGCCTTCGCTCAAGCCAGCGTATCCCGTCCATTTTCGATCACGGTGAGGGCCCGGCGGTCCAGGTGGGGTCCGCGTTCTGCACACCACCCGAAGGGCACCGGTATGTTCTTGGGAGGCCTATAACGACCGGAGAATACGTTTTGTCCAGAATTGAGACTGGCATAGAACCGGCAGAACCGTCAGAACCGGCGGCACCGGTGGACCCCGAAGCCGACCAGCCGCCGCCCGCCGACGACCACGCCTTCCTCGGACACCCCCGGGGCCTGGCCACCCTGTCCGGGCTGGAGGTCTGGGAACGCTTCTCGTTCCTGGGCATGCAGGCCATCCTCGTCCTGTACTTCGCGGACACCGTGGCCAACGGCGGCCTGGGCATGGACCCCGGCACCGCCGCATCCGTCTCGGCGGCCTACGGAACCCTGGTCTACCTGGTCTCCATCGCCGGCGGATGGCTCGCCGACCGGATGCTCGGCTCCTACCGGGCCGTCCTGTGGGGCGGCATCCTCATCGCCTGCGGCCACTACGCCATGGCCGTCCCGACCACCGCCATGACCTGGGCCGGCCTCGGCCTGATCAGCGCCGGCACCGGCCTGCTCAAGCCCAATGTCGCCGGCATGGTCGGCAAGCTCTACCGGACGGCGGACGAGCGGCGCGACGCCGGCTTCGCCCTCTACTACATGGGCATAAACATCGGCGCCTTCGCCGGCCCGCTGGTCACCGCCTGGCTCGGCGAGCACAAGGGCTGGCACTGGGGCTTCTCGGCCGCCGCCCTCGGCATGACCGCCGGACTGGTGCAGTACGTACGGGGCCGCCGCCATCTGGCCGGACGGAAGCACTCGGCCGAGTTCCCCCTCGCCCCCGACGCCATGCGCCGCGCCCTGTGGACCATCGCCGGCGGCCTGCTCGCCCTGTCCGCGCTCTGCGCTCTGCTCGCCGCCGCCGGGTGGCTGACCATGGACCGCTTCGTCGACGTCCTCACCCTCGCCTCGGTGATCGCGCCCGTCGTCTACTTCACCCTGATGTTCCGCAGCCCCCAGGTCAGCGCCGAGGAGCGCGGCCGGCTGCGCCCGTACGTGGTGCTCTTCCTCGCCTCGGTCGCCTTCAACTTCATCCTCTTCCAGGCGTACTCCACGATGATGCTGCTCGCCTCGACCAACGCCCGCACCACCATCCTCGGCTTCGACTTCCCGGCCGGCTGGTACGCCTCCGCGCTCGGCGCCTTCGAGGTGGCGCTGGCCCCGGTGGTGGCGGCCGTCTGGGTCCGGATGGGCCGCCGCCAGCCGCACGCCTCCAACAAGATCGCCTTCGGGGTGATCCTGGGCGGCCTGTCCTTCCTGCTGATGGTGATCCCCACCTCCGGGCACGCCACGGACACCTACCGGATGGCCGCCTGGTGGATCGTCGGCTCCTACCTGCTGCTCGGCCTGGGCGACGTCCTGCTCCAGACCTCCGGCATGTCCGCCAGCAGCAAGCTCGCCCCCAAGGCCTTCAGCAGCCAGACCATGGCCCTGTGGTTCCTCTCGCTGGCCCTGGCCAACGGCATCCAGGCCCAGGTCGTGAAGGTGTACGGCCAGGTGTCCAACCCCGTGTACTTCGGGGTGAACGGCGCCGTCGCGGTGGCCGTCGGCCTGGCCGTGATCGCCCTCGCACCGTGGCTCAAGCGCACCATGCACCCCGTTCACTGAGGCTTCGAGGTCGCCGATGATCATCCGTACCGAGTTCCCCCACGAGACCATGCACGACGACGTCCGGATCCCGATGCGGGACGGCACCGAGCTCTACGCGCGGATCTGGCGCCCGGTCACCGCCGAACCGGTGCCGGCGCTGCTGGAGTACCTGCCGTACCGGCTGACCGACTGGACCGCACCCCGGGACTGGCAGCGGCACCCCTGGTACGCCGGGCACGGCTACGCCTCCGTACGGGTGGACGTGCGCGGGCACGGCAACAGCGACGGCCGCCCGGGCGACGAGTACGACGCGCAGGAACTCGCCGACGGGGTCGCGGTCGTCGAATGGCTGGCCGCCCAGCCCTGGTGCACCGGCTCGGTCGGCATGTTCGGCATCTCCTGGGGCGGCTTCAACTCCCTCCAGATCGCCGCCCTCGCCCCCGAGCCGCTGAAGGCGGTCGTCACCGTCTGCTCCACCGACGACCGCTACGACAACGACGTCCACTACATGGGCGGCTCGGTGCTGGCCGTGGACATGCACGCCTGGGCGGCCACCATGCTGGCCTTCACCGCCCGCCCGCCGGACCCGCTGTACGCGGGCGAGGGCTGGCGGGAGCAGTGGCTGTCCCGCCTGGAATCCATGGAACCCCTGATCCACACCTGGCTGTCCCACCAGACCCGGGACGACTACTGGAAGCACGGCAGCGTCTGCGAGGACTACGGGGCGATCCAAGCGGCCGTGCTCGCGGTCGGCGGCTGGCACGACCCGTACCGGGACACGGTCCTCCGGCTCGCCGAACACCTGCCGGCCGACCGGGTCCGCGGCCTGATCGGGCCCTGGTCCCACCAGTACCCGGACCGCGGACTGCCGCCCGGCCCGGCGATCGGCTTCCTCCAGGAGACCCTGCGCTGGTGGGACCACTGGCTGAAGGGGGCCGACAACGGGGTCATGGACGAGCCGCTGCTGCGCTCCTGGATCAGCGACTCGCACCCGCCGCGCACGGTCTACCAGGAGCTGCCCGGCCACTGGGCCGCCGACCCCGCCTGGCCCTCGCCGAACGTCACGCCGACGGCGTACGCCCTCCAGGGCGAGCCGGTGCAGGTGCGCTCCCCGCAGCACACCGGGGCGGACGCGGGCCGGTTCTTCCCCTTCGGCAACGACGCGGATCTGCCCCCGGACCAGCGGGAGGAGGACGCGAAGTCGGCCTGCTTCGAGTTCCCGGTACCGGACGGCTCCGCCGTGGAGGTGCTGGGCCGCCCCTCGGTGACGGTCCGCCTCCGCATGGACGTCCCGTACGGGCAGGTGATCGCCCGGCTCTGCGACGTCGCCCCCGACGGGTCCTCGACCCTGGTCACCCGGGGCGCGCTCAACCTGTCGGCGCGGACGGGCCGGGACCGGGCGGTGCCCTGGCCCGCCGGGGCCTGGGAGGAGGTCTCCTTCGAGCTCAACGGCATCGGCCACTCCTTCCCGCCCGGCCACCGCATCCGGCTGGCCCTCTCCTCCGCGTACTGGCCGTGGATCTGGCCGCGGGCCGGCTCGGAGGCGGGCTGGACGGTGGACCCGGCGGGCAGCACCCTGACCCTGCCGGTGCGGTCCCCTTCGGCGGAGGCGGCGACGGCGGACGGCTCGGTCGCGTTCGAGGCACCGGAACAGTCGGAGCCGCTGGGCGTGTCCTTCCCCGTCACCCTGGACGAGCCCCGTCCGGAACGGCTGGTGGTACGGGACGTGGCCCGCGGGATGTGGCGGCTGGAGGTGGACCCCCGGTACGGGGGCACCCGGGTGTACCCGGACGGCCTGGAGTTCGGCGAGGACGCGTCCGAGGTGTACGAGATCCAGGAGTCGGACCCGCTGTCGGCGCGGGCCCGCTCGGAGTGGCGGATCCGGCTGCACCGGCCGGAGCTGGGCTGGGACGCCCGGGTGGAGACCCGGTCGGAGACCTGGTGCGACGAGGGCGGCTTCCTGACCTCGAACGAGGTGGTGTGCCGGGAGGGCGGGGAGGTGGTGTTCCACCGCACCTGGGAACGCCGGCTGCCGCGCGCGGCAGGCTGAGCCGGGGCCCTGCGGGGCACCCGGGCTGCGCGCCGGACCCGTTACCCGGGCTGCGCCCGGACCCGCCCCCGGCCCCGGGACGGCCCCTTGTTCCGGGCCTGCGGGCCGGCTGTGGCTGATCGCGCAGTTCCCCGCGCCCCTGTCGGGGCGGGCCCTGTTTCGGGGCTGCGGGCCGAGTGTGGCCGGGCGCGCAGTTCCCCGCGCCCCTGACGGGGCTGAGCCCCGTCAGGGGTAGAGGCGCTCCAGGACCACCGCGATGCCGTCGTCCTCGCAGGACAGGGTGACCTCGTCGGCCACCGCGACCAGCTCCGCGTGCGCATTCGCCATCGCCACGCCATGCGCCGCCCACGCGAACATCGGGACGTCGTTCGGCATGTCGCCGAACGCGATCGTCGCGGCCCCGCTCAGGCCCAGTTCGGCCGCCGCGAGCGCCAGCCCGCTCGCCTTCGAGACGCCCGGCGGCTGGAGCTCCACCGTGTGCTCCCCCGCCATCGTCACATTGACCAGGTGTCCGACCACCCCCCGCGCGATCCGGGTCAGTTCGTCGTCGTCCAGCTCCGGATGCTGGAGCAGCACCTTGTTGATCGGGGCCGACCAGAGCTCGGCCCGGCGGTCGACCCGGACCGTCGCCAGGTGCGGGTGCGGCATCCGGTAGCCCGGCCCTATCAGCATCGCCGTGTCCAGGGCCTCCCCGTTGACCGCTGCGTAGACCTCCCCGATCTCCGCCTCGATCTTCCCGAGCGCGACCTCCGCCAGCTCCCGGTCCATCCGCACGGAGTGCAGCAGCCGCCCGCCCGCCGCGTCGTACACCTGCGCGCCCTGCCCGCACACCGCGAGCCCCGTGTATCCGAGGCCGTCCAGGACATGGCGTACCTGGGGGACGGGGCGGCCGGTCACCACGATGTGCCGGGCGCCCGCCGCGCGCGCCCGCGCGAGCGCGGCGTACGAGCGGGGCGAGACGGTGTCACCGGCGCGCAGCAGGGTCCCGTCCAGGTCGGTGGCGATCAGGGCGTAGGGCAGGGACGAGGAGGGGGAAGGGGAGGGCGCGAGGGAGCGGGGGAGGGCGCGAGTCACGGCGCCAAGGATAGGACCGGCCCGGACAAGTCCTACAAATCGCGCCCCAATCCGGCCTCCCGTCCGCTAAAGGAGCCACGTAACGTGTCAACCCGCACTGTGTCACCCGGGACACCCCCGGCCGCGTGGAAAGCGAGGCAGCACCCCATGCCCCAGCAGAGCCCCCTCGACGTCCCCGAGGGCGATCCGTTCGGACCGCACAACCTCCCGTACGGGGTGTTCAGCACCGCCGAGGAGCCGGCCCGGCGGCGCATCGGCGTGCGGCTCGGCGGCCATGTCCTCGACGCGGGCGCAGCCGCCCTCGCGCTCGGCTCCCCGTACGCCGGACTGCTCGGGCAGTCCTCCCTCAACCCGCTGCTCGCCGCCGGCCGCACCGTCTGGCACGACGTACGCCGCGCCCTGACCGCCTGGGTGACCGACCCCGGGCACCGGCCGACCGTCGAACCGCACCTCATCGCCCTCGACGGACTCACCCTGCACCTGCCGTACGAGGTCGCCGACTACGTCGACTTCTACGCCAGCGAGCACCACGCCACCAACGTGGGCCGGATGTTCCGCCCGGACGGCGACGCGCTCACCCCCAACTGGAAGCACCTGCCCATCGGCTACCACGGCCGCTCCGGCACCATCGTGGTCTCGGGCACCGATGTCGTCCGGCCCTCCGGGCAGCGCAAGACCCCCGCCGATGCGGCGCCCGTCTTCGGGCCCAGCACCAAGCTCGACATCGAGGCCGAGGTCGGCTTCGTCGTCGGCACCCCGTCCGCGATGGGCGAGCAGGTCGCCCTCGGCGACTTCCGCGAGCACGTCTTCGGGCTGTTCCTGCTCAACGACTGGTCCGCGCGGGACATCCAGGCCTGGGAGTACGTGCCGCTCGGCCCCTTCCTCGGCAAGTCCTTCGCCACCTCGGTATCGGCCTGGGTGACCCCGCTGGAGGCCCTGGACTCCGCCCGGGTCGCACCGCCCGCCCGCGACTTCCCCCTGCTCCCCTACCTCGACGACTCCACGGCGGACGAGGACGGCGGCTTCGACCTGCACATCACCGTGTCGGTCAACGGGCAGGAGGTGGCCCGGCCGCCGTTCGCGAGCATGTACTGGACGGCCGCCCAGCAGCTCGCCCATATGACGGTCAACGGCGCCTCGCTGCGCACCGGCGACGTCTACGGCTCCGGCACGGTCAGCGGCCCCGAGGTGGACCAGCGGGGCTCCCTGCTGGAGCTGACCTGGAACGGCCACGACGCCATCGAACTGGCCGACGGCAAGCGCACCTTCCTGGAGGACGGCGACACCGTCACCATGACCGCCTGGGCGCCCGGCCCGGACGGCGTCCGGGTGGGCCTCGGCGAGGTCACCGGCCGGATCGTGGGCGCCCGCTAGGAGGCGGGCCCAGGGTGGCGTGGCTGCGCCCGGACGGGGACGTCCGGGCGTACGCCACCGGCGCGGCGCACGGGGGCGCACCCCCATTGGGCGCAGCCCGCGTGCGGCGCGCCGGGCGGGCCGCCAGGGTGGACGGACGGGACCGGGCAGGCCCGTAGCTCCGTACCCCCACCGCGAGGAGTCCCCATGACCGCCCGTCACCTGAAGACCGCCCTCACCTGCGCGGCTGCCGCGTCCCTCGCCCTGACCGTCGTACCGGCCTCCCACGCGGTGGAGGGCCCGGCCCCCGACCCCCGCAACCACCGCGCGATGCGCGACATGGCCATCGCCATCGCGGTGACCGCCAAGTACGTGGACGAGCGGCAGGCGATCAAGGACGGCTATGTGAAACACGGCGAGTGCATGAACAACCCGTTCGGGGCCGGCTCCATGGGCTTCCACTACGTCAAGGACGCCCACTGGGGCTCGACCGACCCGAGCAGGCCCACGGCGCTCGTCTACAGCGCGGAAACCGACAAGCACGGCCGCCGCAAGCTCCATGCGGTGGAGTGGATGGTCACCGACCGGGACCAGGACCTGAAGACCGCCGACGACCGGCCCACCATGTTCGGCCTGCCGTTCGACGGCCCGATGCCCGGCCACTGGAAGGGCATGCCCAAGCACTACGACCTGCACATGTGGGCGTACACGAAGAACCCGGCGGGCCGCTTCCACAACTGGAACACGGCTCTGACCTGCCCCAAGAGCTCCAAGAGCACCAAGAGCGCCCACGGCCATCACCCGTAAGAGCGCCCTTCGGTCCCCGGACACACCACAGGGCCCCGGCTCCCCCCGAGGGAGTCGGGGCCCTGTCGCGGGTCCGGGCCGGGCGGTCAGCGGACGAAGACGCTCGCCTGGCCCGCCAGGTCCAGGAAGTACTGCGGGGCCACGCCCAGCACCACCGTCACCGCCACACCCACCGCGATGGTGGACATCGTCAGTGGCGAGGGCACCGCCACCGTCGGGCCGTCGGCCTTCGGCTCGCTGAAGAACATCAGCACGATCACCCGGATGTAGAAGAACGCGGCGATCGCGGACGAGACCACGCCGACCACGACCAGCGCACCCGCGCCGCCCTCCGCCGCCGCGCTGAACACCGCGAACTTCCCGGAGAACCCGCTGGTCAGCGGGATACCGGCAAAGGCCAGCAGGAACACCGCGAACACCGCCGCGGTCAGCGGGGAACGACGGCCCAGACCGGCCCACTTGGACAGGTGGGTGGCCTCGCCGCCCGCGTCGCGCACCAGGGTGACCACGGCGAACGCACCGATCGTCACGAAGGAGTACGCGGCCAGGTAGAAGAGGACCGAGGAGATCCCCTCCTCCGAGGTGGCGATCACACCGGCCAGGATGAAGCCGGCGTGCGCGATCGAGGAGTAGGCCAGCAGCCGCTTGACGTCGGTCTGGGTGACGGCGATGACCGCACCCGCCAGCATCGTCACGATCGCCACGCCCCACATCACCGGCCGCCAGTCCCAGCGCAGGCCGGGCAGGACCACGTACAGCAGCCGGAGCAGGGCGCCGAAGGCGGCCACCTTGGTCGCCGCCGCCATGAAGCCGGTCACCGGGGTGGGCGCGCCCTGGTAGACGTCCGGGGTCCACATGTGGAACGGCACTGCGCCGACCTTGAACAGCAGGCCCATCAGGATGAGCGCGCCGCCGATCAGCAGCAGCACGTCATTGCCCATGGTGGAGGCCAGTGCCGGGTCCAGGGTGGTGACCGTGCCGTCCACGACATCGGCGATGGCGGCGTACGAGACGGAGCCCGCATAGCCGTACATCAGGGCGATGCCGAACAGCAGGAAGGCGGAGGAGAAGGCGCCCAGCAGGAAGTACTTGACCGCGGCCTCCTGCGACATCAGCCGCTGGCGGCGGGCGACGGCGCAGAGCAGGTACAGCGGGAGGGAGAACACTTCCAGGGCGATGAACAGGGTCAGCAGGTCGTTGGCCGCCGGGAAGATCAGCATGCCGGCGATCGCGAACAGGGCCAGCGGGAACACCTCGGTGGTGGTGAACCCGGCCTTGACCGCGGCCTTCTCGCTCTCGCTGCCCGGGACCGAGGCGGCCTGGGCGGCGAAGGAGTCGACCCGGTTGCCGTGCGCCGCCGGGTCCAGGCGCCGCTCGGCGAAGGTGAAGAGGGCGACCACCGAGGCGAGCAGGATGGTGCCCTGGAGGAACAGGGCGGGCCCGTCCACCGCGATGGCGCCCATCGCGGCGATCTGGGCCTTGGTGGTGCCATACCCGCCGGCGGCCAGGGCCACCACGGCCGCGAAGGCGGAGGCGAGGGCCGCGACGGCCAGGAACACCTGGACGTAGTAACGGGACTTGCGCGGTACGAAGGCCTCCACGAGGACGCCCAGGATGGCCGCACCGATCACGATCAGCGTGGGTGCGAGCTGGGCGTACTCGATGTGCGGTGCCGGGATCCGTTCGATCGCGTCGGCGCTCAGGACGTTCACTTCGCCGCCTCCACGGTGGGCACTGTCGGCTGGGGGTCCTTCTCGTTGACATCGGACATGGTGTGCTGCACCGCCGGGTTGACGATCTCGGTGAGCGGCTTCGGGTAGACGCCCAGGAAGATCAGCAGGGCGATCAGCGGAGCGACGACCAGCAGCTCCCGCAGGCGCAGGTCCGGCATGGACCGGACCTCCTCCTTCACCGGGCCGGTCATGGTGCGCTGGTACAGCACCAGGGTGTAGAGCGCGGCCAGCACGATGCCGAAGGTGGCGATGATGCCGACCACCGGATACCGGGCGAAGGTGCCCACCAGCACCAGGAATTCACTCACGAACGGCGCCAGGCCCGGCAGCGAGAGGGTGGCGAGGCCGCCGATCAGGAAGGTGCCGGCGAGGACCGGGGCGACCTTCTGCACACCGCCGTAGTCGGCGATGAGCCGGGAGCCGCGCCGGGAGATCAGGAATCCGGCCACCAGCATCAGCGCCGCCGTCGACAGGCCGTGGTTGACCATGTAGAGGGTGGCACCGGACTGGCCCTGGGAGGTCATCGCGAAGATGCCCAGGATGATGAAGCCGAAGTGCGAGATCGAGGCGTAGGCGACCAGGCGCTTGATGTCCCGCTGGCCGACCGCCAGCAGCGCGCCGTACACGATGCTGATCAGGGCCAGGACCAGGACCACCGGGGTGGCCCACTTGCTGGCCTCGGGGAACAGGCCGAGGCAGAAGCGGAGCATCGCGAAGGTGCCGACCTTGTCGACCACCGCGGTGATCAGGACGGCGACCGGGGCGGTGGACTCCCCCATGGCGTTGGGCAGCCAGGTGTGCAGCGGCCACAGCGGGGCCTTCACCGCGAAGGCGAAGAAGAACCCGAGGAAGAGCAGCCGCTCGGTGTTGGTCGCCATCTCCAGCTTGCCCGCGGCGCGCAGGTCGGCGATCTCCTGGAGGGAGAAGGTCCCGGCGACCACATACAGCCCGATGACCGCGGCCAGCATGATCAGGCCGCCGGCCAGGTTGTAGAGCAGGAACTTGACCGCGGCGTAGGAGCGCTGGGCGGCTGCGTTCTCGTCGGTCCCGGCGTGGGCCCGGTCCCCGAAGCCTCCGATGAGGAAGTACATCGGGATGAGCATGGCTTCGAAGAAGATGTAGAAGACAAAGACGTCGGTGGCGGCGAAGGAGATGATCACCATCGCCTCGACCATCAGGATCAGGGCGAAGAAGCCCTGCGTCGGCCGCCAGCGTGAGCTCTTCGTCTCCAGCGGATCGGCGTCGTGCCAGCCGGCCGCGATGATGAACGGGATCAGCAGGGCGGTGAGCGCGATCAGCGCTACGCCGATGCCGTCCACGCCCAGTTCGTAGCGGACCCCGAAGTCGGGGATCCAGGCGTGGGATTCGGTGAGCTGGTAGCGGGCGCCACCGGGCTCGAAGCGGATCGCGACGAGCGCCGCCAGCGCCAGCGTCGCCAGGGAGACGAGCAGTGCGAGCCATTTGGCCGCGGTCCGGCGGGCGGCCGGTACGGCCGCCGTGAGGATCGCGCCGGCCGCCGGGACCGCGGCCGTCACCGTCAGAAGCGGGAAGTTCATGTCACACCGCCCTCATCAGCAGGGTCGCGGCGATCAGGACCGCCGTGCCCCCGAACATCGACACCGCGTAACTGCGGGCGTAGCCGTTCTGCAGCTTGCGCAGCCGGCCCGACAGTCCGCCGATGGAGGCGGCCGTGCCGTTGACCACTCCGTCGACCAACGAGTGGTCGACGTACACGAGCGAGCGGGTCAGGTGCTCACCGCCGCGCACCAGAACGACATGGTTGAAGTCGTCCTGGAGGAGGTCCCGGCGGGCCGCCCGGGTGAGGAGCGAGCCGCGGGGGGCGACGACCGGGACGGGCTTGCGGCCGTACTGGGCGTACGCGATGCCGACACCGATGAGCAGGACCACCACGGTCGAGGCGGTGATCGCCCCGGCGCTCAGCGGCGGGTGCCCGTGCTCGAAGGAGGTGACCGGCTCCAGCCACTTCACGAAGGAGTCGTTGAAGCTGAACAGCGCTCCCGCGAACACCGATCCGAAGGCGAGCACGACCATCGGGAGGGTCATCGACTTGGGCGACTCGTGCGGGTGGGGAAGCTCCCCCTGCCCGTCCGGCTGCCAGCGCTTCTCACCGAAGAAGGTGAGCAGCATGACCCGGGTCATGTAGTACGCCGTGATGGCCGCGCCGAGCAGGGTGACCGCGCCGAGGATCCAGCCCTCGGTGCCGCCCTTGGCGAAGGCCGCCTCGATGATCTTGTCCTTGGACCAGAAGCCGGACAGGCCGGGGAAGCCGATGATGGCCAGGTACCCCAGGCCGAAGGTCACGAAGGTGACCGGCATGTACTTCCGCAGGCCGCCGTACCGGCGCATGTCGACCTCGTCGTTCATGCCGTGCATGACCGAGCCGGCACCGAGGAAGAGCCCGGCCTTGAAGAAGCCGTGGGTCACCAGGTGCATGATGGCGAAGGCGTAGCCGATGGGGCCGAGGCCGGCGGCCAGGATCATGTAGCCGATCTGCGACATCGTCGACCCGGCGAGGGCCTTCTTGATGTCGTCCTTGGCGCAACCGATGATCGCACCGAAGAGGAGCGTGACCGCGCCGACCACGACCACCGCGAGCTGGGCGTCCGGGGCCGCGTTGAAGATCGCCCCGGACCGGGTGATCAGGTACACGCCTGCGGTCACCATGGTGGCCGCGTGGATCAGGGCCGAGACCGGGGTCGGGCCCTCCATCGCGTCACCGAGCCAGGACTGCAGCGGTACCTGGGCGGACTTGCCGCAGGCGGCCAGCAGCAGCATCAGTCCGATGCCGGTCAGGACGGCCTCGGAGGCCTTGTCCGCGGAAGCCAGCACCGGGCCGAAGGCGAAGGTCCCGAAGGTGGTGAACATCAGCATGATGGCGATCGACAGGCCCATGTCGCCGACCCGGTTGACCAGGAAGGCCTTCTTCGCGGCGGTGGCCGCGCTGGGCTTGTGCTGCCAGAAGCCGATGAGCAGGTACGAGGCGAGGCCCACGCCCTCCCAGCCGACGTACAGCAGCAGGTAGTTGTCGGCGAGGACGAGCAGCAGCATCGCCGCGAGGAACAGGTTGAGATAGCCGAAGAAGCGGCGCCGGCGCTCGTCGTGCTCCATGTACCCGATCGAGTACACGTGGATGAGCGTGCCCACGCCGGAGATCAGCAGGACGAAGGTCATCGACAGCTGGTCGAGCTGGAAGGCGACGTCCGCCTGGAAACCCTCGACCGGGATCCAGCTGTACAGCTGCTGGGTCATGGTGCGGTCGTCGGCGCTCTGCCCCAGCATGTCGGCGAACAGGACCACGCCGATCCCGAAGGAGACGGCGGCGAGCAGGGTGCCGATCCAGTGGCCGGCCTTGTCGAGGCGCCGGCCGCCGCACAGCAGCACCGCCGCTCCGAGCAGGGGCGCCGCGATCAGCAGCGCAATCAGGTTCTCCACGTGTACGCCCCTTACAGCTTCATCAGGCTGGCGTCGTCGACCGAGGCCGAGTGGCGGGTACGGAACAGCGACACGATGATCGCCAGGCCGACCACGACCTCCGCGGCGGCGACGACCATCGTGAAGAACGCGATGATCTGGCCGTCGAGATTGCCGTGCATGCGCGAGAACGTGACCAGGGCGAGGTTGCAGGCGTTCAGCATCAGCTCGATGCACATGAACAGCACGATCGCGTTCCGCCGGATCAGCACCCCGGCCGCGCCGATGGTGAACAGCAGCGCCGACAGGTAGAGGTAGTTGACCGGATTCACTTGGCAGCCTCCTCGCGCTCGTCCCGTCCGAGGCGCTCCGCCGAGCGCTGTTCCAGCGCCTTCAGGTCCTCCAGGGACTGACCGGACACATCGCGGATCTGACCGCGGTCGCGCAGGGTCTTGTTGACCGTCAGCTCGGACGGGGTGCCGTCCGGCAGCAGGCCGGGGACGTCCACCGCGTTGTGCCGCGCATACACACCCGGCGCCGGCAGCGGCGGGAGCTGGACTCCCTCGCGGACCCGCCGCTCGGCCAGCTCGCGCTGGGTGGCGGCCCGCTCGGTGCGCTCGCGGTGGGTGAGCACCATCGCGCCGACGGCCGCGGTGATCAGCAGGGCGCCGGTGAGCTCGAAGGCGAACACGTACTTGGTGAAGATCAGCTCGGCCAGGCCCTCGACGTGGCCGCCGGAGTTGATCCGGCCCAGCCCGTTGAACTGCGTCAGCCCGGCCTGCCCGATGCCGGCGAACAGCAGGGTGCCGAAGCCGAGCCCGCAGAGCAGGGCCAGCCAGCGCTGCCCCTTGAGGGTCTCCTTCAGCGAATCCGCCGCGGTGACGCCCACGAGCATGACCACGAACAGGAACAGCATCATGATCGCGCCGGTGTAGACGACGACCTGGACGATGCCGAGGAAGTACGCCCCGTTGGCGAGGTAGAAGACCGCCAGGATGATCATCGTCCCGGCCAGGCACAGCGCGCTGTGCACGGCCTTCTTCATCAGGACGGTGCACAGCGCGCCGACCACGGCGATCGTGCCGAGCAGCCAGAACTGGACGGCCTCGCCGGTGGAGGTGGTGGCGGCGGCGATGACGGCGCTCATGCGTCCACCTCCTCGGACGCGTTCTCCGCCTTCTCGGGCTCCGACGGCTTCTCGCCCTTGGAGACGGCCGTCTGCCGGACCGTGCCCGGAGCCGCTCCGGTCACCCGCCCCCGGTAGTAGTCCTGCTCGTCCATCCCCGGGAAGATCGAGTGCGGGCTGTCGACCATGCCCTCGGTCAGCCCGGCCAGCAGCTGCTCCTTGGTGTAGATCAGCGACTCGCGGCTGGCGTCGGCCAGTTCGAACTCGTTCGTCATGGTCAGCGCGCGGGTCGGACACGCCTCGATGCACAGACCGCACAGGATGCAGCGGGCGTAGTTGATCTGGTAGACCCGGCCGTACCGCTCACCCGGGGAGTACCGCTCCTCCTCCGTGTTGTCCGCGCCCTCCACATAGATGGCGTCGGCGGGGCAGGCCCAGGCGCACAGCTCACACCCGATGCACTTCTCCAGACCGTCCGGATGGCGGTTGAGCTGGTGCCGTCCGTGGAAGCGCGGAGCGGTGGTCTTCTGCTGCTCCGGGTACTGCTCGGTGAGCCGCTTCCTGAACATGGCCTTGAAGGTCACGCCGAAGCCGGCCACCGGGTTCTGCCACTTCTCCTCAGACATTCTCAGCACCCTCCTCTCGGTCACTCTCAGTATTCGACCCACCACTGACAATCAGCTCCCGCTCACTGCGGGACCGCCGGCGCGGTACGGGTGCCAGCTGCTGGCCGGGCTTGGGGGGGACGGGGAAACCGGCCGCCATCGGGTCGAAGGGCTCCTCCTCGGCGGCCCGCGCGGGCGCCGCCGCCTTCTCCTTCCGGTCCCGGAACACGTCCGCGACCAGGGACAGCAGCAGGACCGCGACCACGCCCCCGCCCACGTACAGCACGATCTCGCCGAAGTCGTAGGCCTCGTTGCGGAGCGCCCGGACGGTCGCGACCAGCATCAGCCAGACCACCGAGACCGGGATGAGGACCTTCCAGCCGAGCTTCATCAGCTGGTCGTAGCGGACCCGGGGCAGGGTGCCGCGCAGCCAGATGAAGAAGAACAGCAGCAGTTGCACCTTGAGGACGAACCAGAGCATCGGCCACCAGCCGTGGTTCGCGCCCTCCCAGAACGTGCTGATCGGATACGGGGCCCGCCAGCCGCCCAGGAAGAGGGTGACCGAGACCGCCGAGACGGTGACCATGTTCACGTACTCGGCGAGCATGAACATCGCGAACTTGATCGACGAGTACTCGGTGTTGAAGCCGCCGACCAGGTCGCCCTCGGACTCCGGCATGTCGAACGGCGCACGGTTGGTCTCGCCGACCATCGTGACCACGTAGATGAGGAAGGAGACCGGCAGCAGCACGATGTACCAGCGGTCCGCCTGCGCCTCCACGATCGCCGAGGTCGACATCGACCCGGAGTAGAGGAACACGGAGGCGAAGGCCGCACCCATGGCGATCTCGTACGAGATCATCTGTGCGCAGGAGCGGAGTCCGCCCAGCAGCGGGTAGGTGGAGCCGGAGGACCAGCCCGCCAGCACGATGCCGTAGATCCCGACCGAGGCCACCGCGAGGATGTACAGCATCGCGATGGGCAGGTCGGTCAGCTGCATCGTGGTGCGCTGCCCGAAGATGGAGACCTCGTTGCCGGCCGGGCCGAAGGGGATCACCGCGATCGCCATGAAGGCCGGGACCGCCGCCACGATCGGGGCCAGGACGTAGACCGCCTTGTCGGCCCGCTTGACGATGATGTCTTCCTTCAGCATCAGCTTGATGCCGTCGGCGAGGGACTGCAGCATGCCCCAGGGGCCGTGCCGGTTGGGCCCGATGCGCAGCTGCATCCAGGCGACCACCTTGCGCTCCCACACGATGGAGAACAGCACGGTCACCATCAGGAAGGCGAAGCAGAACACCGCCTTGATGACCACGAGCCACCAGACGTCCCGGCCGAAGAGCGACAGGTCCTCGGCGGCCCAGTACACGACGTCACTGCGTACTGCGTTCACGCGCCCACCTCCGCAGTGGTGTCGCCGTTGTCGGTCTGTGCGGACTGCGGGCCCGCCGGGGTCGCCGCACCGATGCGCACCAGGGCGCCCGGGGCCGCCCCGGTGTCCGCGGTGACCCCGCCACCCGCCGAATTCAGCGGGAGCCAGACCACCCGGTCCGGCATCTCGGTGATCCTCAGAGGGAGTTCGACGGTGCCGGCCGGGCCGGTCACGGCCAGCACATCACCGTTCTTGACGCCGGTCTCGGCGGCCGTGGCCGCCGACAGCCGGGCACTGGCCTCGTGCCGGGTGCCGGCCAGGGCCTCGTCCCCGTCCTGGAGCCGGCCCTGGTCCAGCAGCAGCCGGTGGCCCGCCAGCACCGCCTCGCCCGCACCGGGACGCGGCACCGGCTGCGGATCGGCCGGCTGCCCGGAGGCACCCTCGCCGGTCCACCCGCCGAGCCGCTCGATCTCCCGGCGTACCGCGTGGATGTCCGGCAGGCCCAGCGGCCGGCCCGTCTCGTCCGCGATCATGTGCAGCACACGGGCATCGGCCGGAGCCAGCCGCCTGGTCATCTGCTCGGGCTTCAGCGCCGCCTCGAACGGACGGATCCGGCCCTCCCAGTTGATGAAGGCACCCGGCTTCTCGGCCACCGCGGCGACCGGGAACACCACATCGGCGTGGTCCGTGACCTCGCTGGGGCGGAGCTCCAGCGAGACCACGAAGGCCTCGGCCAGTGCCTCGCGCGCCCGCGCCGGGTCCGGCAGGTCCGCCACCTCGACGCCGCCGACCAGCAGCGCACCCAGTTCGCCGGTGGCCGCGGCCTCCACGATCTGACCGGTGTCCCGGCCGTACCGGTGCGGCAGCTCGTCCAGGCCCCAGGCCTCCGCCACCTCCTCGCGGGCCCGCGGGTCGGTGGCCGGCCGGGCACCGGGCAGCAGCGACGGCAGCGCGCCCGCCTCGATCGCGGCCCGCTCACCGGCCCGCCGCGGGATCCACACCAGCTGCGCGCCGGTCGCGGCAGCCGCCCGTACAGCCGCGGTCAGCGCCCCGGGGACCCCGGCCAGGCGCTCGCCGACCACGATGACCGCGCCCGGCTCCCGCAGCGCCTCGGCGGCCTCGTGGCCGCCCTCCTCCAGCCCGGTACGGGAGGCCAGCGCCGCCAGCCACTCCGGCTCGGTACCGGGGGCGGCGGCCAGCAGGGTGCCGCCCGCCTTCTCCAGGCCCCGGGTCGCGAACGGCGCCAGCGCGAAGGTCCGCTGCCGGTGCTTGCGGTGGGCCTTGCGCAGCCGCAGGAAGACGCCGGGCGCCTCCTCCTCGGCCTCGATCCCGGCCAGCAGCACCGCCGGGGCCGCCTCCAGTACGGAGTACGTCACTCCGCCCCCGGCGAGCCCGACCCCGCGGCCCGCCACGGTGGCGGCCAGGAAGTCGGCCTCCTCCGCGCTGTGCGTCCGGGCCCGGAAGTCGACGTCGTTGGTGTCGAGCACCACCCGGGCGAACTTCGCGTAGCCGTAGGCGTCCTCGACGGTCAGCCGGCCGCCCGTCAGCACGCCCGTCCGGCCGCGGGCCGCCGCCAGCCCGGCCGCCGCGGCGGCCAGCGCCTCCGGCCAGCTCGCCTCCACCAGCCGGCCCGACTCGCGGTCCCGGACCAGCGGGGTGGTCAGCCGGTCCGGCCGCTGGGCGTAGCGGAACGCGAACCGGCCCTTGTCGCAGATCCACTCCTCGTTGACCTCGGGGTCCTCCGCGGCCAGCCGGCGCAGCACCTTCCCGCGCCGGTGGTCGGTACGGGTGGCACAGCCTCCCGCACAGTGCTCGCAGACGCTCGGCGAGGACACCAGGTCGAAGGGGCGGGACCGGAAGCGGTAGGCGGCCGAGGTGAGCGCGCCGACCGGGCAGATCTGGATGGTGTTCCCGGAGAAGTACGACTCGAACGGGTCGCCCTCCCCGGTGCCGACCTGCTGCAGCGCCCCGCGCTCCAGCAACTCGATCATCGGGTCGCCGGCCACCTGGTTGGAGAACCGGGTGCAGCGCGCACACAGCACGCACCGCTCACGGTCCAGCAGCACCTGGGTGGAGATCGGCACCGGCTTCTCGTACGTCCGCTTCTGCCCCTTGAACCGGGACTCGGCGTTGCCGTGGGACAGCGCCTGGTTCTGCAGCGGGCACTCGCCGCCCTTGTCGCAGACCGGGCAGTCCAGCGGGTGGTTGATCAGGAGCAGCTCCATCACCCCGCGCTGGGCCTTCTCCGCGACCGGCGAGCTGAGCTGGGTCTTGACCACCATGCCGTCGGTGCAGGTGATGGTGCAGGAGGCCATCGGCTTGCGCTGGCCCTCCACCTCGACGATGCACTGCCGGCAGGCGCCGACCGGGTCGAGGAGGGGGTGGTCGCAGAAGCGCGGGATCTCTACGCCGATCTGCTCGGCGGCCCGGATGACGAGGGTCCCCTTGGGGACTGACAGCTCGACCCCGTCGATGGTCAGGGAGACCAGGTCTTCTGCCGGGGCGGTCATGCGGTCACCTCCGTGTCGGCCCACAGGGTCGACTTCTTGGGGTCGAAGGGGCAGCCCTTGCCCGTGATGTGCTGCTCGTACTCCTCGCGGAAGTACTTCAGCGAGGAGAAGATCGGGCTGGCCGCGCCGTCACCGAGCGCGCAGAACGACTTGCCGTTGATGTTGTCGGCGATGTCGTTCAGCTTGTCGAGGTCGGACATCGCGCCCTTCCCGGCCTCGATGTCGCGGAGCAACTGGACCAGCCAGTACGTGCCTTCGCGGCAGGGCGTGCACTTGCCGCAGGACTCGTGGGCGTAGAACTCCGTCCACCGGGTCACCGCCCGCACCACGCAGGTGGTCTCGTCGAAGCACTGCAGCGCCTTGGTGCCGAGCATCGAGCCGGCCGCGCCCACGCCCTCGTAGTCCAGCGGGACGTCGAGGTGCTCGTCCGTGAACATCGGGGTGGAGGAGCCGCCGGGGGTCCAGAACTTCAGCCGGTGGCCGGGCCGCATGCCGCCGCTCATGTCGAGGAGCTGCCGCAGGGTGATGCCGAGCGGGGCCTCGTACTGGCCGGGTCCGGCCACGTGCCCGGACAGCGAGTAGAGGGTGAAGCCCGGGGACTTCTCCGTCCCCATCGACTTGAACCAGTCCTTGCCCCGGTTCAGGATCGCGGGAACCGAGGCGATCGACTCGACGTTGTTCACCACGGTGGGGCAGGCGTAGAGGCCCTCCACCGCGGGGAAGGGGGGACGCAGCCGGGGCTGTCCGCGCCGGCCTTCGAGGGAGTCGAGGAGAGCGGTCTCCTCGCCGCAGATATAGGCGCCGGCGCCGGCGTGCACCGTGATGTCGAGCTTCATCCCGCTCCCGAGGACGTTGTCCCCGAGGTAGCCGGCCTCGTACGCCTCACGCACCGCCTGGTGCAGGCGGCGCAGCACCGGCACGACCTCGCCGCGCAGGTAGATGAAGGCGTGCTCGGAGCGGATGGCGTAGCAGGCGATGATCATTCCCTCGATGAGGGAGTGCGGGTTGGCGAAGAGGAGGGGGATGTCCTTGCAGGTCCCGGGCTCGGACTCGTCCGCGTTGACGACGAGGTAGTGCGGCTTGCCGTCGCCCTGCGGGATGAACTGCCACTTCATCCCGGTGGGGAAGCCCGCGCCGCCGCGTCCGCGCAGACCGGAGTCCTTGACGTACGCGATCAGGTCGTCGGGGGTCATCGCGAGCGCCTTGCGCAGGCCCTCGTACCCCTCGTGCCGCCGGTAGGTGTCCAGCGTCCACGACTCGGGGTCGTCCCAGAAGGCGGAGAGCACGGGTGCCAGGAGCTTCTCCGGGCTCGTGCCTCCCCCAGCCTCCGGCTGGGAGGTGCCCCCATGACTTTCCTTGGCCGACACGCTCATCACTCCCCTCCCTCACCCTTGGTCTCGCCGCGCGGGTGGACGATCGGGGCGTGCGGAGACTCGCCCCGGGCGATCCGCAGGCCGGTCAGGGAGGCCGGTCCGGCCCCGCCGCTCGCCGCGACCGCGCCCTCGCGCTCGTCGGGGAAGCCGGCCAGGATCCGGGCGGTTTCCTTGTACGTGCAGAGCGGCGCGCCCCGGGTCGGCTCCACCGGGCGGCCCGCCCGCAGGTCGTCGACCAGGGCCTTTGCGGACTCGGGGGTCTGGTTGTCGAAGAACTCCCAGTTGACCATCACCACGGGGGCGAAATCGCAGGCCGCGTTGCACTCGATGTGCTCGAGGGTGACCTTGCCGTCGGGGGTGGTCTCGTTGTTGCCGACGCCGAGGTGCTCTTTGAGCTCCTCGAAGATCGCATCGCCGCCCATGACCGCGCACAGGGTGTTGGTGCAGACGCCGACCTGGTAGTCACCGGACGGCTTGCGCCGGTACATCGTGTAGAAGGTGGCCACGGCCGTGACCTCGGCCGTGGTCAGGCCGAGCACCTCGGCGCAGAAGCGCATGCCGGTGCGGGAGACATGGCCCTCCTCCGACTGCACCAGGTGCAGCAGCGGCAGCAGCGCGGACCGGCTGTCGGGGTAGCGGGCGATGACCTCCTTGGCGTCCGCTTCCAGCCGCGCGCGCACCTCGGCCGGGAAGTCGGGGGCGGGCAGCTGGGGCATGCCCAGCGAGATGTCGGTCATCGGTCGACGCCTCCCATCACGGGGTCGATGGAGGCGACGGCGACGATGACGTCGGCGACCTGGCCGCCCTCGCACATCGCGGCCATGGCCTGCAGGTTGGTGAAGGACGGGTCGCGGAAGTGGACCCGGTAGGGGCGGGTGCCGCCGTCGGAGACCACATGGACGCCGAGCTCGCCCTTGGGGGACTCGACGGCCGTGTAGGCCTGGCCGGCCGGGACCCGGAAGCCTTCGGTCACCAGCTTGAAGTGGTGGATGAGGGCCTCCATGGAGGTGCCCATGATGTTCTTGATGTGGTCGAGCGAGTTGCCGAGGCCGTCGGGGCCCATGGCGAGCTGTGCCGGCCAGGCGATCTTCTTGTCGGCGACCATGACCGGCCCGGGCCGCAGCCGGTCCAGGCACTGTTCGACGATCCGCAGGGACTGCCGCATCTCCTCCAGGCGGATCAGGAACCGCCCGTAGGAGTCGCAGCTCTCGGTGGTCGGCACGTCGAACTCGTAGGTCTCGTAACCGCAGTACGGGTCGGTCTTGCGGAGGTCGTGCGGGAGGCCGGCGGAGCGGAGGATCGGGCCGGTGGCGCCCAGCGCCATACAGCCGGCCAGGTCCAGGTAGCCGACGTCCTGCATACGGGCCTTGAAGATGGGGTTGCCGGTGGCGAGCTTGTCGTATTCCGGCAGGTTCTTCTTCATGGTCTTCACAAAGGCGCGGAGCTGGTCCATGGCGCCCGGCGGCAGGTCCTGGGCGAGGCCGCCGGGGCGGATGAACGCGTGGTTCATGCGCAGGCCGGTGATCAGCTCGAAGATGTCGAGGATCAGCTCGCGGTCCCGGAAGCCGTAGATCATGATCGTGGTCGCGCCCAGCTCCATGCCGCCGGTGGCGATGCACACCAGGTGCGAGGAGAGCCGGTTGAGCTCCATCAGCAGCACCCGCAGGACCGTGGCCCGGTCGGGGATCTGCTCGGTGATGCCGAGCAGCTTCTCCACGCCCAGGCAGTACGCCGCCTCGTTGAAGAACGGCGTCAGGTAGTCCATGCGCGTCACGAAGGTGGTGCCCTGCGTCCAGTTGCGGAATTCGAGGTTCTTCTCGATTCCGGTGTGCAGGTAGCCGATCCCGCAGCGGGCCTCGGTGACCGTCTCTCCGTCGATCTCCAGGATCAGCCGGAGCACACCATGGGTGGACGGGTGCTGCGGACCCATGTTGACGACGATCCGCTCGTCGTCCGCCCGGGCCGCGGACTGGACGATCTCGTCCCAGTCGCCGCCGGTGACGGTGTAGACGGTGCCCTCGGTCGTCTCGCGGGCCGAGGCGTGGTTTGAGGTGGACATCAGCTGTACGACCTCCGCTGGTCGGGAGCCGGGATCTGGGCGCCCTTGTACTCGACGGGGATGCCGCCGAGCGGGTAGTCCTTGCGCTGCGGGAAGCCCTGCCAGTCGTCCGGCATCATGATCCGGGTGAGGGCCGGGTGCCCGTCGAAGATCAGGCCGAAGAAGTCGTACGTCTCGCGCTCGTGCCAGTCGTTGGTCGGGTAGACGGCGACCAGCGACGGGATGTGCCGGTCGTCGTCGGGCGCGGAGACCTCCAGCCGGATCAGCCTGCCGTGGGTGAGCGAGCGCAGGTGGTAGACGGCGTGCAGCTCGCGGCCCTTGTCCCCGGGGAAGTGCACGCCGGAGACCCCGGTGCACAGTTCGAAGCGCAGCGCCGGGTCGTCGCGCAGGGTGCGGGCGACGCGTACGAGGTGCTCGCGGGCGATGTGGAAGGTCAGCTCGCCCCGGTCCACCACGGTCTTCTCGATGGCGTTCGCCGGGACGAGTCCCTGCTCCTCCAGGGCGCCTTCGAGCTCGTCGGCGACCTCGTCGAAGTACGAACCGTAGGGGCGGGTGGACGGCCCCGGCAGGGCGACGACCCGGACCAGGCCGCCGTAGCCGCTGGTGTCACCGCCGCCCGCGGCGCCGAACATGCCCTTGCGTACGCCGATCACCTCGCCGGCGCCGGCTGCGGCTCCGCGCGGGGCAGGAACGTTGTTGCCGTTCTCGGCTGTCTGGTCGGTCACCGGAGCAGCCCCTTCATTTCGATGGTGGGGAGCGCCTTGAGGGCCGCCTCCTCCGCCTCACGGGCCGCCTCTTCCCGGTTCACACCGAGCTTGGAGGTCTGGATCTTCTGGTGGAGCTTGAGGATCGCGTCGATCAGCATCTCGGGCCGGGGCGGGCAGCCGGGCAGGTAGATGTCCACCGGCACGATGTGGTCGACGCCCTGCACGATCGCGTAGTTGTTGAACATTCCGCCCGAAGAGGCGCATACGCCCATGGAGATGACCCACTTGGGAGCGGGCATCTGGTCGTACACCTGCCGCAGCACCGGCGCCATCTTCTGGCTGACCCGCCCGGCCACGATCATCAGGTCGGCCTGGCGCGGCGAGCCGCGGAAGACCTCCATGCCGAAGCGGGCCAGGTCGTAGCGTCCGGCGCCGGTGGTCATCATCTCGATGGCACAGCACGCCAGGCCGAAGGTGGCGGGGAAGACGGATGACTTGCGCACCCAGCCCGCGGCCTGTTCGACGGTGGTCAGCAGGAAGCCGCTCGGCAGCTTCTCTTCCAGTCCCATGGAAAATTCAGCCCCTCAGTCCCATTCCAGGCCGCCGCGCCGCCAGACGTACGCGTAGGCGACGAAGACGGTGAGCACGAAGAGCAGCATCTCGACGAGCCCGAAGATCCCCAGGGCGTCGAAGGTGACGGCCCAGGGGTAGAGGAAGACGATCTCGATGTCGAAGACGATGAAGAGCATCGCCGTCAGGTAGTACTTGATGGGGAAGCGACCGCCGCCGGCGGGCAGCGGCGTCGGCTCGATGCCGCACTCGTACGCCTCGAGCTTTGCCCGGTTGTACCTTTTTGGACCGATCAGCGTGGCCATGACCACGGAGAAGATCGCAAACCCTGCCCCGAGGGCGCCGAGCACGAGGATGGGCGCGTAGGCATTCACGCTCCTCGCTCCTTCCAGTCGTCCTTGACCGTTGGACCGCTCACCGGCGCGCACCCCGCCTCGGGAAGATCACCCCCGGACTCGGGGGTCGCATGTGAGGCAGTTCACAAGCCGGACTGCTGCGCATCCTATGCCCGGCGGTCTGTGATCTGCGACACGGGTGTCCAGACCGAGTTTGTGATCTCCACCACCTGACGAACGATCATGAAGTCCGATGAGTGGTGATCTTCATACGCGAAGCACCCACATGATCACCAGAGGTGACATCCAACCCGGTTTCCGCAGGTGAAAAGACTTTCGCACTATCAAAACCTGGATCCTGCACGCAAATTGGCGATAAGAACCGGCCACGTGATATGGGAACCCGCATCGCCCGACCGGGGGAGGCGGCGGGGCGCGGAGTGGACGCGTGCATCCGTTCACGAACTCCACAGGTCCCCCACAGCGTGGCGATTCTGTGACCTGCGTCACGCCTGATTCGCGCCGAGGAAAGGGGGCTTGGCCAACTGTGCGTAAGGGTGGTAGGCGGTGGATCAAAACGGACGAATTACAGAAAGCCAATGATCACGGGCTTGTGATGCCCTGTCCGATTCGCCCGTTACGGCGTCAATAAGGCAAGCGGAGCGTCCGGTTCGGGCCGTTCGCGCACAACTGTGGCGCAGCCCACGTTTCTTGAAGGGAACCCTGACGCCCTGATAGCGGTTGTCCTCATGTCCCACACCGCTCACATACCCAGCCACCGGAAGCCGCGCCGCAGCGCCTCGAAGCTCGCGGTCCGCGCCGGAGTTGCCGGTGGCGTCCTCAGCACGCTGGCGATGGCCGGCACCGCGAGCGCGACCCCCGTCGAGCCGGTGACCGAGACCCTCGAGATGCCGGTCCTCAACCTGGACCTGGGCTCCGAGGTGTCCTCCGCCGTCACCACGGCCGCCGACAACTCCCGCGCAGCCGCCGTCGAGGGCGAGCTCAACGCGCAGGAGGAGACCGCCCGCACGGGCGCCGCCGCCGAGGCCAAGAAGGCCAAGGAGGACGCCCAGAAGAAGCTGGACGCCGAGAAGAAGGCGAAGGCCGAGGAGGAGCGCAAGGCCGCCGCCGAGCGCGCCACCCGCAACGACGGCCGCACTTCCCTCGCCGGCACCTCCACCAAGGCCGCCAAGACCACCACCGTGGACGAGGACGGCCCGAGCACCCCGGCGGCCACCGGCTCCGCCGCCGCCATCGTGGCCTTCGCCCGCGCCCAGGTCGGCAAGCCGTACGTGCTGGGCTCCACCGGCCCCACCGCCTACGACTGCTCCGGCCTCGTCCGCGCCGCCTACAAGCAGGCCAACGTCTCCCTGCCGCGCATGTCCCAGGACCAGTCGCTGGCCGGCCGCTCCGTCTCGCTGAGCAGCCTCCAGCCGGGCGACATCCTGTACTGGGGCTCCAAGGGCAGCGCGTACCACGTGGCCGTCTACGTGGGCGGCGGCAAGTTCGTCGGCGCCCAGAACCCCCGCACGGGCATCGTCGAGCGCTCCCTGAGCTACGACCGGCCCACCGGGGCGGTCCGCCTCCTCTGAGCCGTCACGGGTGCGCCCAGGCGTTGCCCGGACGCACCGGCATGACGAAGGGCCGGCACTCCCCCGCTCGGGGGCGGAGTGCCGGCCCTTCGTCGTACCGCCGGGCAGGCTCCTGCCGCTGCCGGCCGCTCCTAGCCCAGCGTCACCCACTTGTCGGCGTCACCGAACACCCAGGAACCGGTGTCGGGGTCCTGCGCCTGGACGTTGCCGAAGACCTTCAGCCGCTCCGACTTGACGAGCGGGTGGCCCACCTCCGGGGTGTGCACCTGGACCTCGGCCTTCCACGGCACGTTCTTGCCCGGTACGCAGTCCACCTCGGCGACGAACCGGCCCTGGACGAACCGCGGCTGCTCCTGGCTCGCCGAGCCGCCGACCTGGACCCGGGCCGGCTTGGTGCAGGTGAGCGTGCCGCTCAGGGTGGTCTTGCCCTTGACCAGCTTGGCGTTGGCCTTGATGGTCATTCCGAGGGCCAGCGGCTTCGGCGGCGCCGTGTCGCTCAGGTGCAGGTAGCCGGTCAGCGCACCCCGGTCCGCGCACTCCTGCCGGTAGTCCGCCTTCAGGGACGTGACCCTGCCGCCCTCGCCGAAGGTCAGCTCGCTGATGCCGAACGCGCCGGACAGGGTGGCACAGCCGCCCTGGTACCCGTTCACGAACATGCTCGGTGTGTCCAGGGCCACCCCCGGCATCTCGGGTGTCTTCACCGCGTTCGCGTAGCTGCCCACCCCCAGGGTCTGCCCGGCGGGCGCCGCCAGGTCCACGGTCCAGGTGTCGCCCGGCCGGGTGATGACGACCCGCAGGGTGCGGTGGTCGGCGGAGACCGTGGCGTCGAACCGGTCTCCGTACATCGGTCCGTACCACACGGCCCGATCGGTTTCGCCGTCTCCCTGGTCCCCCGCCCAGTGGAACTCGCCCTGGGGCATCGGCGCGGCCTGCGCGGTGCCGGCGCCGGCCAGGCCGGCCGTCAGCGGCAGGGCCAGCGCCGTCAGGACGGCCGCGGTGCGCCGGAGCGCGGGCATACGGAATCTCACTCGGTGTTCCCCCCCATGGGACTCATGATCGTCAACTGATCGCCGCGAGTCTGCCAATGGAGGGATATGCGGGGCAATGGGCTTTCCGCCCGAGGCGGTTGGCCGCCTCGGGCGGGCAACCGCCACCCCGCCGTACGGCCTCAGGCCTTCGGTGCCACCTTCGACAGGCCGTTGATGATCCGGTCCATCGCATCGCCGCCGGCCGGGTCGGTGAGGTTCGCCAGCATCTTCAGGGTGAACCGCATCAGCACCGGGTGGGTCAGCCCGCGCTGCGCCGCCATCTTCATGACCTTCGGGTTGCCGATCAGCTTCACAAAGGCCCGGCCCAGGCTGTAGTAGCCGCCGTAGGTCTCCTTCAGCACCTTCGGGTAGCTGTGCAGGGCCAGTTCGCGCTGGGCCGGGGTGGCCCGGGCGTGCGCCTGGACGATGACGTCCGCGGCGATCTTGCCGGACTCCATCGCATAGGCGATGCCCTCGCCGTTGAACGGGTTGACCAGCCCGCCCGCATCGCCCACCAGCAGCAGGCCCTTGGTGTAGTGCGGCTGCCGGTTGAAGGCCATCGGCAGGGCCGCACCGCGGATCGGCTGGGTCATGTTCTCCGGGGTGTACCCCCAGTCCTGCGGCATCGAGGCGCACCACGCCTTGAGCACCTCGCGCCAGTCCAGCTCGCGGAAGGCGGAGGAGGAGTTGAGGATGCCGAGGCCGACGTTGGAGGTACCGTCGCCCATGCCGAAGATCCAGCCGTAGCCGGGCAGCAGCCGGTCCTGCGCCCCGCGCCGGTCCCACAGCTCCAGCCAGGACTCCAGGTAGTCGTCGTCATGCCGCGGCGAGGTGAAGTACGTCCGCACCGCCACGCCCATCGGGCGGTCCTCGCGCCGGTGCAGGCCCATCGCGAGGGACAGCCGGGAGGAGTTGCCGTCGGCCGCGACCACCAGCGGGGCGCGGAAGGTGACCGCCGTCTTCTCCTCGCCCAGCCTGGCCTGCACCCCGGTGATGTGCCCGGTCCGGGGATCACGGACCGGCTCGCCGACATTGCACCGCTCGTACAGCCGGGCGCCCGCCTTCTGCGCCTGCCGGGCCAGGGTCTCGTCGAAGTCGTCGCGCTTGCGAACGAGTCCGTAGTCGGGGAACGAGGCCAGCTCGGGCCAGTCCAACTGGAGCCGCTGCCCGCCGCCGATGATGCGCAGGCCCTTGTTGCGGAGCCAGCCGGCCTCTTCCGAGATGTCGATGCCCATCGCGACCAACTGCTTGGTCGCGCGCGGGGTGAGCCCGTCACCGCAGACCTTTTCACGCGGGAACGCCGTCTTCTCCAGCAGCAGGACGTCGAGTCCGGCCTTGGCGAGGTAGTAGGCGGTGGTCGAGCCGGCGGGCCCGGCCCCGACGACGATCACATCTGCGGTGTGTTCGGAGAGGGGCTCGGTCACTGCGGGAACTCCCGAAGGCTCGATTGGGGGTGCCGAACGGCACGGGACATGTGCAGTCTATGCAGCGAGAGAGATCCCGATCAGAAGGGCTACCCCGTTGACTGGCTCGTCCCCTTCACCGACCCGGCCGCTCCCCGTCGTCCAGCTGCGCGTGCCCACCGACGAGGACGCACACGCCTGGCACACCGTGTTCGCCGACCCCGATGTGATGGAGTTCCTCGGCGGGCCCGCCGAACTCTCCGCGTACCAGGAGATCACCGCGCGGCAGCGCCTGCACGACGCCCGGCACGGCTTCTGCCTGTGGACCCTGCTGGACGGGGAGGGCCAGGTCATCGGGTTCACCGGCGCCCAGCCGTGGCCGCATTCCTGGGGCCCGGCCGGGGAGATCGAGATCGGCTGGCGGCTCGGGCGCGACCACTGGGGCAAGGGCTACGCGACGGCCGCGGCGACCGCCACGGTCGAACGCGTCCGGGCGGCGGGTCTGCAGCGCGTGGTCGCGATGATCGACGCACGGAACGAGCGCTCGCTGGCGGTCGCGGAAGGCCTGGGCATGGAGCTCGCCGAGGAGCTGACCACCCCCTCCGGCCGCGCCGTCCGCTGCTACCGGCTCGGGCTCTAGAAGAGACCTAGAAGACGGACAGTCCGGTCAGGGTCGTGAACCGGTCCAGCGCCGCCACCCCCGCCACCGAGTTGCCCCGGGCGTCCAGCCCCGGGCTCCACACGCACAGCGTGCACCGGCCGGGCACCACGGCCACGATCCCGCCGCCCACCCCGCTCTTGCCCGGCAGCCCGACCCGGTAGGCGAACTCCCCCGCCGCGTCGTACGTCCCGCAGGTCAGCATCACCGCGTTGATCTGCTTGGCCTCGCTGCGGGTCAGCAGCCGGGTCCCGTCCGCGCGCAGCCCGTGACGGGCCAGGAACCGGGCGGCGAGGGCGAGATCGGCACAGCTGGTCTCGATGGAGCACTGCCAGAAGTAGTGCTCCAGCAGGTCCGTGACCGGGTTGTCGATGTTCCCGTAGGAGGCCATGAAGTGGGCGACGGCGGCATTCCGGTCGCCGTGCGCCTGCTCGGAGCCGGCCACCTCGGCGTTGAAGGCGAGCTCCGGGTTCCGGCTCTCCTGCTGCAGGAACTTCAGCAGTTCGCTGCTCGCGTCACCGGTGAGGGTCTGCAGCCGGTCGGTGACGACCAGCGCGCCCGCGTTGATGAACGGATTGCGCGGGATGCCGTTCTCGTACTCCAGCTGCACCAGGGAGTTGAAGGGGTTGCCGGAGGGCTCCCGGCCCACCCGCTCCCACAGGCTGTCCCCGCCCTCCGCCAGCGCGAGGGCCAGCGCGAAGACCTTGGTGACGGACTGCGCGGAGAACGGAGTCCGCCAGTCCCCCACCCCGTACACCGTGCCGTCGAGATCGGCGAGGGCCATCCCGAACTGCCCCGGGTCCACGGACGCGAGGGCCGGGATGTACGCGGCCGGGGTGCCGGAGCCGACCAGCGGAGCAACATCGGCCGCGATCTGCTCCAGCACCGCTTGGTAGTCCACTACGCGTCCTTGCCGCCCTCGACGTCCTTGCCGCCCTCGATGTCCTTGAAGGCCCGGTGCAGCGCGACGATGCCGCCGCTGAGGTTCCGCCACGCCACCCGGCCCCAGCCGGCCTTCTGCAGCAGCCCGGCCAGCGCGGGCTGGTCCGGCCACTCCCGGATGGACTCGGCGAGGTAGACGTACGCCTCGGGGTTGGAGGACACCGCGCGCGCCACCGGCGGCAGGGCGCGCATCAGGTACTCGGTGTAGACGGTCCGGAACGGCCCCCAGACGGGCTGCGAGAACTCGCAGATGACGACCCGGCCGCCGGGCTTGGTCACCCGGTACAGCTCGCGCAGCGCGGTGTCCGTGTCCTGGACGTTGCGCAGCCCGAAAGAGATCGTGACGGCGTCGAAGGTGTCGTCCCGGAACGGCAGCCGGGTGGCGTCGCCCGCGGTCAGCGGCAGCCACGGGTGCTTCCGCTTGCCCTCGCGGAGCATCCCGAGCGAGAAGTCGCAGGGCACGACGTACGCGCCGGTGGCGGCGAAGGGCAGCGAGCTGGTCGCCGTACCGGCCGCCAGGTCCAGCACCTTCTGCGCCGGGCGCGCGTCGACCGCCCGGGCGACCTCCTTGCGCCACAGCCGGGCCTGGCCGAGCGAGAGGACGTCGTTGGTGAGGTCGTAGTTCGCCGCGACCCCGTCGAACATGGAGGCGACTTCGTGCGGCTGCTTGTCCAGATGTGCGCGGGTCACTGGCGTTCGGCCTCGCTCGTCTCGGTTCGGGTGGAGTGCCTGGCCCATTCTGGCAGGCGGTGCACAACGGCCGGGGCACCCCCCGGGGGAACCGGTGGCTGAAGATCGCCGTCTTTAGGCATGAGGAGCCAGCTGTTCCGAACTCGTACCGATGAGCCGGGAGGAAGCCGCGCGAACCGGTCGGAGGGGTGGGTGGATGACCTCCTCCGGTGCCGGACCGCGCGGCGCACGTATGCGCCAGTCCCACAGCACCGGCGGCGGGAGCCGCCGCGCAGGCCTTCGCCGGCGACGCCGCGCCGAACGCGCCAGGCGGCTGCGCCGCACCATGCTGGCCGTGGTCTGCGCGGCCGGCGCGGTGGGTGCCGCCGCCCTGGTCCTGACCCGGGAGGATCCGCCCGAGGTGCGGACCCCGGCCGCCCTGCGCCCCGCGCCGGAGGCGGCCTCCGCCGCCCCGCCTCCGCCGCCCCCGCCGCCGCGCAGCCCGGATCCCGAGGCCTCCCGGGCCTCCCGGGGCGATGTGCCGCGCTCCGGAACGGGCCGCTTCACCGCCTCCGGGCTCTCCGCGGAGAAGCACGGCAGCGGGCCCGCCCGCCGCTACCGGGTGGAGGTGGAGGACGGCGCCGGGGTGGACCCCGACGCGGCTGCCCGGGAGATCGACACGATCCTCGCGGACCGGCGCGGCTGGATCCGGGACCCGCGGAACGGCTTCCAGCTGACCGGGCAGGGCCCGGTGGACTTCACCGTGCGGATAGCGACGCCCACGACCACCGACCGGCTGTGCGAGGTGACCACCCCCGAGCTGGTGGGCGAGACCAACTGCCGGGCCGGCCACACCGTGGTGGTCAACCTCAAGCGGTGGCAGCAGGGTTCACCCCAGTTCGACGGGCCGGTGGCCGAGTACCGGGCGCTGATCGTCAACCACGAGGTGGGCCATGAGATCGGGCGCGGCCATGAGGGGTGTCCGGGGCGGGGCAAACCGGCGCCGGCGATGATGCAGCAGATCAAGGGCCTGGACGGCTGCAAGGCGAACGCCTGGCCGTACGACGACCAGGGCCGCTACCTGTCGGGGCCGGCGGTTCCCTAGGTGTGGGCAGTCGTTCCGCAGGGGCGATGGGGGTCCCCCCTGCTCGAGCGAAGCCGAGAGCTTGGGGGAGGGTGGGCACACCGGGACGACGGCGCGCACCGTCCGCGCAGCGTCCCCCCGGCCCCGCCCAGGTGTTGCACGCTGCGCGACCGGCGCGGGCCGGTGTGCCGGATGCCCACCCGTGCCGCCCTGCGGCACGATTGCCCACCCGGCCCGGCGGGGCTAGCGGCGGCGGTGCAGCAAGCGGCCGTTGACGACCGTGGCGACGCAGGTCGTGGCGCCCTGCGCGAGGAGGGCCGCTTCGGTCGGCACCGCGAACGCGGCGAAGCGGGCCGGAGCGCCCGGCTCCAGCCGCCCGTAGTACGCCTCGCCGGGCGTCGCGAGCCCCGCGAACGGGTCCAGCGAGACCGGGCGACCGCCGCCCGTGGCCGGCGGCAGCACCGTCAGGCCGGAGCGGGACACCGCCGTCCGGACCGACGGCACCACCAGCCGGCCCGTCACCGCCACCACGCCCCGCGCCAGCAGCTTCTGGGTGCCGCGCCGCGCGCTGTGTCCCCACCTGGCCTCGGTCATCTTCAGGTCGGCCAGCGCCGCCTCCCCGGTGATCGGGTCCGCGCCGAGCTCGGTGGTCTCGTACGGGTCGTCCGGGTAGTACGTACGCTCCAGCAGCTCGGCCGCGCCGTGCACCAGCAGCCCCGGAATGAGCAGTCCCGGCCAGCGCCGGACCCGGGCGTGCGGGTACTCCCCGGCCAGGTCCTCGTACGGGCCCACCCGGGCGATCCGGTCGCCCTCGACCAGGACCGCCCCGCCGGGCAGCGGTTCGCCGTCCGCCCCCGCCCCGGGCACCAGCAGGTCGGCGGTGTGCAGCGTGAGCATCAGTTCGCGGAGATCAGCTTCAGCTCGGGGTGCGCCGTGCCGCCCTCGATCGCGGTGGACGAGATGTGCGAGACCACCCGGTGGTCGACCGGGTCGTTCGCCGGGTCGTCGTGCACGGCCAGGTGCTCGTACGTGGTCGCGCGCTGCGCCGGCGTCCGCCCCGCCTTGCGGATCAGCTCGATGATCTCGTGCCGGTTGGAGCGGTGCTTGGCGCCCGCCGAGGAGACCACGTTCTCCTCCAGCATGACCGAGCCGAGGTCGTCCGCGCCGTAGTGCAGCGAGAGCTGGCCCGCCTCCTTGCCGACGGTCAGCCAGGAGCCCTGGATGTGGGCGACGTTGTCGAGGAACAACCGGGCCACCGCGATCATCCGCAGGTACTCGAAGATGGTCGCCTGGGTGCGGCCCTTGAGGTGGTTGTTCTCGGGCTGGTAGGTGTACGGGATAAAGGCCCGGAAGCCACCCGTCCGGTCCTGCACGTCACGGATCATGCGAATGTGCTCGATCCGCTCCGCGTTGGTCTCGCCGGTGCCCATCAGCATGGTGGAGGTCGACTCCACGCCCAGGTTGTGGGCCAGTTCCATGATCTCCAGCCAGCGCTCCCCGGACTCCTTGAGCGGGGCGATCGCCTTGCGCGGCCGGGCGGGCAGCAGTTCGGCGCCGGCACCCGCGAAGGAGTCCAGGCCGGCCGCGTGGATCCGGCGGATCGCCTCCTCGGCGCTCACCCCGGAGATCCGGGCCATGTGCTCGACCTCGGAGGCCCCGAGGGAGTGGATGACCAGCTGCGGAAAGGCCTTCTTGATGGCGGAGAAGTGCTCCTCGTAGTACTCCACCCCGTAGTCCGGGTGGTGGCCGCCCTGGAACATCACCTGGGTGCCGCCGAGCTCCACGGTCTCCGCGCAGCGGCGCAGGATGTCCTCGAGGTCCCGGCTCCAGCCCTTCTTCTTGTCCTTGGGCGCCGCGTAGAACGCACAGAACTTGCAGGCCGTCACGCAGACGTTGGTGTAGTTGATGTTCCGCTCGATGATGTACGTCGCGATGTGCTCGGTACCCGCATAGCGGCGGCGGCGCACGGCGTCGGCGGCGGAGCCGAGGGCGTGCAGCGGCGCGTGGCGGTAGAGGTCGAGCGCCTCCTCCGCGGAGATCCGGCCCCCCGCGGCGGCTCGGTCGAGGACAGACTGGAGAGCGGCCTGGTCGGTCACCGGTGCGTCACCCTTCGGCGGTGTGTCAAGAGAGGTCCGGACCGGCCCAGCCTACGCCAGTGCTGTCAAGGGCTGCGGGTGAGGTCTCCCTGCGGGTTGCCTGCCGGTGCGTCACCCGACACGTAGTGCAGGGTGCCGTTGGCGTTCAGGGTGAACCGCTCGTCGGCGGAACCGTTGGAGCAGATGCCGGGGGCCGGGTTGGGGCCGCCTGCGGTGTCCAGGACCACGGAGCGGTCGGTGGCGGAGGAGAGCTTCCAGTCGCCGCTGCAGTCGGTGCCGAGGATCGCGACGACCGACTTGTCGCGGGCGACGACCTGGCCGACCCGGCCGGCCTTGATGGTGATCTCGAACTCGGAGGAGACACCGAGGCGGGAGGTGGTGATGGTGCCCTTCCAGGTGCCGATGAGCTCCTTGGGTACGTCGTTCCGGGCGGCGCCGGAACCGGACCCGCTCGGTGCGGTGCTCGGCGCGGTGCTCGGCGCGGTTGCGGCGGGCGGGGTGTCGCTCTCGTGGTCGCTCGCGCGGTCTCCCGCCAGGTTCCGCTTGGAGTCGCCGCCGGTGCCCGGCAGCAGGCCCGTGGTGTACAGCCCGCCGGCCAGCGCGGCCACCGCCACGGCGGCGCCGAGCACCACCGTGCAGCTGAACCGGCGCCCGGCCGCGGTGACCCTGACCTCCCGGCCGGTCCCGGCGACGGCGGGGGCGGTCGGCGCCCCGTACGGGCCGGCGTCCGCGCCGAGCACCGCCCCGGAGCCCGCGGTGGCCTGCGGCTGCCCGTAGGACGGATCGGCTGCGCCGAACCCGGCGCCGAACCCGGCACCGGACCCGGCACCGGACCCGCCGGACCCGCCGGGCGGGGTGGCGGGAACCGCCGGATAGCCGTAGCCGGGCCGCGGCCCGTACGGGCCCGAGCCCGCGGAACCGCCGTACGACGGGTCGGCCGCACCGAACCCGGCCGGTGCCGGCCCGGCCGAAGGCACGGCGTCCAGGTCCAGCAGGCGGACCGCGGCCCGGCTGGCCTCCTCGACCAGCGGGCCCGGCAGCCAGCCCGGCACGTCCAGAGCCCCGTCCAGCGCGGCGGCGATCGCCGCCGGAGCCGGCCGGTCCGCCGGCGCCTTCGCCAGGCAGGCCGCCACCAGCTCGCGCAGCTCCCCGGCCGGCATCCGCTCCAGATCGGGCTCCTCGTGCACCACCTTGTAGAGCAGCGTCGCCGAGTTGTCCCCGCTGAACGGCGGCGTGCCGGTCGCCGCGAAGGCCAGTACCGCCCCCAGCGAGAACACGTCCGCGGCCTCGGTGACCCCCTTGCCGAGGATCTGCTCCGGCGACATGTAGCCGGGCGAGCCGACCGAGACCCCGGTCGAGGTGAGCGAGGCCGTGCCGTCCGTGGCCCGGGCGATCCCGAAGTCGATCAGCCGCGGGCCGTCCAGGGTCAGCATCACGTTCGAGGGCTTCACGTCCCGGTGCACCAGTCCCAGCCCGTGCACCGCCACCAGCGCCCGGGCCAGCCCCAGGCCCACCGCCCGGACCGCCGCCTCCGGCAGCGGGCCGTGCGCGGCCAGCGCCCGGTCCAGCGACGGGCCGGCCACATAACCGGTCGCCACCCATGGCACGGCCGCGTCCGGATCGGCGTCCAGGACCGGCGCCGTCCACTCGCCGCCCACCCGGCGGGCCGCCGCCACCTCGCGCCGGAACCGGGCCCGGAACTCCTCGTCGGAGGCGAAGTGCGGGTGCACGATCTTCACCGCGACCGTCCGGCCGCCCTCGCTGCGCCCCAGGTACACCCGGCCCATGCCGCCCGCACCGAGCCGGCCCAGCAGCCGGTACGCCCCGATGGCCCGCGGCTCCCCCTCGTCCAGCGGCTGCATGGCGTCCCTTCCCCCCGACCGTGGCTGACTGCTCCGCACAGATCCGCACAGTAGCGAAAGGGCGGCACCGGCCGCCCGGGGTCTCAGCCGGTGCGGCGCCTCAACCTGCCCCACAGGATGGAGCCTTCCAGCGCCAGGAACAGTCCGGCGCAGGTCCACAGCACCCCGGTGGAGGGGCCGTGGGACCGCTCCGCGAGCCGGGTCGCCAGCCAGTCCTCGGGGTCCACCACCACCGTCACCCAGTCGTCCACCCGGTGGTCCTTTCCACAGCTCACGTCGTGGAAGCGGACCTTCGCCCCGGCGTCGGGGGCAATGCCGACCCGGCACCAGTACTGCCTGGGGCGGCTCGTCCGCTTGTGGGTTTCGGTGTCGACCACCAGCGCCTCGTACCGGACCCCGCGGTGCTCGATCACGGCCTCGTCCAGGGAGGGTCCGAGGAACAGCATCAGCGCGAACCCCGACACCGCAACACAGGTGCCCGGCCAGGCCCCGCACAGCGCCCAGGCCGTGCAGAGCACCACCATCGAGAGCAGGGTGCCCAGCGCCAGCCACCCCAGCCCCAGGGGTTGAACGAGCCATCCGCTGCATGCGATCAGCAGCGGGGTGAGCACCAGCAGGGCCGCCGTGACCGACTTCCGCTTCGGCTTCCGCTTCTGGTTCTGCTCCTGCTTCCGCTTCGGTACGGGCGGCGGCTCCGGTATGTGTCCTGTGCCGACGGCTCCCGGTACTCCGGCCATGCGTGTACTCCCCCTGCTCCACGGGCAATTCGGGGCGGGCGAATTCGCCCGCCCGCTAAACCCGCAGAATTTAACAGGGAATTACCGAAGCGCTAGGGAACCAGCAACTCCACCTTGACGTCCGCCGGGAACCCGGTGGTCGGACCGGTACGGCGGGCGAATTCCCGTACGCCGGCCAGTTGGTCGGCGCCGAAGCGGAAGTCGAGCGTGGTGAAGTACCGCTCCAGCAGCCCGGCGTCGAACGCCTCCCAGCGGGCCGCCTGCTCGGCCACCTTGGTGACCTCTTCGAGGGAGAGGTCACGGGAGGCAAGGAAGGCCTCGTGCACGCTCCGGACGACGTGCGGCTCGCGTTCCAGGTAGTCCCGGCGGGCGGCCCAGACGGCGAAGACGAACGGCAGCCCGGTCCACTCCTTCCACATCTGCCCCAGGTCGTGCACGGCGAGCCCGAGCCGGGGCGCATCGTGCAGGGAGGCCCGCAGGGCCGCGTCGCCGATCAGCACGGCGGCCTCGGCCTCCTGCATCATCACCCCCAGGTCGGGGGGGCAGGTGTAGTACTCGGGCCGTACTCCGTACTGCTCGGCGAGCAGCAGCTGCGCCAGCCGGACGGACGTACGGGAGGTGGAGCCCAGGGCCACCCGGGCCCCGTCGAGCCGCTCCAGGGGCACCTGGGAAACGATCACGCAGGACATGACCGGACCGTCGCAGCCGACCGCGAGATCGGGGAAGGCCACCAGCTCGTCCGCGTTCCGGAGGAACTCCACCAGGGTGATGGGACCCATGTCCAGGTCCCCCTCGACCAGCCGCTGGCTCAGCTTCTCGGGGGTGTCCTTGGTCAGCTCCAGATCCAGCAGAGTGCCGGTGCGGGCCAGCCCCCAGTAGAGGGGGAGGCAGTTCAGGAACTGAATGTGGCCGACCCGGGGCCGGCTGCGATAGGGGTCCACATCGCGAGACTAGCCCGCCGGGTGCCGTCAGCCTCTTCGAGGGTCTCAAACGTCCGGGTGACGTGATCTTTCCCTCTGGTCTCCCCGGGACTCTGCGTGCTAGGCTCGACGCAAGTTGCAGTTTGGTTTCCCTTGCAGTACGAAGCCTGCGGAGCATGTAACCCGCAGGCTTTTGTAGTTTTCAGACTTCTTAGCAGGTTCTGGAGCAGGGCGACCCTTTGGCCCATAGGAGGGCTCATGGCTACCGGAACCGTGAAGTGGTTCAACGCTGAAAAGGGCTTCGGCTTCATCGCCCAGGACGGCGGCGGCCCGGATGTCTTCGTCCACTACTCCGCGATCAACGCGTCTGGCTTCCGCTCCCTCGAGGAGAACCAGACCGTGAACTTCGACGTCACCCAGGGCCCGAAGGGCCCGCAGGCGGAGAACGTCACCCCGGCCTAATCGCCCGGGCCAACCGGATCGCGGTTGGATAGCAGTACCCAAGGAGCCCTGCCTCTTCCGTGGGAACGGAGGAGACAGGGCTCCTGCCTTTTGCCTTCGGCGGCCGTGAGCATGCGTACGGGCCGTGAGCAGTGCTCACGGCCCGTACGTACGTTTCAGCGCCTCAGCTCTTAGGGGGCTCCGGGGTGGTCTCCGGGGCCTTCTCCACGACGAGGTCGAGGATGCGCTCCACGCCCTCCGGGGTGGCCAGGCGCAGGTGGTACGTGCCCGGCTCGATCCCGACCGTGTAGATCCACGGCAGGGTGACCTTGCCGTTCGCGTCCGTGGCGGGCAGCTCCAGGGTCCGGACCGGCTTGCCGTCCTCGTCCTTGAAGAAGGGGCCGGTGGTGTCGTCGGCGGCGACCGGGACCCACTCGCCCTGCTCGTTCTTCTCGACCATGCCGGCCTTCAGGGCGACCCCGGCGAACGGCTTGCCGTCGGCCCCGGTCACCAGCAGCTCCTGCGGAGTGAAGCTGGAGCCGGCCACCACCTTCAGCGGCTTTTCATCCGTACGGGTGATCTTGTCGGCGACCGGCTTCGGGGTGACCTTGGCGTCGAACTTCTCGGTGAAGACGCGGGTCCCGTAGAGGGTGGCCCGCACCGTGAAGGTGCCGCCCTTGGCGCCGTCGGCCACCTTGATCCGCGGGATGGCCGCAAGCCCCTGGGCGTCGGTCTTCACGACCTGGTGCTTCTTGGACTTGTTGTCCGCGAAGACGGTGCCGGCGGTGGTGTCGTTCTCGATCTCGAAGATCACGACCTCCCGGGCGGCCGGCTTGCCGTTGCCCAGCACCGCCTTGACCTTCGAGGCCGGCTCGACGGTCTGCCCCGGCTCGAAGGCCAGGACGCGCTCACCGACGACCTCCAGACCGGACACCGTGGCCGGCGGCGGGGTCGGCTTGACCGGCGGCTTCGTCGGCGGGGTGGTCGGCTTCGTCGGCGGGGTGGTCGGCTTCGGGTTCGGCTTGGGCGCGGGCTTGGCGGGCGGGACGACCGCCGGCGGGGTGATGGGCGTGACCGGCGGCACCGGCGTCGGGATCGGCTGCGTCGGCGGCTGGGTCGGGTAGTTCCCGGCGGGCGGGTTCGGCACGCCGGTGGCCCCGCCCTGGTACTGCCGCATCCAGCTGGTGACGGTGTTCACGTACTCGCGCGAGTTGTTGTAGCTGAGGATCGCCTTGTCGAGGTGACCCGCGTTGCTCAGGTTCCGGTCACCGGCGCACAGGTACAACCCGGCGCCGAGCGCCGCGTCGTAGATGTTGTTCGGGTCGCGCTTGCCGTCGCCGGACCCGTCGGCCCCCCACCGCGCCCAGGTGGACGGGATGAACTGCATCGGGCCGATGGCCCGGTCGTAGATGTTGTCGCCGTCCCACTCGCCCTTGTCGGTGTCGCGGATCTCGGCGAAGCCGTTGCCGTCGAGCCGCGGGCCGCGGATCGGCTTGTCGGTGTACCCGTCGGCCTTGAGCCCGTATCCGGAGGCGTGGACCGACTCCACCCGGCCTATGCCGGCCAGCAGCTGCCAGGGCAGCTTGCAGTTGGGGAGCGCGGCCTCCACCGACGCCTCCGCGCGCCGGTACGCGTCCAGGGCGGTCGCGGGTATGCCGGAGGACCCCTCGGCGGTGCCGGGCCCCGGGCCCGAACCGGTGCCCTGCACCGGCGGGTTCGCCACGAGATCCGGAAGGTCCAGGCGGGCGTTGCCCCGGTCGTTCGCCTGGGGGCTGTCCGGGGTCGGCTCGGACTCCCCCGCATCGGCGGTGGGAGTGGTCGTCACCACGGCCGCAGTGGTCAGGCTGGCGGCGAGCGCGGCGGTGCAGAGCACCTTGCGCGAAGTACTGACGAGGTGTCGGTGAAGAGGTTTCACAGTGCGGCGATCCCCCCAAGACGAGCTGTGAATATCCACTGTTTATCAGGTATCCGAATCCGACTCGCCGTCCCCCCGGCCCTTTGTGACACGACCCGAGGCTCCCGCGCGTCACCCGCAGGGAGTACCGGCCTCCCGGCCAGCAGGAAACGACACCATTCCGAGGTAGAATGTGGTGTCGTTTCCTGTTGCGGAGGTCCCCATGGCGCGCACGATGATCGACCTTGACGACGAGATGGTTGAGCAGGCGAAGGCCATATACGGCACGAAGACCAAGGCCGCGGCCGTGCGCGCTGCGGTCGAGGATGCCGTGAAGCGGCACCTTCGCCAGCAGTTCTTCGACGCGGTGAAGTCGGGCGAACTCGACTTCAGCGAGATCATCGAGAAGACGAGGGTGGACCGCCCCACCGAAGAGCGGAAGTCCACTGCATGACCGACCTGTTCCTCATCGACAGGTCGGCACTCGCCCGGTCTCACCTGCCGTCCGTCGCCGCAGTGCTGGCTCCGCTCCACGAGCGGGGCCTGCTCGCCATCTGTCCGGCCGTTGAATACGAGCTGATGTTCAGCATCCGCAGCAAGGCCGAAGTCCCCGCCCTTGCCCAGTGGCTCCGGGGCTTCGACTACCTCTACTGCGACCGGAACGTGTCCGAGCGCGCGCTCGAAGTGCAACGGAAGGCCATCGGACAGGGCTTCCATCGAGCCCTGTCCTGGCCGGACCTCCTCATCGCGGCGACGGCCGAGCAGCACGGCTCGATCCTCCTCCACCACGACCGCGACTTCGACATGATCGCTTCGATCACCGGCCAGCGCACCGAATGGGTGGTCCCACCGGGCAGCGCCGACTGAGGTGGGCCAGGGTTCCTCTGCGTCGGCGCCGCTGACCGGAGCGGTCGATCCGGCTACCGTCACAGGTATGGGGAGGCGGACGGTCACCGTGCACCATGTGCGCGCCGTGCTCGCAGGGGTGCGGCGCAGGGGTGTCGACACCGTGCCGCTGCTCCAGGAGGCGCAGATTCCGCCGTCGTTGCTCGGGGACGACCGGGCGCGGATCACCCCGGCCCAGTTCGCGCGCCTGTTCCGGGCCCTGTACCGCACCACCCAGGACGAGTTCCTCGGGCTGGGCAGTGGGCCGCCCAGCAGGCCCGGCACCTTCGCGATGATGTGTCACGCCTCGCTGGGCTGCCGGGACCTGGGTGCGGCCATCCGGCGCGGGGTGGCGTTCTACGGGCTGTTCCCGGGCGGCCCGGACCTGGCGCTGGAGGTGGCGGGGGACGAGGCGCGGTTCACCGTCCGCAACGATCTCGCCCGCGACGAGGAGCGGTTCCTGACGGAGTGCCTGCTCGCCATCTGGCACCGGCTGTGCAGCTGGCTGATCGGGCGCCGCATTCCGCTCGCGTACACCGATTTCGCGTATCCGCCGCCGCCGCACGAGGACGAGTACGCGGTGCTCTTCGACTGCCCGGTCCGGTTCGGGGCGGGCAGGACCGGCGCGGTCTTCGCCGCGCACTGGCTGTCCGCGCCCCTGGTCCGCGACGAACCGGCACTCGATGCGATGCTCCGGCGGGCGCCGTTCGACCTGCTCTCCCGGCCGGAGTACGGGACCACGGTCGCGGAGCAGGTACGGCGGGCCCTCGCGCAGGAGCTGCGGGCCTCGCCCCGGCTGCCTGCGCTCGGGGAGGTGGCGGCCCGGCTCGCGGTGTCCCCGGCCACGCTACGGCGCCGGCTCCAGCAGGACGGGACCTCGTTCCAGCAGCTCAAGGACCAGGTGCGGCGGGATGCGGCGATCGCCGGACTGGCCGAGGGCGGGGAGCCGATCGCGGAGCTGGCGGCGCGGCTGGGCTTCTCCGAGGACACCGCCTTCCACCGGGCGTTCCGGCGGTGGACGGGGACGACTCCGGGCGCGTACCGGCTGGGCGGGCCTTCGGGAAGGCCGGGGGGCGGGCCTTCGGGCGGGGCGTCCGCTGCGGGTGGACGGTCCGGCCAGCAAAGCTGAGCTGCGCGGTCAGCGCCATGCCGACCGGCCGGTCACTACGGTCTCCTCACCTACCCCCACCCGGACCGTTGGGAGAGCCGCCCATGCGCATCCGTGCCACCGCCCTCACCTCCCTCACCGCCCTCGCCACCGCCCTGGTCCTGTCGGCCGCCGTGCCCGCGACGGGCGCCACCGGCGCAACCGGCCCCACTGCGGCCGGAGCCGCGCCCGGCGACATCGTCAGCAGTACCCCGTCCGCCTTCCACCCGCTGCCCGGCCAGCCGACCCACACCAAGGCCTGGAAGATCCACTACCGCTCGACCACCGCCGACGGCGCCCCCAACGTGGTCTCCGGAACGGTGATCGTCCCGCAGGACGGCCGGACCGGCTCGCGCCCACTGATCACCTATGCCGTCGGGACCGTCGGCCTCGGCGACTCCTGCGCGCCCAGCAACAACTTCCCGTACGGCACCGGCCTGGAGGCCAATCTCATCCAGCAGCTGACCTGGCGCGGCTGGGCCGTGGTGGTCACCGACTACGAGGGGCTCGGCACCCCGGGCACCCACACCTACACCGTGGGCCGCTCGGCCGGCCACGCCATGCTCGACGCGGCCCGGGCCGCCCAGCGGCTGCCGGAGGCGGGGCTTTCGGCGGACGGCCCGGTGGGCATCATGGGCTACTCGCAGGGCGGCCAGGCCAGTGGCTGGGCCGCCGAACTCCAGGGTGCGTACGCCCCGGAGCTGAAGGTGAAGGGCACGGCGACCGGCGGGGTCCCGGCCGACCTGCTGGAGGTCGCGGAGTTCAACAACGGCTCGTACGGCTCCGGTCTGATCTTCATGGCGGCGGCCGGGCAGGACGCGGCCTTCCCGGAGCTGGACCTGGACGCGTATCTGAACCCGGCCGGGAAGCGACTGGTCGACTTCATACGGAACAACTGCGTGGCGGTCGACGCGGCCGTCGGGGCCTTCAAGCGGATCTCCGACCTGACCACCTCCGACCCGCTGGACCGGCCGGACTGGCAGGCCCGGCTGAACGATTCGAAGCTCGGCCGGACGGCCCCGGCCGCGCCCGTGTACCAGTACCACGCGCTCGCCGACGAGTTGATCCCGTACCGGGTGGGCAGGCAGCTGCGCGCCGACTGGTGTGCGAAGGGCGCGGCGGTGGAGTGGGCGACGATCTGGGTCGGGGAGCACGTCAGCGGGGTGATCACGGAGGCGTTCGAGGCGCAGAACTGGCTGGCGGACCGCTTCGCCGGCCGCCCCACGGACGGCAACTGCTGAGACCTGCGTCAGTCTTCGGCGGGGCAGGACTGCGTTCCGTTCGGCAGCTCGCCGTCGATCAGGAAGGCGTTCACCCGGCCGCGTACGCAGCCCGAACCCGCGTAGCCGGTGTGGCCGTCGCCCTTGTGGTCCAGGATCGCCGCCGAGCCGAGCAGGCGGGCGGTCTCCTCCGTCCACTGGTACGGGGTGGCCGGGTCACCGCGCGTACCGACCAGCAGCATGCGCGGGGCGCCGGGCCGGTCGATCTTCCGGATGAAGTCGGTGCCGGGCGGACGGCCGTAGCAGGAGAGCACGGTCATCAGCTGGCTCGGACCGAAGATCCGCGAGGCCTTGCGGAATTCGCCCTTCAGGGCCTCGATCTCCTTCTCGACGGCCTCCGGGCTCGCCGCGTCCTTGCCGCGGCCCGGGTCGTCGGCGCAGTTGACGGCGACCAGGGCGGCCTCCCCGTTGTCGTCCGGCACCGGATCGGAGCCGTCCACCGCCGGGTCCTCCTCGGGCTCGGGGTCGGTGGGGCCGCCGACCTCCAGCAGGCCGGCCGGGTCGCCCTGCCGCTCGGCCAGGCGGAGGCCGCGGGCCAGGGCCGGCCACTGGGCGGTGGAGTAGAGCCCGGTGGCGATCGCGCCGATGATGTCCTGGCCGGTGAAGGAGGCGCCGTCGGGGCCGGTCAGCGGAGACCGGTCGAGCCGGGCCACCAGGGCGCGAACCTTCTCCTTCGCGGTGCGCGTGTTGGTCCCGTACACGCAGTCCGACCGGCGGGCGCACCAGGACAGGAAGTTGTCCAGGGCCTGCTGCTGGCCCTTGGCGGAGACCAGGGCTTGCTCCGCGAGCGATTCGCTGAGGGTGTCGACCCCGTCGAGGGCCATCCGGCCGGTGCGCTGCGGGAACTGGGCGGCGTAGGCGGCGCCGAGCCGGGTGCCGTACGAGAAGCCGAGGTAGTCGAGCCGGTCCTCACCGAGGGCCTGGCGGATCAGGTCCATGTCGCGGGCGACGTGGATGGTTCCTATGTACGGGAGGACCGGGCCGGAGTGCTGGGCGCAGCGTTCGGCGACCAGGCGCAGGGCGGCCAGCTTGGCGGCGGCGGTGGGGGCTTCGGGGGCGTCGACGTCGTCGTCCGGGGCGGGCGGTCCGTCGCGGAGCGCGCCGCCACAGCTGACCGGGGCGCTGTGGCCGACCCCGCGGGGGTCGAAGGTGACGAGGTCGTAGGCCTCGCCGAGGTCGGCGAACTCGCGGTGGACGTCGGCGAGGGTGGCGATGCCGGGGGCGCCGGGGCCGCCGAAGTTGAGGAGGAGGGAGCCGCGGCGCTGAGGGCCGGCGGCGGGGATCCGGGCGAGGGCGAGGTCGACCGTGCCTTTGGCCGGGGCGGCGTGGTCGAGGGGGACGGTGAGGGTGCCGCACTCCAGGCCCGACGGGACCGGCCGCTCGGGGCAGTCCCCGCCCCAGCGGATATGGGGCCCCGGCGGGGCGGGCACGGCTGCGACCGGGCCGGCCGCGAGGGAGCCGGCGGCCAGCGCTCCGACCGCGACCAGCGCCGCTGCGCGGCGCCGCCCGCCTGAACGGAATCGCCCCACGACACCTCCTCACCCCGCGGCGCGGAACCCGTGCCGGGACCGGCCCGGTCCGGTCCAGTCCGGTCTCCGGCCGGCCTGCGGGCCGCAGGGCGCCTGGCGGCGGCGCGATCGGACCCGCAGGGCGGCCCCGGCTTGGGCCGGCTGGCGGATATGGGTCCTCGGACCACCATAAGCGGGGTACCGAAGGGCGGCCCGTCGATCAGCCCGGCCCGGCCGGAGGGCCGGCCGGGACGTGGTGTGGCGTGGTGGCCCGGCCCAGTGCCCTAGGGGTCCTGCCTGCGGTAGAGCTCCTCTATCTCCTTCGCGTGGTCGCGGGCGATCGCCGCCCGCCGGAGCTTGAGGGACGGCGTGAGGTGGCCGCGTTCCTCGGTGAAGTCCCCCGGCAGGACGGCGAACCGGCGGATCGATTCAGCCCGTGAGACCAGTGCGTTCGCCTCGTCCACCGCGCGCTGGAGGTCCGCGCGGAGCTCGTCGTCGTGGACCAGGTCGCCCAGCGGGACCCGCTGTTTCTTGTGCATCTGCCGCCAGTGCGCGAGCCCGTCCGGCTCCAGGGTGATGAGCGCGGTGATGTACGGCCTGTTGTCGCCGACGACCAGGCACTGGCCGACCAGCGGGTGCGCCCGCAGCCAGTCCTCCAGGGGTGCGGGGGCGACGTTCTTGCCCCCCGAGGTGATGATCACGTCCTTCTTCCGGCCGGTGATGGTGAGGTAGCCGTCCGCGTCCAGTTCGCCGATGTCGCCGGTGGCGAACCAGTGCCCCTGCGGCATCGGCGCCGGGTCGTTCCAGTACCCGGCGAACACGTGCCGCCCGTACAGCAGCACCTCGCCGTCCTCGGCGATCCGGACCGCGCTGCCGGGCAGCGGCCAGCCGACCGTGCCGAGCCGGGGCCGCTGCGGCGGGGTGACCGTGGTGGCGCCGGTGGTCTCCGTCAGGCCGTAGCCCTCGAAGACCTCGATCCCGGCCCCCGTGTAGAACGCGGCCAGCCGCCGGCCGAGCGGGGAGCCGCCGCTGATCACGTACCGGACCCGGCCGCCGAGCGCGGCCCGGATCCGGCGGTAGACCAGCGGGTCGTACAGGGCCCGGGCGGCCCGCACGCCGAGGCCCGCGGACGTGCTCCCGCCCTCCGCCGCCTCGCCGATGCGCCGGGCGATCCGGGCGGCCCGGTCGAAGGAGGCGGCCCGGCCCATCTTCTCGGCGGTGGCGCGGGCGGTGTTGTAGACCTTCTCCAGGACGTACGGGATGGCGAGCAGGAAGGTCGGCCGGAACCCGGCGAGGTCGGCCAGCAGGTCCTCGGTCGCGATGCTGGGCGCATGGCCGAGCTTCACCCGGGCGCGCAGGCAGCCGATGGCCACCATCCGCCCGAAGACGTGCGAGAGGGGCAGGAAGAGCAGGGTAGAGGCCGGGTCCTTGCTGACGGAGGTGAAGACGGGGTACAGCAGCTCGACCGCATTGTCGACCTCGGCGAAGAAGTTGCCGTGGGTGAGGACGCAGCCCTTGGGGCGCCCGGTGGTACCGGAGGTGTAGACGAGGGTGGCGACGGACTCGGGCGTCCGGCTCCGCCGGCGTTCGTGGACCAGCACGTCGGGCAGCCGGGCCCCGGCCTTCACCAGCCGGGCGATGGCTCCGGTGTCGAACTCCCACAGGTGGACGAGGCCCGGCAGGTTGCCGCGTTCGGCGCTGATGATCCGCGCCTGGACCTTCTCCTCCACTGCGCAGGCCACGGCGCCGGAGTCCTGGATGATCCAGCGCGCCTGGAGGGCGGAGGAGGTGGGGTAGATCGGTACGGTCACCAGCCCGGCGGCCCAGCCGGCGAAGTCCAGCAGGGTCCACTCGTAGGAGGTCCGGGCCATGATGGCGAGCCGGTCGCCGGGCTGCAGGCCCTCGGCGATCAGCCCCTTGGCGACGGCGAGGACCTCGGCGGCGAACTGGGCGGCGGTGACGTCCTGCCAGCTGCCGTCCGGCTGTTTGCGGGCGAGCACGGCCTCGTCGGGGGCCCGCTCGGCGTTCTCGAAGGGGATGTCCCCGAGCGAACCGGTCATCGGTACGGAGGCCAGCGCGGGCACGACCACCTCCCGGACCACCCCGCCTTCGACGGTCTTGGCAGGCTCCACCAGCGGCGGACCGGCTGCGGTCACGGCGTCCTCCTCGCACCGACGTAAGCGTTACCGCCGGTAATCTACGGACCCGGAACCCGCCTGAACACCCCTCGTACGGCACGTGCACGCCACGCCCCCCGCACGCCCACGGCACGTCCACGCGAGGCCCACGCCGCTGCAACCGCCATCCCGCCGTTTGGCGTGAACACAACTACCGGAACCAGCGATTACGGTCGCCTCCGGACAGCACCGAGCGGGGAACCAGGACAGGGTTCCGGAACCGGGACAGGAACAGCAGCATGTCGTTCGAAGCGGAATGGGCGCAGCAGAAGGCCGTCGTCGCCCGCGCCAGACTCGCGGCCGGCCCGCCCGCCACCCGGCTTGCCTCGGCCGGCGGACCGGGCTCAGCGGCGGACGGGGCCGACGGGGCTGACGGCCTGGTCGCCGACCGCTCCTCCATCAACGGCAACGCGAACCTGCTCATCGAGATCGCCGCCTTCCTCCACGAGGGCCGCCCCGACGGCGACGCCGCCACCATGGCCCGCGCGCCCCGCGCCCACGAGGACGTCGCCGCACAGGTGCTGCGCTTCAGCCGGTTCGCCGACGACCAGTTCCAGGACACCGTCGCCCTGTTCGCCGCCCTCGGCACGCGCCTGCGCACCGCCGGCACGCAGTTCGCCGCCGTCGACGACGACACCGCCCGCACCTTCCTGGAGCACATCCTGGCGTCCGGGAACTACGTGGCACCGGAGGACCGATGACCGACGGACTGACCGACGGACTGGCCTTCCGCAAGGACGTCGAGTTCCTCGCCGAGTGCAACCCCCCGCTCGTCGAACGCAACGCCCGGGAGTTCCGGCGGTTGCGCGACCTGCTCGTCGAGGCCGGCGGACCCGCCCGCCGCGCCGAGACGGGCACCGAATGGCACAGCGCGCACAGCGGCGCCTACACCGGGCGCCTCACCGAGACCCGCAAGCTCGTGGGACACCTGGCGGAGGGCTTCGACAAGGCGGCGAGCGCCCTCTACGCGTACGCGCTGGCGCTGGCCGCCGCCAAGGCGCACTACTCCGACGGCCTGGACGCCGAGCGGAAGCTCGCCGCGCTCATCGCCACCAAGGGCACGGCCGTCACCCGGACCGCACAGCAGGCCGAGCCCATGCGCCAGTGGGAGGACATGCGGGCCACCACCGGCTTCCTCGACGGGCTGGCCGAACTCACCATGGACGTCGACGACATCCGCGAGCAGGCCGACCGGCTGCACGACACCGCCGGCGGGTTCTTCCACCGGGCGAAGACCACCGAGTCCGAGGCCCGCGCGGTGTGCACGCACTCCCTGCGGCAGGCGTACGACCTGCTGCCCGAGTTCAAGGTGACGGGGGCCGGCGAGCGCCCCGACCTGCCCTCCGCCATGGCCGACCTGCGCCGGGAGGCGGCGGAGGCCCGTACGAACCCGCTGACCCGCCTGCCCGGCGGCGGCCCGAAGACCGGGCTGACCGGCCCGGTCGGCACGGACACCCTGGTCTCGCCCCGCCTGGCGGACATCCGGACCCGGGTGGCGGGGCTCCCCGAGGCGGCCGACACCTTCTGGCTGCCGCCCTCGGGGGACGGGGAGAAGGCCGAGTGGATTGCCCGGAACAGGGAGGTGCTGCGCGCCGCGGCCCAGCACGCGGGACTGCCGGATGAGCTGGTCGCGGGCATCGCCTGGAAGGAGATCGCGGGCAGCCCCGGCCTGGTGGACAACGGCGTGGACTTCTTCCGCCGGTCCGCGGACGCCCCCTGGGGCCTGAGCCCGGTCACCGCCCGGAACCTGCCGGGCCGGCTGGGCGGCGAGGTGGACGAGACCTCCTTCGGGCCGATCGCCATCCAGCTCCGGCGTGGCGCGGAAGTCCTCGGCTACGACCCGGAGCACATGACGGAGCAGCAGCAGCGGGTGGTGCAGCAGGCCCTCCAGGACCCGAAGCAGAACGCCTTCGTCGCGGCGGGCTTCCTGGCGCAGATCAAGGCGGAGACCGGCCTGGCGGACGTACCCGCCGACCGGCTGTCCCCGGACCAGATGCAGGAGATCGCCGCCCGCTACAACGGCGGCCCGTACTGGGAATCGAAGAAGGCCCAGGACTACGGCGATGATTTCCGCGACAACCTCGGCAAGGTACGGGAGGCCATGCGCTGATGGCACGCGAGAACATCGATCTGCCCGAGGACCAGGGCTGTCTGCGCTGGGTCCTGGGCGTCCCCCTCGCCCTCCTCTACGCACCCGCCGTCTACTTCTGCGCCCTCGCGCTGATCGCCGGCCCGGGCCCCGGGGACGCCCCGTTCCGCGAGGACGTCCAGACACTGTCGGTGCTCTCGGCGGTGCTGTGCGGAGCGGGTCTCCTCATCACCCTGACCCCGGTCTTCCGCCGCACCATGGGCCGCTGGTGGTACGCCCTCCCCCTGCTGCTCACGACGGTCGCCCTGGTCCGGGCGGCAACGGTCTGAGCACACGCACCGCGGCCCCCGCCCGGACGGGGGCGGGGGCCGCGGTGTGTGCTGCGCCGGCGGGGGCCGGGGGTCAGGCTGCGGCGGGGGCCGGGGTGGGCTGCGGGCCCGCCTCGTCCAGCGGGGAGGCGGAGGCCGAGGCGTACGCCTGCTTGTCCAGGATTCCCTCGCGGGCGGCGACCACGACCGGGACCAGGGCCTGGCCGGCCACGTTGGTGGCCGTCCGGATCATGTCCAGGATCGGCTCGATCGCCATCAGCAGGCCGACACCGGCCAGCGGCAGGCCCAGCGTGGACAGGGTCAGGGTCAGCATGACCGTGGCGCCGGTCAGGCCCGCGGTGGCGGCCGAGCCGACCACCGAGACGAACGCGATGAGCAGGTACTCCTTGATGCCCAGCTGCACGTCGAAGATGTTCGCGATGAAGATCGCGGCGAGCGCCGGGTAGATCGCGGCGCAGCCGTCCATCTTGGTGGTCGCACCGAACGGCACGGCGAAGGAGGCGTACTCCTTCGGGACGCCGAGGCGCTCGGTGACCCTCTGGGTGACCGGCATGGTGCCGACCGAGGAGCGGGAGACGAAGGCCAGCTGGATGGCGGGCCAGGCGCCCTTGTAGAACTGCAGCGGGCTGACCTTGGCGACCGTCACGAGCAGCAGCGGGTAGACACCGAACATCACGAGCGCCGAGCCGATGTACACGTCGGCGGTGAAGGTCGCGTACTTGCCGATCAGGTCCCAGCCGTACGAGGCGATGGCGGTGCCGATCAGGCCGACCGTACCGATGGGGGCGAGGCGGATGACCCACCACAGGGCCTTCTGCAGCAGCTCCAGGACGGACTCGGCGACGCTCAGCACCGGCTGGGCCTTCTCGCCGAGCTGGAGGGCGGCGATACCGGCGACGGCGGCCATGAAGACGATCTGCAGGACGTTCAGCTCGGTGAACGGCGTGATGATGTCGGTCGGCACGATGCCGGTCAGGAAGTCGATCCAGGAGCCGGTCTTCTTGGGCTCCTGGCCGTCGGCCGGGGTGAGGCCGGTGCCGGCGCCGGGGTCGGTCAGCAGGCCGATGGCGAGGCCGATGCCCACCGCGATCAGCGAGGTGATCATGAACCACAGCAGGGTGCGGGTGGCCAGCCGGGCGGCGTTGTTGACCTTCCGCAGGTTGGTGATCGACACCAGGATCGCGAAGAAGACCAGCGGGGCCACGGCCAGCTTCAGCAGCTGGACGAAGATGTCGCCGACCTTCTCCAGGGTGGTGGCCAGCCAGCTGACGTCCTGGCTGCGGGCGAGCCAGCCGAGGAGGACGCCGAGCACCAGACCGGTGACGATCTGCGCCCAGAAGGGGAACTTGAAGGAGGACGTGAAGGAGGACTTGGGGGGCGTGGTCGCTGTCGCGGACACGGGCACACTCCGGGGATGACGCACAGGTAAGCGGAAGGTTCTGCGGGATGGTGCGGTGCGGCAGCCAGGGAAAGGCCCGGCCGGGACCGCTGCTGGACGGATTACGAACAGCAACAGGCCGCGGACACGCGGCGGCAGAGATCGACGTGCAGGCGCGCCACGAGCGGGGTGCTCATGGCCGTGGAGGGCGCAGCTGTCGTCAACATGTTGAGGACGCTAACACTTACCCTTTGAGAATCTCAAAGGCTTACTTTGAGCCGTGCCAGGGCCGAGGCCCCGCAGAAACGCCACCGCCCCAGCGCTGGGGCGGTGGACCCAGCACCGGGGCGATTCGGTGTGTGATGAAGCTAACTGGCCGGCAGGGCGTGCGGTGAGGCCCTGGGAGCTCTCAGGAGCCGGCGCGGGCGGCGTCGTCGGCCGCGTCCTCCTGGGTGCGGTTCGCGGCGAGCCGCTCCTTCGCGCCCGCGACCCGTCCGGCGATCTGCACGCCCATGTCCTCGCGCTGCTTGCGGAGCAGCACGAAGGACAGCGGCGCGGACAGCACGAGCGCGAGCAGCACCACCCAGGCGAGGTTGGCGTCCCCGAGCCCGGCGGGCACCCAGCGGAGCCGGACGAGCGTGAACACGACGAGGAGGCAGCCGGCGAAGATGCCCAGCCGCATCGCGGTGTACCGAATGGCAGCGTTCGACTTGCCGGTCACTGTGACCCCTTGTCTCTACGTCGGTCGTGCCCGTCCAGTGAAGCACGCGCGTCCTACGGGCAGGGGCGCCGGGGGTCCTCGGCGGGCACGAGCCGCAGCGACGCAAGGGGAATCTTGAGCGCTCCTTCGTCGTCCGGCAGCGGGATCCCGGGCACCCTCGCGGTGTGCCAGAGTAGAGCGGTCCCGCTGGCGTCCCCCAGCAGCAGGTAGGGACGCTCCGGCTGCAGCAGACCGCCTTCGCTGGGCACCTTGCCGAGCTCTCGGGCCGGCGAGGCACAGACCCACTCCGGCTTGATGCCGTAGTACGGCGGCGGGGTGTAACCGCCGGAGGCGTTGAGGCGGGCTTCGAAACTGGTCGTGGTCGCGTCCTCCCACAGCCCGCCCACCCCCACGGCACAGCAGAAGACGGAGACGAGGACGAGGAACAGCCGGCCCATCCACCGGTCGCGCACCATGAGGTGGAAGTGCCGCGCGAAACCGAGCAGCGCCGGGACGAACAACCAAAGCCCCATGGCCGCCAGCACCGCGGCGGCTGCGGCCAGGGAGTCCACGGCGGCGATGTCGACGTCTTCGAGGTCGACCTCGAACGCCGCCAGGTACGTGGCGTGCAGCGAGAGCCCCACCGCGGGCAGCAGGCCGGGCACGAAGGGCAGCAGGGCCGGCAGCAGCCAGGGCACGACGGGGCGCCAACCGCTCTGGCGGATCAGCAGCCCGAGCCCTGCGACCAGCATGACGTTGACCGCCAGGGCGTCCACATGGGCGAGCGCGGCGTCCCCCCATGGCACCTGGTGGATCAAGAGCGATCCGGTCACGAATCCCACGGCACGGACGACGAGGTAGACGAGGGTCCCCACCAGGAGGGCGAGGAGGACCGGCCAGTCCGGACGGTTGCGGAGGTAGAGCCGGCAGAGGACCAGGACCGTCACCACCGCGAAGACCGTCATCACCCACGCCGGTTCGACGGCGGCCTCCACGACCGGGCCGCCCGGCCAGGCCAGCCGGGCCGGGTCCAGGAAGGGACCGATCCCGACCCCGAAACCGGTGAGCAACGCGGGGGCGCCGATCCCCCCGTTCACCGTCGAGCCTTCACGCGCACCCAGGAGGCCGACGAACAGCGCGGCGAGGACGGCGAGCGGCACTCCCCGGTGGGTGTGGGAACGGGGGCGACCGCCCCGCGCGCGGAACGACAGCGAACGCCGGTGGACCACCGGGCCGGCCGGCGGCGGCGCCGCCCCGGGCAGCGGCCTGGCCGCGAGCGCCTGGGCCTGGGTGGGGGCTCCGGCCGATATCTGACGGCCCGTACCGCCCCAGCGCAGGAGGGACACGGCCGGCCGCCAGAGGCGCGTCCATCGCGCGGTCCGCGGGGAGGGCCTCTCGTACGCCTGCCAGCGCGCCCGGAGGTCCGGCTGCCGGACCACCAGGTCCACGGCCTCCACCACCAGGTCCAGGTGGAGTTCCTCGGCCAGCACCTCTAGCCGCTGGCGCGCCCCGGTGACGGCGCGGAACCTGGAGCCCGGGAAACGGATCTCGACCACGTACCAGGCGCGGGCCTCCGTCACCGGAGTCACGGACGTGCCCCGGCGTTCGAGGACCGGCCAGCCGCGCTCCGCAAGAGCCGCTTCCCACAACTCACGATCGGTGGCCGTGCCCCGCAGCTCCGCCAGTGCCACCGCACGCTGGTCCCACCGCACCACCGGTACCGCCATGAAGTCCCCCTCGGTCCAGGGGAATCAGTCAAGCGGAAGCAGCATGTGGATGTCGTCCCGATCGTCGTTTTCGGCGACCCGGATCGCCTTCGGGACGCGGCCGACCTCCGTGTATCCGCAGGACTCGTAGAAGCGTTCGAGGCCCAGGCCGCCGCGGCAGCTGAGGCGGACGGCCTCGATGCCCTCGATGGTGCGGGCCGCGTCGGCGACCGCTGCCATCAGGGCGCGGCCGGCGCCGCGGCCCTGGAGGTCGGGGTGGACCATGACCGTGTACACCCACAGCCAGTGCGTCATCAGGCGGTGGGTGTTGAGGGTGAGGAAGGCGGTGGCGAGGACGCGGCCGTCCGCGTCGCGGCCGACGACCAGCCGGCTGCCGCCGTCGGCGACCGCGGTGAGCTGCTTGATCAGCTGCGGGCGGATGTCGTCGCGGACGACCGGTGCGACGAAGCCCACGGCGCCGCCCGCGTTGGAGACGTCCGTCCACAGGTCGAGGATGCCCTCGTGCAGGGCCGGGTCCACCGACGGGTCCAGGGTGAAGGTGAGGGCCCCGGGTGCGGCTGGAGCAGCGGGCGCGGCGGGTTTGGCGGGCGAAGCGAGCTGCGTAAGGGCCATAGGGCCAGAGTATCTATTACCCATGGTGGGGTGCCAGTGGATTCGGGGCGCAAAAACGCCCTGGTCCTTTGTGCGGACCAGGGCGTTGAAGCAGTACGGCGGCGCGTCAGACGCGCATCGGCTGGGGCGACTCCCGCAGCGAGGCGTCCGGCCCCGGGTACTCGCGGATGATCTCGTACCGCGTGTTCCGCTCGACCGGGCGGAAGCCGGCCTCGCGGATCAGCTCCAGGAGGTCGTCCCGGGTGAGCTTGTTCGGGGTGCCGTAGTTGTCGGCGTCGTGCGTGATCTTGTACTCGACCACCGAGCCGTCCATGTCGTCCGCACCGTGCTGGAGCGCCAGCTGGGCGGTCTGCACACCGTGCATCACCCAGAACACCTTGACGTGCTGGACGTTGTCGAAGAGGAGGCGGGAGACCGCGAAGGTCTTCAGGGCCTCCGCACCCGTGGCCATGCTGGTCCGGGCCTGCAGGGTGTTGCGGACCTTGCCGTCCTTCATGTCCACGAAGTCGTGCTGGTAGCGCAGCGGGATGAAGACCTGGAAGCCGCCCGTCTCGTCCTGGAGCTCACGCAGCCGCAGCACGTGGTCCACGCGGTGGCGCGGCTCCTCGATGTGGCCGTAGAGCATCGTGCACGGGGTCTTGAGACCCTTCTCGTGCGCGAGGCGGTGGATCCGCGACCAGTCTTCCCAGTGGGTGCGGTGGTCGACGATGTGCTGCCGGACCTCCCAGTCGAAGATCTCCGCGCCGCCGCCGGTCAGCGACTCCAGGCCCGCCTCGATCAGCTCGTCCAGGATGTCGGACGCCGAGAGGCCGGAGATGGTTTCGAAGTGGTGGATCTCGGTGGCCGTGAACGCCTTCAGCGAGACGTTCGGCAGCGCCTTCTTCAGCTCCGAGAGGGACCGCGGGTAGTAGCGCCACGGCAGGTTCGGGTGCAGGCCGTTGACGATGTGCAGCTCGGTGAGGTTCTCGCTCTCCATGGTCTTGGCCAGGCGGACGGCTTCCTCGATGCGCATGGTGTACGCGTCCTTCTCGCCCGGCTTGCGCTGGAACGAGCAGTACGCGCAGGACGCGGTGCACACGTTCGTCATGTTGAGGTGGCGGTTGACGTTGAAGTGGACGACGTCGCCGTTCTTCCGCGTCCGCACCTCGTGGGCGAGACCGCCGAGCCAGGCCAGATCGTCCGACTCGTAGAGGGCGATGCCGTCCTCACGGGTCAGCCGCTCGCCGGAGCGGACCTTCTCCTCCAGCTCGCGCTTGAGCCCAGCGTCCATGCGTCGGTCGCCTCCTCTAGATGTCCTGCAACCCAGCCCCACCGTACTCTCAGCGCTCTTCGGGCAGGTCCCCGACCCGGTTCTCCCACTTGGTGGAGAGCACGATCGTGGTACGGGTGCGCGAGACGCCCTTGGTGCCGGACAGCTTGCGGATGATCTTCTCCAGGCCGTCCACGTCGCTGGCGCGGACCTTGAGCATGAAGGAGTCGTCGCCGGCGATGAACCAGCAGTCCTCGATCTCGGCGAGGTCCCGCAGCCGGCGCGCCACGTCCTCGTGGTCGGCGGCGTCGGAGAGCGAGATGCCGATCAGCGCCGTGACGCCGAGGCCCAGCGAGGCCGAGTCGACGGTCGCGCGGTAGCCGGTGATCACACCGGCCGTTTCCAGCCGGTTGATCCGGTCGGTGACGCTGGGGCCGGAGAGCCCCACGAGCCGGCCCAGCTCGGCGTATGAGGCACGTCCGTTCTCCCGGAGTGCCTGGATGAGCTGCCTATCCACCGCGTCCATGTCCCTGGAGCCTTCCATTATTCGGCGATCACGCAAGTTTACGTATAGAATCTAAGGCGCACAGGGTCGACACCCTGTGAATCTTTCAACAGATCAATGACGATCTTCAGGAGTGGTTCACCGTGTACACGATCGAGATGGCCTACGCCCAGATGCGACAGCTTCAGGAGCAGGCCAACCGATCCCGTGCCCACCAGCGATTCGTTGCCGCGCAGCGCGCCGAGAAGGCCGCCAAGCCGCGCAACGCCAAGAAGCGCTAACAGCAGCGCCAGCAGCACCGACAGCGCTAACCCCGAGGCCGGGAGCCACCGATCTCCCCCTCCCAACGGCGGTACAGCCGGTGCGGCACCCCTGCCGCATCCAGCACCCGCCCCGCGACGAAGTCCACGAGATCCTGGATGTGCGTCGCACCCGCATAGAACGCCGGAGAGGCGGGCAGCACCACGGCGCCCGCCTCGTCCAGCGCCACCAGATGCCTCAGCGTCTGACCGTTCAGCGGGGTCTCCCGCACCGCGACCACCAGCCGGCGCCGCTCCTTGAGCATCACGCTCGCCGCCCGCTGCAACAGGTCCTTCGACAGCCCCAGCGCCACCCCCGCCACACAGGCGGTACTGGCCGGAACGATCAGCATCCCCTTGACCGGGTACGAGCCCGAGCTCGGCCCCGCGGCGAGGTCCCCCGCGCCCCAGTACCGCACCCCGTCCAGCGGCAGGTCCCGGAAGGTCCCGGGCTTCCCGTCGGCACCCCGGTCCAGCCACGCGGCGAGGTCCTCGCGCCAGTGGGCGTCCCGGAAGGCGATGCCGGTCTCGTCCAGCAGGGTGAGCCGCGACGCCCGGCTGACCACCAGGTCCACGCTCTCCCCCGCCGCGAGCAGCCCGCGCAGCACGGCTGCGGCGTACGGCGTTCCCGAAGCCCCGGATACCCCTACCACCCACGGGGTGCGCTTGCCGTCAGTCATGGCTCCGAGCCTATCCGGCCACCCCGGCCGGGCACTCGCCAAGGTGTGCCGTACGTTCCCGCTACAGAACGCCGGCACAGGGCGCGGCACGGGGGCGGCACAGGGGGCCGAGATGAGCGCACGGACCACACCACCCATGACCGATTCCGACCGGGCCAGGATCGCCGGCTTCCTGATGCTGGGGTGGGTGGCCCTGCTGTGGCTGCTCGAAGCGGTCGACACGGCCACCGGCCATGCGCTGGACGCGTACGGGATCACCGCGCGGGACACCGGCGACCTGCCCTCGGTGCTGACCGCCCCGTTCATCCACTTCGGCTGGGACCACGTCGCCGCCAACAGCATCCCGCTGCTGGCCCTCGGCTTCCTCGCGGCGCTGGGCGGGCTGCGCCGCTTCCTCCTCGTCTGCGCGGTGATCATCGTCGCGGACGGCCTGGGGGTGTGGCTGTTCTCCCCCTCCGACAGCAACACGGCCGGTGCCTCGGGCCTGGTCTTCGGCCTGTTCGGCTACCTGGTGGTCCGCGGCTTCGTGGAACGCCGCCCGACCGGCATCATCGTCGGCCTGCTGGTCGCCGCGATCTGGGGCAGCGCGATCCTGTCCGGGATCGGCCCGTCGGACTCCTCGGTCAGCTGGCAGGGCCACCTGATCGGCCTGCTCGCGGGCGCGGCGGTGGCCTTCCTCCTCCCGAAGGCCCCGCCGGGACGGGCCGGGGTCTACGGGTAGCCCCGCTCTCAACGGTGCGGGGAGCAATGACCCGGTCTCAGCGTACGGATGCGCGCCGGCCATCAGGCCGGGAACCCCACCGGTCCACCCCTGTGGGCTACAGGGTGAGCCCCCGGCTGAAGAGGTCGGCCAGGGTGGCGAGGAACAGGCAGATGCCGATCACGCCGTTGACGGTGAAGAACGCCCGGTTCAGGCGGGACAGGTCGTGCGGGCGGACGATCGTGTGCTCGTACACGAACGCACCCGCGACCACCGCCAGGCCCGACCAGAGCAGCACGCCCGCGTCCGTGGCCAGGGCGTACCAGACCAGCAGGGCCATGGTCACGGCGTGGCAGGCGCGGGCGCCCCACAGGGCCGCGGGGACCCCGAAGCGGGCCGGGACCGACTTCACGCCCTCGGCGCGGTCCGCCGCCACGTCCTGGCAGGCGAAGATCAGGTCGAAGCCGCCGATCCAGACGCCCACCGCCAGGCCGAGGATGACGGCGTCCCAGTTCCAGGACCCCGTCACCGCCAGCCAGGCACCGACCGGGCCCATCGCCTGGGCGAGCCCGAGGATGGCGTGCGGGAAGTTCGTGAACCGCTTGCCGTACGGGTAGACCACCATCGGGATCACGGCCACCGGGGCCAGCGCCAGGCAGAGCGGGTTCAGCAGCGCGGCCGAACCGAGGAAGACCGCGACCGCGACACCGGCACCCGTCCACGCGGTCCGCACCGAGACCGCCCCGGTGACCAGCTCGCGGGTCGCGGTGCGCGGGTTCCGCGCGTCGATCTCCCGGTCGATGATCCGGTTCGCGGCCATGGCGAAGGTACGCAGGCCCACCATGCAGACGGTGACCAGCAGCAGCTCCAGCCAGTGGACGCTGCCGCTCACCTCGAACATGGCGGTGAGCGCGGCGATGTAGGCGAAGGGCAGCGCGAAGACCGAGTGCTCGATCATCACGAGCCGCAGGAAGGCCTTCACCTTGCCGGGGGCCTGCGGCGCGGCGGGGCCGGGGTCGACGACCCCGTCGGCGGTCGTCATCATGCGAGGCTCTCCCGGAAGTCCGCGATGTCGGCGCGGAGCTCCGCGACCGGCAGGGTGCCGAGCTCCAGGTCCAGCGGCCCCTCGCCCTCCGCGTCCGCCGGCGGGACGACCCGGGCGGCCAGGGAGATCCGGTCGTCGCCCGCGGTGCGGCCGGTGACGGCGATCGCGTCCCCGGCGAGCGCCAGCTCGAAGTCCGTCCCGCCGTCCAGGGCGGCCAGCAGGCCCTCGGCGAAGGCCGCAGCCGCCGCGTCGGCGAGGTCCGGCAGCTCGAAGCCGCGGCCCTCGCCGTCGGTCCGGTCGGCGATGACCTGCCAGATGCCGGCGTCCCCGGCGAACTCCTCCGGGCTGACCCCGGCCTGCTCCGCCGCGAGCCGCAGCCCGGCGTCGTTCACGTCCAGCTCGGGCCGCAGCAGTGCCACGCAGGGCGTGTCGCTGCCGAGGAACAGGGCGGGGCCGCCCACCGCGATCGGGCTCACAGGCCGTACTCCTTCCACCGGCGGTCCACCAGGGCCGCCGTCGCCGGGTCGGACTCCACCATGTCCGGCCAGCCGCCGTCCCGGGTGTAGCCCTCCTCGGGCAGCTTCTTCGTCGCGTCGATACCGGCCTTGCCACCCCAGAACTGCTGGTACGAGGCGTGGTCCAGGTGGTCCACCGGGCCCTCGACCACGGTCAGGTCGCGGGAGTAGTCGGTGTTGCCCAGCGCCCGCCAGGACACCTCGTGGAGGTCGTGGACGTCGCAGTCCTTGTCCACCACGATGATCAGCTTGGTCAGGGACATCATGTGCGCGCCCCAGATGGCGTGCATGACCTTCTGCGCGTGCTTCGGGTACTTCTTGTCGATCGAGACGATCGCGCAGTTGTGGAAGCCGCCCGACTCGGGCAGGTGGTAGTCCACGATGTCCGGGACGATGATCTTCAGCAGGGGCAGGAAGAAGCGCTCCGTCGCGCGGCCCAGCGGGCCGTCCTCGGTCGGCGGGCGGCCGACCACGATCGACTGGAGCAGCGGGCGCTTCCGCATCGTGATGCAGTCGATCTTCAGCGCGGGGAAGGGCTCCTGCGGGGTGTAGAAGCCGGTGTGGTCGCCGAAGGGGCCCTCCGGCAGCATCTCGCCGGGCTCCAGCCAGCCCTCGACCACCACCTCGGCGTTCGCCGGGACCTGGAGCGGCACGGTCTTGCAGTCGACCATCTCGATCCGCTTACCCGCGACGAACCCGGCGAAGAGGTACTCGTCGATGTCACCGGGCAGCGGGGCGGTCGAGGCGTAGGTGACGGCGGGCGGGCAGCCGAAGGCGATCGCGACCGGCAGCCGTTCGCCGCGCGCCGCGGCCACCGCGTAGTGGTTGCGGCTGTCCTTGTGGATCTGCCAGTGCATGCCGATGGTCCGCTTGTCGTGGCGCTGCAGCCGGTACAGGCCGAGGTTGCGGACGCCCGTCTCCGGGTGCTTGGTGTGGGTGAGCCCCAGGTTGAAGAAGGAGCCGCCGTCCTTGGGCCAGGTGAACAGGGCCGGCAGCCGGTCGAGGTCCACGTCCTCGCCGGTCAGTACGACCTCCTGGACGGGCGCGGCATCGCCCTTCACCTTCTTCGGCGGCACGTGCACCATCGAGCCGAGCTTGCCGAAGGCCTCGCGGACTCCGATGAAGCCCTGCGGGAGTTCGGGCTTGAGCAGCCCGCCGATCTTCTCGCTGATCTCCCCGTACGACTTCAGGCCCAGGGCCTTCAGCAGCCGCCGGTCGGTGCCGAAGACGTTCATCGCCAGGGGCATGTCGGAGCCCTTGACGTTCTCGAAGAGCAGGGCCGGACCGCCGGCCTTGTTCACTCTGTCGACGATCTCCCCGACCTCGAGATACGGGTCGACTTCGGCCTTGATGCGCTTGAGGTCGCCCTCCCGCTCCAGAGCCCGGAGCAGCGAGCGGAGATCGTCGTAAGCCATAGGGGCAAGTATCCGCCACGGACTACCCTGGAGGCGTCACCGGGGCCCGTCGCGGCCCGCCACCACTTCCTGGGGGTCGGTCCCACACCGTGCTGCGCTATCTGCCGTTTCTGCTGATCATCGGCCTGACCGTGTTCGCCTTCATCGACTGCCTGAACACGCCCGAGGAAGAGGTCAAACACCTGCCCAAGGTGGTGTGGGTGATCATCATCCTGCTGTTCTCGATCGTGGGTCCGGTGGTGTGGCTGTTCGCCGGGAAGAAGCGCACCCCCACGGGCGGCGGCCCCGGCGGCCGGTCCGGCGGGCGGCGTTCCCAGTGGGTGGCCCCGGACGACAACCCGGAGTTCCTCAACCGGCTCCGCGAGGAGCAGGACCGCAAGCAGCAGGACCGGGACGAGGACAAGGGCGGCTCCTAGGCCTCGCTGACCGGATCGGTCCGTAGACGCCGGACCGGCGGGCCCTGCACCGTTGCCGCGGCGCCCCCCACGGGCAATCCCCGGGGGCGCCGTCACCTGTCTGACCGACAAGCAACGGAGTGAGCCGTGAAGAAGTCCGTCGGGGCGGCCGGAGCCCTGTTGAGTTCCCTCGCCCTCGCGGTGGGTCTGGCGACCCCCGCAGCCGCCGACAACCCGTCCAACGGTCGCTACAACAACGTGCGGGCCATGCACACCGGCATGTGCGCGGCCGTCGGCAACAATTCGACGAGCCCGGGGGCCGGGCTGATCCAGTTCCCCTGCGACCGCAAGTACAACAAGCAGTTCGTCGGCCAGGGGGCCGGTACGGACGCCTACTTCCTGCGGGTGCGGTCCACCAACATGTGCATCACCCCGCAGACCGGCGCCGACCACGCCGTCCTCGTCCAGGCGCCGTGCGTGAACATGGACTCGCAGGTGTGGGTGGCCACGTACGCCGGCAACGACAGCTGGCAGCTGCGGAACCGCGCCACCGGCTTCTGCATGGGCGTCGCCTGGGGCGCCGGCAACAGCGGCCAGCCGCTGGACCAGTCGAGCTGCGGCGCCTTCGACGGTCAGTCGTGGCGGTTCACCGTGGCGCAGTAGCCCGTGGCGCAGTAACCCGTGGCCCGGTAGTCCGGTGCGCCGTGGCCCGGGCCGCGGTCTCCTCCCCTGCGATGCGTTCCGCAGCGCGCGCGAAGGCCCGTACCGCGCCGGTGGTGTCGGCGGCCCGCCAGATCAGGCCGTAGCCCACCGGCGCGGTGTCCTCGACGGGCACGTAGACCACGCCCGGGCGGGCGTAGTACGCGGCCGTGTGCGCCGCCGTCAGCAGCGCGCCCCGGTCCGCCGCGACCATCATCAGCGCCTCCGCCATATTGGTGACCTCGGGCCCGCGCCCGATCGGCCGTCCGGCCGGGGTGCTTGCCGGGGTCTGCCGTTCACGCCGGTACGGCGGCAGGTCGCCGGCGAGGGACAGCAGCGGTACGCCGGCCAGGTCCTCCGGGGTCAGCGCGGCCCGGCCGGCCAGCGGATGGCCGGCCGCGACGGCCAGCACCCGCCCCTCGGTCAGCAGCTCGGGGCCCTCTCCGAGGTCCGCCTCGAGCACCGGGAACTCGGCGAAGGCGATGTCGAACTCGCCGTTGCGGAGCTGCCCGTACGGGTCGGTGAGCGGGAGTTCGCAGACCTCCACCGCCAGGTCCGGGTGGCTGGCGCGGAGCGCCTGGGCGGTCTTGAGGACGAGGTCCCCGGCGGGCGGGGTGGAGAAGCCGACGTGCAGCACACCGTCGGCCGCCCGGGCGGTGGCCTGGGCCTTGGCCAGCGCGGCCTCGATGCCGCGGTGGTGGGGTTCGAGGTCCTCGCGCAGCTGCCGGCCCAGGGCGGTGAGGGCGACGCTGCGGCTGGTCCGCAGGAAGAGGGGGGCGCCGACGCGCCGCTCCAGGCGCTGGATGAGCTGGCTGACCCGGGCCCGGGACAGCAGCATCCGCTCGGCGGTGCGGCCGAAGTGCAGTTCCTCGGCCAGGATCAGGAAGCACTCCAGTTCATCGCGATCGGTAAGCATGGCTGAACGAACGTTGCCATCTTCGGCGTTGTTCCCGTGGGGCGGGCGGACGAGGGTTGGTTGAGCCGGCAACCAACCCTTTCCCTCTTCCTTCGTCTGAGGATTCCCATGGACCACACGTTTCGCGGACGCCAGTGGGGCGTCCTGCTCGTCCTGTGCGGCGCGATCTTCCTTGAGGGCATCGACGTCGCAATGCTGAATGTGGCCCTGCCGTCGATCCGGTCGGATCTCGACCTGTCCACGGGTGAGCTCCAGTGGGTGATGAGCGCCTACGTCCTCGGCTACGGCGGGTTCATGCTGCTGGGTGGACGGGCCGCCGACCTGTTCGGGCGGCGCCAGATGTTCACCGGCTGGCTGACCGTCTTCCTGCTCTTCTCCGGACTCGGCGGCCTGGCCTCCGAGGGCTGGATGCTGATCACCGCCCGCTTCGTGACCGGGGTGGCCGCGGCCTTCATGACCCCGGCCGGCCTGTCGATCATCACCACCGGGTTCCCGGAGGGACCGCAGCGGGACCGGGCCCTGCTGGTCTACTCGGGCACGGCGGCCGGCGGGTTCTCCATCGGCCTGGTGGTGGGCGGACTGCTGGCCTCGGTGGACTGGCGCTGGGTGTTCTTCGCTCCGGTGGTGCTGTCCGCACTGATCCTGGTGGCCGCGCTGGTGCTCGTACCGAAGTCGGCCCGGCCCCGGCGGGCGGCCGGGGAGCGGATCGACCTTGCGGGCGGCATGACCATCACCGCCGCGATCGTGCTGCTGGTGCTCGGGGTGGAGCGGGCGGCGCACGCCGCGCCCGGCTGGACCGCCGCCACCATCGGGGCCGGGCTGGTGCTGCTGGCGGCCTTCGTGGCCGTGGAGCGCCGGGCTGCCGTGCCGCTGGTGAAGCTGTCCGTGCTGCGCTCCGGCCCGCTGCTGCGCACCAACCTGGCCGCGCTGCTCTTCGCCGGCGGATTCTTCGGCTTCCAGTTCCTGCTCGTCCTCTACCTCCAGGAGCTGCGCGGCTGGTCCACGCTGGAGACCAGCCTCGCGATGGTGGTGATCGGCATCGACGCGGTCCTCTCCCCCACCCTGGTGCCGAAGCTGGTGGCCCGGTTCGGCAACGCCCGGCTGATCTTCGGCGGGCTGCTGCTGGCCGCCCTGTCGTACGGCACCTTCCTGCCGCTGGGCGCGGACTGGACGTACCTGGCGATGCTTCCCGGCCTGGTGCTGCTGGGTCTGGCCTTCGCGCTGGTCTACGGCCCGCTGACGATCGTGGCCACGGAGGGCGTCGCGGAGGAGGACCAGGGCCTGGCCGGCGGGCTGCTCTACACCGCGTTCCAGTTCGGTGCGGCGCTGGGCCTGTCCGCGGTGACGGCGGTGTCCGCTGCCGTACCGGGCTCGGCCCTGGACGGCCACCGGGCCGGGCTGCTCGTCCCCTTCGCCGCGGCCCTGCTGGCGGCGGCGGTGAGCACGGCCGGGCTGCGGTCCCGTTCCGGCCGGGTGGTCTCCGCGGGCGAGCCGGCCGCGGCGCAGCAGCAGCCGTCGGAGGTCTGACCGGCTGCCGCCGGGCCCCGGGTCACTGCGCCCAGGGCAGCTCCCGGGTGGCTTCGGTGCCGGGCACCGAGGCCACCCCGTCGGCGCGCATGGCCACGTACGCCTCGGCAGCCACGGGTGCGTGCACCCGGCGGAGCATGCCGGGCGGGAGGACCAGGGTCTGGCCGGCCGTGACCGTCTCGGTCCGGCCGTCGCCGGTGACCTCCAGGGTCCCGAGGACGACGGTCCACACCTGCTCCCGGCTGATGGAGTGCTCGGGGCCGGTGGACCCGGCCTCCATCCGGGTGTGCCAGGTGCTGAGCTCGGTACTGCCCCGGCTGGGGGCGGCCAGGCCGGTCATGGTGGCGGCGGGCGAGGCGGTGACGTTTTCGGGGGCGGAGCTGATAACGCGCAAAACTCTTCTCCTCCACAGGCGGGTCAGATGGGTCAGGTGGGTCAAGCCGCTTTACTCAGAGCTTGAGTAAAGCAGCTTGACCCATCCGTGTCACCATGTTTCCGTGACGGACCACCACGACGCACCCGCCGGCCCCGAGCTGACCTTCCTGCTCGGGCTGGGCTTCCAGATGCTGCTGGCCGAGTTCACCCGGCGGGTGGCCGAGGCCGGCTATCCGGACCTGCGCCCGGTGCACGGCATGGCCTTCCAGGTCCTGAAGGACGGCGGGGCCACCGGCAGCGAGCTGGGCGAACGGCTCGGCATGACCAAGCAGGCGGCCGGGCAGCTGATCGACGACCTGGAGCGGCGCGGGTACGTACGCCGGGAACCGCACCCGGAGGGCGGGCGGCGGAAGCTGGTCGTCCTGACGGACGCGGCGCGTACGCACCTCGCGGTGGCGGGACGGATCCTGCACGGGCTGGAGGCGGAACTGTCCGCCCACACCGACCTCGGCCTGCTCCGCCGGGAACTCGGCCGCCTGCTCGGCGCGCTCTCCCCCGGCACTCCGCTGCCGCCACTGCGGCCCGTCTGGTAGCCGGCTCACACCTGCGGGCTCACCAGGGCGACGAAGGGGATCTTCGCCGTGTTGGACGAGAGGAAGAAGGCCCCGTACCTTTCGTCGGGCTCCTCGTCACCGGACAGCCGTCCCCCGGAATCGAGCGGGCCGATATGCGTACCGTATTCCGAGGCATTGCCGTTCACGGACCAGTACGAGGTGACATAGCGCGGCCTTCTCGTCACGTTGATGAGGTTGTTGTTGTGGCGCAGCCTTCCGCGGTAGAACACGTGGTCCTGACAGGCCTTCGGAGCGCACCGGAAGTACTGCCGCTCCTCCTTGTCCCATGAATAGCGCGGGCGGGCGAACTCCACTTCATCGATCTTCCCGCGGTCCTTCCTCATGAACATCAGTTCCGTGGTCGCTTCCAGGGCGTCGTACGCGGCGTCCTTGGGGACCTGGACGATCGTCTCCACGGTCGCACCGTCACCCGGGTCGAACCAGGTCCCCGGCACGACGAACGGACCGGTGTGGATCAGCTTGAAGCCGGTTGCCTCGACATGGAGCTCGATGTCCTCCAACCACTCCATGTCCTTCTTCCAGTCCTTCAGCTCCACCTCCCCGGCACTGAACCTTGCCGACCGCCCCCATACCCAGTGGGCGCCGCCGAGCACGTAGAGGGGGATGGCCCCGGTGTTCTTCATGCGAAGCGTGAGCGGCAGATGGACCACCGGACGACCGGGGTCCGGACGGGGTCTGCCGAAGGCGACCGTCAGGTCCAGCTGGGGCTGCCGGGAATAGGGCTGGTACACGGCCGAGTACGCCAGATTGGAGGCGGACAGCAGAGCGGTCACCAGCACCCCCACGGTGAAGCCCTTGGGAAAGGGAATCCGCTCCCAGGCGTGCTGCCGGTAGAGCAGCACGAGCGCCGCCACGGACCAGCACCACAGGGGAAGGAAGACCAGGAGATAGCGCGTGTACTCCCGTTCCTGGAACCAGACCCCCAGGAACAGGGTGTCGGTGGCGAAGGCGACGAGGACCCCGAGCATGACCACCGAGCCCGAGTACCTCAGATGCCGTTTGCCCCAGTAGTCGAGCGCCGCCGCCGCGGCCACCACCTCCACCCCGCCCGCCAGGATGAACAGCAGGCCGGTGACACGGCCGGCGAACGTGACGCCGCCCATGGCATCCGGGGTGCCGACGACCATGAGCAGGCCCGCGGAGACGAGCAGCCCGGCCACGACGAAGAGGACGGTCGCATACCGCCGGCCCCTGCGGTCCGGCCAGACCGTGCTGTCCCCGCCGTCGAAGCGGACGGCCGCACCGTCCGTGAGGTCCAGGTCCTTCGGGAACCCGGCGCGGCGGAGCAGTCTGCGCAGCCCGCGCAGCGACCAGGCGCTCCCGACCGTCGTACCGCCGACAGCGACCTCGCGCAGGCCCCGGCCGTCGGGTGGCTGCACCACGGCCAACCGCTTCTCGTCCATGGGACCAGGCTGGGTCCCGGCCCCGCGGGGCGCATGCGCGGTTACTCGTACTGGGTGCGCAGCGCCGTCCGGCGGGTGTCCGTCCAGGCGGGCCAGTCCGCCGGGGTGCCGGAGAGGTACGACTCCAGCAGCAGGAAGTGCTCGTGCCAGCCGGCCAGGCCGGCCGGCAGGTCGGCCTCGGAGCCCTGGCGCTCGTTGGTGAAGCGGATCAGGGTGGAGTCGGTGCCGAGCGGCTCCAGGTGGAAGCGGATCCGGCCGTGTTCCGCGAGCGTGTACTCCGCAACCCGCTCCACGTCCCAGGCCGTGACCCGGCCCGAGTACAGCCGCCCCGGACCGGTCAGCCAGCGCAGCGCGACCGCCCCGCCCAGGTGCCGCTCCAGGACCTCCGCCTCCGCCAGCCAGCCGCGCAGGCCCTCCGGCGTGGTCAGGGCCTGCCAGACCGTTTCGTACGCCTCGGCCAGGTGCGGCGCGAAGTGCAGCAGCCAGTGATCACCGTCACGGCGCTCGCCGGTGCCATGTGCGATGGGCATGGCACCAGCGTCCCACTCCGGGGCGTCAGACGCCCGCGTACGAGTGCTTGCCGTTGAGCAGGATGTTCACGCCGTAGTAGTTCCAGATCCAGCAGGCGAAGGCGAACAGCGCCAGGTAGGCGGCCTTGCGGCCCTTCCAGCCGGCGGTGGCCCGGGCGTGCAGGTAGCAGGCGTAGGCCACCCAGGTCACGAAGGACCAGACCTCCTTGGGGTCCCAGCCCCAGAACCGGCCCCAGGCGTCGTTCGCCCAGATCGCGCCCGCGATGATCGTGAAGGTCCACAGCGGGAACACCGCCGCGTTGATCCGGTACGCGAACTTGTCCAGCGAGGCCGCCGAGGGCAGCCGCTCCAGGACCGAGGAGGCGAACCGGCCCGCGGTCCCGCCGCCGGCCAGCCGGGCCTCGTAGGAGTCCCGGAAGAGGTACAGGACCGTGCCGGCCGCGCCGATGTAGAAGACCGCGCCACAGAAGATCGCCGTGGAGACGTGGATCCACAGCCAGTACGAGTCCAGGGCCGGCACCAGCTGGTCGCTGTCGGTGTACAGCCACTTCGTGGCGATGCCCAGGTCCAGCAGGACGGTGGTGACCAGGATCAGGCCGAGCCAGCGCACGTTCTTCTTCGCGGCCAGCAGCACCAGGTACGCGCCCACCGCCACCGTGGAGAAGGTGATCGAGAACTCGTACATGTTGCCCCAGGGGGCCCGCTGCACGGACAGGGCGCGGGTGACCACGCCGGCCGCCTCGATCAGGAAGGCGAGGGCGGTCAGCGAGACCGCGATCCGGCCGTACATGTCGCCCTGCTCGGTGTCACCGCCCGCGCCGGGGCCGTCCGGGACGTCCCGGCTGCCGGCCGCCGCGCGGGTGACCACCTGCGGCCGGTCCAGGACGGCCGTGCCGCCGCCCTTCGTCCGGACCTGCACCGCGGGCGCCTTCGCCCCGCCGGTCAGCGCAGCCGCCGTACGGCCGACCTTGCTGCGGCTGCCGAAGACCCACTCGGCGATGTGCGCGAGGAAGGCGAGCGTGTAGACCGCCATCGACGAATAGATCAGGTAATTGCTGATCTCGGCCAGGTTCTCGTTGGCTGCGACTGCGAGCGGAGTCATCCACGCTCTCCTTCAACGGTTTCTTCGACAGGATCCTCGGACGAGGCGGGCGCCGTGGGCGCCCGGTCGTGCAGCGTGGCGGCCAGCTCCGCCAGTTCCTCCGGGAGCCGCGCGGACTCGCTGCGGCCGAGACCGGCCAGCTCGACCACGGTCACCCCGTCCGGGCCGGGCACCGCGCGGACCCAGATCCGGCGGCGCTGGATGAACAGCGAGGCGGCCAGCCCGAGGACGGCGGCGACCGAGCCCGCGAGTGCGAGGCCGTTGCCGGGCTGCTGGGAGACCTGGAAGGTGGCCCAGCGCTCGATGCCCTCGAACTTCACCGAACCGGCGCCGTCGGGCAGGGTCATGGTCTCGCCGGGCAGCAGCTTCTGCTTGAAGACCTCGCCGTTGTCGCCCGGGAACTTCTGCATCTTGCGGGTGTCGAGCTGGTACACGTTCTGCGGCAGGCCCGAGTCCACGCCCAGGGAGCCGTGGTAGGCGCTGAGCGCGAGCACCGGGAAGTCCAGCGCCGGGAACTGCGAGAACATCGTGCCCTTGCCCTCGCCGGCGTAGGTCGGCACGAACCAGGCGGCGAAGCCCAGCTGGGTCTTGTTGCCGTCCTTGCCGCGGTAGCCGTCCGGCACCTTGATCGCGCCGGAGGAGGTGAGGTTGGAGTCCTGCGGCAGCATCGGCACGGCGTCCTTGAAGATCACCTTGCCGTTGCGGTCGGTCACCGAGACGATCGGCGCATAGCCGTGGCCGAGCAGGTAGATCTTGGAACCGTCGACGTCGAGGGGCTCGTTGACCTCGATCTCGGCCTTGCGGGGGGTGCCGTCGGCACCCTCGCGGACCGTGACGTGCGCCTTGAAGTCGCGCGGGGTGCCCTTCTGCGGGCCGGTCTTCTCGAAGGTGGCGTCGAACCGGTCCAGGGTGAAGCTGAACTTCGGCAGGTCGTCGACGTCGAAGAGGCTGCCGGACTTGAAGTCGTCGTACTGGGTGAGGGTGTTCGAGAAGCCCTTGCCGCGGAGGACGAGCTTGCCGCCCTCGGACTTGAAGAGCTGGCCGGCCGCGAAGGCCACCAGCATCACGATCAGGGCGATGTGGAAGAGCAGGTTTCCGGCCTCGCGCAGGTAGCCCTTCTCGGCGGCGACCGCGTCCCCGGCGGTCTCGGTGCGGAAGCGGCGTCCGCGGAGGACGGACTGCGCATGGGCGAGGACCTCCTCCGGGGCGGTCCCGGTGCGCCAGGTCGCGTAGACGGGGAGCCGCTTCAGCCGCTTGGGGGCGGCCGGCGGGCGACCGCGCAGCTGGCCGGTGAACTGCCAGGTGCGCGGGACGATGCAGCCGATGAGCGAGATGAAGAGCAGCAGATAGATCGCGGAGAACCAGAACGAGGTGTAGACGTCGAAGAGCTGGAGCTTCTCGGCGGCCGGCACCCAGAAATCGTGGTCCTGCTTCCACTGGGCGACCTTCATCGGGTCGACCTGGGTCTGCGGGATCAGCGAGCCGGGGATGGACCCCAGAGAGAGCAGGAGCAGCAGGATCAGCGCCACCCGCATGGAGGTGAGCTGGCGCCAGAACCAGCGGGCCCAGCCGATGACCCCGATGCCGGCGGGGGCGGTGTCCTGGCCGCCGTCCTCGACGGGTGCGGTGGACAGCTGGGCGGCGGCCTCGCGGTCGGCGGCGGCGTCCGTGCCGGTGGCCTCGCGGTCGGCGTCCGTGCCCGGGGCCTCGCGGTCGGCGGCGGCCTCCGTGCCCGTGGTGTTGTCGGTCGTACTCATGTGATGTGACGTCCTCAGATCCCGACGGTGAAGCCGCTGGTCCAGCTCTGCATTTCCCACACGATGCTGTTCCAGATTCCTGTGACGAGCAGGATGCCGGTGACGATCAGCATGCCGCCGCCGATCCGCATCACCCAGGCGTAGTGCTTCTTGACCCAGCCGAAGGCGCCGAGCGCCTTGCGGAAGGCGACGGCGGTGACGATGAACGGCAGGCCGAGGCCCAGGCAGTAGACGGCGGTCAGGCTCGCCCCCCGGACGGCGCTGGCCTCGTTGAAGGAGAGCGTCATGAGGGCGCCGAGGGTGGGGCCGGTGCAGGGGGCCCAGCCTATGCCGAACAGGACACCCAGCACGGGCGCTCCCAGCAGACCGGCCGCGGGCTTCTTGTGGAAGCGGAACTCCCGCATCGTCAGGCCGGGGATCCAGCCCATGAAGAACAGGCCGAGGAGGATCACCAGGACGCCCATGACCCGGGAGATGGTGTCCCCGTTGGCCTGGAGGGTCCGGCCGAACTCCCCGAAGAGGGCGCCGCCGGAGACGAACACGGCGGTGAAGCCGAGGACGAAGAGCGAGGCCCCGGCGAGCAGCCGGCCGCGCCGGGCCTCGGCGAGGTCGGCGCCGCTGGCCCCGGTCACGTAGGAGAGGTAGCCGGGGACGAGCGGCAGGACGCAGGGCGAGAAGAAGGAGACCAGTCCCGCGAGCAGGGCGATGGGCACGGCCAGCAGCAGGCCGCCGCTCAGTACGGTCTCGTTCACGCCGGTCTCGGCGGCGAGGGGCAGCACGGGGGTCAGGGGGGCCACGGAATCACTTCTCCGCGAGCAGCGGGTCGATCATCTTCTTCAGCGTCTCGCCGCTGATCGCCACCAGGGTGCGGGCCGCGATCCTGCCGTCCTTGTCGATCACGATCGTGGAGGGGATCGACTGGGCGCTGAGCGTGTTCTTGGGGAACCGGAGCATCAGCCGGCCGTCGGGGTCGAAGAAGCTCGGGTAGGTGATCCCGTAGTCCTCGTCGAAGTTGAGCGCGTTCTGCTTGCTGTTGTCGCGGGTGTTGATCCCGACGAAGGCGACGGGCTTGCCGGCCGCTTCCATCTCCTTGGAGACCTTGGCGAAGTCGGGCGCCTCGGCACGGCACGGCGGGCACCACGACCCCCACACGTTGAGGACGATGACCTTGCCCTTGAGGGAGGCGGTGTCGAGCGTCTTGCCGTCGATGGTCTCGCCGTCCAGCGTGGGCGCCGCGACCCGGTCCGCCTTGGCGACGGTGGAGACGCCGGAGGGGCCGGTGACGTAGTTGCCGCCGGCCGAGCCGGTGGCGGTCTTGCCGCCGTCGGAACACGCCGTGAGGGTGAGGCTGCTCGCGAGGGTCACCGCGGTCAGCAGGATGGGGGCGCGGCCAATTCTCATGTGAAAAGTTTCGCATGGGCATATCAGGGATCTTCCGCACCCCCCGGGACACCGCCCAGCCGCCGCTCCGCCGCTGATCAGGCGGCTGATCAGGCGGCTGCCGGCGGACCGCCGAGGGTTCCCGGGCCCGGATCCGGCGCCGCTGTCGCGACGCCAAGTCCGAGCCCGGGCACCCCGTTTAGGGCCTTATGCCCCAAATGCCTTGGACTTGCCCTTCACCGGCTTCGCCCCTGCGAGCAGATGCGCCGGAACCAGGTCCCGGGCCGGCTCGCTGTAGCCCACGGAAACGATCCTGTCGCCCTGGTACGTGAACGAGGTCAGCGAGGCCAGCGTGCACTGCCGGCGCCGCGGGTCGTGCCACAGCCGCCGCTTTTCCGCGAAGCTCCGCACGATCCAGATCGGCAGCTGGTGGCTGACGCACACCGCCTCGTGGCCGCGCGCCGCCTCGCGCGCCGCGTCCAGCGCACCCATCATCCGGACGACCTGCTCGACGTACGGCTCGCCCCAGGACGGCCGGAACGGGTTCGTCAGGTGCTTCCAGTTCGCCGGCTTGCGCAGCGCGCCGTCACCGACCCCGAAGGTCTTGCCCTCGAAGACGTTCTCCGCCTCCAGCAGCCGGGCGTCCGTGGCCAGGTCCAGGCCGTGGCTCTTGGCGATCGGCGCCGCCGTCTCCTGCGCGCGCTCCAGCGGGGAGGACACGACGTAGGTGATGTCCCGGCCCTCCAGGTGCTCCGCGACCCGGTCGGCCATCTGCCGGCCGAGACCGGAGAGGTGGTAGCCGGGCCGGCGTCCGTACAGCACGCCGTCCGGGTTCTCCACCTCGCCGTGCCGCACCAGGTGGACGACGGTGATGTCGCTGCTGCTCATGCGGTGGCCTCCGCGGCGGCGCGGGCAGCGGCCGGCAGCGCCGCTGCGATCCGCTCGACCGCCTGCTCGTCGTGGGCGGTGGACACGAACCAGGACTCGAAGGCCGACGGCGGCAGGTAGACGCCGTTCGCCAGCATCGCGTGGAAGAACGCGGTGAAGCGGAAGCTCTCCTGCTGCTTGGCGTCCTCGTAGTTCCGTACCTCGTCGGGGGTGAAGAAGACGGAGAACATGTTGGAGGCGGTCTGCAGCCGGTGCGCCACGCCCTCCTTGGTGAGCGCGCCGGTCACCAGCTGCCGGATCTCGGCCGACACCGCGTTGACCTTGTCGTACGCGGCCTCGTCGAGCAGCCGCAGCTGCGCGAGGCCGGCGGCGGTGGCCACCGGGTTACCGGACAACGTGCCCGCCTGGTAGACCGGCCCGGCCGGCGCCAGGTACGCCATCACATCGGCCCGGCCGCCGAAGGCCGCGGCCGGGAAGCCGCCGCCCATGACCTTGCCGAAGGTCATCAGGTCGGGCTTGACGCCCTCGACCCCGTACCAGCCGGCCCGCGAGGTGCGGAAGCCGGTCATGACCTCGTCGGAGACGAACAGTGCGCCGTTCTCCCGGCACAGGTCGGCCAGGCCCTGGTTGAAACCGGGCGCGGGCGTCACCACGCCCATGTTGCCGGGGGCGGCCTCGGTGATCACACAGGCGATCTCGCCGGGGTGCGCGGCGAAGGCCGCGCGCACCGCGTCCAGGTCGTTGTAGGGGAGCACGATCGTGTCGCCGGCCTGGGCGCCGGTCACGCCCGGGGTGTCCGGCAGCGCGAAAGTCGCGAGACCGGAACCGGCGGCGGCCAGCAGCGCGTCCACGTGACCGTGGTAGCAGCCGGCGAACTTCACGACCTTGGCGCGGCCCGTGAAGCCGCGGGCCAGGCGGATGGCCGACATGGTCGCCTCGGTGCCGGAGGAAACCAGCCGGACCTGCTCGACGGGCTCGATACGGGAGACGATCTCCTCGGCCAGCGCGACCTCGCCCTCGCCGGGCGTGCCGAAGGAGGTGCCGCGCGCGACGGCCTCCTGCACGGCGGCGATCACTTCCGGGTGGGAGTGGCCGAGAATCATCGGCCCCCAGGAGCACACGAGGTCGACATACTCACGGCCGTCGGCATCGGTGAGGTACGGACCGGTCCCGGACACCATGAACCGGGGCGTACCACCCACGGCGCGGAAGGCACGGACCGGAGAGTTCACGCCGCCGGGGGTCACGAGGGACGCGCGCTCGAAGAGCGTCTGCGAAACTGGGGCTTCATACGTGTACGGGTAGCTCACACCAGCCATGGTCTCAGAGGCGGCGACAGTCTTGCGGGCGGGCGTTTCACCGCTGCGGCGCGGGGGAGGTCACTGCCATGATGATCGGGCTGCGTGGCGGGGGCCACGGGGCCGGGGCAGGCGCAGGCAAGACCAGTCGGGTGGAGATATGCAACGCGGTGGTGGACCGGGCGAGGGTACGGACGGCCTCGACCCGCAGCGCGCCCGCGAAGCCCGGGAGGCCCGCCAGGCCCGCCGTCGCGGCGGCAAGCACCGGCGCGGTTCGGCCGAACCGGCGCCGAGCCCGAACGCAGCCTCGTCCGCCGACGCAGCCGATGGCGAGGACGGCGGCGTCGGGGGCCGCGGCATGGGTGTGACGTACAAATACTTCGGCGCCCCGGACGGCGCCACGGCCGCGCGGGTCCCGGTCACCATGCGGCCGGAGGAGCTCGGCGGCGACGAACTCGGCATGGGCGGCCTGTTCACCAAGATCAAGCCGGAGACGATGGCCGCCATGGTCCTGACCGGCATCGAGGGCATACCCCTGCACAAGGTGCCGCCGCTGGAGCTGGTGGTCCTGCACCCCGACTACGCGGTGGTGAAGCTCCCCATGACGGTGGTCGAGCCGCTCCGCGACCTCGGCGAGGAATCGGTGGGCGCGGCGGCCTTCATCTGGTCCACGGTGCCGGACCGGGGCGGCCCGAGCGACGCGTTCAACATCTACCAGCTGCTCCACGAGTGGCAGGACTTCTCCCTCCGCCTGCACGAGGCGGGCCACCAGCCGTACTGCCTGGTCTGGCCCTGACCGTAAGGTCGTGCCCATGGACACGAAGCCGGCCGTACAGCTGATCCCGTGGGCCGAGGGCGAGGACTTCGTCCTGCTGCTGCGGCAGAACAACTCGCCCGCGATGACCCGGTTCCTCGGAGGCCCGGAAACCGACGAACAGCTCGCCGACCGGCACCGCCGGTACCTGGCGCTGAGCGCCCGCGAGCCGGCCGCCGGCCGGATGTTCATGGTGATCCCGGCGGATGGCGGCGAGCCCGTCGGAACGGTCGGCTTCTGGGAGCGCGACTGGCAGGACGAACCCGTGTACGAGACGGGCTGGGGCATCCGGCCCGAGTTCCAGGGCCGCGGCCTGGCGCTGGCGGCGGTGACCTCCCTGATCGCCCACGCCCGCACCCATGGCACCCGCCCGCACCTGCACGCCTTCCCGGGCATCGACAACGCCGCCTCGAACGCGGTCTGCCGCAACGCGGGCTTCGAACTCCTGGGCGAAACAACCTTCGAGTACCGGGGCACGAACCACCGCAGCAACGACTGGCACCACCCGCTCCGCTGACGCAGGGGCGTCGGAACCCGGAAAACCGGTCCGCCCGGCGGCACGGCCAATGGCATGCTGGGGTTCGTGAACGGACCAGACATTCACCTCACCCTCGCCCCTGAGCTGCGCCTCTTCGCCCCGCCCAGCCGGCGCGCCGACCGCATTCCGACCCCGACCGACGGCGCCTCCAGCCTCGGCCATGTCGTCGAATCCGCCGGGGTTCCGCTCACCGAGGTCGGGCGGCTCCTCGTCGACGGCCTGGAGGTGCCCGTCTCCTACGTGCCCCGGGCCGGGCAGCACATCGAGGTGCAGGGGGTCAGCCGCCCCCAGGAGGTCCCCGGCGCGCCGCTCCGCTTCCTGCTCGACGTCCACCTCGGCACGCTCGCCCGCCGCCTCCGGCTCCTGGGTGTCGACGCGGCCTACGAGAACGAGGACATCGGCGACCCCGCCCTGGCCACCCGCTCCGCCGCGGAGCGCCGGGTGCTGCTCTCCCGTGACCGCGGGCTGCTGCGCCGCCGCGAGATCTGGGCCGGCGCGTACATCTACAGCGACCGCCCGGACGACCAACTCCGCGACGTCCTGGGCCGCTTCGCACCCCGCCTGGAGCCCTGGACCCGCTGCACGGCGTGCAACGGCCCGCTGCACGCCGCCGACAAGGACTCCGTCGGCGACCGCCTCGAAGGCGGCACGCACCGCTCGTACGACGTCTTCGCCCAGTGCACCGACTGCGAGCGCGTCTACTGGCGGGGTGCCCACCACGCCCGCCTGGAGCGGATCGTCTCGGAGGCGGTCGAGGAGTTCGGCAACGCGCCGGGAGCCTCCGTCTGAGGCTCCCGCGCCATGCCACCCCGGTGGCTCAGAAGGCGTAGACGTCCCCGGTGTCCAGCGCCAGCACCACATGCCGGTTGTTGTGCACGTTCCGGTCGGTCGCGCCGCCGTTCCACCAGGTGTCGATCCGCAGGGTGACCTCGGACGGCCGTTCCTTCAGCCGCAGCGCAAGCCCGATGTGCCGGCCGTGCCCGTGCTCGGGCAGCGCGCCCGTCTCGCACACCACCTCGCGCAGGCCGGCCCGGGCGCAGCCCTCGACAAGCGGCTGCCGGTCGGCGAGTTCGGCCGACAGCCGGAGCCGGAGGGTGGCGGTGGGCAGGGCGGCGGGACCCTGGTTCTCCGGGATCAGCAGGATGCCGAGGCGGCCCGCGGCCAGGGACACCCGGCCGTGATAGGCCACATCCGCCTCCGGTCCGCCCCCGGCCGCGCCGGCCGTTCCCGCGGCCCCGGCCACGAGCACCACGGCCAGCGCGGCCGACCCGGCCGCCACTGCTCTCCGTACGACACCACGACGCACCACCGCCACCACCTCCACACGCGGAAGGTAACCGGCCACCCGGGCACACAGTCGGACCATCACACGAACGAGGGCGGGGCGACGGCCATCTGCACGCCCCCGGCACCCCGGCCCGCCACCTCGGCCCGGCATCCCGGCCCCGGCACCCCGTCCCCCCGGCATGGGACCCTTCCGGACATGCTGATCTTCCGTTCCGCCGCCCTGTTCGCCCTCGCCGCCCTCCTGGAGATCGGCGGTGCCTGGCTCGTCTGGCAGGGCGTGCGCGAACACCGGGGCTGGATCTGGATCGGCGCCGGAGCCATCGCCCTCGGCCTCTACGGCTTCGCGGCCACCCTCCAGCCGGAGGGCGACTTCGCCCGCATCCTCGCCGCGTACGGCGGGGTCTTCGTCGCCGGTTCGCTCGCCTGGGGCATGGTCGCGGACGGCTACCGCCCGGACCGCTGGGACGTGACCGGCGCGCTGATCTGCCTGGCCGGCATGGCCGTGATCATGTACGTCCCGCGCGGGCGCTGACGCCTGCCGGCCTGCCTATCCTGGCCGGAACGCACACCGTACGTACGTCCATACGAGGAGCTCCGCACATGAGCACGGCCACCCGTACCGCAGTCGTCACCGGAGCCAGCAGCGGCATCGGCGCGGCCACCGCCCGCCGGCTCGCCGCCGCCGGGTACCACGTGGTCCTCACGGCCCGCCGCAAGGACCGCATCGAGGCGCTCGCCGAGGAGCTGCGCGCGGCCGGCCACTCCGCCGCCGCACAGACCCTGGACGTCACCGACCGGGCCGCCGTGGACGCCCTCGCCGCCTCCCTGGACCGCTGCGACCTGCTGGTCAACAATGCGGGCGGGGCACTGGGCGCCGAACCGGTCGCCACCGGCGACCCCGCCGACTGGCGCACCATGTACGAGGTCAACGTCCTCGGCACGCTCCACATGACCCAGGCCCTGCTGCCCGCGCTGGACGCCTCCGGCGACGGCACGGTGGTCATCCTGTCCTCCACGGCCGGGCACGCCACGTACGAGGGCGGCGCCGGCTACGTCGCCGCCAAGAACGGCGCCCGTGTCCTCGCCGAGACCCTCCGCCTGGAGATCGTCGGCCGGCCGGTCCGGGTCATCGAGATCGCCCCCGGCATGGTGAAGACCGAGGAGTTCGCCACCACCCGCTTCCGCGGCGACACCGACAAGGCGGCGAAGGTCTACGCGGGCGTGGCCGAACCCCTCACCGCCGACGACGTGGCCGACACCATCACCTGGGCGGTGACCCGTCCCAGCCACGTCAACATCGACCTGCTGGTGGTCCGCCCGCGCGCCCAGGCCTCGAACACCAAGGTCCACCGCGAGCTCTGACCGTCAGGTGCGCGCCCGGCCGCCGATGCCCTGCCGGTCCGCCCGGTCGGCGATGGCGCGCCGGGCGGGGTCGGCGAACCCCCGCTCCACCGACTCCCGGAGCAGCGCCAACTCCGCCCGGACCGCCTGCCGGTGGTCCGGCGGCACGGTGTCGAGCAGGCCTTCGAGCAGGGCGCGCAGCCGGCGGCAGATCTGCACGGAGGAGGCCCCGTACTCACGGATCTCGCAGACGGCGAGCTGCAGGTAGGCCTCCCAGTCGCGCCCGGGCACCACCAGCCGCGGCCGGCCCCGGCCGTCGGCCAGCACATGGCGGCCGGGCAGCCGGCCGTTGCCCGCCACGTGCAGGAACGACTCGATGTGGTTGAGCACTTGCACCGCCGTCGTGGGGTCGTTCACCGCCGGCGACAGGGCCCGGATGGCGATGTCGACGAGGATCCTCAGGGCGAAGGCGGGATCCTGCTCGATGGTGCGCTCGGCCCCGAGAGCCACCAGCCCCATCACCCGCTCCGGATCGGGCGCCGGCCTGCCGCCAACGTGGCCGCCGCCGTGGACCTCGACGAGCACGGCGCCAGGCGGTACGGAGTCCCCGATCAGGTGGGTCACCACGAACACGCAGTCGTGGCGCTCCGCCTCGGCCAGCAGCCCGGCCACATGGAAGGCCTGGATGGCGCCCCCGCGTCCGCACCGCACCTCGGCCACCGGCCCCCCGGAAGGCCCCCCAGCCGGTACGGACGCACCCTCGCGCGGTGCCGCCCCGCGGAGCACCGCAGCCCCCTCCAGGAACATGCCCTCCCCCATGCGTCCGACCAGATCGGCGATGGCCACGGGCCGGAGGTTGTGGGTGAACCGGTTGAGATAGACGAGCAGGAGCAGCAGGCTCACGGCCACCGCAACACCGGCCAGCGTGACCCCGAGATCGGGAACGGAATCCTGCTCGATGCTGCGCAACAGGGAAAAGGAAAAGGCGAACGTCCCGGTGAAGGTCGCCAGCACGGCCTTTTGCAGCCGGTCCCGGTACCACAGTCGCATATAGCGCGGGGAAAGGGTTCCGGTCGCCTGCTGGACCACGAGAACACCGATGGTCACCACGAATCCGAGCAGCGCCACCATTGCCCCGACAATTGCACTGAGCACGCCGCTCGCCGTACTGGCGGAATAATCCCAGCCGCTCGGCATCCAGCCCGCGCCGTCCACGCTCATCGCCCATTCGGCGAGCACGACTCCGAGGACCAGCCCGACCAGCGGCACCATCCACAGGCTTGCCTTCGCGTACTGCCGCAGCCTGAACCTGGCCGCCCAGGACACCATGGGAACACAGTAGGGCCGGCCGCCCGGATCCGCTCGGCAGGACCACACGGGATTTCCGCGCCTAAGCTGGTCGAATGGACGACTACCCGCTGATCGAAAACCACGGGCTGATAGGCGACCTCCAGACCGCGGCCCTCGTGAGCACCGACGGGACGATCGACTGGTTCTGCTGTCCGCGATTCGATTCGCCCAGTGTGTTCGGCGCCCTGCTCGACCGGGAAAAGGGCGGCTATTTCAGGGTCAGGCCGTCCGTCGAAGAATTCGCGACCAAACAGATGTACCTTCCCGATTCCGCCATCCTGGTGACGCGTTTCATGACCGAGGCCGGGGCGGGCGAGGTCGTCGACTTCATGCCGGTGACCGGGACCACGGCAACGGACCGCCACCGGCTGATCCGGATGCTGCGCTGTGTGCGCGGCAGCATGACCTTCGAGGTGGACATCGCCCCGCGGTTCGACTACGGCCGCAAACCCCATGGCCTCCATCTCACCGAGCACGGGGCGGTGTTCACCTCCGAGGACCTGAACCTGACCGTCCACGCCGTCCGCGAGCCGGGAGACAAGCGGCTGCTGAACCTGCTCTCGGGCGACAAGGACGTCCGCTTCACCCTGACCCTGGAGGCGGGCCAACAACGCGGCCTGGTCCTGGAGTCCGCGCCCGACGGGCCGCCCCACTCCATCCGCCTGGCGGAGTTCCAGCAGCTCTTCGAGGAGACGGTCCGCTACTGGCGGTCGTGGCTGCGGCAGTCGGGATACTCGGGACGCTGGCGCGAGGCGGTGGAACGCTCCGCCGTGACCCTGAAACTGATGACCTATGCGCCGAGCGGCGCGCTGGTCGCCGCCCCCACCGCGGGCCTGCCGGAACAGCTGGGCGGCGAACGCAACTGGGACTACCGGTTCACCTGGATCCGCGACGCCTCCTTCTCCGTGTACGCCCTGCTGGGTCTGGGCTTCAAGGAGGAGGCGACGGCGTTCATCGGCTGGCTGCGCGACCGGGTGAGGGAGAAGGCCGGCGACGACGGCTCCGGTACCGGGCCGCTGAACATCATGTACCGGGTCGACGGCTCCTCCGACCTGTTCGAGGAGACCCTCGAGCACTGGGAGGGCTACCAGCGCTCCGCCCCCGTACGCATCGGCAACGGAGCCGCGACCCAACTGCAACTGGACATCTACGGGGAGGCGTTGGACAGCATCTACTTCGCGCACCAGCGCGGGATCCAGCTCGATCACCGCGGCTGGATGTCCCTGCACACCATCCTCGACTGGCTGGTCGACCACTGGGACCAACCGGGCGAGGGGCTGTGGGAGACCCGCGGCGGCCGGCAGGACTTCACCTACGGCCGGGTGATGTCCTGGGTCGCCTTCGACCGCGCGCTGCGGCTGGCCGCCGCCAGCGGCCGGCCGGCGGCCACCGAACGCTGGGCGTCCGAGCGCGACGCGATCTACGAGCAGGTCCTGGCCCGGGGCTGGGATCCGGACCGCAAGGCCTTCGTGCAGCACTACGGCAGCGATGTGCTCGACTCCGCGCTGCTGCGGATGCCGACGGTGGGTTTCATCACCCCCGACGACCCGATGTGGAAGTCCACCCTGGACGCGATGGACCGGGAGCTGGTCACCGACTCCCTGGTCTACCGCTACAACCCGGAGGCCTCGCCCGACGGACTGCGCGGCTCCGAAGGCACCTTCTCGCTCTGCTCGTTCATGTACGTCGACGCCCTCGCCCGGGCCGGGCGGACCGATCAGGCCCGGCTGGCGCTGGAGAAGATGCTCACGTACGCCAACCACCTCGGCCTGTACTCCGAGGAGATCGACCTGACGGGACGGCAGCTGGGCAACTTCCCGCAGGCCTTCACCCACCTCGCGCTGATCGATGCCGCGATCACCCTGGACGCGACCCTCAACCGGCTCCGCCCGGGCGGGGGGTAGCGGCCGGGACGAGCAGCACCACGCTGTCGCCCTCCTCCGGTGTGACCCGGTGCTGCTCGGTGACCGGCTCCAGCCGGCGGTCCTCGCGCAGCACGAACAGCGTCTCGTGTTCCGGCGGCCGGGGCACCGAGGCGGGCTGGACCACGAACCGGGCGCCGCCCTCGTGGCGCTCGGCCAGCACGTGCCGGACCAGGGCACCGCCGAAGAGGATGTCGCTGCCGGTGTAGGGGGCGACGACCCCGTGGCTGCGCTGGGGCGGCCCGACCCGGTACACATGCCCTTCGACGCTGTCCTGGAGCACGACCGAGGCGAGGGCGTTGAAATCGTCGTCCTCGGTGGCCAGGAAGACGGCCGTCACCCCTTCCAGCCGGGCCCCGGGGTTGGCGGCGGTGGCCAGCAGGTCCCCCGTGGCCAGGCCGATCCCCGCCGCCTCGATCCGGTCCCGCTCCTCGTCCAGCCCGGCCCACATCAGTACGTCGAGCCCGGCGGACCGCAGGGCCCGGCCCAGGTCGACCAGCCACGGCGCTCCGCCCACCAGCAGGAGCCGGGTGCCGGCGGGCTCGACCACGCCCAGCCGGCGGGCCACCGGCGCCGCGGTCAGCGCGTACAGCAGGACGGTTCCCACGATCACCAGGAAGGTGACCGGAAGGATGTCGCCGGCTCCGTCCACTCCCTGCGCGACCAGGCCGGCGGTGAACGTCGAGGCGGTGGCGGCGGCGACGATGCCGCGCGGGGCCATCCAGCCGGTGAAGGCCCGCTCCCCCGGGCTCAGTCCGGAGTGCGTGGTCGCCAGGAAGGCGACCACCGGACGGACCACCAGCACCAGGATCGCGATCAGGAGCAGCGCGGGCAGGAGCACCGGCACCAGGGACGCCGGGGTGACGGTGGCGGAGATCGAGACGAACAGCACCCCGATGATCAGCTGGACCAGGGTTTCGAAGAACGGGCGCCGGGCGGGCATGTCGAAGCCGGGGATGTTGGTGACGGCCAGTCCCGTGACGATCGCGGCGATCAGACCCGTGTCGTCCCGGACGATGTCGCAGCCGGCCGAGACGGCGACCACGGTGGCCAGCTGCGCCAGGGTGCCCAGGGTCTCGCCGAGCCGCAGGGTGCGCAGCGTGAACCACAGCACCGCCGTGCCCACGGCTCCGCCGGCCAGGCCGACGGCCAGACTGATGGTGAACTGCCCCACCTGGCGGCCGTGGCCGATCGCGGCCCCCTGGCTGCTGACGATGGCGTGGAAGACGAGTGCGCCGAGGATGCCGCCGATCGGGTCGGTCAGCGTCCCTTCCCAGATCAGGATGCGCCGCACCCGGTCGGACGGCTTCACGTATTCGAGCAGCGGTCCCACCACGGTCGGCCCGGAGACCACCAGGATCACGGCGAGCATCGCCGCCACGCTCAGCGGGACGCCGAACAGCACCGGGGAGACGGACGCGGTGGTGAAGAACGTGAGCAGCACCCCGAGCACCAGCAGTCTGCCCACGATCCAGCGGGTGCGGCCGGTCAGTTTGCGCAGGTCGAGTCCGAGCCCGGCGTCGTAGAGGATCACCGCCACGGCCAGCGACACCAGGGCGGAGAAGTTCTGCCCCGCCAGCTGGTGGGGGTTGACGACATCGGTGAGGGCGCCGGCGGTGAAGCCGACGGGCAGCAGCACGATCAGGGCGGGGACGTGCAGCTTGCTCGCCAGGATCTGCGAGCCGGTGGCGAGTACCAGCATCAGGGCGAGTCCGGACAGGATCTCGTCCTCGGTCACCCCGGCTTCTCTCCCGTATCGCCCGACCGGAGTTCGGCATCGGTGAGTTCTTCCAGTTCGCCGTGGGTGTCCAGCCAGTACAGGAACACCACGGCCGGTACGACGACCAGCAGGGCCACCAGCGTGACGAAGGCCAGCCAGGTCAGCGTGGCCGGCGCCCCGGCGGCCTCGGCCACGGTCAGCGAGGTGGGGATGAGGTAGGGGCGCTGGGCCGTGCCCCAGGCGAGGACGGCGGCCCCGACGACCCCGACGGCGGTGAAACGGGCCCCTCTGCCGGAGGTCCGCAGGAGCAGCCAGGCGGTGGCGAGCGCGGCGGCCCCGGCCACGATGACGAGGGCGAGGCCCGGGCCGTGGGTGAGCCCGTGCCACACATGGGGGGCGTCTTCCCGGGTGATGACGAGGGTGAGCGCGGCCCATGCGGTGAGGACGACCAGACTGGCCAGCGCCCGCCGGCGGAAGTAGCCGACCAGGTCGGGCGCACCGAACCGGCGGGCGTCCCCGGTGAGGAACACCGCGCCGAGGAAGGCCGTGGCCGCGATGGCGATCAGCCCGAACATCAGGGAGGTCGGGTTGGACCAGGCCTCCGCCGAGGCCTCGGTGCCGGGCGCCACCCGGCCCGAGGCGACCCCGCCGACGGCCGCACCCAGGAAGAACGGGGTGAGCAGCGAGGCCACGGCGAACACGGCACCGTAGAGGCGCCGGCCGGCCAGCCGCCGGGCGGGCTTGCGGAAGGCGAAGCCGGCCCCGCGCAGGACCAGCCCGATGGCAGCCAGCGCCAGCGGGAGCCACATCGCCGAGAACACGGTCTGGAACAGCACCGGGAACCCGGTCCACATGATGACGAAGACGAAGATCAGCCAGACGTTGTTGACCTCCCACACGGGGGCCATGGCGTGGTCGATCAGCCACCGGGGCCGTTTGCCCCGTTCGGCTCCGCCGGCGGTCAGGTCCCAGAACCCGGCCCCGTAGTCGGTGCCTCCCGCGCAGGCGTACGCGGCCACGGCCAGCAGCAGCACCGCGGCGATGAGGTCGGCGGTCACGGCCGCCCCGCCGTCTCGGACCGCGGCCCGTAGGGGGTGTCCGCCTCCGGCGGCTCGGCCGGCTCCTCCGCCGCCTGCTGTTCGTCGGCGCGCCGCCATCGGGTCCGCATTTTCAGCAGGACGGCCAGGAGCGAGCCGAAGATGAACACGTACACCACGATCACCAGCCCGAGCATGATCCACAGGGTCTCGGAGCGGGTCGCGGTCACCGCCTCGGCGACCCGCATGTTCTCGTAGACGATCCAGGGCTGGCGTCCCACCTCGGTGGCGATCCAGCCGCATTCGACGGCCACCACGGAGGCGACGCCCGCGCAGGCCGCGCCGCGGTAGAACCAGCGGGATTCGGGCAACCGCCGGTGCCGCAGCCAGACCAGGCCGTACCAGAGGGCGAGCAGCACCAGCACGGACCCGATCACGACCATGAGGTCGAAGGCCCAGTGGGCGATGGTCGCCTGAGTGGCCGTCGGCCGTGCGTCCGCCGGTACCGAGCTCAGTCCGATCACCTTGGTGTCCGGGCTGAACCCCGCCAGGATGGAATCGAGCTGGGGGATCTTGATGCCGCCCGAGACGGACCCGTCCGGGTGCATCCGGCCGAACAGGTACTCCGGGACGTGGGTGTCGGTCTCCCAGACGATCTCCAGGGCGGCGAACTTCACCGGCTGCTTGTGGAACACCTGCCGGGCGATGGAGTCGCCGAGGACGAACTGCACCGGGGTGGCCACCGCGGCGATGGTGAAGGGGACGGCGAAGCCGAGCCGGTGGTAGTGGTCCCGGCGCCCGCGCAGCCAGCCCACGGCGTAGACGCCGGCCACCACATAGCCCGCGGTCAGCACCATGGCCACGACGAAGTGCCAGTACTGGGGCCCGAACATCGGGGTGAAGATCGCCTTCCAGACGTTCACGTCGACCGGGTTGCCCTCGGAGTCGAGCGAGAACCCCCGCGGGGTGTTCATCCAGGAGTTGGCGGCCAGGATGCCGAACGCCCCGAGCAGCGCGGCGGCCGGCAGCGGCAGCCCCAGCAGGAAGTGGGTACGGGGCTTCAGTCGCCGCCAGCCGTAGAGGTAGATGGCGATGAGCACCGCTTCGAGGAAGAACGCCCAGGCCTCGACCCCGAACCCGATCCCGAAGACATCGCCCCAGCGGCCCATCAGACCCGGCCAGAGCAGGCCGAACTCGAAGGAGAGCACGGTGCCGGTGACCACGCCGACGGCGAACTGCACGGCCATGACGGCCGACCACCGCCGCGCCAGCAGCAGGGCGGCCGGATCCTGGCGGCGGAGACCGCGGTAGTGCATCACGAGGGTGATGAAGGGCAGGGCGACACCCAGCGGCACCAGGATGATGTGCGAGGCCAGGGTGAAGGCCATGAGCTCCCGGGCCGGCAGCAGTTGGGGCGGGGCGTCCGCCAGCAGCTGGACTGACGTGTGCATGTGCAGGTCAGCCGCCGGTGGCGAAGCCCGGGAACAGGGTCATCCCGCCGTCGACGTAGAGGGTGGTCCCGATCACGTAGTCCATGAGGTCGGAGGCGAGGAGGACCACGGCGTTGGCGATGTCCTCCGGATCGCCGATCCGGTCGTACGGGATCAGCGTCAGCAGGTCCTTCCGGGCCTCGGGGGTCTCCCAGGCACTGCGGTTGATCGGGGTCTTGATCGCCCCGGGGGCGACGGCGTTCACCCGGATCTTCTCCGGTGCGAGCTCCTGGGCCAGGGTCTCCATCATCATCAGCACCCCGCCCTTGGAGGCCGCGTAGTTCACATGGCCCGCCCAGGGGATCAGCTGGTGCACCGAACTCATGCAGATGATCTTTCCGGCGGAGCGGGACACCGCGGGGACGACCCCGCGCCGCCGGAACTCCTTGGTCGCCTCCCGGGCGCACAGGAACTGCCCGGTCAGGTTGACGTCGATGACCTTCTGCCACTGCCCGAGGGTCATCTCGGTGAACCGGGCGTCGCGCTGCATGCCGGCGTTGGCCACCATGATGTCGATCGTCCCGAACTCCTCGACCATCCGGCCCACCATGGCCGTGACCTGGTCTTCCTGGGACACGTCCGCCTGGTACGCCGCCGCGCGCACCCCGAAGGAGGAGATCTCCTCGACCACCTTCCCGGCGGCGTCGGGGTCGGCCACGTAGTTCACCACCACATCGGCGCCGGCCCGGCCGAGCCCGATGGCGGTGGCCATGCCGATCCCCGAATTGGCTCCGGTGACGAGTGCCTTCTGGCCCTTCAGCAACTGTGCCGGAAGCGCACTGCGGGGTGCGTCCACGGTGGAATTCATACGGTCACGCAACCACCGGCCGGGGCGGGCGGCAGCTGCGGCGAGCCGCCGTTCGGCCGCCTGGCGCAGCATCTTCGCCCGACGGGGGCCGACCGTCGGCCCCCGTCGGGCGAAGGCAGGGCCGGCCGTCAGCCGAGCCGGGCCAGCAGGTGGTCGCCGACCCGCAGGGCGTTGGCGATGGCCGTCAGGGACGGGTTGACCGCGCCGATGCTCGGGAAGAAGCTCGTGTCGACCACATAGAGGTTGTCGAGGTCGTGGGCCTTGCAGTTGAGGTCCAGGGCGGAGGCGGCCGGGTCGGTGCCGAAGCGCACGGTGCCCGCCTGGTGAGCGGTGGCCCCGATCGGCATGCCCTTGTGCAGGTAGATGCTGTGGGGCAGCAGATGGTGTTCGTGCATGCCCAGATGGCCGAGCATGGACTGGAGCTTGTGCCGGAGCCGCTTCAGGCCCTCGGTGTTGTTCTTCTCGTCGAGCGCAAGGTGGATCCGGCCGTCACCGTCCAGGGTGACCCGGTTGCCGGGCAGCGGCAGGTCCTCGCCGCACAGCCAGAAGTCGACGGCGTGGTGCGCCAGCACCTCGAACGGCATGTCCGGGGTGACCGCCCCCGCCCACCGCGGGGCCTCGCCGTGGATCTGCTCGGCGTCCGACTTGCCCAGCATCTGGATACCGCCCAGCGGGAAGTCCCAGTCGTCCGCACCGAGATACCAGTCGTGCAGGGCCAGGGTCTTCTGGAACTGCGTGTCGTTGGGTTCCTTCGACACCGCCATCAGGGCCATGTTGTTGTGCCGCATGTAGTGGCGGCCGACGACGTCGGAGCTGTTCGCCAGCCCGCCGGGATGCCGATCGTTCGCCGAGGCCAGCAGCAGGGCCGCGGAGTTGACCGCCCCGCAGGAGACGACCACGATGTCCGCCGCGAACCGGACCTCCGAGCCGTCGGCGAGCCGGCCGACGACCGTCTCCACGCTCCGGCCGGCCGCATCCGTCTCCAGCCGGACCACCTGCGTGTCGGTGACCAGCTCCACGTTCGGGTGCCGCAGGGCCGGCTCCACACAGATCACCTCGGCATCGGACTTGCCGCGCACCAGACACGGGAAGCCGTCCACCCGGTTGCACCGGATGCAGACGCTGTCGTGGGTGGCCCCGCCGTTGCCGTCCTGGCTGAGGTTGACACCGATCGGCAGGTGGAAGGGGTGCAGGCCGCGCTTCTCCAGGTCGTCGCTCAGCTGCTGGATGCGCGGCTCGTGCTCGACGGGCGGGAAGGCGTACTGGGCGCTCACCGCGCCCTCGCCCGGGTCCTCGCCGTGCCGCCCGTGGACGAGGTAGAGGTGCTCGGCCTGGGTGTAGTACGGCTCCAGGTCCTCGTACCGGAGCGGCCAGGCCGGTGAGAGCCCGCCGTGGTGGCGCAGTTCGCCGAAGTCCTCCGGCCGCAGCCGGAACAGGGCCGCGCCGTAGAACTTGGTGTTGCCGCCGACGTAGTAGTTCACCTCGGGCGGGAACTCGGTGCCCGTGCGGTCGAACCAGAACTCCGGGGCCCGGTACTTGCCCTTGACGAACACGGCGGTGGAGTCCCAGTTGTCCCGCTCGCGCGGCAGATAGCCGCCGCGCTCGATGAGGAGGATCCGTTTGCCCGGGGGGGCCAGCCGGTGGGCGAGGGTCCCGCCGCCGGCGCCGGTCCCGATGATGATCACGTCGTAACGGGGGAAGTCTCCGCTGTTGCCCATGTCCAGTCACCCTCCTCTTCGAACGTATCCGCCCTCCGGGTGATCGGCGACCGGACCGGTCACAGCACGGCGATCGGGTTCACCGGGGAGCCGGTGGCACCGGGCAGCCGCAGCGGGGCGACCACACACAGGAAGCTCCAGCGGCCCGCCTCGGCACAGACCGGAGCCAGCTCCTCGAACTGCAGGTAGTCCATCAGGTGCACGCCCATCGCGTGCATGGCCAGCACATGGACCGGGAAGGCGACTTCCGCCACCACACTGGGCGCGGTGTCGTTGTTGCCGTCCGAACCCAGCACCGCAACCCTGCGCCCGGCCAGGAAGTCCAGGGCCGACGGATGGAGGCCCGCCCGCGCCCGCGCCGCGTCCCAGGCGCCGAGCTCCCCGCGCCGGCGGCGGTGGCCCACCCGGACCAACAGCAGGTCCCCGGGGCCCACCCGGACCCCCTGCGCCTCCTCGGCGGCGGCCAGATCGGCCGCGGTGACCTGGTCGCCGGGCTCCAGCCAGGGCACCCCGCGCAGCCGGGGGATGTCCAGCAGCACCCCGCGGCCGACGATGCCGTCCCTGACCAGGTCCACGGAGAGCGGGCCGGCGCCCTCGGCCGTCACGGTGCCCGCGGGCACCCCGTGGTACAGCTCCCCGTCGAAGAGCACATGGCAGAGCGCGTCCAGGTGGCTGTCCGCGTCCCCGTGCACGTTCATGGCGATGCGGTCGAGAGCGAAGTGCAGCCCGGCCGCCCCGGCCTCCGCCGCGGCCGGCCCGGTCATCCGGTGCTCGGCGGGCACCGGGTTGTCCGGGCCCGGCCGGGTCTCGATCGGCGCGGCCAGCGACACCGTCCGCCCGAGCCGGACGCCGGCGGCGGCTGCCGCGATGCGCTCGGGGGTCAGGTGGCGGAGCGCTCCGCGCGGGTCGTCCGTCTGCGCCGCAGCGCGCAGCCGCCGGTAGAGCGCCCGGAACTCGTCCTCCGGCATCCGGCCGGCCATACCGGCCCCGCCGGCCGTACCGGGTCCGCCGCTCATACCGGGCCCGCCGGCCGTACCGGGCCCGCCGGTCATGACGGCCCCCAGGGGGTGAGCCCCCACCGGAGCACATGGCGGGCGCCCGGCTCCAGGACGGTGAGATCGGTCCCGCTGCGGAAGGCGTCCGCCGGACAGGACATGGCCTCCACGGCGACCCCGCGGCGCCGCCGGCCGGGCTCGGCCAGGGTGTCGCCGGTGTACACCTGCACATACCGGGTGCCTTCGCCCAGCCACAGGTCGACCCCTCGCAGCCCGGACGGGTGAGCCAGCCGGACCACGGCCCGGCCGTCGTCCGGATCGCGGTCGAGTCCGGTGAAGGCGGTGTCCAGGGCGAGGTCCCCGATGGGGCGGGCGGTACGGAAGTCGTACGGAGTGCCCTCGACCGGCTCCTGCCCGGCCGGCATGCCCCGGTCGTCGCTGCGCAGCCGGTACCGGGCCGGGACGGTCAGCAGCGCGGTGTCGACCAGGTCGGTGCCGACCGTCAGGTACGGGTGCTGGCCCACCCCGTACGGAGCGGGCACGCCGCCGGTGTTGGCCGCGGAGACGGCGACCTCGAGCCCGCCGGGCCCCAGCCGGTACTCGGCGGCCACCTCCAGCAGGAACGGATATCCCGGCTGCGGGAAGAGCGTGGTGCCGACCCGCACCGTGTCCTCGGTCCGGGTGAGCAGCTGCCACGGGGTCCAGCGCAGCAGTCCGTGGATCGCATTGTGCTTCTCCGGCTCGGTCAGCGGGAGTTGCAGGTCCTGCCCGCCGAAGCGGTAGCGGCCGTCCCCCAGCCGGTTGGGCCAGGGCACCAGCAGCTGCCCCCGCCCGCCGGTGATGGGCGAACCGGGGCCGAACCCGTCCAGCAGCGCCCGGCCGTCCGCCTCGTAGTGCGCCAGGGCCCCGCCCAGCTGGACCACCACGGCACGCTGCCCGCCGTGCCGCACCTGCCACTGCTCGCCGGTAGGCGAGGCGGCGGCTTCCCCGGCCTCCCCGGCGACTTCGGCATCTTCGGCGTCTGCGGCCAGCAAGGACAGCACGGTGTCGGCGACGTCCTCCGGCGACCGGTCGATCTCCACCACCCAGGGGTGCTCGTCCGGCCCCGGTTCCTCCAGGTCCGCGAACTGGCTGTCCAGCAGGCCGGCCGGGAAGAAATGGCCCTGCCGGGCGGCCAGCCGGGCCCGGATCAGCTCGGGCGAACCGTGCAGGTACACCAGCCGGACCCCGGGCCGCCCGGCCAGCAGCCGGTCCCGGTAGGCGCGCTTGAGCGCGGAACAGGTGACGACGGCCGGCCGGCGCGCCTCGATCTCCTGGTCCATCCAGGCGGCGATGGCATCCAGCCAGGGTCCGCGGTCGACGTCCGTGAGGGGTTGGCCGGCGGCCATCTTGGCGTGGTTCGCCGGGGAGTGGAACTCGTCCGCGTCCCGCCAGGGCCAGCCGAGCCGGTCCGCGACGAGCCGCGCCACCGTGGTCTTGCCCGACCCGGCCACACCGATCAGGAGCAGCATTGCCGCAGCCCCTCTCCCCTGACGTCAGGACAGTGCACCGGGTTTCACCGTAGTCGCAGCGGCCCCGCCGCGCAGCGCGGCCTCAGCCCTTCACACAGATGACCTGCTTGAGCTTGGCCACCACCTGCACCAGGTCCGTCTGCTGGTCGATGACCTGCTCGATCGACTTGTACGCGCCCGGGATCTCATCGACCACGCCCGCGTCCTTCCGGCACTCCACGCCCCGGGTCTGCTCGGCCAGGTCCCGCGCCGAGAACCGCTTCTTCGCCGCGGTCCGGCTCATCTTCCGGCCCGCCCCGTGCGAGGCGGAGTTGAAGGACTTCTCGTTGCCGAGTCCCTTCACGATGTACGAGCCCGTGCCCATCGAGCCCGGGATGATCCCGTACTCGCCGCTGCCGGCACGGATCGCGCCCTTCCGGGTGACCAGCAGGTCCATGCCCTCGTACCGCTCCTCCGCCACGTAGTTGTGGTGACAGCTGATCTCGCGGTCGAAGGAGACCTTGGCCTTCCGGAACTCCCTCCGGACGACCTCCTTGAACAGGGCCATCATCACCGCGCGGTTGTACTGGGCGTACTCCTGCGCCCAGTACAGGTCGTTGCGGTAGGCGTCCATCTCCGGAGTGGCCGCGAGGAACACCGCCAGGTCCCGGTCCACCAGGCCCTGGTTGTGGGAGAGCCCGCGGGCAACACCGATGTGGTGCGCGGCGAGCTCGTTTCCGATCCCCCGGGACCCCGAGTGCAGCATCAGCCAGACCGCGCCCTCCTCGTCGATGCAGAACTCGACGAAGTGGTTGCCGCTGCCCAGCGTGCCCAGCTGCCGCGTGGCGCGCTCGTGCCGGAACTTGACCTCGTCCGCGAGGTAGTCGAAGCGCTCCCACAGGTCCCCGAAGCCGGCCTGCCCGAACCCGTACAGCCGGGCCGGGTCCAGTGCCTCGCGGTGCATCCCGGTGCCCACCGGAATGGCCTGCTCGATCTTGGAGCGCAGCTTCGACAGGTCCCCCGGCAGGTCGTTCGCCGTCAGGGAGGTCTTCACCGCCGACATGCCGCAGCCGATGTCCACGCCCACCGCCGCCGGGCAGACCGCGTCCTTCATCGCGATCACCGAGCCGACCGTGGCGCCCTTGCCGTAGTGCACGTCCGGCATGACCGCGAGTCCCTTGATCCACGGGAGGCCGGCGGCATTGCGGAGCTGCTGCATGGCGCTGTCCTCGACCGACGCCGGATCGGTCCACATCCGGATCGGGACGTTCGCCCCGGGCACCTCTACATATGACATATCGTCCCCACTACCCCGTAAACCAAAGAAAAGTCTGAATACGCAAAAAGCCTCGCTCTTGGCCCCAAAGACGACAGGGGACCGGCGTCAGCGCCAGCGCGTGCGGTAGACATTGTGTCCAGCCGCAGCCAGACCGCGGCAACGGAATTTCCGACCGAGGGAGCCACAGGACGTGCAGCGCAAGGCAGTACGGCTGGCCCTGCCGGGTATCGCGATGGCCACCGCGCTGGTGGCCGGGTGCACCGGCGGCAGCGGGAGCGGGGACCGCGACGGCGACGCCAAGGGCGGCCTCAGCGCCCCCGCGCCCGCACCGCCCGGCA